>NZ_JAUJXA010000002.1:0-750891 GCF_031931935.1 Pseudomonas sp. rhizo25
TTCCAGGATCTGCCGTCAACACTTAATTCTGCTTTTCTATCAATAAGTTAGGATTGATTAAAAAACGAGCGCTCTTGAGAAGAACACTCTTCGTGCTTCTATATAGAGGGAATAACTCAGATGACACCTGCCGCCTTCAACGCAGCCACATTAGCTGCACCCAACCCCAGAACCCCCTGCAACACCTGAAGCGTATGCTCCCCCAATAAAGGAGGCGCACTACGGTACTCCACAGGTGTCTTGGATAAACGTATCGGACTGGCAACCTGAGGCACCATCCCCGCCAGCGCGTGAGGCAGCTCCATCGCCAAGCCCCGCGCCTTGACCTGAGGATCAGCAAATACCTGCGCCAGATCATTAATCGGTCCGCACGGCACCCCCACTCGCTCCAACCCTGCCACCCATTCAGCAGTCGTCTTGAAGACCGTAGCCTGGCGGATCAATGGAATAAGCACCGCACGATTGGCTACTCGAGCCCTGTTGGTGGAGAAACGCGGGTCATCCGCCCACTGTGGCTGCCCAGCGACTTCGGCGAATTTACGGAATTGGCTGTCATTACCCACGGTAAGAATGAAATCCCCATCGGCTGTGGGAAAGTCCTGATAGGGCACTATATTAGGATGGGCATTCCCCAGGCGCTTCGGCGACGCTCCGGTTGTCAGGTAATTCATCGCCTGGTTTGCCAGGCAAGCCACCTGTACATCCAGCAGTGCCATATCGATATGTTGGCCACCACCATCATGATCGCGATGCGCCAGCGCCGCCAGGATCGCCACGGTTGAATAGAGCCCTGTAAGGATGTCCGTCAGAGCGACGCCAACCTTGACCGGCCCGGCCCCTTCATCCCCCTCAGGCTTGCCCGTCAGACTCATGAGCCCACCCAGCCCCTGGATCATGAAGTCATAGCCGGCACGCGTTGCATAGGGCCCCGTCTGGCCAAACCCGGTGATTGAACAATAAATCAGCTCCGGGTTGGCCTCCTTGAGCGACTCATAGTCCAAGCCATAGGCTGCAAGCCCCCCGACCTTGAAGTTCTCGATCAAGATGTCCGACTTGGCAGCCAGATCGCGCACCAACTTTTGCCCCTCCGGTCGCGTGAAGTCGATAGTCACCGACTCTTTATTGCGGTTAGCCGAAAGGTAATACGCTGCCTCACTGGTGTTCTCGCCATCAGCATCTTTCAGGAAGGGCGGCCCCCAGGCGCGCGTGTCATCACCACTGCCGGGTCTTTCGACCTTGATCACCTCGGCCCCAAGGTCTGCAAGGATCTGCCCGGACCAGGGTCCCGCCAGTACTCGCGACAAATCCAGTACCCGCAGATGCGAAAGCGCGCCCATGCCCATGCTCCTATTAATAGAACGCCTGAAGACCGGTTTGTGCGCGCCCCAGAATCAAGGCATGCACGTCATGGGTCCCTTCATAGGTATTGACCACTTCCAGGTTGACCAGGTGACGCGCCACCCCGAATTCATCGGAGATGCCGTTGCCACCCAACATGTCCCGGGCCATGCGTGCGATGTCCAGGGACTTGCCACAGGAGTTGCGCTTCATGATCGAAGTAATTTCAACCGCCGCCGTACCTTCGTCTTTCATCCGGCCCAGACGCAGGCAACCTTGAAGAGCCAGGGTGATTTCGGTCTGCATATCGGCCAGCTTCTTCTGGATCAACTGCGTGGCGGCTAATGGCCGACCAAACTGCTGACGATCAAGGGTGTACTGACGCGCCGTGTGCCAACAGAACTCCGCAGCCCCCAGCGCCCCCCAGGAAATCCCGTACCGTGCCGAATTAAGGCAGGTAAAAGGACCTTTCAAACCACGCACATCCGGAAAAATATTCTCTTCTGGCACGAATACGTTATCCATGACGATTTCACCGGTGATGGAGGCCCGCAGGCCGACCTTGCCGTGAATGGCAGGTGCGCTCAGGCCTTTCCAACCTTTCTCCAGGACGAAGCCACGGATATCGCCCGCATCGTCTTTGCCCCACACCACAAACACATCCGCGATCGGACTGTTGGTGATCCACATCTTCGCGCCGGTCAGGCTATAGCCGCCATCTACTTTGCGCGCCCGGGTAATCATCGCGCCCGGGTCGGAGCCATGGTCGGGTTCGGTCAGGCCGAAGCAGCCGATCCATTCGCCAGAGGCCAGCTTCGGCAGGTACTTTTGCTTCTGCGCCTCAGTACCAAACTCATTGATCGGCACCATGACCAGTGACGACTGCACACTCATCATCGAGCGATAGCCAGAATCGACACGCTCCACTTCACGCGCAATCAACCCATAGCTGACGTAATTCAAGCCACTGCCACCGTACTGCTCGGGAATCATTGCACCCAGCAAACCGGTTTCCCCCATCTCACGGAAGATCGCTGGGTCAGTCTTTTCATGACGGAAGGCTTCGAGCACACGTGGGGCCAGCTTGTCTTGAGCAAATTGCTCAGCGCTGTCGCGCACCATGCGCTCTTCTTCGGTGAGCTGTTGATCCAGCAGCAGCGGATCGATCCAGTTGAAGCTTGCCTTGCCAGCCATGAATAAGTCCTCGCGCAAAACATCAGAAGTCGTGGATGCAGACTAGGCCGGGTCGGCCCAGAGGGCAAACGAGGTTTGCGCATAGGCTTGTGCTAATTTGTCACTTCGTAACACTCAACCAGGCCAGAAATGCGTTTTATCTGTGAGGGCAATGTACATGCGCAGAAAAATTCCCAGCACCACCGCGCTGATAAGCTTTGAAGCAGCAGCCCGTCACGAGAGCTTTACCAAGGCGGCGCAAGAGCTTTCGATCACCCAGGGCGCCATCTGCCGACAGATCGCCAGCCTAGAGGAGTTTTTAAGTGTCGAACTGTTTCGCCGCTCACGACGCGGTGTGAAGTTGACGGAGGCTGGCCTGTCTTATAGCCGCAGAGTGGCAACACAGCTAGACGCTGTGGAGCGAGACACCTTGTCCGTCATGGGCCAGCAGGGTGCCAACGTCATCGAACTGGCAGTGGTACCGACTTTTGGCACGCAATGGCTGATCCCGCGCCTCAAGGACTTTCAACGTCAGCACCCGGAAGTAACGGTCAACCTGACCAACCGCACACGCCCCTTCCTATTCGCCGACACGGAGTTCGACGCTGCGATCTATTTCGGCGATGCCGATTGGTCCGGTACAGAGTCCCACAGACTCATGGGCGAAAACCCTGTACCCGTGTGTAGCCCATGCTTACTCGATGGCCGCACGCATTTCACCCCCCAGGAGATCGCCGAATTGCCGCTGCTGCAGCAGACCACACGCCCCTATGCCTGGAGGCAATGGTTCAACGCCCGACAGCTGAACGTTCCCCGCGACATGACAGGCCCTAGATACGAGCTATTCTCGATGTTGTCCCAAGCGGCCACGCATGACATGGGGGTTGCGCTGATTCCGCCCTTCCTCATTCAGCGGGAGCTGAAGGAGCAGCAGCTGGTCATTGCCAGCAATGAAGCGTTGAGCAGCGAAAAGGCTTATTACCTGATGATTCCCGACAAAAAGGTCGAATCAGCCTCACTACACGCTTTCAGGGATTGGCTGGTCGACCAATCACAGCGCTACAGTCCCAGCACCTGAGGGAAAAATTTGATTATTGACCCTGTAGTCAGATTATTTTTAATCCTACAGATATAAATATATGTCGCATTTGAACAGACTGTACTCATCAAACAAAAATACGGCTCCAAGCCATGATTTTCATGGCTTGGAGCGACACTTACCAGCCAATAACCGACTATTCACGCCAAAGATGGAAAAAGCAGCGGAAAACAGCTGCAGCCCTTTAATTACTTGTATTTAATGAGGTTATTCCATGACGTTGCGACAATCAGTCACAGGGTGACTTGTAGTTAATTTTTCGTCACCCGTCATAATCCCTTGAAGGCCGTAAAGTTCGCCTGCAAAATGCCGCGCCCCGCTGTCATTTCAGCGGGATCGTGCTGATCGGCCGCCCCAGTTGCGCCACTCGCGGTGCACTGGCCTTTTTACAAAAAGATCAAAAGCAAAAAGATCATGCAGGAGATTTGACGTGCACATTGGTGTTCCTCTCGAAACCCAGACCGGTGAAACGCGGGTGGCTGCCACCCCGGAAACCATCAAGAAACTGATCGGCCAGGGCCATAAGGTCACTGTACAAAGCGGTGCCGGCATCAACGCCAGCATCGTCGACAGTGCCTATGAAACAGCAGGCGCAACCATTGGCAGCGCCAACGATGCATTTGGCGCCGAGCTGATCCTCAAGGTGGTTGCCCCCAGCGACAGCGAACTGGCGCTGATCAAAAGTGGCACCGTGTTGGTGGGCATGCTCAATCCGTTCAGCAACGAAACCATCGCCAAGCTCGCAGAGCGTGGCGTCACCGCCTTCGCCCTGGAAGCTGCGCCACGTACTTCACGAGCCCAAAGCCTGGACGTACTGTCCTCCCAGGCCAACATCGCCGGTTACAAGGCCGTGTTACTGGCCGCTCATCACTACCCGCGCTTCATGCCGATGCTGATGACCGCCGCCGGCACCGTAAAAGCTGCACGTGTGCTGATCCTCGGCGCCGGCGTTGCGGGCCTGCAGGCCATTGCCACGGCGAAACGCCTGGGCGCGGTGATCGAAGCGTCCGACGTACGCCCGGCGGTTAAAGAGCAGATCGAATCCCTCGGTGCGAAATTTGTCGACGTTCCCTACGAAACCGATGAAGAGCGCGAATGCGCCGTTGGTGTCGGTGGTTACGCACGCCCGATGCCGACCAGCTGGATGCAGCGCCAGGCCCTGGCTGTACACGAGCGCGCCAAACAGGCCGACATCGTTATCACCACAGCGTTGATCCCAGGCCGTAAGGCACCAACCCTGCTCAGTGCCGATACCGTGGCGCAAATGAAGCCCGGTTCGGTGGTCATTGACCTCGCCGCCGCCCAAGGCGGCAACTGCCCGCTGACCGTCGCCGACCAGGTGGTGGTGGAAAACGGCGTGATCATCTGCGGCCCGACCAACCTGGCCGGCGCTGTCGCCGCCGATGCATCGGCCTTGTATGCGCGCAACCTGCTGGACTTCCTGAAGCTGGTCTTCACCAAGGAAGGGCAGTTTGAAATCAACCTCGAAGACGACATCGTCGCCGCGTGCCTGATGTGCCGCGACGGCCAAGTCATCCGCAAAAACGCCTAAGCAGGGATTCAGACGATGGAAGAGCTTATCTCCCCCGGTATCTACAACCTGATCATCTTTGTGCTGGCGATTTATGTCGGTTATCACGTGGTCTGGAACGTAACGCCCGCGCTGCACACGCCTTTGATGGCGGTGACAAACGCGATTTCCGCGATCGTGATTGTGGGCGCCATGCTGGCCGCCGCCCTCACCGTGACGCCGTTGGGCAAGACCATGGGCACCCTGGCGGTAGCCCTGGCGGCGGTTAACGTATTCGGTGGTTTCCTGGTTACGCGCAGGATGCTTGAGATGTTCAAGAAGAAAGCGCCCAAAGCTGTGAAAGAAGAGGTGCAGAAGTAATGAGCATGAATCTGGTGACGACGCTCTACCTGATCGCGTCGATCTGCTTCATCCAGGCCCTTAAAGGCCTGTCGCACCCCACCACCTCGCGACGCGGCAACCTGTTCGGCATGCTCGGCATGGCGCTGGCGGTGCTGACCACCGTGGGCCTCATCTATAAGCTTGGGGCTGAGCTGGCCAACGCCGGTATCGGCTACGTGATCGTTGGCCTGCTGGTCGGCGGCACCGCCGGTTCGATCATGGCCAAGCGCGTTGAAATGACCAAGATGCCGGAGCTGGTGGCGTTTATGCACAGCATGATCGGCCTGGCCGCGGTGTTTATCGCGATTGCTGCGGTGGTCGAGCCGCAATCCCTGGGCATCGTCAAGCACCTGGGCGACTCGATCCCTGCCGGTAACCGCCTGGAGCTGTTCCTCGGTGCCGCCATCGGTGCTATCACCTTCTCCGGTTCGGTGATTGCGTTCGGCAAGCTGTCGGGCAAGTACAAGTTCCGTCTGTTCCAAGGCGCACCAGTACAATTCGGCGGGCAACATAAGCTCAACCTGGTGCTTGGCCTGGCAACCCTGGGCCTGGGCCTGGCGTTCATGTTCACCGGCAACCTCACCGCGTTCGCACTGATGCTGGCCCTGGCCTTCGTACTGGGTGTGCTGATCATCATCCCGATCGGCGGCGCTGACATGCCAGTAGTAGTGTCGATGCTTAACAGTTACTCCGGCTGGGCAGCGGCGGGCATTGGCTTCTCGCTGAACAACTCGATGTTGATCATCGCGGGCTCCCTGGTGGGCTCCAGCGGCGCGATCCTGTCGTACATCATGTGCAAGGCGATGAACCGCTCCTTCTTTAATGTGCTGCTGGGCGGTTTCGGCAACACAGTAGATGCCGGCGCGGCAGCCGGCTCCAAGGAAGCGCGCCCGGTGAAGTCCGGTTCGGCCGACGACGCCACCTTCTTGCTGACCAATGCCGACACGGTGATCATCGTGCCGGGCTATGGCTTGGCAGTCGCCCGGGCCCAACACGCGCTTAAAGAGCTGACTGAAAAGCTTACTCACCGCGGGGTCACTGTGAAGTACGCGATTCACCCCGTGGCGGGCCGTATGCCTGGGCATATGAACGTACTGCTGGCCGAGGCAGAAGTGCCTTACGACCAGGTGTTCGAGATGGAAGACATCAACTCCGAGTTCGGCCAGGCCGACGTAGTGCTGGTGTTGGGCGCCAACGATGTGGTCAACCCGGCTGCGAAGAACGATCCGAACTCGCCGATTGCCGGCATGCCGATCCTCGAAGCGTTCAAGGCCAAGACCATCATCGTTAACAAGCGCTCGATGGCCAGCGGCTACGCGGGCCTGGATAACGAATTGTTCTACCTGGACAAGACCATGATGGTCTTCGGCGATGCCAAGAAGGTCATCGAAGACATGGTCAAGGCCGTCGAATAACACTGCGCCAGCGCAATACCCCAAACCCTGGCCTCCCGTAGGCTGGGGTTTTTTATTACGGGATGAAACCCGACCAAAGGCTCTAAATCGCTACCTGGCATTCGACCATGGTAGCGGGCCGAAACTTTTTGAAATCACTACACTGCCCACCTTGCTTCCGTAGCCTGAGATAACAATTCATGTACCGTGATCGTATCCGCTTGCCTTCGTTGTTGAACAAGGTCATGAGCGCGGCAGAAGCCGCCGCACTGATCGAGGACGGCATGACCGTCGGCATGAGCGGCTTCACCCGCGCCGGTGAAGCCAAGGCCGTCCCCCACGCCCTGGCCGAACGCGCCAAGACTTCGCCCCTGAAAATCACCCTGATGACCGGCGCCAGCTTGGGCAATGACCTGGACAAGCAACTGACCGAAGCCGGCGTGCTGTCGCGACGCATGCCATTCCAGGTCGACAGCACCCTGCGCAAGGCGATCAACGCCGGCGAAGTCATGTTTATCGACCAGCACCTGTCGGAAACCGTCGAGCAGCTGCGCAACAACCAGCTCAAACTGCCGGACATTGCGGTGATTGAAGCCGTCGCGATCACTGAGCAAGGGCACATCGTGCCCACCACCTCCGTAGGCAACTCGGCCAGTTTCGCGATTTTTGCCAAGCAGGTAATCGTCGAGATCAACCTGGCGCACAACCCGAACCTGGAAGGTTTGCATGACATCTATATCCCGACCTACCGGCCAACCCGTACGCCGATCCCGCTGGTGAAGGTCGACGACCGCATTGGCAGCACTGCAATTCCGATCCCGCCGGAGAAGATCGTCGCCATCGTGATCACCAACCAGGCCGACTCCGCCTCCACGGTGACGCCGCCTGACAGCGACACCCAAGGCATTGCCAACCATCTGATCAACTTCCTCAAGCAAGAGGTGGACGCCGGGCGCATGACCAACAAGCTCGGTCCGCTGCAGGCGGGGATCGGCAACATTGCCAACGCGGTAATGTGTGGCTTGATCGACTCGCCGTTTGAAGACCTGACCATGTACTCGGAAGTGCTGCAGGACTCCACGTTCGACCTGATCGACGCCGGCAAGCTGAGCTTCGCCTCCGGCAGCTCGATCACCTTGTCGGAGCGACGCAACGCCGACGTATTCGGCAACCTGGAGCACTACAAGGACAAACTGGTGCTGCGCCCGCAGGAAATCTCCAACCACCCTGAAGTGGTGCGACGCCTGGGTATCATCGGTATCAACACCGCGCTGGAGTTCGATATCTACGGCAACGTCAACTCCACGCATGTGTGCGGCACGCGGATGATGAACGGCATTGGCGGCTCCGGTGACTTCGCGCGCAATGCGCACCTGGCGATCTTCGTCACAAAATCGATTGCCAAGGGCGGCGCGATTTCCAGCGTGGTACCGATGGTCAGTCATGTGGACCACACCGAGCATGACGTGGACATTCTCGTCACCGAAGTGGGCCTTGCCGATCTGCGCGGCCTGGCACCACGGGAGCGCGCACGGGTGATCATCGACAACTGTGTGCATCCGGCCTACCGCGACGCGCTCAATACCTACTTTGAGACCGCATGTGCCATCGGCGGGCACACGCCGCATATCCTGCGTGAAGCCCTCAGTTGGCACATCAATCTTGAAGAGACCGGGCATATGCTCAAGGGTTGATCGATACAGATCCGGGCTGATGCAAATACAGTTTCATCAGCCCGAAGATCCAATGGGCATCCCAGTAAAAAACTGTACTACTGTACTGGTAAAATCCTACTGAAATATCCCACGTTTTACCTCAAAAACACCCATTTCGCACCTTTAAGGTGCAGATAGGTACAGTTGCCCCATTTTCGTACCGTACAGCCTTATTAAACAGTTAACTGGCCTCTCACAATACAGGGGAACTGTATCTAGAGAGTCTTGCGCCGGAGGAGGATCATTGGCATCAGTTAAACCACTACCTAATCCCGCCACAAGCGGAAGGATGTCATCATGGAACGTACACTCAGTTCCGAACTGTTCTTCGAAGATAAAGCTGTAAACACCAACGCTTCCCTGCCTTTGCGCGTTCTCGCCAACCTGATGTTGTGGCAGCGCCGCATCTCCAGCCGCCACCAATTGGCTCGCCTGGATTCGCGTCTGCTGGCTGACGCCGGTATAAGCGAAGCTCAACGCTACGAAGAGCTGAGCAAGCCGTTCTGGCGCTAATAGGCGCCCGCTGGCCCTGACCCGCCGGGTCCACCGCCAGCACCCAGATTTATCAAAACAAAGCCCGCCCCGGGTAACCGGAGGCGGGCTTTGTTGTTTCTGCGATAGGGGCTTGAAGCCGCGGGATTTCTGCTTACCGGTACAGATTTATCAATGCAAAAAATGACAGGTACAGTTAATTGCAGGCTTCCGAATAGGCAATCGCGAGACTAATATCCACTCACCACGTGGCGAACCTTGTAGAGCGTGCGTCTGATGCTCAACAGTCCCAGTCCGTTTCGCAGTGGCCGCTTCGCGCCACCTTATTATTCGTCTACAGGAGTTTCCCCATGTCCCGTCTTCGCCTGTTATGCACTGCTGCTGTGTTGACCCTGGCTGCCAATGCCCATGCGAGCAGCTTTATCATGACCACCGACTCGATCGTCGGCGCGCTGAAAGCCACTTCCGACGCAACCTCAGATGCCACCTCCTCCCTGCGCGATAACAAAGTGGTACAGGCCGCACGTGACGACGCGGCCAGCTTTGTCGCCAGTGAAGGCGCCATCCGAGGCGTGAAGCTGGAAAGTGCCCTGGCCCACATCCGCCAACAAGCGCCGCAACTGAACACCGCAACCGATGCACAGTTGGCACAGGCCATCCTGGCGATCTGATCCACGGCAACCAGAAGGGAGCGCCAGACGCTCCCGGATGCCTGCGCGCTGGCTCTCGCCCGGGCATTGCGCTAGCCTTGGCGCTCGCTTTCAGTTGTCGAGTCCCATGGCTTTTTCATACCGTCTGTTTGTTGTCTCTATATTGTTTTCCGCCTGCTGGTCACCCCTGGCTTCGGCCCTTGATGTGTCCACCCAGAGCACCGTTGTCAGCGTGTACGCCACCAGCAAGGTGACCTCTGCACCGTTCGACAACAAGTTGGTCATGGCCGCCCAGGATGATGCTGCCACTTTCATTGCCACTGATGGCCAATGGCGGGGCGCGCGCCTGGAGTCCGCACTGGATTATCTGCGCCGCACCCAACCAAAACTTCATGCAAGCGACCTTGAACTGGCGCAAGCAATTCTCGTCCAATAATCATCTTTGTATTTGGAGTCACCGCAATGCGTAGCCCGTTGATCGTCGCCGCCCTCGGCCTGCTGTTTTTGGCCGATGTCGCCCAGGCGCAAACCTTGAAGGCCACCAGTAACATCGTCGTGCGTGCATCGGCGCGTACCATTGATTTCACCTCGGACACCACCACCTCCATCCGCGATTCCAAAATCGTGCGTGAAGCCCACGATGATGCCGCCAGTTTCGTCGCCACCAATGGCGAGATTCGCGGCGCGCAACTCGAAGCTGCCTTCGACACCCTGCGCACCCGCGTACCGCAAGCCCGTGATGCCAGTGACCAGACCCTCGCCGAAGCTATTCTCGCTCTGTGAGGCGTATCAAAGCCTGGCTCCTGGCCGGGGCTGTGCTGCTGTGTGCAACTACAGCCCAGGCCAGCCTGCAATTGCGGCTCAAGACCGATGGCTTGAGCCCGGCTGAACAGCAGGCCAGCCAGGCATTGCTCGATGATGCGATGCGCGCCTTGCCGCCACGCTTCATCGAGCAGTTGGATCGCCGCATCGATGTCGGCTGGACCGACAAGATGCCAGCAAACGCTTACGGCCAAGCCTCTCTTGTGTCCGAACTGGACTTGAACCAAAACCTGCTCGCCAGCCTGACCGACGGCAGCGCCGCCACCCAGAAAACCAATCGCCCCCACGGCACCGTGCGCCGGGAAATGCTAGCCACCGTGCTGCATGAACTGACCCACATCTATGACCGTGCGCGCCTGTGGCCCAAAGATGAACGCGCCCTGATCCAACGCTGCAGCCGCCAGAACAACATCACCGGCTTGATCGGTTTGCCCGACCAATGCCGCGGCCAGAACGACCGTCGCTTTACCCTAAGTGACGATCCGCGCCTGCTGGACCTCGCCGGCTGGCCGCAATACGTCGGCCGCCGCGGCGAACGCGAACAGCACAATAATCAGGTGGTGCGCAGCCCGGATATCTACGAAACCACCAGCCCGTTGGAGTTCGTGGCGGTCAACATGGAGTATTTCCTCCTCGACCCCAGCTACGCCTGCCGCCGCCCCGCGCTGTTCCGCTATTACAAGGAGCATTTCGGCTGGGCACCGCCCGTGCAGGACACCTGTGCCACGACCTATCCGTTCCTGAACGCCGGCAACGATTTCGCCAAGACGCCCCTGGGCCAGATTGACCCGGAACGGGTGTATGAAATCGATTACCTGCTCGCCGAGGCCAACCAGAATCTGGTCAGCCGCTGGGGCCATAGCATGCTGCGCCTGGTGATTTGCGCCCCAGGTCGCCCGCGTGGCCCGGATTGTCGGCTGGACCTGGACCGACACCTGGTGTTGTCCTACCGCGCCTTCGTCGGTGACGTACAGTTGTCGAGCTGGGACGGCCTGGTGGGCAAGTACCCATCACGACTGTTCGTACTGCCGCTGGCCCAGGTCATCGACGAATACACCAAGACCGAACTGCGTGGCCTCGCGTCGGTGCCGCTGAAGCTCAATCGCCAGGAAATCAACGACACCGTCGAACATGCCGCTGAAATGCACTGGAGCTATGACGGCAACTACTTCTTCATCTCCAACAACTGTGCGGTGGAGAGCCTGAAACTGTTGCGCAGTG
Organism: Pseudomonas sp. rhizo25; assembly: GCF_031931935.1. Taxonomy (NCBI): domain Bacteria; kingdom Pseudomonadati; phylum Pseudomonadota; class Gammaproteobacteria; order Pseudomonadales; family Pseudomonadaceae; genus Pseudomonas; species Pseudomonas sp. rhizo25. The sequence continues at coordinate 11,817 of NZ_JAUJXA010000002.1, forward strand.
GCAGTGCCAACCCGCAATTGACCGGCCTGGACAACATCACCCCCAACGGTTTGCTCGAAGTCCTCAGCGCGCGCGGCCTGGCCGACACCAGCGTGTTGAATGACAAACGCGAGGCGCTGCGCCTGGGGTATCACTTCGACTCGTTCCGCGAGCGTTACCAGGCCATGTTCGATGTGCTGCGCAAGCGCCTGCCGATCAAGCAGACCCAGGTCGAAGACTGGTTGGCCCTGGATGCGCAAGCGCGTCGCCAGTGGTTCAGCCAGGCCGACCTGCGCACCAGCGCCGCGCTGCTGCTGCTGGAGCAGGCCAGCTATCGCAGGCAGCTGATGCTCGCCCAGGATGAAGTCAAGCAGCGCTACCTCAATGCCCGCGAGTTGAAAAACGGCGGCATGGAGAAAGCCAACAACACGCTGCAACAGATCCTCGCCAACAGTGGCTTCCTCAGTCGCCCGGCCGAGTTGCTGGACAGTGGCGGCTATGGCCTGCCGCAGCCTTCGGAAGCCAAGCGCCTGGAATCGGAAAGCGCCGAGCGCCAGAAGCAACTGCAATCGTTGACCGGCGAGCTGGATAAAGAGGTGAGGGCGCTGCTCGATCCGTCCCGCGCTGCCGAGATTGCGGCCAGTGAAGCCAATCTCAAGCAGCTGGGCGAGCATCTGCGTGCGCTGCATAAAGCGGCTGGTGGCCTGGAACTGCCCTAAAGACTTAGCGGTACACACAATCAAATTGTGGCAGGGGGCTTGCTCCCGATAGCCTTGGTTCAGTCAATATCTTCAGTGACTGATACACCGCTATCGGGAGCAAACCCCCTCCCACATTTTTATCTGCATAAGTCTCATGACCGTGCGTCCCGTCTTTTCCCGGCGAAAGCTGGCTGAAAGCTTCCCCGTCTAGGATCGCCCTCACTGCCGGCAACAGACCGGCTGTTAACAACAACAATGGTGATTCCCGATGTCCGCTCGTACCCGCCTGTTCGCTGCAACTCCACCCGTACGTCTCGTGCCTTTCGTTCTGCGCTGACCCTCGACCGGTCTGCCATTCCCTAGCCGCGCTACGCCTGGAGTATCCCTATGCTGACTTTCCTTGGCTTTGCCATGGTCATCACGTTCATGTTCCTGATCATGACCAAGCGCCTGTCCGCGCTGATCGCCCTGATCATCGTGCCCATCCTATTCGCGTTGTTCGGCGGTTTCGCGCCGAAGATTGGCCCGATGATGCTTGAAGGCATCACCAAGCTCGCGCCGACCGGCGTGATGCTGATGTTCGCCATCCTCTACTTTGCCTTGATGATCGACTCCGGCCTGTTTGACCCAGCCGTGCGCAAGATCCTCAAGATGGTCAAGGGCGACCCGCTGAAGGTCTCGGTCGGCACTGCCGTGCTGGCCCTGGTGGTATCCCTGGACGGTGACGGCGCCACTACCTACATGATCTGCGTCGCCGCCATGCTGCCGCTTTACCAACGCATCGGCATGAGCCCACGAATCATGGCGGGCCTGATCATTCTCGCCGGTGGCGTGATGAACATGACCCCTTGGGGTGGCCCGACGGCCCGCGCTGCCAGTGCGTTGCATGTGGACCCCTCGGACATCTTCGTGCCGATGATCCCGGCCATGGCCGCCGGCGTCGTGGCGATCCTGGTGATTGCCTACATGTACGGCAAGCGCGAGCGTGCGCGCCTGGGTGAACTGCACCTGCAGGGCGACGAGATCGACCACAGCGAAATCAGCGTGTCGCAGTTCCCTGACGCTCGCCGTCCGAAGTTGATCTGGTTCAACGGCGCCCTGACCCTGGCGCTGATGTGCACCCTGATCGCCGGCTTGTTGCCGCTGCCAGTGCTGTTCATGGTGGCGTTCAGTATCGCGATGATCGTCAACTACCCGTGCCTGCAACAGCAGAAAGACCGCGTCGCGGCCCACGCCGGCAGCGTGTTGGCGGTGGTGGGGCTGATCTTCGCCGCGGGCATTTTCACTGGCATCCTGTCAGGCACCGGCATGGTCGACGCCATGTCCAAGAGCCTGCTGGCGGTCATCCCCGAGGCCATGGGTCCGTACCTGGCGGTGATCACCGCGCTGGTGAGCATGCCGTTCACCTTCTTCATGTCCAACGATGCGTTCTATTACGGCGTACTGCCGGTACTGGCCGAAGCTGCCAGCCACTACGGCATCACCGCCGTGGAAATGGCCCGCGCGTCGATTGTCGGGCAACCGGTACACTTGCTCAGCCCGCTGGTACCCTCCACTTACCTGCTGGTGGCCCTGGCCGGTATCGAGTTCGGCGATCATCAGCGCTTCACCCTCAAGTGGGCAGTGCTGGTATGCCTGTGCATAATGTTCGCCGCACTGCTGATGGGGATTTTTCCGCTGTTCAGCACTCTATAATCGTACTGACTCACCGCGCGGCGCTACAGCTTGCGCGGTTTAACACTTGCTCAAAGGAATACACATGGAATGGCTGACCAATCCGGAAATCTGGATTGCCTTCTTCACCCTGACGGCCCTCGAGATCGTCCTGGGCATCGATAACATCATCATGATTTCGATCCTGGTCAGCCGTATGCCCAAGCATATGCAGGCGCGCACCCGGATCTTCGGGCTGGCGCTGGCCATGGTCACGCGCATCCTGTTGCTGCTGTCGATCACCTGGGTCATGCAACTGACCGCGGACCTGTTCGTGGTGCTTGGCCAGGGTATTTCCGGCCGTGACTTGATCCTGTTCTTCGGCGGCCTGTTCCTGCTGTGGAAAAGCTCTCAGGAGATGTACCACGCCCTGGAAGGCGAAGATGAAACCCACGACGAGCCCAAGGGCGCCGGTGGCAAGTTCATCTACACCATCATCCAGATCGCGATCATCGACATCGTGTTCTCTCTCGACTCGGTGATCACCGCCGTCGGCATGGTTTCCCACGTACCGGTCATGGTTGCCGCGATCATCGTTGCGGTATTGGTGATGATGCTGGCCGCCGGCACCATCAGCGAGTTCATCGACAAGCACCCGTCGCTGAAAATGTTGGCGCTGTCGTTCCTGCTGGTGGTGGGTACCGTGCTGATCGCCGAATCCTTCGATGTGCACGTGCCAAAAGGCTACGTCTACTTCGCCATGGCGTTCTCCCTGGCAGTGGAAGCGGTGAACATCAAGATGCGCACCGCCATGGCGAAAAAGAAAAAACAGCAGGATCCGGTGAAACTGCGTAAGGACATGCCGGGTCAATAAACATGACTCCGCTGCTGAAATGGGGCGCTTGCGCCCCATTTTTTTCATCTGCAAAAAGCTGATTTCATGACAGTTTTGTTTCAATCGCCACTTTAGCTATGCGATGCTGGCGCAGAGCCCATTCGCCAACTACAGCTTAAGTACAAGACGTAGAGCGGCACGCGGCAATTTTCCTTCGCTCCTGCTGGAGCGCACCCACACGGGGGGCCGAGCATGCTGACCTTGCTCAATCTGCTTTCCGCCGTGACCCTGCTTATCTGGGGCACGCATATCGTCCGTACCGGCATCCTGCGGGTCTACGGGTCCAATTTGCGCCAAGTCATCGGGCAGAACATGTCCAAGCGCTGGCTGGCCTTTGTCGCCGGTATCCTGGTGACGGCCATGGTGCAAAGCAGTAACGCTACCGCGATGCTGGTGACGTCCTTTGTCGGCCAAGGGCTGATGAGCCTCACGCCGGCCTTGGCCACCATGCTTGGCGCCGACGTCGGTACTGCGTTGATGGCCCGGGTGCTGACTTTCGACTTGTCCTGGCTGTCGCCGCTGCTGATCTTCCTCGGGGTGATTTTCTTCCTGTCGCGCAAACAGACGCGCGCCGGGCAACTGGGCCGGGTCGGAATCGGCTTGGGGCTGATCATCCTCGCGCTGCAATTGATCGTCGAAGCCGCCGGGCCGATTACCCATGCCCAGGGTGTCAAAGTCATCTTCGCCTCGCTGACCGGCGATATCTTGCTGGACGCCCTGGTCGGCGCGCTGTTCGCCATGATTTCCTACTCCAGCCTTGCGGCTGTGCTACTCACCGCAACCCTGGCCGGTGCCGGCGTGATCGGGTTGCATGTGGCTATCGGCCTGGTGATCGGCGCCAACATCGGCAGCGGCGTACTGGCCTTCCTCAGCACCAGCATGCAAAACACTGCCGGGCGCCAAGTGGCCCTGGGCAGCCTGTTGTACAAATTGATCGGCCTGTTGCTGATCATTCCTGTGCTTGACCCACTCGTCCTCTGGATGGACGGCCTGGACTACAGCGCCCAAGGCATGGTCATCACCTTCCACCTGCTCTACAACGTCACGCGCTGCTTGATTCTACTGCCCACCATTGGCCCTATGGCGCGACTGTGCGCCTGGCTGCTGCCCGAGCGCGAAGAAACCAATGGCAAGGCCAAACCTCGCCACCTTGACCTGGCCGCGCTCACCACGCCGAGCCTGGCCCTGGCCAACGCCGCGCGAGAAACCCTGCGCCTGGGCGACCTGATCGACAATATGCTCACTTCGATGCAAGAGGTCCTGCGCGGCAATCAAACTGCAATCACCCAGCAAATGCGCAGCCTCAGCGATGACGTCGAGGCGCTCTACAGCGCGATCAAGCTCTACCTCGCGCAAATGCCCCGTGAAGACCTCGGCGAACAAGACAACCGCCGTTGGGCAGAAATCATCGAGCTGTCGATCAACCTGAAACTGGCGGGTGACCTGATCGAGCGCATGCTGCGTAAAGTCCAGCAGCAGAAAACCTCGCAGCGCCGACAATTTTCCGAAGTAGGCCTGGAAGAACTCAGCGGCCTGCACAGCCAGTTGATTGCCAACCTGCGCCTGGGGCTCTCGGTGTTCCTCAGCGGCGACCCGGAAAGCGCCCGTCAATTACTGCGTGAAAAACGCCGCTTTCGCGCCCAGGAGCGTCGCCTGGCCCACGCACACGTCAGCCGCCTGCAACGCAAGATCGTGCAGAGCCTGGAGACCAGCTCACTGCATCTGGAGCTGATTGCCGACATGAAACGCTTGAATTCGTTGTTTTGTAGCAGCGCTTATGTAGTGTTGGAAACATCCGACACTGGCGCACTCTCCGCCGAAGATATTGCCGACATCACCCATTCACCCTGAACGTACGACGGCGAGTGAAGTCAGTTAACAATGGACCTCATTCGCCAGGAAGCTCGTTATGCGTCGCCTGTTACTCGCCTGCCTGCTCCTGGGCTCGGCACATACTTTTGCCTTTGACCGCCTGCAAGTCGAAGGCTATACCTTGCCCAACGGCCTGCAACTGCTGCTCAAGCCGGGCACCGAACGCGGGCACGTAGCGATTCGCCTGGTGGTGGGCGTGGGCCTGGATGACTTCGGCTGCGAAGACAAGGAACTGCCGCACCTGCTCGAACACTTGCTGTTCAGCGGTATCGACGGTGGCGGAGAGGGCGATCTGGAAGACCGCATGCAAGCCCTGGGCGGCGAGTGGAACGCCTACACCAGCAACGCCGACACCACTTTCGTGATCGAGGCCCCTGCGCAAAACCAACGCAAGGTACTGGACCTGTTACTGGCCATCTTCACCCGCACGCAACTAACCGACGCCAATATCGATGCGGCCAAGCGGGTGGTCGAACGTGAAGACGGGGGCCATTACTCCCATTTGCAACGCCTGCTGGACCGCCAGGACCTCGGCCACAACGCCAGCAACCAACTGGCTGTCGAGCTGGGCCTCAAATGCGCCGAACGCGCCGAGGCCAATCACCTGACCCGCGATCAGCTGGAAGCGGTGCGCAAGAACTGGTACGCGCCGAACAACATGACCCTGATCATCGTCGGTGACCTCGACAAACTGCTGCCCGCCTATCTGGAACGCACCTACGGCCAACTCGACCCGGTGGAGCCCAGCGAACATCGGCCGCTGCCGGAAATACGGCACACTGCCGCCAGCCACCGCGACCTGATCCACGGCTGGGTCGGCGATGGCGCCAAGCTGCACTGGCTGTTCCCCGAGCCGGTACTGGATGACCAGCATGACGAAACCTACGACCTGCTCAAGGATTACCTGGACTGGGCGCTGTACCGGCAACTGCGCCTCAAGCACGGCTTGTCCTACGGCCCCTGGACTGAGCGCGAAGTGCTCGGCGGTGTCGGTTTCCTGAGCCTGAACGCCGACCTCGAACGGGAAAATCTCCCTGAAGCGGAGCACGTCCTGCAAGACCTCAAGGCACAACTGCTCAAGGATGGGCTGGACCCAACGGCATTTGCCCGACTGCAACACGCGGCTATCGCGCGCCAAGCCTGGGCTGTGCAGGGCAACAGCGCGCTGGCGGACTATTATTGGAGTGCTTCCGGTGACTACGCCGATGGTCATTTCAGCGACCCGGTCAAACGCATCAAGGCCGTGAGCCTGGCGCAAACCAACCAGGCCATGCGCGAAGTGCTCAAGCAACCGGGCTATTGGCGCATCGAGAAGCCACTGTTGAGCTATGACGCCCTGACGTGGATCGGTGCGGGCGTGCTGGGGCTGATCGTCATAGTGTTGATTGGCGTTCGGCGTTATCGCAAACGGATCGTGGAATGAGGCACCGGACCCAGGGCTAAGACGTTATTCTGTCTGGGATTTTTCATATAAAGACTGCGAACCGCCGATGCCAAACCTGACCCACTTAATCCAGCGCATCCTCGAACTGATGAAGCGCTACCCAGGGGTAATCGCACTCGGCGGTTTCATCTCGGGCGTGGGCAGCTTTATCCTGGTGGACCGCCAGCAGGGCATGGCCAGCTGGATCGCAGTCATCATGCTGGTGAGCTGGCTGTGGCTGATGCTGGAAAACAGCTTCACGCAGCTGTTCACCAAGCTCTTCAAGCGTGAAATCCCCGAACCGCTGCTGCGCTACGCCACCCAGATGATCCACCAGGAAAGTCTGTTTTTCGTACTGCCGTTCTTCTTCATCACCACAGCCTGGAACAGCGGCCAATCGGTGTTTACCGGCCTGCTCGGCGCGGCCGCGCTGGTGTCGATCATCGACCCGCTGTACTACAAGTGGCTGGCGCCCAAGCGTTCACTGTTCCTCGCGCTGCATACCCTGACCTTATTCGCCGCACTGTTGACCGCGTTGCCGATCATCCTGCACCTGACCACTGCCGAGAGCTACAAACTGGCACTGGGCGTGGCGATGGCCTTGTCGATTCCCAGCCTGGCCGTCAGCCTGCCGCTGCGCAGTCTCAAAGGCTGGGCGATGCTGCTGGGCGTCACCGCCGCCATCGGCTGCGCCGGCTGGTTCCTGCGCAGCTGGGTGCCGCCCGCTACCCTGTGGATGACCGAAGTGGCGATCAGCACCCAGCTGCAAGACCGCACACCTGGCGACCACCTCAAGGAAGTCACTGCCGCCCAGTTGCGCAGTGGTGGGCTGTACGCCTACACCGCGATCAACGCACCGCGCGGGCTGGATGAGCGGATCTACCATGTGTGGAAATTCAATGGCCAGGAAGTCGACCGCATTGCCCTGGATATCCATGGCGGTCGCAAGGAGGGTTACCGCGCCTGGACTCACAAGCAGAATTTCCCGGGTGACTCGGCAGGGCGTTGGCAGGTGCAGGTGCTGACCGAAGACGGGCAAGTCATCGGTGTATTGCGCTTCAAGGTGATAGACACAGCACAAGCGGACAACCCAAAGTAGGCGAGTGTGTGCTATTACGTAGCCATTGTGGATAGCCAAACAAGCTCGGAGCTTATGACCACTCGCACGACGGCCGGCGCGGCCCACCTTGATACGTCCATCACTCCACCTTTGCTCCGGATTACCGGCGACTGGACGCTTGCTCACTACACCACGCTGAAGAAGCTGTCGGACAAGCTCGACGGCCAATACGACGCTGGCGCCCGCATCGACCTCAACGGCCTCGGCGCATTGGATACCGCCGGCGCCTCGCTGCTGGTGGAGCTGCTGGGCCCCGAGCGCATCGAACACTCCGCCGAGCAGACCGATTGCAGCCTGCCAGCCGCAGACCGCGCATTGCTCAAGACGGTCTACCGCTCCCTGAATGATTTCTGCGTGCCGATCAAAGAGCCGGAAGAGGCTGTCGGCATCCAAGTGCTGGCACGCATCGGCCGTGCCGTGGACACCGTCTGGCAAGACGCGATGAAGCTGCTGGGCTTTATCGGCCTGATCCTCGAAACTTTCGCCCGTGGCATCCTGCGGCCCAAGCGCTGGCGCCTGACGCCGATGGTCGCGCATATCGAACAGACCGGCCTCGACGCAGCGCCTATCGTCGCCTTGCTGACCTTCCTGGTCGGCGCGGTGGTGGCATTTCTCGGCGCCACGGTGCTCAAGAGCTTCGGCGCGACGATTTTTACCGTGGACCTGGTAGCGTTCTCCTTCCTGCGGGAGTTCGGCGTATTGCTCACTGCAATCCTGATTGCTGGCCGTACCGCCAGTGCGTTCACCGCGCAAATCGGCTCAATGAAGGCCAACGAAGAAATCGACGCCATCCGTACCTTGGGCCTGGACCCCATGGAGCTGTTGGTATTGCCGCGGGTCTTGGCGCTGCTGGTGGCGCTGCCGATGCTGACCTTCCTGGCGATGCTCTCGGGGATCGTCGGCGGTGGCGTGGTGTGTGCGGTGGCCCTGGATATTTCACCGGCGATGTTCCTATCGCTGTTGCAATCGGACATTGGCGTGCAGCACTTTCTGGTAGGCATGGTGAAGGCGCCGATCTTCGCCTTCCTGATCGCGGCCATTGGCTGCCTGGAAGGCTTCAAGGTCAGCGGCAGTGCCGAATCCGTCGGCGCGCACACCACTTCCAGCGTGGTGCAATCGATCTTTGTGGTGATCGTGCTGGATGCGGTCGCCGCGATGTTCTTCATGGAGATGGGCTGGTGAGTCGTCTACACCGTGCGCCCACTGAGGCGGTGATTGAAGTGCGCGGCTTGTGCAACCGCTTTGGCAGCCAGAGCGTGCACGAGAACCTCGACCTGGATTTGTACAAGGGCGAAATCCTGGCGGTGGTCGGCGGCTCCGGCAGCGGCAAGTCGGTGCTGTTGCGCAGCATCGTCGGCCTGCGGCGCCCCAGTGAGGGTGAAGTGCGGGTGTTCGGCAAGAACCTGCCGAGCCTGCCTGAGCATGAACGCTCGCTGGTGGAACGACGCTTTGGCGTGCTGTTCCAGAAGGGCGCGCTGTTTTCCTCGCTGACCGTCACCGAGAACGTCGCCCTGCCGTTGATTGAACACGCCGGCCTCAGCCGCGCCGACGCCGAGCACTTGGCGGCGGTCAAGCTGGCGCTGGCCGGGCTGCCACTGTCGGCGGCCGACAAATACCCGGCCTCATTGTCCGGCGGCATGATCAAGCGCGCGGCCCTGGCCCGTGCGCTGGCATTGGACCCGGACATCCTGTTCCTCGATGAACCCACCGCTGGCCTCGATCCGATTGGCGCCGCGCAGTTCGACCAACTGATCCTGACCCTGCGCGACGCGTTGGGCTTGAGTGTGTTCCTGGTCACCCACGACCTGGACACGCTGTACACCATCACCGACCGCGTGGCGGTGCTGGCGCAGAAGAAAGTGCTGGTGGCCGACGCCATCGATGTCGTCTCGGAAACCGACGACGCCTGGATTCACGAATATTTCCACGGCCCCCGGGGCCGCGCGGCATTGGATGCCGCTCAATCGCTCAACGAGGTATGACATGGAAACCCGAGCCCATCATGTGATGATCGGACTGTTCAGCGTAATAGTGGTGGTCGGCGCGATGCTGTTTGGCCTGTGGCTGGCCAAGTCCAGCGTCGACAGCGCCTTCCAGGATTACGAAGTGATCTTCAACGAGGCGGTCAGCGGCCTGTCCCAGGGCAGTGCGGTGCAGTACAGCGGGATCAAGGTGGGCGACGTCACCAGCCTGCGCCTGGACCCCAGAGACCCGCGCCGCGTCCTGGCGCGCATCCGCCTGGCCGGGCAGACGCCGATCAAGGAAGACACCCAGGCCAAGCTGGCGCTGACCGGCATCACCGGCACCTCGATCATCCAGCTCAGCGGCGGCACCCCACAGAGCCCGGAGCTCAAGGGCAAGGACGGCAACCTGCCGGAAATCATCGCATCCCCATCGCCCATCGCTCGCCTGCTCAACAACAGCAACGACCTGATGACCAGCGTCAACTTGCTGCTGCACAACGCCAACCACATGTTCTCCCGGGAAAACGTCGAACGCCTGAGCAACACCCTGGACAACCTGCAACAAACCACCGGGGCCATCGCCGAGCAACGAGGCGATATCAAGGTGGTGATGCAGCAACTGATGCAGGTGAGCAAACAGGCCGGCGCCGCTCTCGAGCAAACCACCGTACTGATGCGTAGCGCCAATGGCCTGCTCAACGAGCAAGGCAAGCAAGCCTTCGGCAGCGCCGAGCAGGCGATGAAATCCCTGGAGCAAAGCACCGCCACCATTAACAGCTTGCTGACCAACAACCAGGACTCGGTGAACAGCGGCATGCAGGGCCTTAACGAACTGGCGCCGGCGGTGCGCGAATTGCGTGAAACCCTTGGTTCGCTGCGCGCCATCTCTCGTCGCCTGGAAGCCAACCCCAGCGGTTACCTGCTGGGCAGTGACAAGAACAAGGAGTTCACGCCATGAAGCGTGCTTACCAAATGATCGCCCCTGTGGCTCTGGCACTGGTCAGTGCGTGTTCAATCCTGCCCAAGCCGGATCCATCGGACGTATACCGCCTGGTATCTGCACAGCCAACCACTCAAGGCACACCGGTAAGTTGGTCATTGCGGGTGAGCAAGCCCCAGACCAGCGAATTCCTCGACAGCCCACGCATTGCCGTGGTGCCTGACGGCAACCTGATCAGCAGTTATGCAAACTCACGCTGGAGCGACCCGGCGCCAGTGCTTTTACGCAACCGCCTGCTGGACGGCTTCCAACGGGACGGGCGAGTGACGTTGTTGAGTACCGACGAGACCAACCTGCAAGCCGACTATGAGCTGGGCGGGCAATTGCAGGCGTTTCAGAGTGAGTACAGTGGCAAAGCGGTAGATGTCGTGATTCGCCTCGACGCACGGTTGGTGCGCGGCAGTGACCAGCGGATTATCGCCAGCCGGCGGTTTGAGGTAAGGCAGCCGGTGGGTGACACCAAGGTGCCCGCGGTGGTGGCAGCCTTTGGTAAGGCGGGGGATCAGTTGAATGGGCAGGTGGTGAATTGGGTGGTGCAGCAGGGCAAGGCTGCCTTAAAACGCTGACGGCCTCATCGGGGGCAAGCTCCCTCCCACATTTTGAATGCATTCGCAGATCAAGTGTGGGAGGGGGCTTGCCCCCGATAGCAATCTAAGGCTTAACCGAAGAACCAGTAGCACACCGCAATAGCCGCCACGACACCGGCAAACTCCGCCAGCAACGCACAGCCCACCGCATGCCGCGCCCGCTGGATGCCCACCGAGCCGAAATAAACCGCCAACACATAAAACGTCGTTTCAGTACTGCCCTGAATCGTCGCCGCCACCAACGCAGGGAAGCTATCCACCCCCTGGGTCTGCATAGTCTCGATCAGCATCGCCCGCGCCGCACTGCCGGAGAATGGCTTGACCATCGCCGTTGGCAGCGCGTCGACGAAACGCGTATCCATGCCGGTCCAGGCCACCACATGGCGAATCCCTTCCAGCCCGAAGTCCAAAGCTCCCGAGGCACGTAGCACACCCACCGCACACAGCATCGCCACCAGATAGGGCAACAGGTTCTTGGCCACGTCGAAGCCTTCCTTGGCCCCTTCGACGAAGGCTTCGTACACCTTGACCTTGCGCAGGGCACCGATCACTAGGAACAGCATGATCAAGCCAAACAGTGTGAGGTTACCCAGGATCGACGACAAGCCGGCCAGCGCCGTGGCAGACAGGGTCGCCAGCAGCGCCATGAAGCCGCCCAGTATCAATGCTCCGGGGATCAGGTAGGCCAGCACTACCGGGTCCCACAACCGCAGGCGCTGCATCACCGCCACCGACAGCAGGCCCACCAGGGTCGACGCGCTGGTGGCCAGCAGGATCGGCAGGAACACCAGGGTCGGGTCTGCGGCGCCTTGCTGGGCGCGGTACATGAAGATGGTCACCGGCAACAGCGTCAGCGACGACGCGTTAAGCACCAGGAACAGGATTTGTGCGTTACTCGCCGTATTGGGGATCGGATTGAGTTCCTGCAGCGCCTTCATGGCCTTCAGCCCGATGGGCGTGGCGGCGTTGTCCAGGCCCAGGCCGTTGGCAGCGAAGTTGAGGGTGATCAAGCCGATGGCGGGGTGGCCGGCGGGCACTTCCGGCATCAGGCGGCGAAACAACGGGCCAAGGGCCTTGGCCAGCCAGTCGACGATCCCGGCTTTCTCGGCGATGCGCAAAAAGCCCAGCCACAAGGTCAGGGTGCCGAACAGCAGCACCATGACTTCCACCGACAATTTAGCCATGGCGAAAATGCTTTCCACCATCGCTGCGAAAATCCCGGCGTTACCGCCCACCAGCCATTGCGCCAGTGCTGACACCATTGCCACGACAAAGAAGCCAAGCCACAGGCCATTGAGCATCAGTTAAATCCCCCGAAAGATGGGGCGAATGATAACGGGGCTGGCAGAAACGACAAACCCCGGAATTATCCGGGGTTTGTGTCAGCGCAATCGAGCGATCAGCCGCGAGTGATCTCGCCGGCCGGCAGCGCTTCCTTGCTGCGCCAGTGCGGCAGGGAATTCCAGTAGCGCTCGCCCTTGGCATCGTCGTACATGCCTTCCCAGCGGGAGATAACCAGTACGGCCAAGGCATTACCGATCACGTTCAGTGCAGTACGCGCCATGTCCATTACACGGTCGACACCGGCAATGAACGCCAAGCCTTCCAGCGGGATGCCCACACTGCCCAGGGTGGCCAGCAATACCACGAAGGACACGCCCGGCACGCCGGCGATACCTTTGGAGGTCACCATCAGAGTCAGGACCAGCATCAGTTGCTGGCCGATCGACAGATCGATGCCATACAGCTGTGCGATAAAGATCGCGGCGATGCTCTGGTACAGGGTCGAACCGTCGAGGTTGAACGAGTAACCGGTCGGCACCACGAAGCTGCAGATCGCCTTCGGCGCGCCATAGGCTTCCATCTTCTCGATCACACGTGGCAACACGGTTTCGGAACTGGCAGTGGAGTACGCCAGCACCAGCTCGTCCTTGAAGATGCGCATCACTTTCAGGATCGAGAAGCCAAACAGGCGAGCGATCAAGCCCAGTACCGCAAAGGCAAAGAACAGGATGGCCACGTAAACCAGGATCACCAGCTTGGCCAGCGGCAGCAATGAGGCAAAGCCGAAGTTGGCGACGGTCACCGCGATCAGGGCAAAGACGCCGATAGGGGCGTACTTCATGATCATGTGGGTAACTTTGAACATGCTCTCGGAAACGCCCTGGAACATGGTCACCAGAGGCTCGCGCAGCTCAGGCTTGAGGCTCGACAAGCCCAGGCCGAACAGCACGGAGAAGAAGATGATCGGCAGCATCTCGCCACGGGCCACCGCTGCAAAAATATTCGATGGGATCAGGTTGAGGATGGTTTCGATGAACGCGTGTTCATGCTGTACCTCGGCGGCGGTCGCCTGGTACTTAGAGATATCGACGGTACCCAGGGTACTCATATCGATGCCGGCGCCCGGGTGGAACAGGTTGGCCAGCAACAGGCCGACCACGATGGCGATGGTGGTGACCACTTCGAAGTAAAGGATGGTTTTGACGCCGATACGTCCGAGCTTTTTCGCATCGCCTACACCGGCAATGCCGACGATCAGCGAGGAAATCACAATCGGGATCACGATCATCTTGATCAGGCGGATAAAGATATCGCCTGCCGGCTGCAACACATTGCTGATCCACCAGGCCTTTTCAGCACTGAAATGGTTGAGCACTGCACCGATTGCGATCCCCAGTACCAAACCGATGAGGATCTGCCAGGCGAGGCTTAGCTTTGCCTTCTTCATGTCATTACCCTTACTTCAAGTGGACTTAAGGCGAATGCGCCAGCTGGAACGCCCGAAAGCGAAAAAGTGTGAGCATCAGCCTCCATGGAAGGTCACCGCAGCGTGGCCGAAATGGCTTACTGGCAGGCGAAAAAAGGCGCAACTATTCCCATGCAAGGGGGCGACGTCTAATGCCGTAAACGCCTACCCTATGCCGAATCGGCATGGCTTTTTTTGAAAATAATTGTCCGAACGGTCAGTTCGAATACGCCATTGAGGCGGGTGAATATGCCGTGAAGCTGCCAAATCAGGCTCGCTTAGCGAAGCAGGACGACTTGAAGTGATTGGCAGAAATGCGTGAGAAATCCACCACCTAGCGCCAGAAAAGTCCTATGGCGAGGACGAAAATTTCTAGATAGATGGTCACGCTGACATACCCAGTAATGGTTGGTGTAAGGCAAAAACTGAAATGACGGCTATGAAAGGCATGAAGCGCGGGGGATGAGAGTCATAAGCCCGCCGCAAGTTCAGCAAGCTTGAGGGCTTGTGAACTTGCGTCGCAGCTTTTCGCCTGACCCGGCCCTTGCGCAGGCACTCCCTGTGCCCGTAGGTCACGCCGATCTCGGTGGATCAGAGCAACCCGGCCCCCTGGTCATGCATCACTGTTGGCGAGCGATGCAAACAGAAAGAAGCGCAGGGGCTTCTTTCTATGGACGCAGGCTCCGTTTCAGACGGAACCTAGTACCAATTCGGATCTTTCTTCAGTTGTTCCATCAACAGCTTTTGCATGCCTTCATCCGGCTTACCGAGGAAACGGTAATCGGCATGCCGTGTCGGGGACTTGTCGGCCGGCAGACCGGCTGGGACTTCCACCAACATCGCGTAGGCATCTTCCTTATCGAAACTGAAGGCCACAATGAGGCGCTTGTTCAAGCAGGTATCCGCAGTTTCGCAAAGCGGGCCCACCAGATACTTGTCACCGTCCTCTTCAACAGCATTCATTTGTTCGGCGGTGCCCGACAGGTTCATCACCCATTCCGGCAGGCGCTGTTCTTTCTTCACCACGTCTTGCCAGGTCTCACGGTACTGCGGGTCCGCGCTGAGCAATTCGTTAGCCCGGGACTGGCCGTCATTGGCGGCCATGGCCAGGCTGCTGCCGCCCAAGAGCAGGGCGGCAGCAATGGCTTTAAAAGGCAGAGTGGTCATATTCAGCCTCGGCCTTTACGACCAAAGAAGAACGAAGCGATAAACATCACCAGGAAGACCACAAAGAGAATCTTGGCGATACCGGTGGCGGTGCCCGCGATACCACCAAAGCCTAGGACTGCAGCCACAATGGCGATGATCAGAAATGTGATTGCCCAACTCAACATGGTGATTCTCCTTATGCTTCTATAGGGGTAACAGCGGTAGTGCCGTACAGCCGCTCAATTCAAGCGACCTTGTCTTGCCTAGAACACCCAGCGCTCTTGGGTTGGCAGTTCGTCCAGAGTGGAATCCTGGTCGACCAAGCTCAATTGCGGGGCAGTTACATTAGCGCTGGCGCTGCCAATGGAACGGAAGTGGGTCTGGGTCATGACCGGACGTTCAAATTGCGGGGTTTGCTGCGCACTCTCTTGCCAATGCTGCATTTGCTGGCCGGCAATCAGCGTGACCATCAATGCCAAACTGGCAAACAAGCCCTGCTGCATACGAAGCGGGGATACACGCAATTGGCTGAGGCTTTGGCGAGTCATGCTGCTTTTCTCCCGCATTCTGTTTATTCGTTCATGACACTCTTGGGAGAGATATTGCAGAGTGCATGCCAGCTTTATTGCAAAATAAAACTCAATAAAATCAACGAGTTAAATGCCACACACAGATCTATCACCTAGCATCCTGCACGATGCCCCTGCGTTACCCGTGCGAAATGCACGATGGCCAATGGTCGGATCGACGGATCAAATCCGCAGACCTCGTTGCCGAAGTGGCAGCAGGGTATGAAAACGCCATCAGCCGGTACTTGTGTCGGGAGTGTGCAGATACCTGCACGGACATGCCTTTTATGAATCAGAATAAACCATGCAACTTGCCCGATTATTCCGGGACTAAACACCATCACATTTATAGTTAAGGAGCGCGGGACAGATGGGATCAGCCAAGGAACTTCAAGGCCGCATTCTTTTAGTGGATGACGAGTCCGCGATCCTGCGCACCTTCCGTTATTGCCTGGAGGATGAGGGCTACACCGTAGCCACCGCCAACAGCGCGGCCCAGGCTGACGCGCTGATGCAGCGCCAGGTGTTCGACCTGTGCTTTCTCGATTTGCGCCTTGGCGAAGATAACGGCCTGGATGTACTGGCACAGATGCGTATCCAGGCACCGTGGATGCGTGTGGTGATTGTCACTGCTCATTCCGCCGTGGATACCGCCGTAGACGCGATCCAGGCCGGTGCCGCCGACTATCTGGTCAAGCCCTGCAGCCCGGATCAATTGCGCCTGGCCACCGCCAAGCAACTGGAAGTGCGCCAGCTTTCGGCGCGCCTGGAAGCCTTGGAAGGTGCGGTGCGCCAGTCCAAGGATGGCCTGGACTCCCACAGCCCATCAATGATGGTGGTGTTGGAGACCGCGCGCCAAGTGGCTGGCACCGATGCCAACATTCTGATCCTCGGCGAGTCCGGCACCGGTAAAGGGGAGCTGGCCCGGGCTATCCATGGCTGGAGCAAACGCTCGAAAAAATCCTGCGTAACCATCAACTGCCCATCGCTGACCGCCGAACTGATGGAGAGCGAGCTGTTCGGCCACAGCCGCGGCGCGTTCACCGGCGCCAGTGAAAGCACGCTGGGCCGAGTCAACCAGGCGGACGGCGGCACACTGTTTCTCGACGAAATCGGCGACTTTCCGCTCACGTTGCAGCCAAAATTGCTGCGTTTCATTCAAGATAAAGAGTATGAGCGTGTGGGCGACCCGGTCACCCGTCGCGCCGATGTACGTATCCTTGCAGCCACCAACTTGAATCTGGAAGACATGGTGCGTGATGGCCGCTTCCGTGAAGACTTGCTGTACCGCCTCAACGTCATCACCTTGCACCTGCCGCCGTTGCGCGAACGCAGTGAGGACATCCTGGCCCTGGCCGACCGCTTCCTGGCGCGCTTCGTCAAGGAATACGCCCGTCCCGCTCGCGGCTTCAGTGATGACGCTCGAGAAGCGCTGCTCAACTATCGCTGGCCCGGCAATATCCGCGAGCTGCGCAACGTGGTGGAGCGCGCCAGCATCATCTGCCCGCAGGAGAAGGTCGAGATCAGCCACTTGGGGATGGCCGAACAACCGACCAACAATGCGCCGCGTATCGGCGCCGCACTGAGCCTGGACGAACTGGAAAAAGCCCACATCGGCGCGGTACTCGCTACCAGTGACACCCTGGACCAAGCAGCCCGCACTCTCGGCATCGACGCGTCGACCCTGTACCGCAAACGCAAACAGTACAACCTGTGAGCAGGACTTTATGAAGCTCGCGATGAAACTGCGCACTCGGTTATTCCTGAGCATCTCAGCGCTGATCACCGTGGCCTTGCTGGGGTTGATCCTGGGCCTGGTCAGCGTCATGCAAATGGCCAAGACCCAGGAATCGTTGATCCGCAGCAATTTCATCACCCTGGACCTGGGGCTCAAGTTGCGCCAGAGCCTGGGCGACCAGCTGATCATGATGCTGGAAAAACGACCCGACCCCGAGGCCCTGCAAGCCTCCAAGCGTCACTATTTCGAGCTGCTGGACGAAGGCGTCGCCCATGAGCAGCTCGATGGAAGAAGCCATGGTTTCAGCCAGGCAAAGGCTGATTACCAGAACCTTCTCGAGGCGTTCGACCAATCTCAACAAGCCTCGCCGCCTGCAGGCAGCAAGGAAAAGCTGACTGAAACTTTCAACGTGTTGCGCAACGGCCTGATCGCCGATCACAAGCGGGCGCTGGAAAACATCAGCACCAGCGAGCATAAATCCCGCGAGCGGGCGTTATTGATCGCCGGCCTTCTCGGGTTGGTGGGGCTTGCGGTGCTGATTATCGGCTTCGTCACCGCCCACGGCATCGCGCGGCGTTTCGGTGGCCCCATCGAGGCGCTCGCCAAGGCCGCCGACAAGATCGGTCAGGGCGATTTCGAGGTTACGCTGCCTATCTCTTCGGCGGCGGAAATGAACCAGTTGACCCGCCGTTTCGGCATCATGGCCGAAGCATTGCGCCAACATCAGGCCACCAATGTTGATGAGTTGCTGGCCGGTCAGCAGCGCCTGCAAGCGGTACTCGACAGTATCGATGACGGCTTGCTGATGATTGATCGCCAAGGCTGCCTTGAGCACCTCAACCCCGTCGCACAGCGCCAACTGGGCTGGGATGAGGAACGACTCGGACAAGGTCTGGGGGAAGCCCTGGGCCGTGCGGAAATGGATGAACAACTGCAACTGGTGCTGCGCGGCGGTAATCTGGAGCGGGCGCCGGACGACCTGGAGGTGGAAGTCGAGGGCGAGCTGCGTCTGCTGACCTACAGCCTGACGCCTGTCAGCCATACACAGGGGCATATTCTCGGCGCGGTGATGGTGCTGCATGACGTCACCGAACAACGCGCCTTTGAGCGGGTGCGCAGCGAGTTTGTGCTGCGCGCCTCCCATGAGCTGCGCACGCCGGTGACCGGTATGCACATGGCCTTCGGCCTGTTTCGCGAACGGGCCAAATTCCCGGCGGATTCCCGCGAAGCGGACCTGCTGGATACGGTCAATGAAGAAATGCAGCGCCTGATGCAGCTGATCAACGACCTGCTCAATTTCTCGCGCTACCAGAACGGCCTGCAAAAGCTCACCCTTGGGGCCTGCGATGTGACCGACCTGCTGGAGCACGCACGGGCCCGGTTCGTCGAGCCTGCCAACGCGCAGAGCATTGAGTTGCTGGTGGAAACCCAGCCAGACTTACCGCGCCTGTATGCCGACCAGGTCCAACTGGAGCGCGTGCTCGACAATCTGCTGGGCAATGCCCTGCGCCATACCGCCGAAGGCGGGCAGATTCGCCTGCAGGCGCGACGTCATGGCGAGCGGGTGATTATCAGCGTTGAAGATAACGGCGAAGGCATCGCCTATGGCCAGCAAGGGCGCATCTTCGAGCCCTTTGTGCAGGTCGGCCGCAAGAAAGGCGGGGCGGGCCTCGGGTTGGCACTGTGCAAGGAGATCGTGCAACTGCATGGCGGCCGCATGGGTGTGTATTCACGGCCGGGGCAGGGCACGCAGTTCTATATGGCGCTGCCGTTGTAGGAGCGAGCTTGCTCGCGAAAAAGGCATGAACGACGCGGGCTGCCTGACAGCGCCGCGCTATCGTTGAGATTCTTCGCGAGCAAGCTCGCTCCTACATGTACACGATCAGCGCTGATTCAGGGCCCGCAGGATCGCGGCGCTTTCAGCATCCGGGGTGCCATCGAACAATGATGGACGAAAGCGCATCTGGAACGCTGCGATCACATGACGCGTGGCTACATCCAACTCTCCGGTCTGCGGTGTCTGGTAGCCCAGGCGAGCCAATTCTTCTTGGAACCAGGTAATGCTCGGCAGCTGTGCGGCGTACTGCACCTGGAATCGGGCCACCGCCTGGGCATCCGGCCAGACAGCGAGGCCTTCCGCGGCCAAGCGCTTCCAAGGGAACAACGGGCCCGGGTCCAGCTTGCGCAGCGGGGCAATGTCGCTATGCCCAATGATGTTCTTGGGGTCGATGCCATTACGCTTGCTGATGTCCTTGAGCAGCACGATCAGTGACTTTACCTGCGCTTCGGAATACGGGTACCACACACGCCCCGTCGGCGTATCGCTGAACCCTGGGTTGACGATCTCAATGCCGATGGAGCTGGAGTTGAGCCAGGTGCGCCCCATCCACTCGCTTTCACCGGCATGCCAGGCGCGCTGGCTTTCATCCACCAGCTTGTAGATGGTGCCTGAGGCGTCGTCGCCGATCAGGTAATGGCTGCTGACCTGGCCATGGGTCAACAACGCCAGGGAGCGTTCAAGGTTGGCGGAGGTGTAATGCACGACAACGAACTGTATGCGGTTGTCGTGGTTCACCGAAGGATGGCTGGTGTTCAGCCGCGGGCCGCTGGCGCAGCCGGTGAGCAGCAGAAACGCAAAAGCGATATACAAAGATTTCATGGCAGAAGCATTACACTGAAAGTCGATAATGCAACAGTGTAACGTAACGTGTATGCCCAGGCCGTCAAATTACAAAATGGAACATCTTTTATGCCGCCTGTACCTGGTTGCGTCCCGCCGCCTTCGCCTTATACAGCGCTCCGTCGGCGCGCTTGAGTGCCAGGTCGCTGCGCTCGCCGGGCTGAAACTGCGCCACGCCCATGGACACCGTGATCGTCACCGGTTCGCCCTTGAAGTGGAACGGGCAGGCGGCGATGGCGCCGCGCAACACCTCACCCACGGCCAAGGCATCCGCTAACGTTGAATCGGGCATCAACAGCACGAACTCTTCGCCGCCGAAGCGTGCGATGAAGTCGGTGGGCCGCAAGCGCTTGCTCAGCACATTGGCAATGATCTTCAAGACCTTGTCGCCCGCCAGGTGTCCGTAGCCGTCGTTGATACGCTTGAAGTGATCCAGGTCGAGCATGGCGAGCGAAAGGCTGTTTCCACGCTGATGCCAGGCATTGACCTCATAATCGAGGCGCTCGCTCCACGCGGCTCGGTTGGGCAAGCCAGTGAGCGGGTCGAGCAAGGCCTTCTGGCGCTGCACTTCCAAGTGCTCGCGGTAACCCAGGGCTTCCTGTTCCATGTTGGCCACCCGCTCCGCCAGGCCTTTGAGGCGTGCAGCCACTTCCTGTTCGCGCTGGTCGCGCTGCTGCTGATGGGCGTCCATGGTGCCGAGCAAGCCTTCGAGGTGGCTTTCGAGCACTTGCTTGAGGCTGTCCAGATCGGCGGCTTCCTGCACGCTGCTTTGCAGCCCGTCGACCTGTTCACGGATCTGCGTATCCAGTTCCCGCGCAGCCAGGCTGCTATCGGCGTGGTCTTCGCTGGCGACCTGCAGATGGCCCTGGAATGCCTCGAGGCGCTCGTTGAGCTGCTTGAGATAAGCCTCGAACTCATGCTGGCCGCTGTCAGTGATCGCCAGCATCAGCACCGCCAAGTCATCGAGGATCGGCAGCAGTTCGTACCAGTTCAGGCCATGGGCGAGACGCTCACGCATGGCCTCGGCCTGGGGCCGGTGGCGCTCGGGCAGCGACAAGTCTTCCAGCAAGCCGAGTAAAGTGTCTTCGATGTGCTTGGCCACAGAGCTGTAGGACGGTTCGGGCGAATCAGGCAGGGCGTATATCCCGCCTGATTGCAGGTCGTCTGGCTCGGGGCTTTCCAGTACGGGCGGCAGAGACAGGCTGCCGATGGTGGTTTCATCGGGTATGTCTACTTGAACCTGCGGTGCTTCGATAAAGGCGGCGAGTGCACTTTCATGCGCAGGCTCCGCACTCGGAGGCTCCTGCACGTCGGGCTCAATTACTGGCGCAGGCGCTACCGTAGGTTGCCCTTGAGCGGAGGCCTCGAATACAAATGTGTCACTGGTGGCCTCTTCCACCTTGGCCTGCGCAACAGCCTCTGGCTTAAAGGCGACGGGTGTTTGCGGCGCTGGCGCAAAGGCACGCAAGGCTTGTGTCAACTCTTCCGATTGCGCGGGCTCTTGGGGCTCAGGCACCGGTTTTGGCACAACAGGCTTTGACGGCGATACTTCTGGTGGAGACAGTGGTGCGGCGTCAGCCTCTGGGGCTTCACTCGAGGCGTCTTTACTACCAAACAAACGCTGCAGCAGGCCCGGCCCCGAACGCGCGGTTTCGCTCTCAGGCTCCAGGTTATTCAGCGCCTGCCCTTGCAGGCTGCTCAGCTCACTGAGCAGCAGTGGTATCTCCCGGGCTTGCCCGACGCGGCCATCGAGCTGCTTGGCGAAGGTTTTCAGCGGCCGCGCCACTTCGCGGGGCAGCGGGAGCTTTTGCAACTGGGCAACCAAGGCGGTGAGCGCGGTGCTGATCTGGTCGACCCGGGTTTCGCGACGCTGCTCGGAATCGAGCACGGCCTTTTCCAGGCGTGGCAGCAAGGCGGCGAGGGCAGCGTCCATATCGTCGGTACGCACGACGTCACGCATTTCCTTCATGCATTGATCGACGGCGCGATCAGTGCCTTCAGCGGCCAGCGTGCTGCGTACCAGCCCGCGGCGCAGCAGGTCGAGGCGGGCAGCCCAGCGGCGTTCGAGCTTGTCTTGCTGCTCAATGCTCTTGAGGTATTTCTCTTTCCAACGCTGGGCGTCGTCGCTCATGCAAGGGGTCCGCTGGTGCCTGGGCTCAATGCGGGGAACGCATCAGCCGTGAGCGAACCCGGCAGACGAATCTCTACCGCGACCGGCAGGTGATCGGAAATAGGCTGCGCCAGTACCTGCACGCTTTCGAGCGTAAGGGTCGGGCTGAGCAAAATATGATCAAGACAACGCTGTGGGCGCCAGCTGGGGAACGTGGCCTCGACTTGCGGCGCCAATAGTCCGAGGTCGCGTAGCGGGGAATTCTGCAACAGGTCATTGGCATGGGTGTTCATGTCACCCATCAGCACCTGATGCTTGTAGTTGCCAATCATGTCACGCACGTAGGCCAGTTGCAGGTTGCGCGTGCGCCCGCCGAGCGCCAGGTGCATCATCACCACCACCAAGGCCTCCGGGCCTTCGCCGAAACGCACGAGGATCGCCCCGCGCCCTTTGGGGCCTGGTAACGGATGATCTTCGATGGCGGTGGGCTTCAGGCGGCTGAGCACGCCATTGCTGTGCTGCGCCAGGCGCCCAAGGTTGCGGTTGAGTTGCTGGTACCAATAAGGGAAAGCACCGAGCTGGGCAAGGTGTTCCACCTGATTGATATAACCGGAGCGCATGCTGCCACCATCGGCCTCCTGCAAGGCGACCAGGTCGAAGTCGTTGAGCAGGGTGCCGATTTTCTGCAGGTTACCGGCCCGACCGTTGTGGGGTAGCAGGTGTTGCCAGCCCCGGGTGAGGTAGTGCCGATACTTCTCGGTACTGATACCGACCTGGATATTGAAGCTAAGCAGGCGCAGACGGCTGTCCGGCGGCAGCCCCGTGGACTCCAGGTGGTGCTCGTTGACCTGCGGGTCATGCAGGCCAACAGCGCGTTCGGTACGCCAGCGGCGCATAACGAGCCCCTTACTTGGCTGCCCGCTCTTTGGCGATCAGCTGGTCGGCGACATTGAGGGTCTGCTCAGGACCACCAGTAGAGCCCAGGTCGAAACGGTACTTGCCGTTGACGATCAGGGTCGGAACGCCCTGCACGCCGTACTTCTGTGCGAGTTCCTTGGCCTGCTTGATCTGGCCCTGGATGGCGAAGGAATTGAAGGTGGCCAGGAACTTGTCCTTGTCGACACCCTGGGTGGCGACGAAGTCAGCCATTTCTTCTGGTTTGGTCAGGCGCTTGCCTTGTTTCTGAATCGCTTCGAAGACGGCGTTGTGAACCTTGTGCTCCACACCCATGGCTTCCAGGGTCAGGAACAGTTGGCCGTGGGCATCCCATGGGCCGCCGAACATGGCAGGAATGCGCTTGAAGTTCACGTCCGAAGGCAGTTTCTCAGCCCAGGGATTGATGGTCGGCTCAAAGGCGTAGCAATGCGGGCAGCCGTACCAGAACAGCTCTACTACTTCGATCTTGCCTGGCACCGATACTGGAACCGGATTGCTCAGTTCGACATAGGTTTTACCGGCTTCAAGCGGCACATCGGCTGCTTGCGCGGTCATGCCGAAGAGGCTGGCAGTGACGAGAGCGGCGCTGAGGATCAGATTACGCATGCTTTACTCCTGGACAAATAAAGTCGCCTCACGCGACCTTTAGGTATGACAGGTCTGCGCGGGCATGAGTTCGTTAGTGTAACGGCACCGGCCACAAAAAAGGGCGGCCTGGGCCACCCTTTTTATGCTTGCATCGCGGGATTAATCGAGTGTTAACGTTGCGTGCAACTTAATGCAGACCCTGGATGTAGCTGGAGACGGCTGCAATGTCTTCGTCACTCAGCTTGCGAGCGATGGTACGCATGGTCATCGCGTCGCCATCGTTGGCCCGGCCGGCTTCTTCCTTACGGAAATCGGTCAACTGCTTGGCAATGTATTGAGCGTGCTGGCCACTCAAATGCGGAAAACCAGCTGCCGCATTACCAGCGCCGTTCGGCGAGTGGCAACCCGTGCAGGCAGGCAGGCCCTTTTCCAGATCGCCGCCACGGAACAGCTTCTCTCCACGGGCGACCAGTTTAGGATCAGCAGCTCCCACACTGCCTTTCTGGCTGGCAAAATACGCCGCGAGGTCCGCCAGGTCCTGATCGTTGAGGTTGGTCAGCAAACCGGTCATTTCCAGCACCGTGCGCTTGCCATCCTTGATGTCGTGCATCTGCTTGCTCAGGTAGCGTTCACCCTGGCCTGCCAGTTTGGGAAAGTTCGGCGCCGGGCTGTTGCCATCCGGCCCGTGGCAAGCACCACACACGGCGGCCTTCGCTTGACCGGCAGTGGCATCACCTTTTACGGGGCCCTCTGCAGCGACGGCAGCGCCTGTGATGCCCAAGGTCAACAGCAGACTCACGATCAGTTTGTTCATCAGCTAATCCAACTACGGCTAAGGGTTTAAGAGTTATCTACCGGGTTTACTCACCATCAACTCAATGACGGCCTGGTAATCCTCAGTACTGCAGTCCATGCACAAACCACGCGGCGGCATTGCCTTGAAACCCTGGGTCATGCGTGCCAACAGCGCGACCACACAAACTCGGTTGTACAGCGCTTCCGGATCCTGTGTAGCCTGAGCGCCATAAAGCGGGTCCAGGACACCAGAAGCGGCAACCATTGAGGCCATACATCGACCTTTTCAGGGTTTGAGAGCGTTTTGCGTTCTAATGCGCAATAAAGGTCTATCGCTCCCGTGAACTTCATCCTTCGCTGGGACAAAGCACACACAAAATCTGCGGCATTATATACTGGCGCTACTGAAACGGAAACGACACCGCTTGCCGCACCCTTTTTCGGCACCGCCCACATCGGAAATCTCATGCAACTCAAGAATCCCATCCTCGGCCTGTGCCAACAGTCCACGTTTATGCTCAGCGCCGCCAAAGTGGACCAATGCCCCGATGACGAGGGCTTTGAAGTCGCCTTTGCGGGCCGCTCCAACGCCGGTAAATCCAGCGCACTGAACACCCTGACCCACGCCAGCCTGGCACGCACCTCGAAAACCCCGGGCCGCACGCAACTGCTCAATTTCTTCAAGCTAGACGATGATCGGCGTCTGGTCGACCTGCCGGGCTACGGTTATGCAAAAGTACCCATCCCGCTGAAGCTGCACTGGCAGCGTCACCTCGAGGCTTACCTGGGTGGTCGCGAGAGTTTGAAGGGCTTGATCCTGATGATGGACATCCGTCATCCAATGACCGATTTCGACCTACTGATGCTCGACTGGGCTGTCGCCAGCGGCATGCCGATGCATATTCTGCTGACCAAGGCCGACAAGCTCACCTACGGCGCAGCCAAGAACACCTTGCTCAAAGTGCAGTCCGAAATCCGTAAGGGCTGGGGCGACGCGATCAGTATCCAGCTGTTCTCAGCGCCAAAACGCATGGGGCTGGAAGAGGCTTACACCGTACTGGCCGACTGGATGGAATTGGCGGACAAGGGCGCAGAAGTTACCGAGTAACTTTCCTGCGGGCAAAAAAAACCCCGGACTTCGTATGGGGAGGGAAGTTCGGGGTCCAAGTTCCGGACCGCTAGGGCGGGGTCCAGATATCTGCCAACACTTAACACAACATAGGAGCATTGAAGGGCTTCACCACCCATTCAGTAACTCTGAGTCGCAATTCACGGGTTAAGTTCCGGCAGGCCCGAAAACTATTGGAAATAACTGACGGCGATTTCCGGTCTAAAGCGCTGCACCGCCCCACGCAGTAGTGGTGCAGCTGCAGGATCAGTGTGCTTCGTCCCAGTTGTCGCCCACGCCTACATCCACCACCAACGGCACATCCAGCTGTGCCGCGGCGCTCATATGTTCGCGAATCTTCTCGCCGACCTGCGCCACCAAGTCTTCCCGCACCTCAAGTACCAGTTCATCGTGCACCTGCAGGATCACCTTGGCATCCAGGCCCGATTCGGTCAGCCAGCTATCCACCAATACCATGGCTTTCTTGATGATGTCCGCCGCCGTGCCCTGCATCGGCGCGTTGATCGCTGTGCGTTCTGCCGCTGCGCGCTCCTGAGGCTTGTTGGAGTTGATATCCGGCAAGTACAACCGGCGCCCGAAGAAGGTTTCCACATACCCCTCGTCGGCAGCCTGGGCACGGGTGCGCTCCATGTACTCGCGAACTCCGGGATAACGGGCAAAGTAGACATCGATATAAGCCTTGGCTGTCTTGGTATCGACGCCAATGTCCTTGCCGAGCTTCTGGGCGCCCATGCCATAGATCAGGCCAAAGTTAATGGCCTTGGCGCTACGGCGCTGATCGGATGTGACTTGGCCCAGCTCGACCTTGAACACCTCGGCCGCCGTGGCCGTGTGCACATCCAGATTATTGCGGAAGGCATTCATCAAGCCTTCGTCCTTGGACAGGTGCGCCATGATCCGCAGTTCGATCTGCGAATAGTCCGCCGCCAGCAGTTTGTAGCCCTTAGGCGCGACAAACGCCTGGCGAATCCGCCGTCCTTCGGCAGTGCGCACCGGGATGTTCTGCAAGTTCGGGTCACTGGAGGACAACCGCCCGGTCGCCGCCACGGCCTGATGATAAGAGGTGTGGATGCGCCCGGTACGCGGGTTGATCTGTTCAGGCAGGCGGTCGGTGTAGGTGCTTTTGAGCTTGCTCATGCTGCGGTACTGCATCAGCACCTTGGGCAACAGAAAATCATCTTCGGCCAGCTTGGCCAGCACTTCCTCGGCGGTGGACGCCTGGCCCTTGCCGGTCTTCTTCAACACCGGCAAGCCCAGTTTTTCATAGAGGATCGCCCCAAGCTGCTTGGGTGAACCCAGGTTGAACGCTTCACCGGCGATCTCGAACGCCTGGCGCTCCAGTTCAACCATCTTGTTACCCAGCTCAATGCTCTGGATACCCAGCAACTCCTTGTCCACCAATGCGCCCTGGCGCTCGATACGCGCCAGTACCGGCACCAACGGTATCTCGATATCCGTCAGTACACTGGCCAGGCTCGGGATCGCGGTCAGCTTCGCGTGCAGTTCCTGATGCAGGCGCAAGGTCACATCGGCATCTTCGGCGGCGTAAGGGCCGGCCTGCTCGAGGGCAATCTGGTCGAAGGTCAACTGCTTGGCACCCTTGCCGGCGATGTCCTGGAAGCTGACCGTGTCGTGGTCCAGATACTTCTTCGCCAGGCTGTCCATGTCGTGGCGGGTCGCCGTGGAGTTCAGCACGTAGGATTCGAGCATGGTGTCGAAGGCGATACCACGCACAGTGATGCCCTGTGCAGGGTCGCCACCGATGGCGCAGTTGGCGAGGATGTTCATATCGAACTTGGCGTGCTGGCCAACCTTGAGTTTGGTCGGGTCTTCCAGCAGCGGTTTCAGAGCCAGCAGCACGGTGTCCCGGTCCAATTGATCCGGCGCGCCGATATAGGAATGGGTCAGCGGGATGTAGGCGGCTTCGTGGGGCCGCACAGCAAACGAGAGCCCGACCAATTGCGCCTGCTGGGCATCGATACCGGTGGTTTCGGTGTCGAAGGCAAACAACGGCGCATCGTGGAGTTTCTTCAGCCATACGTCGAACGTGGCCTGGTCCAGGATGGTGGTGTAAACCGCCTCTACCGGTACCGATATAACAGCCTCAACCAGCGTTTCGGCGACAGGCACAACCTCGCTCGCCGACTTGAGCTCCACGCGCTTGGCATCGCGCAGGATCTCTTCGTACCAGCTCTTGAACTCAAGCAGCGTGTAGAGCTCCAGCAGCTTCTCGCGATCCGGCTCGATCAGATGCAGATCATCCAGGCCCACTTCCAGCGGCACATCGACCTTGATCGTCGCCAACTGATAGGACAGGAATGCCATCTCCTTGTGCTCTTCCAGCTTGGCCGGCAGGGTCTTGGCCCCACGGATAGGCAAGGTCGGCACGATATCCAATTGTTCGTAAAGCTCTTTGAGGCCGCCATTGACCCCCACCAGCAAACCGGAAGCGGTCTTCGGGCCAATGCCCGGAACGCCTGGGATGTTGTCGGACGAATCGCCCATCAGCGCCAGATAGTCGATGATCTGCTCCGGAGCGACGCCGAATTTCTCCTTTACGCCCTCAACATCCATCGAGCTACCGGTCATGGTGTTGACCAAGGTAATGTGACCGTCGACCAGCTGCGCCATGTCCTTGTCACCGGTAGAAATCACCACTGGGCGGCTGGCGGCCGCGCTGCTGCGGGCCAGGGTGCCGATCACGTCATCGGCCTCGACGCCTTCGACGCACAGTAAAGGAAAGCCCAGGGCAATCACGCTCTGGTGCAGCGGCTCGATCTGCAGGCGCATGTCATCGGGCATGCTCGGGCGGTTGGCCTTGTATTCGGCGTACATCTCATCGCGAAAGGTCCCGCCCTTGGCGTCGAACACCACCGCGAAGGGGCTGTCCGGGTACTGCTTGCGCAGGCTTTTGAGCATGTTCAACACGCCCTTGACCGCACCGGTCGGCAGGCCTTTGGAGGTGGTCAGCGGTGGCAGCGCATGGAAGGCGCGGTACAGATAAGAAGAACCGTCCACCAGGACGAGGGGCGATTGGCTCATGAGCAGGATCAACCTTTTCGGCGGGTCAGGCGCTAGAATAGCCGGACCAATGAAAACAAAGGGACAAGGTTATCATGCGTACATTCAATCGCCTGCTGTTGACCGGTTTGATTGCACTCGCTCCGATGGCTGCCATGGCGGCAGACAGTGCCCCTGGAGGTGATCCGGAAGTTACCATTCGCACGGAAGGCGACAAGACGATCCAGGAATACCGCCAGAACGGCTTCCTATACGCGATCAAGGTCACGCCCAAAGGAGCGCCGCCGTACTTCCTGGTACGCGCCGACGGAACCGATGCGAACTTCATCCGTTCTGACCAGCCGGATATGCTGATCCCGTCATGGAAGATCTTCGAATGGAAATGATTTCTTAATTTTAACCGGCGCCGCCCACGGCCGCGCCCGTAACGGCAGTTTTAACCATGTCTGTGTTTACCCCCCTGGCTCGGCCCGAGCTGGAAACTTTTCTCGCACCCTACGGGCTCGGTCGCCTGCTTGATTTCCAGGGGATTGCCGCCGGCAGCGAAAACACTAATTTCTTCATCAGCCTGGAACAGGGCGAGTTCGTCCTGACCCTGGTTGAACGCGGCCCGGTGGCGGAAATGCCGTTCTTCATCGAACTGCTTGACGTGCTCCACGATGCTGACCTGCCCGTGCCTTACGCTCTGCGCACCACCGATGGCATCGCTTTGCGCGAGCTCAAGGGCAAGCCGGCACTGCTGCAACCTCGCCTGGCCGGCAAGCACATCAAGGACGCCAACGCCCAGCATTGCGTCCAGGTCGGCGAGCTGCTCGGCCACCTGCACCTGGCCACCCAGGGCGCAAAGGTGCTGGAGCGCAAGACCGACCGTGGGTTGGATTGGATGCTCAGTGAGGGCGCGCAGCTGATTTCGCACCTCAACGACGCACAACAGCGCTTGCTGCAGGACGCGTTGAGCGAGATCGAAACCCACAAGGCCGACATCCTCGCCCTGCCACGGGCTAACGTGCACGCCGACCTGTTTCGCGACAATGCGATGTTCGAAGGCACGCACTTGACGGGCTTGATCGACTTCTACAACGCCTGCTCGGGGCCGATGCTCTACGACGTGGCGATTGCCTTGAATGACTGGTGTTCGGACACCGATGGCGCGATCGACCGGCAACGCGCCCGGGCGCTGCTGGGCGCTTATGCAGGGCTGCGGCCGTTTACTGCGAAGGAAGCCGAGCTATGGCCGACCATGCTGCGCGTGGCGTGCGTACGGTTCTGGTTGTCGCGGTTGATCGCAGCCGAATCGTTTGCCGGGCAGGATGTGTTGATCCATGACCCGGCGGAGTTCGAGCACCGGCTGCTGCAACGCCAGCAGGTCACCGTCCACCTGCCGTTCGCGCTCTAAAGAAATGTGGGAGGGGGGGGCAAGCTCCCTCCCACATTTAAAGCGATTCCAGGCAGCCGGCCAGGTCATTGCCCAACTTTTCCAACACCTGCTCATAGCCCTGGGCCGTAGCCGGGGTATAGCCACCCAACGCATCCAGCTCCGCCAACTTCACCGGCAACCCGGCAACCAGCGTCTCGGCCAATCGCGGCCGCAACGGCGGCTCGCTGAACACGCAGGTCTTACCCACCTCCTGCAAGCGCGTGCGCATCGCCGCTACATGCTGGGCGCCTGGCTGCACTTCGGCGGCCACGCTGAATACGCCGGTGTGCTTGAGGCCGTAAGCCTCTTCGAAGTAGTCAAACGCCTCATGGAATACGAAGTAAGGCTTGCCATCGACGCTCGCCAGTCGCTTTTTCAAGCGCGCATCCAACGCATCCAGGCGCTCACCAAAAGCTTTGGCATTGCTCTGATAACGCTCGGCGTTTGCAGGATCAGCCGCACTGAGGTCCGCAGCCATGCGCGTGGCGATTACCCGCGCGTTCACCGTTGACAACCATAAATGCGCATCGACGCTGCCAGGTCGATGATCATGGTCATGCTCGTCGGCATCGTCGGCGTGGGAATGGCTATCTTCGCCGAAAATACGTAATTTCATCCCTGGCAGGTCCTGGACGGCCACGGTAGCGGTCGTACGGCCTTTCAACACGCGGGGCAGAAAGGTCTCCATATCCGGCCCGATCCAATACAACAGGTCCACCGACTGTACGCGCCGTACGTCGGATGGGCGCAAAGCGAAGTTATGCGGCGATGCGCCCGGCGGCAGCAACACCTCTGGAACGGCTACTCCATCCTGCACGGCAGCGGCAATCAGCTGCAACGGCTTGATGCTCGTCAGCACCTTGACCTCGGCCTGGGCGGCACTCGCGACGAACAAACTGGTGACAAATACGACAAAAACGGCAAAAAGTCGGGACACGATGACCACTCGATGGCGTAGGAACGGGTAACATAATAACGTCTCTATCAAATATCTGTCGCCGCTCATGCCTAAAACACCGCTTGCCAGCCGTCCCCACGACCACTCTCACTGCGTGCACACCGCATTGTCGGAGGCCGATACCCTGTGCGCGCAGAAGGGCTTACGCCTGACCGCCTTGCGTCGCCGGGTATTGGAGCTGGTGTGGCAGAGCCACAAGCCGCTGGGCGCATACGACATTCTTGGCGTACTCAGCGAGCAGGACGGCCGTCGCGCCGCGCCGCCTACCGTATACCGCGCGCTGGATTTCCTGCTGGAAAACGGCCTGGTGCACCGTATCGCCTCGCTCAACGCCTTCGTCGGTTGCAACCACCCGGAGCACGCGCATCAGGGTCAGTTCCTGATCTGCCGCGAATGCCACGCCGCCATCGAGCTTGAACAAAAAAGCATCAGTGACGCCATTATCAATAGTTCTGCCGAGGTCGGCTTCAAGGTCGAAGGGCAAACGGTCGAAGTAGTCGGCCTGTGCGCGGGCTGCCAGGGGGCTTGATGAGCAACGCCTTAATCCGCCTGGAGCAGGTCGGCGTCACATTCGCCGGGCAAAAGGTGCTGGACAACATCGCACTGAGCGTGGAGCCGGGGCAAATCGTCACCTTGATCGGCCCCAATGGCGCCGGCAAGACCACCCTGGTGCGCGCCGTACTCGGCTTGCTCAAGCCCGACAACGGAAGTGTGTGGCGCAAGCCAAAGCTGCGCGTGGGCTATATGCCGCAAAAGCTGCATGTGGACCCGACATTGCCGCTGTCCGTATTGCGCTTCCTGCGCCTGGTGCCCGGTGTCGACCGCGCCCGAGCACAGGCCGCGCTCAAGGAAGTGGGTGCCGAGCAAGTGATCGACAGCCCGGTACAAAGCATCTCAGGCGGCGAAATGCAGCGTGTGCTGCTGGCCCGCGCCTTGTTGCGCGAGCCAGAGTTGCTGGTGCTCGATGAACCCGTACAAGGCGTCGACGTCGCCGGTCAGGCCGAGCTGTACAGCCTGATCACCCGCCTGCGCGACCGCCATGGCTGCGGCGTGCTGATGGTCTCCCACGACCTGCACCTGGTGATGAGCACCACCGACCAGGTTGTCTGCCTCAACCGCCACGTATGCTGCTCCGGGCATCCGGAACAGGTCAGTAGCGACCCGGCTTTCGTCGAGCTGTTCGGCAAGAATGCCCAGAGCCTGGCGATCTACCACCACCATCACGACCACG
Source organism: Pseudomonas sp. rhizo25 (assembly GCF_031931935.1). Classification (NCBI taxonomy): domain Bacteria; kingdom Pseudomonadati; phylum Pseudomonadota; class Gammaproteobacteria; order Pseudomonadales; family Pseudomonadaceae; genus Pseudomonas; species Pseudomonas sp. rhizo25. The sequence goes on from NZ_JAUJXA010000002.1 coordinate 44,081, forward strand.
CTCATGACCTGCATGGTGCCGTCGTCGATACTCCCCACGTTCACGGAGATAGCTGCAAGCATGGCTGATTTTCTGCTCTACGCCCTGCTGGCAGGCTTGGCTCTGGCGCTGGTGGCGGGCCCATTGGGCTCGTTCGTGGTCTGGCGGCGCATGGCCTATTTCGGCGACACCTTGTCCCATGCCGCGCTGCTGGGCGTGGCCATGGGCTTCTTGCTGGATGTAAGCCCGACCATCGCCGTGACCGTGGGCTGCCTATTGCTGGCGGTGCTGCTGGTAACCCTGCAACAGCGCCAGCCACTGGCCTCCGACACGTTGCTGGGCATCCTCGCGCCGAGCACCCTGTCCCTGGGCCTGGTGGTGCTGAGCTTCATGCATGAAGTGCGCATAGACCTGATGGCTTATCTATTCGGGGACTTGCTGGCGATCAGCCCGACCGACCTGGCCTGGATCCTCGGCGGTAGCGCGGCCGTGCTGATCCTGCTGCTGACCCTGTGGCGACCGTTGCTGGCGATCACCGTGCATGAAGAGCTGGCCACGGTAGAAGGCTTGCCGGTGCCTGCCCTGCGCATGGCCCTGATGTTGTTGATTGCGGTGGTGATTGCTGTCGCGATGAAGATAGTCGGCGTATTGTTGATCACGTCGCTGCTGATCATTCCCGCCGCCGCCGCCCAGCGCCATGCTCGCTCCCCGGAGCAGATGGCAATCGGCGCCAGCTTCCTGGGGATGCTGGCAGTGTGCGGGGGCCTGGCGCTGTCATGGTTCAAGGACACCCCGGCCGGACCGTCGATTGTGGTGACGGCGGCCGCCCTGTTTCTGCTGAGTTTTGTCCTGCCCCGTCGAGGGGTGTAGACTTGCTCGCTTTTTGCGCAAATAGAGAGTCGCAGGAATGAAGCCGTTCACCTCCCGTTATCTGCTCCTTGCCGCATTTTCCCTGCTGCTGGGCGCCTGTCAAAGCACACCGCCCGCCGCCCCCGAGGCGCCGGACGCACGCGCTGCGGCTATCGCACAGCTGGAGCAAAACCTGGCCAGCAACGAGCTGGCCACCGCCGAAGACCAGCTCGCGGCGTTGCAGGCGCAGTCGCCCAACGACCCAGCCCTTGAGCCTTACCAACGGCAACTGGCCGAAGCCTACTTGCAACGCAGCCAGATCGTGCTGCAAAAAGGCGACGTCAACGCCGCCGCAACAGCCCTGAGTCGTGCCCGTGCGCTGATGCCCAAGGCGCCCGCACTGACCGGTGGCGTCAACAGCGCCATCAGCCATGCGCGCAAAGCTGAATTGGATCAGGCAGAAGCCGCGCTGAAAGCCGCCGAAGCCAAGCCCGCGGCCAAAGTCATCGACCCGGCGGCGCCCAGCACCACTGTGGCGCTGAACCTCGCGGATATCGACGACATGCGTCATCAATTGGATGCCATCGCTACCGACGTGGTGAATTACCAGTGCGACGTCAGCATTCAGGTGCCGCGCACCCAGGATTACCCGTGGTTGGCCACGTTATTGACCAAACGGGTGAAGCGGATTGATTCGGGGTATGACCTAAAGATTCACCGGCAGATTTTGAAACATATTCCGGCGCAAGTTGTGCTGATTCCGCGCAAGGCGGACTAAAAGCATCGGGGGCAAGTCGAATCGTCACACCGCCCCGCCCACATTTGAATTGTGAATACATTCAAGTGTGGGAGGGGCTTGCCCCCGATAGCGGTCTAACCTACAGCAGACAACTTAAGCCGGAATCGCCTTGGCCTTAGGCTCCCGCTCCCAAACCCGATGCTGAGCAATCGCAGCAAAGAACGCCTTGAACGCCTTGGCATCCGCTCCCACGATCAACCCGGCATCCGCCTCCAGTTTCAGCAGGTCCAGCAATGGCTTCGCGTCGCTGGCCGCTGCAATCGCCTTCAGGTGCTTGTAAGCTTCGAGCACGTAATGCAACGCCACACCATCACCGCTCAGTGCTTTGACCGACTCTGCGCCGCCTGGGATAAACACCGCATCAAAGGCAATGGACGGCATGCCTTCCATCGATGCATCCACTTTCAGGCTCTTGCCATCGGCAGTCGTCACCGGCGCCGAGGTAGGCCCCAGCAGCTTGGCGTGTGCGCCCTCAGCCTCCAGCGCCTTGGTTAACGCGGCAATCGCTGCGCCGTCCACGCCATTGGCGGCAAGAATCGCCACTTTGCGCGTCTTGATATCACCCGACAGCAAGTTCACCTGGCTCAACGCTGGTGATTCCTTCAGCGATGTCTCACGCGCAGGGACTGTGCCTTTAGTCGGCACCGGCACGCCCAGGTTCTGCGCAACGCGCTTGGCCAGTTCCAGATCGATATTGGCCAGAATTTCATTCACCTGGCGGGCACGGATGAACTCACGCTCCACCTTGCCCAACTCGAAGCTATAGGCCGCGATGATGTGCTCCTTCTCGTGATGACTCATGCTGTTGTAAAACAGCGTGGCCTGGGAGAAGTGATCACCAAACGATTCACTGCGCTCACGTACTTTGTTGGCGTCGACACGCTCGTAATAGGTTTCGAAACCACCATCCTGTGGCGCAGGCGGGGTTTCTTTCGGCCAACCGCCGTCGATCGAGTTCGGCTCGTACGAAGCACGGCCTTTGTCGATGACCGTACGATGCTGTGCGTCGCGCTGGCCGTTATGGAAAGGCACCACAGGCCGGTTGATCGGAATCTCGTGGAAGTTCGGCCCGCCCAGACGGCTGATCTGGGTATCCGTGTAGGAGAAGAGACGGCCTTGCAGCAGCGGGTCGTTGGTAAAGTCGATGCCCGGCACGATATGGCCTGGGCAGAACGCGACCTGCTCTACCTCAGCGAAGAAGTTATCCGGGTTGCGGTTGAGTACCATCTTGCCCAGCGGCGTGATCGGCACCAGCTCCTCGGGAATAATCTTGGTGGGGTCGAGCAGGTCGAAATCGAACTTGTGTTCGTCTTCTTCCGCCACGATCTGTACACCCAGTTCCCACTCGGGATAGTCGCCGCTTTCAATCGATTCCCATAGGTCACGACGGTGGTAGTCGGTATCTTTACCGGCAAGCTTCTGCGCTTCGTCCCACACCAGGGAGCAGGTGCCCACCTTCGGCCGCCAGTGGAATTTGACGAAGCTGGATTTGCCCTCGGTATTGATCAGGCGGAAGGTGTGCACGCCAAATCCCTGCATGGCCCGCAGGCTCTTCGGAATGGCCCGGTCAGACATGGCCCAGATCACCATGTGCGCCGACTCCGGCTGCAGAGAAACGAAATCCCAGAACGTATCGTGGGCCGAGCCGCCGGTAGGAATTTCGTTATGGGGTTCAGGTTTTACCGCATGTACAAAGTCGGGAAACTTGATCGCGTCCTGGATGAAGAATACCGGCATGTTGTTGCCGACCAGATCAAAGTTGCCTTCCTCGGTGAAGAATTTCACGGCAAAGCCACGTACATCACGTACGGTATCACCAGAGCCACGCGGGCCCTGCACCGTGGAAAATCGCGCGAACACCGGGGTCTTGTGCTCCGGGGTACGTAGGAAACCCGCCTTGGTCAGTGCCGAATGGTCCCCATAGGATTGGAAATAACCGTGAGCACCCGTACCGCGAGCATGCACGATGCGCTCCGGGATACGTTCATGGTCAAAATGCGTGATTTTTTCACGCATGATGAAGTCTTCCAGCAACGAAGGGCCACGGGCGCCGACTTTGAGGGTGTTCTGGTTATCGGCAATCTTTACGCCTTGGTTGGTGCGCAAGGCCTGGCCGGTCGCATCGGAACGGAATTCTTCCAGGGCCTGCAGCTTGGCGTTGGTGTTGCCACGATCCAGGGTATCAGTACCCGCGACTTCACTCTTTGCCGGGGTGGCTGGCTTGTTGATACTCATCAGTCAAAACTCCTTATTCAAAGTGGCCAGAGCGGTCCCCGGCTCGTTTGAGCAAAACCCCAGGCACGGCACCTGAGAAATCGAGTTGCTTAAGTAATGACTGACGCGGTTTTGCACCGTTCCTTTTTTATGACCTTTGATCGCGTTATTGCCAAATGACTGGATGAATGCGAAATAAATGCTAAGAAACGCTATACGGACAGGCTAAAATGCGCGCCCGGCTAACCGCTGATCCCTTTTCAATGCGCCCCACAAGGTTCGCTACGTGATCGAGTTTCAAAACGTTCATAAAACCTACCGCGTCGCCGGTAAGGATATCCCCGCACTGCACTCCACCAGCCTGCGCGTCGAGAACGGCCAGGTGTTTGGCCTGATTGGCCATTCGGGTGCAGGTAAAAGCACCCTGCTGCGCCTGATAAACCGCCTGGAAGAGCCCAGCGGTGGTCAGATCACCGTGGATGGCGAAGAAGTCACCGCCCTGGACGCCAACGGCCTGCGCCGTTTCCGCCAGCAGGTCGGCATGATCTTCCAGCACTTCAACCTGCTGGCGTCCAAGACCGTCGCCGACAACGTGGCGCTGCCGCTGACCCTGGCCGGTGAGCTGTCGCGCAAGGCCATCGACCAACGCGTCGCCGAACTGCTCGCGCGCGTCGGCCTGTCGGACCATGCCAAAAAGTACCCGGCGCAGTTGTCCGGTGGCCAGAAGCAGCGCGTCGGCATCGCACGTGCCTTGGCGACCAAACCAAAAATCCTGCTGTGCGACGAAGCCACCAGTGCCCTGGACCCGCAAACCACCGCGTCGGTCCTGCAACTGCTGGCCGAAATCAACCGCGAGCTGAACCTGACCATCGTGCTGATCACTCATGAAATGGATGTGATCCGCCGCGTGTGCGACCAGGTCGCCGTGATGGACGCGGGCGTGATCGTCGAGCAAGGCTCGGTGGCTGAGGTGTTCCTGCACCCCAAGCACCCGACCACCAAACGCTTCGTGCAAGAAGCCGAACAGGTCGACGAAGGCGAGCAGCATGACGACTTCGCCCATGTACCGGGTCGCATCGTGCGCCTGACATTCCAGGGCGAAGCGACCTACGCGCCATTGTTGGGTACTGTCGCCCGGGAAACAGGCGTGGACTACAGCATTCTTGCTGGCCGTATCGACCGCATCAAAGACATCCCCTACGGGCAACTGACCCTCGCTGTCACCGGTGGTGATATGGAAGCCGCGTTTGCGCGCTTCACCGCCGCGGACGTTCACATGGAGGTCCTGCGCTGATGGACGTTTTCCTGAGTTTCTTTGCCAACATCGACTGGTCGGAAATCTGGCTCGCCACCGGCGACACCATGACCATGCTGTTCGGCTCGCTGTTCTTCACCGTGCTGCTGGGCCTGCCCCTGGGCGTACTGCTGTTCCTGACCAGCCCGCGCCAACTGTTCGAACAGAAAGGCCTGTATGCGCTGCTGTCGCTGATCGTGAATATCCTGCGCTCGCTGCCGTTCATCATCCTGCTGATCGTGATGATCCCGTTCACCGTACTGATCACCGGCACGTCGCTGGGTGTCGCCGGAGCAATTCCGCCACTGGTCGTGGGTGCCACCCCATTCTTTGCGCGCCTGGTGGAAACCGCCCTGCGTGAAGTGGACCGTGGCATCATCGAAGCCACCCAATCCATGGGCGCCAGCACGCGCCAAATCATCACTAACGCCCTGCTGCCCGAAGCCCGCCCCGGCATTTTCGCAGCGATTACCGTCACGGCGATTACACTGGTTTCCTACACGGCCATGGCCGGTGTCGTAGGTGCCGGGGGCCTGGGTGACCTGGCGATCCGCTTCGGCTACCAGCGTTTCCAGACTGATGTGATGGTGGTTACCGTGGTGATGCTGTTGATCCTGGTGCAAATTCTGCAAACCGTCGGCGACAGGCTGGTGGTGCACTTTTCTCGAAAATAACGGCCATTGCCGGCCCAGAGCCGGCAGATGCCCGAACAAGGAGCTTGCTGGATGAAAAAACTACTGGTTGCCTTCGCTGCCGTTGCCGCGTTTTCCGCCCATGCCGAGACTATCAAGGTCGCGGCCTCGCCGGTGCCTCATGCGGAAATCCTCGAATTCGTGAAGCCTGCCCTTGCCAAAGAAGGCGTGGACTTGCAGGTCAAAGTCTTCACCGACTACGTGCAACCCAACGTGCAAGTCGCCGAAAAGCGCCTGGACGCCAACTTCTTCCAGCACCAGCCGTACCTGGATGAGTTCAATAAGGCCAAGGGTACTCACCTGGTGAGCGTTGGCGGCGTGCACCTGGAACCTCTGGGCGCCTACTCCAGCAAGTACAAGAAACTGGACGAGCTGCCAAGCGGCGCCAATGTGGTGATCCCGAACGACGCCACCAACGGCGGTCGTGCGCTGTTGCTGCTGGCCAAGAACGGCCTGATCACCCTGAAGGACCCGACCGACATCCTGTCGACCATCAAGGACATCACCGAGAACCCGAAAAACCTGAAATTCCGCGAACTGGAAGCCGCCACCTTGCCACGCGTGCTGACCCAGGTCGACCTGGCGCTGATCAACACCAACTACGCCCTGGAAGCCAAGCTGGATCCATCCAAGGACGCCCTGATAATCGAAGGCAGCGACTCGCCTTACGTGAACATCCTGGTGACCCGCGAAGACAACAAGGATTCGGACGCAGTGAAGAAGCTGGTTGCAGCCCTGCACACGCCTGAAGTGAAAAAATTCATCGAAGAGAAGTACAAAGGCGCGATCAAGCCAGCGTTCTGATCCGCCTCGATCTCCAAAACACTGAAAATCAAAAATGTGGGAGGGGGCTTGCCCCAATGCTGGTCTGTAGGAGCGAGCTTGCTCGCGAAAAACGTCAACGATAACGCGTGCTGCCTGAATAAACGCGGCGCTTTGAGTTCTTCGCGAGCAAGCTCGCTCCTACAAAATCGGCTTTATGTGGCTGCTACTTGCGTTGTAGCAAGCCTGGCAACTGCGCCACTAGCTTCTGGTTGTTCAACGGCGCACGGATAAACCCACGCTGGGTACCGTCCGGACCGATCAGCGCCAGGTTGCCGCTGTGGTCGACGGTGTAGTTCGGCTTGCTGGTATCCGCCGGAATGAAGGGAATGCTCACCGCATTCGAGACCTTCTGCACATCCTCTACAGTAGCGCCGGTCAGGCCCTCGAATTGCGGATCGAAGTAGCCCAGGTATTGCTTGAGCTGCGTCGGGGTATCGCGGTTCGGATCGACGCTGACCAGGATCACCTGAAAATTATCCACAGCCTCTTTGGGCAGCTCGCTCTTGATCTGGCGCAGTTGGGCGAGGGTGGTCGGGCAAATATCCGGGCAGAAGGTATAGCCGAAGAACAGCAGGCTCCACTTGCCTTTCAACTCATTGACCAGCACCGGCTGGCCGTCCTGGTTGGTCATGCTCACCGGCGGTAACTGGCGGCTCTGCGGCAACAGGATGATGCCAGCGTCGATCAGCGCGGTGGGATCGCCCTGGCCTTTGCCCGAGAGCACTTTGTTGACGGTCAGGCCCATGATCAACGCCACCAGGGCCACGAGGATGAAGACGGTTTTTTGAGTTCGAGTCATAGGTTCAACAGTAGGTAGTGGTCTACGAGCAGGGCGATAAACAACAGGAACAGGTACCAGATAGAGTACTTGAACGTGTTGATCGCCGCGTGCGGCTTGCTGCCACGGTACAGCACCCAGGCCCATTGCAGAAAGCGCGCTCCCAATACCAAGGCACAAGCCAGGTAGAGCAAGCCGCTCATATGAATGACGTAGGGCAACAGGCTCACCGCCAGCAAAGCAAAGGTATACAGCAGGATATGCACCTTGGTGTAGTGCTCGCCATGGGTGACCGGCAGCATCGGAATGTCAGCCTTGGCATATTCCTCTTTTCGGTGGATGGCCAGGGCCCAGAAGTGTGGCGGGGTCCAGGCGAAGATGATCAGTACCAGCAGCAAGGGTTCGGCGCTGACGTGCCCGGTAACGGCAACCCAACCCAGCAGCGGCGGTGCAGCACCGGCCAGGCCACCGATAACGATATTCTGCGGCGTCGCACGCTTGAGAAAACCGGTGTAGATCACCGCGTAACCAAGCAGCGAAGCCAACGTTAACCAGGCCGCCAGCGGGTTGGTGAATGCCAGCAGCAGGGCCAATCCGGCAACAGCCAGAAACAATGCAAAGGCTAACGCCGCAATTGGCGATACACGCCCCTCGGCCATCGGGCGTTTATGCGTTCGCGCCATCACCGCATCAATTCGCCGATCGACTACATGGTTCACCGCCGCCGCACCGCCCGCACACAGGGCAATGCCCAGGTTGCCAAACACCAGCACCGTCCATGGCACCCCGGCGCGGGTGGCGAGGAACATGCCCACCAGCGAGGTGATCAGCATCAGCACCACTACCTTCGGCTTGGTCAGCTCCAGGTAGTCACGCCAGATCGCCTGATCCTGACGTGCGCCGATCAAGGTCGCCATGGCATCTCTCCTTTAATGGTGATCAGGCCTGAAACCCGTTTGCGCGGACTGAAACGCCAGCCGAACGGTAGCGGGTGGCGAACCCGGACCAGGCTGGTACGGGCGTGGTAATTGACCAGTACCAAGGTCAGTAACAACGCCGCTCCACCCGCGTTATGCCCCACCGCCACGGGCAACGGCAGGCCGAAAGCCACATTGCTCACCCCCAGGCTGATTTGCGCAGCCAGGGCGATCAACAGCAAACCCGCCAGCCGCGTCATGCCCACGACACGCAGTTGCCAGGCCAGGCCCAGCAGCACCAGGGTCACCAGTACGGCGCCGATGCGATGGGTCAGGTGGATCGCCGTGCGCGCCTCGCTGTCGAGCTGGCCGCCCAGGTAATTGGGGCCGATGTGCTGGGTCAGGTGAAACCCATTGGCAAAATCCGCCGCCGGCCACCATTGGCCGTGGCAGGTCGGCAGATCGACACAGGCCACGGCCGCGTAGTTGGAACTGACCCAACCACCCAGCGCGATCTGCCCGATCACCAGCACCAAGCCCGCCGTCGCCCAATATTGCAGGCGCTTGGGCACGATCAGCGCCGGCAGCACGCCAGATAAACGCAGGGTCAGCAAAAACAGCAGGCTCAAGGTCGCAAAGCCACCCAGCAGATGCCCGGTGACGACTTGCGGCCACAGCTTCAAGGTCACCGTCCACATGCCAAAGGCGGCCTGGGCAAATACCACCGCCAACACAAACAAGGGCAATTTCACCGGCTGGCCCGGGTCACGCCGATGGCTCCACGAGCGCGCCGCCAACAGCGCAATCAATAGCCCCAGGCTGCCAGCGAAGTAGCGATGGGTCATCTCGGCCCAGCCTTTGTCAGCCTCTACCGGTGTGTCGGGAAAATGCAGTTCGGCATGGGCCAGCTGGGCTTCGCTGTTGGGCACGCTGATAAAACCGTAGCAACCCGGCCAATCCGGGCAGCCCAGGCCGGCGTGAGTCAGGCGCGTGTAGGCACCGAGCAGTACGACAACCAGCGCCAGCAACGTGGCAAACAGCGCGAGGCGAAATCCAGGCTTGGCCATGACGATGCCCTTATCCGATATTCGAGAGTTTCAGCAGCAGGCGCAGGTCGTTGAGCAAGTCCTTGCCCTTGACCTTGGCGTCGTAGCGCAGCACCAGGTTGCCATGGGGATCGACGATCCACAGCTGCGCCTCACCGGGGGCGGCAGCGCTCTTGGTAAAGGTCGGCAGATCCAGCGGGTAACGCTGCAGTTGTGGGTATTCGGCCTTGAGCTTGGCGTCGTATTGCGCAGCGACAGGCTGCGCGCTGGCCAAGGCGTGGCTGGCACGGGAGGCTTCGCGACCGAGGCCGATCTGCAGTTGCCGAGCGAGGTAGACCAATTGTTGGCAATCGGCAGCGCACGTGGCAGGGGCAGTAACCAGCAGCTGCCAGCGATCTTCATCTGCCTGTACGCCGATGTCGGCACGGGTCTGGCCGTTGCCAATCAGTTCGCCATGGTAGCTGCGACTGTCTGGAACCCAGAATTGCAGCTTGTACATCAGGGTCGCCAGCACCATCGGGCCGACCACCATGAGCAGGATCAGGACCAGTTGCCAGCGACCTTTGCGGCGGTCAGGCACCTCAGACATGTTGGGTGGATTCATGGCCGCTCCCATGGGGCTTCTCCTTTTTGTTGTGCCATCCGAAGTAGAGGTAAAGCACCAGCAACGCCAGTGCCATGGCAAACCACTGCACCGCATAGGCCAAGTGTTTTTCCGGGCCCATGGCGACGATTGGCCAAGTGGTGTCGTACGTACCAGGACCCGCTTCAGCGCGCAGTTCGTAGGCAAAACCGCTACGCCCCAACTCGTCCCACAGCGCGGCGGGATGCAGCGCGGTGAGCAGACGTGGCCATTGCGCGCTCGCAGGGTCGGCATGCAGTTGGAAAGTCTCGCCGGGGGCGACGTACACCCAGGCGTCGAGATTCACTGCCTGTTCAGGGGTGGAAAAAGCCGGCGGAGTACGCCGGTCAGGCCATGGCAGCCAGCCGCGGTTGAGCAATAACCATAGGCCGCTGGCCTGGTCGTGGAAGGGCTGCAGTAGCTCGACACCCGCCTTGCCGTCGCGCATACGGTTGTCCAGCAGCACGCTGTGCTCGGCATCGAATTGACCACGAAGATGGACGCGGCGAAAGGCAGGATCGGCCATGTCGTTGAGCTGCACGCTGTTCACCGGCTCGGCGGCGCGGCGCTCGGCATAGCTGTCCACCAGCAGCTGTTTTTCATGCCCTCGAGCCAGTTGCCAGAATCCCAGGCTCACCATCAATGGCAGCAACACCAGCACCACCAGCGTCGGCGCGATACCCGGACGAAAGCGCTGCACGGCACTGGCTATACTGGATCTCATCGCCCCTCCCCCTATAGCCCTGGAGCCAAACCATGCTCAAAGCAGCCATTGCCCTGATGCTGATCGCGACTGTCGTGAGCCTGTTCAGTGGCTTGTTCTTCCTGGTCAAGGACGAGGGCAACTCCAACCGCCTCGTCACTGCCTTGACCGTGCGCGTGGTACTGGCCGTGATCACCGTGGGCTTGATCGCCTGGGGCTTTTTCAGCGGCCAACTGGTCTCTCATGTGCCGTGGTAAACCACCTCACAGCACATAGACGAAGAAAAACAGCCCGATCCACACCACATCCACAAAGTGCCAATACCAACTGGCCGCCTCGAAACCAAACTGATGCTCGGCGTTGAAATGCCCGCGCAGGATGCGCATCAGCATCACAAACAAAATGATGGTGCCGATGGTCACGTGGGCACCGTGAAAGCCCGTGAGCATGAAGAAGGTTGCGCCGTACACGCCAGAGCCCAAGGTCAAGCCCAGCTCTTTATAGGCGTGGATGTACTCCTCAGCCTGAAAACCGAGAAACGCCAGGCCCAGCAGCACGGTGATCGCCAGCCAGATCTTCAGCGCACCGCGATGACCTTTACGCAGGGCATGGTGGGCGATGGTGATGGTCACGCTGGAGCTCACCAGCAAAATGGTGTTCACCAAGGGCAGGCCCCAAGGGCTGATGGTGCCTTTGGGCGCAGGGTAGAGCTTGGGATCGGGGTTGTTGAGCAGCGGCCAGGCAAATTCGAAATTCGGCCACAGCATATGGGCGATGCCTTTGGGGCCTTCGCCCGCCAGCCAGGGGCCCGCCCACACGCGTACATAGAACAGCGCACCAAAAAAGGCGATGAAGAACATCACCTCGGAAAAGATGAACCAGGTCATGCCCCAGCGAAACGAGCGATCCATCTGCGCGCTGTACAACCCGGCGCGGCTTTCCTTGATTACCGCGCCGAACCAGCCGAACAGCATGTAGGCCAGCAACAACCCGCCGACGAAAAAGATCCACGGGCCATGTGATTCCGGGCGCGCCGCCTTTAAGTCGTTGAACCATACGGCCAGGCCATACACCGTGACCAGCAGGCCAATCGTGGCAATTATCGGCCATTTGCTTTGCGCTGGTACGTAGTACGTATCATGAGTCGACATGTATTCGCTCTCCTGATTGAGGGGGCAAACAGTAGCTAGCCGCCGCTGTTCGCGGCCACCGGCGCTTGCCGCGCAGTGATGTCAAACAGCGTGTACGCCAGGGTCAAATGCTTCACATCCTTGGGCATGGCGCGGTCGACGATAAAACGCACCGGCATTTCGATACGCTCGCCTGGCTGCAGCACCTGCTGGGTAAAGCAAAAGCATTCGGTCTTGTGGAAATACATCGCCGCTTCGGCCGGGGAAATGCTCGGGATCGCCTGGGCCGTCATCGGCTTATTGGTGGGGTTGTGGGCCACGAACAGCATCTCGTTGACCGCCCCGGGGTTGACCACAATCTCATCGGCCTTGGAATGAAACTCCCAGACCATGTCGATGGCATTGGTTGACAGAAACTGCACCCGCACCTGGCGCGACGGGTCAACGATTTGCTCACCCTCGTACTGCCCGGCGGTCTTGCCGTTGATGCCGAATGCCTTGCACATCACGTCGTAGATCGGCACCAGGGCGAAGCCGAAGGCGAACATCGCCAGCACCAGGATCAGCAGGCGGGTGACCAGGCGTTTGATCGGCACAGAGTCAGACATGACGATCACCCGAGACGAACCAGGAAAGTGTGGGAGGGGGCTTGTTCATTTGACCTCCGGCGGCGTGGTGAAGGTGTGATAAGGCGCGGGCGAGGGCACGCTCCATTCCAGCCCTTCGGCCCCATCCCACGGCTTGGCGGGTGCCGGTGTGCCGCCACGGATGCACTTGATCACAATGAACAGGAAGAATATCTGCGTAGCACCGAACATAAAGGCGCCCACGGACGAGACCATGTTGAAGTCGGCGAACTGCAGGTTGTAGTCCGGTATCCGGCGCGGCATACCGGCCAACCCCACAAAGTGCATAGGGAAGAACGCCAGGTTCATGCCCACGAAGGACAGCCAGAAGTGCAATTTGCCCAGGGTTTCGTCGTACATGTGGCCGGTCCATTTCGGCAGCCAGTAGTAGGCCGAGGCGAAGATCCCGAAGATCGCCCCAGGCACCAGCACGTAATGGAAGTGCGCCACCACGAAGTAGGTGTCGTGGTACTGGAAGTCCGCCGGGGCAATCGCCAGCATCAGCCCGGAGAAACCGCCAATGGTGAACAGGATCACGAACGCCACGGCAAACAGCATCGGCGTCTCGAACGTCAGTGATCCCTGCCACATGGTGCTGACCCAGTTGAACACCTTCACCCCCGTGGGCACGGCGATCAACAGCGTGGCATACATGAAGAACAACTCACCCACCAGCGGGATACCGACCACAAACATATGGTGCGCCCACACGATGAACGACAGGAACGCAATGCTGGCGGTTGCGTAGACCATCGAGGTGTAGCCGAATAATGGCTTGCGAGAGAAGGTCGGGATGATCGAGCTGACGGCACCGAAGGCCGGCAGGATCATGATGTAGACCTCGGGGTGGCCGAAGAACCAGAACACGTGCTGGAACAGCACCGGGTCACCGCCGCCGGCAGCACTGAAGAAGCTGGTGCCGAAGTGGATATCCATCAGCATCATGGTCACGCAGCCCGCCAGCACCGGCATCACCGCAATCAGCAGGAACGCGGTGATCAGCCAGGTCCACACGAACAGCGGCATCTTCATCAGGGTCATGCCCGGCGCGCGCAGGTTGAGGATGGTGGCAACCACATTGATCGCGCCCATGATCGAACTGATGCCCATCAGGTGGATGGCGAAGATGAAGAACGTCACGCTCTCCGGTGCGTAGGTGGTGGAGAGCGGCGCATAGAAGGTCCAGCCGAAATTCGGCCCGCCACCGGGGCTGAACAGGGTGGACACCAGCAGCAGGAATGCCGCCGGCAGCAGCCAGAAGCTGAAGTTGTTCATGCGCGGCAGGGCCATGTCCGGCGCGCCGATCATCAACGGGATCATCCAGTTGGCCAGGCCAACGAAGGCCGGCATCACCGCGCCGAACACCATGATCAGGCCATGCATGGTGGTCATCTGGTTGAAGAACGCCGGTTCGACGATCTGCAGGCCCGGCTGGAACAGCTCGGCACGGATCACCATGGCGAACGAGCCGCCGAGCAGGAACATGGTGAAGGCGAACCACAGGTACATCGTGCCGATGTCTTTGTGATTGGTGGTCAGCACCCAACGCATCAAGCCTTTGGCGGGGCCGTGGGCATGGTCGGCATGACCATGGTCGATCACAGTGCTCATGGCCGTTCTCCTGCAAGCGAGTCAGCGGGGCGATTCAGGGCATTCGCAACGAAAGTAGTCATTTGCTTTCCGCCTGTTTCAGAGCCAGCACGTCTTTGGGCGTGACCATGTCGCCTTTGTTATTGCCCCAGGCGTTACGCTCGTAGGTCACGACAGCGGCGATATCCACTTCCGAAAGTTGTTTGCCGAAGGCTGCCATCGCGGTATCGGGCTTGCCGTGATAGACAATGCCCAAGTGATCGGCTGCTGGGCCGGTGGCGATTTTCGAGCCCTTGAGCGCCGGGAACATTGGCGGCAAACCTTGGCCTTCAGCCTGGTGACAAGCCACGCAGGTGGTGTGGTAGACCTTGTCGCCACGGGCTACCAGCTCATCGAGCGTCCACTCTTTGGAGGTCAGCTCCTTGAGCTTGACAGCCTCTTCCTTGCGCTCGCCGAGCCAAGTGTCGTAGTCGGCCTTGGATTTGACCTCGACCACGATGGGCATGAAGCCGTGGTCCTTGCCGCACAGTTCGGCGCACTGGCCACGGTAGATCCCCGGTTTCTCGACGCGGGTCCAAGCCTCGTTGACGAAGCCTGGAATGGCGTCACGCTTGACCGCAAAGGCCGGCACCCACCAGGAGTGGATCACATCGGCGGCGGTCACCAGGAAGCGCACCTTGGCGCCCACCGGCAACACCAGCGGCTGATCGACTTCCAGCAAGTAATGTTCGCCTTTGGTCGCCTGGTTATGGATCTGCTCGGCGGGTGTGGCTAGGTTGCTGAAGAACTCCACATCCTGGCCCAGGTACTTGTAGTGCCACTTCCACTGGTAGCCGGTGACCTGGATATCGATATCCGACTCACTGCTGTCGTAGATGTTGATCAGGGTCTTGGTCGCCGGAATGGCCATGGCCACCAGGATCAGCAGGGGCACCACGGTCCAGAGAATCTCCACGGTAGTGCTCTCGTGGAACTTGGCCGCAACCTGGCCCGTGGACCGGCGGTGCAGGATCATCGACCAGAACATGGCGCCAAACACGACGATGCCGATCACCACACAGATCCAGAAAATGGTCATGTGCAGGTCAAACACGGCGTGACTGACTTCAGTAGCCCCTGGCGCCATATTCGTTGTCCAGGCGGCGTGCGCCTGGCCGAATACCGACCACAACAGTAGGCCCATCCAAACGTGTGGATGTCGCGTCATTGCGGGTTCCCCTTTATGTTTCTTGTTATCCCGCCGGTTTGCACCTGCGGCGAAGGGAGCGGCTTCCATACTGCTTACAACCGCCAAGCCTTGCCTGCGTCATGCAGTTGGGCGTCATCAGCTAATTGCGTACAAACCCGAGTATAGACAGCCAGGGCAACCCCGCAATGTGTAGGGGCAAATGAGCGAAAACAGACCAGCGGGCCCAATAAAACCGGGGGCGCAAACGTTTATCCGACGAACGATGGCATTTCGATATAACACACCTGCATAACCATGAAATAATTATGACAAATGCGTCTTAGGCGCTCGTATAAACGAACTACCTTATCCTCTCCCTTTTCCTACACCTGTTTCACTGGAGCCTTCATGAACACCGCCGCATTGCGCGAGCAGATTTCCCGTGCCCATCAACACGAAGCCAGCACTGGCCAGCTTGCCACACAGCTGGAAAAACAATTGCCGCACCTGCATTCGGCTATTTCCTTGGCTGACGGTGATAGCAACATTGTCATGACGCGCTTTGTCACCGCTTATATCGATCTGGTTCCCGATTTGCTGGACGCCGCCAATGACGTAGCCCGCGAGGCCGGAATTGAAAGCCAAATCAAGCCGGTGCTGAAAATCGCCGAACACTTCTTCCTGCAACCGCCCGCGATCATGGTTGGGCACGAGGGCCTCGACGGCCTGCTGGACGAAGCTTACCTGGCGCATCGTCTGGTGGAGGAGGTCAACGATCTGTATATCAAACATTTCGGCCAGCCGTTGATTCCCGCGGATACCACCGTGGCCAATGTGATTGCTCACCGATTGATCGGCGAAACATTCGCCAACCAGTTGGATGAAGCCGTACACCACGCGGTAGATGAAATGCTTAACGAAGACAGCTTTGCGCTGGAGTCGGTCGAGGCGTACCGCGAGACACTGAAGAGCCCGAGCACCGAAGCGGCATGGAAACGCTGGCCGTGCCTGTCGCGCCAGCTTGGGGTTGAACTGACGCTGGATCAGCCGGCGTAAATCGTCCGGTTTACAAAGATCAAATGTGGGAGGGGGCTTGCCCCCTCCCACATTTTGATGCGGTTTCGTCAGGTAACGGACGGCGCCGAACCTATCCCCACCGTTGTGCGTACCCGGCCTTCCAACCGGCGCTTGAGCCCACGCGCCTCAATCACCAGCGTCGAGCCCTTGGCCGCATTGGCCCGGCCCCACTCCTCAAGTAACTCCAGGCAAGAGTGGTCGATATAACTCAAATTACTCAGCGGCACGTGCAACGTGGTCCCCGCAGGCACCGCCGACAGCACCTGAGTCAGCGCCGGCACTTTGAGAAAGGTCGCGGCACCGGTCAGACGCAACTCCATTTCACCGTCCTGAGGCAGGTCGACCAGGCTGACTTTCAATCGTGACGCCTTGAATGCCAGCTTGACCAGAGTCAGTCCGAAGCCCACCAATACGCCGGTCAGCAGGTCAGTGAAGATGATCGCCAGCGCCGTGGCCGCATAGGTAAACATCGGCATCCGCCCATAACGCCCCAATGCCTTGAACGCCTTGAGGTCCACCAGCTTGATCCCGGTATACACCAGCACACCCGCCAGGCTTGCGACCGGAATGCTTTGCAGCACGCTCGACAGCAAGAGTACAAAGCCCAGCAGCCACAGGCCGTGGAACATCGCCGACAAACGCGTGGTGGCACCGGCCTGGACATTGGCTGAGCTGCGCACAATCACGCCGGTCATCGGCAAGGCGCCAACCAGGCCACAAAGCATGTTGCCGACACCCTGGGCAGACAACTCTTTGTCGAAATCGGAGCGCTGGCCGCTGTGCATACGGTCGACCGCGGCGGCAGACAGCAGGGTTTCGGCACTGGCAATAAACGCGACGGCGAATGCCGCGATCAACAGCTGTGGGTCAGCCAGGTTGAGCAGGTCGCTGGGGCGCAGCCAGTCGATGGCATCCGCAAGATTTTCCGGGACTTCCACACGCTTGACCTGCAACGCCAGCACCAGGCTGGTGACGGTCGCAAGGCCCACGCCGAGCAAGGCGCCCGGTACGAAACGTAGCCGTTGCGGACGGAGTTTATCCCACAGGTACATCACCAACATGGTCGACAGACCGAGCAGGCCGGCTTGCCAACCCAGCCCGCCGCCGAAGGTCGGAATTGCTTCAGCCACAGCCGCCGGGAAACCTGCAAGGTTATCCAGCCCAGACGGCTTGGGCGCCCCATCGAGCATCACATGGATCTGCGATAACACAATCAATACGCCGATCCCCGCCAACATGCCGTAGACCACTGCCGGTGCCGTGACGCGGAACCAGCAGCCCAGGCGTAGACGCCCGGCCATCAGTTGCAGGAAGCCCGCCAGCAACAGGATCGGCCCCAGCATCAGCATGCCGTGCTGGCGCACCAGCTCGAACACCAGCACCGCCAGACCCGCTGCCGGGCCGCTGACCTGCAGCGGCGATCCCGCCAACCAGCCCACCACCAGGCCACCGATGATACCGGTGATCAGCCCTTTGGCCGGCGGCATGCCGGACGCGATCGCAATCCCCATGCACAAGGGCAGGGCGACCAGAAACACAACCACGGAGGCGAGCAGCTCCCGCGGCAGTACAGCTTTCAATTGAGCAGCACGCATGATGGCTCTCCCGAGGCATTCGCCGGGCACGGCAAAGCCTGGCTGCATCCATGGCAGCCACCGCTTTACCCGGCGGGGAAGTGGTTTAGAAGCGCGCTCTAGGCGTCGCGGACGGGATCGGCTCGGTGCCGTTCAACGGTCGAAACGCTGCCTTTTCCGCATCGTAGGCCCGAATTTCGCTGGTCTCGATGTTGTAGATCCAGCCATGGATAAACAAATGACCGTTGGCCATGCGCGAAGCCACCGAGGGGTGGGTGCGCAAATGCTGCAACTGCGCGATGACGTTTTCTTCGGTCAACACCTTCATGCTCTCGCCTTCATTGGCGCAGTCGCAGTTGTCATGGACCATGGCCTTGGCGACCTCGGCGTGACGCAACCAGGCCCTGACAGTCGGCATCTTTTCCAGGCTGTCGGGGTTGAGTACCGCGCGCATGGCGCCGCAGTCGGAGTGCCCGCACACGATGATGTGCTGTACGCCAAGGGCGAGCACCGCGTACTCGATGGCCGTGGACACGCCACCGTTCATCTGGCCGTAGGGAGGCACCACGTTACCAACGTTACGGGTTACGAACAGGTCGCCGGGGGAGCTTTGGGTAATCAGCTCAGGTACGATGCGCGAATCGGCACAGGTAATGAACATCGCCCGCGGGCTCTGCGCCGTGGCGAGTTTCTTGAAGAGTTCTTCCTGCTGGGGGAAGACGTCGTGATGGAAATGCAAAAAGCCGTCAACGATATGTTGCAACGCTGCATCGGCGGACTCCGCCCCAGGGGCTGAAGCCGACGCAGCCAACGGCTGTTTATCCTTGTCACTCATGATTCATCCTCTTGATTAATGCAGGGGAGTGTTCACCACCATTCGACGCCGGGCGAGTGGAATAGTTGAGACCCCCACAACCCACGGCGGCGACTTATGAGTCACTCGCTGAACAAGGTAACCGTCGAAACTTAACTCAAACTGAATGAACCGCTCTAGCTCGGGGCTTTCAGTGATATCAAAACGCGACCACTCATACAGTAATGGTGCCGTCTTACTCATCAGTCTACAACAATGCCATTTGCCTGCCCGGCGGGCAGAACGCCGCACAATCGAGATTGAAACCTTCACGACGATTCAGCCCCAGGCGCTTGATCGCCTTGCTGAAGCGTTGCGCCAGCAGGTCCGCAAATGGCCCTTCACCACGCATTCGCACACCGAAGCGGCTGTCATACACCTGACCACCGCGCACCTGGCGCACCAGGCTCATGACATGGGCGGCACGCTGAGGATAATGGGCCGCCAGCCATTCCTCGAACAGCGGCGCAACCTCCAGCGGCAAGCGCAGCATCATATACGCCGCGCTTTGTGCCCCGGCCGCGTGAGCCTCGGCGAGCAGGCTCTCCAATTCGCTGTCGTTGATCATCGGAATCATCGGCGAGCACAACACGCCCACCGGGATACCCGCCTCGCGCATCACCCGAATCGCCCTCAGCCGCGCCTTGGGCGCCGCTGTGCGTGGCTCCAGGATGCGCTTGAGTTCATCGTCCAGGCTGGTGAGGCTGATCATCACCGCCACCAGCCGTTGGCGGGCCAGCTCGGTCAGCAGGTCGAGATCGCGCAATATTAACGACCCCTTGGTGATGATAGTCACCGGGTGCCGGTAGCGCAGCAGCACTTCCAGGGTTTGCCGAGTGATCTTGTATTCACGCTCGATAGGCTGGTACGGATCGGTATTGGAGCCCAGGTTGATCGGCGCACACACATAGCCAGGCTTCGACAGCTGCTGCTCCAGCACATCAGCTGCGTTGGTCTTGGCGATCAACCTGGTTTCGAAGTCCAGCCCCGGGGACATGTCCCAATAGGCATGACTGGGCCGCGCATAGCAGTAGATGCAACCATGCTCGCAGCCGCGATAAGGGTTGATGGAACGATCAAAGGGCAAGTCCGGCGAGTTATTGCGCGTGATGATGGACTTGGCCGTTTCAATACGCACCTCGGTGCCTTGGGTCTCGGGCACCTCCTGATACCAGCCGTCGTCCTCAGTCACGCTGACAGTAGGTGCAAACCGGTTGTGCAGGTTGGTGGCCGTGCCCCGGCCACGGGGCGGCAACGCAGTAGACATGAAAACGCCTCGATACTGTTTTTATATACAGTACCGAGGCGTGAGGTTTCTGACCAGTGCCATTGGGCGGCGAGGGAGAGATCAGTGCTTTTGCGTCACCTGCCCCAAGTCATCCCCCGAGGTCGTGCGCATATTGCTTTTGCGCAGGTCCGCCACGTCACTGGCATTAACTGGCGTCCCTTTATTGCCCCAGCTGCCACGGATGAAACTGACCACGTCCGCCACTTCCTGGTCCGACAGGCGCCAGGCGAACGCCGGCATGGTGAAGGTCGATGGCGCCGTATGGGTCGCAGGCAAAGTACCGCCGTTCAACACAATGTTAATCAACGATGTGGCATCCGCCGTCTGCAATACCGGGTTACCCGCCAGCGCTGGGAACACACGCGTATAGCCATGGCCATCGGTACGATGGCAGGCCGCGCAGTTGTCGATATACACCGACGCGCCTGGCTTGCTGTCATCGCCTTTCCAGAGCGCTTGGGCTACCTGCTTGTCGTACTGGTGTGGCTGGTCCTTGGGGTCGACCGCCGGCAGGCTCTTGAGGTAACGGGCAATAGCGGTCAGGTCGTCTTGCGACATGTACTGCATGCTATGGACGACAACATCGCTCATGCCACCGAACACCGCGCTGCGGTCACTGCGACCGGTCTTGAGGAACTGCACCAATTGCTCCTCGCTCCAGCTGCCGAGGCCATCCTTGTGGTCACCGCGCAGGCTTTTCGCGATCCAACCTTCCAACGGTGCACTGCCGGACAGGAAGGCGTTGCCATCAGCGGCACTCAGGGCTTTTTCCTGCATGGTAAGGGCACGAGGCGTATGGCAGGCGCCGCAGTGGCCGAGGCCTTCAACCAGATAAGCACCACGATTGATCACCGGATCAGCAGCGGTTTGCGCCTGATGCTCCTCGACCGCTGGCGCGAACATCCAGCGCCAAGCCGCCAAAGGCCAGCGCATGCTCAAGGGCCAAGGAATATCGCTGTCCTTGTTCTCTTGAGCAACCGGCTCAACGCCCTTCATGAAATACGCATACAACGCCTGCATATCGCTGTCGCTGACACGCGCGTAAGACGGATAGGGCATCGCCGGGTAAAGCGTACTACCGTTCTTGGCGATGCCATGGCGCACGGCCTTGTCGAAGTCTTCGAAGCTGTAGTCACCCAGGCCAGTCTTGTCCGGAGTGATGTTGGTGGAATAGATCACGCCGATGGGGGTTTCCATAGGCAAGCCGCCAGCGAAGGGTTTGCCACCCTTGGCGGTATGGCAAGCCACGCAGTCACCGGCACGCGCCAGGTATTCACCCTGCTTGATCAAGTCGGCTTCGGCAGCGCTGACCGAGCAACTGCTGAAGAGCGCCAGGGAGGCGATAACGAATGCTTTCATGGTCATCGCTCCTTATGCCTGAACCAGTGGGCCGGGGTTTTTCAGGTACTGCTCGCGGATCGCCCGCGCAGACCAATAGGTCAACGCTGCCACCAGGCCCGTAGGGTTGTAACCCAACCCTTGTGGGAAGGCAGAGGCACCTGGGACAAACACGTTGTGTACATCCCAGCACTGCAGGTAGCGGTTCAACGCACTGGTTTTTGGATCGGTGCCCATGATCGCGCCACCGTTAAGGTGGGTGGTCTGGTATGAGGCGGTATTGAAGTGGTCACCGACTTTTTTACCCAACACCGCGATAGCCTTGGGGTTCATAGCCTGGGCAACCTTGCCCATTTTCTCGATCATGAAGCGGTTCATCTTGATGTCGTTTTCTTGCCAGTCGAAGGTCATGCGCAGCAGCGGCAGGCCGTAGGCATCGCGGTAAACCGGATCCAGGTCCAGGTAGTTACTGCGGTAGGACTGATGGGCGCCGTGGGCATCCATCGACACCTGATGGGTGTAGTAATCGGCAGTGGCGCGCTTCCAGGCGCTGCCCCAGGCCGGCGTGCCCGGCGGGTTGGAGGTACCGGCAATCGGCCGGCTGCCCGCCTGGTTGACCCACATCGGTGAGCCACCCACGAAGCCATGGGGGCCGTGGTCGAAGTTGTCGGCGTTGAAGTCGTCGATGGCCACGCCATTGCCGCCCGCGCCGATGAAGTTGTTGGTGTGAGTGTCCTTGTCGAAGAACGCCTTGATGGTGCCCATGTTCTGGTAGGCGAAGTTGCGGCCCACCACGCCCTCATTGGTGATCGGGTCGTAGGGTTTGCCGATGCCCGACAGCAGCATCAGGCGCACATTGTGGAACTGGAACGCGCCAAGAATCACCAGGTCTGCCGGCTGCTCGCATTCGCGGCCCTGGGCGTCGATATAGGTCACGCCGGTGGCTTTTTTCTGGGTGCTGTCGAGGTTGACCTTGAGCACGTGGGAGTTCGGTCGCAGCTCGAAGTTCGGCACTTGGCGAAGGGCCGGCAGGATGTTCACGTTCGGTGACGCCTTGGAATACATGTAGCACACGTAACCACTGCAAAAACCGCAGAAATTGCACGGGCCCATCTGCGCGCCATAAGGGTTGGTGTAGGGCCCCGAAGTATTGGCCGACGGCAGGTTGTAGGGTTTGTATCCCACTTCAGCCGCGGCTTTCTGAAACAGCTGTGCGGAGACCGTATTTTTCTGCGCCTCCAACGGGAACGGGTTGGAGCGATCCGGCGCATACGGGTTGCCCCCACGACCTTCGCCTACCAACTGCCCCTTGACGGTCCACGCCTGACCGGAGGTGCCGAAGACTTTTTCCGCATAGTCGAAAAATGGCTCCAGCTCTTCGTAGCTGACACCGAAATCCTGGATGGTCATGTCCTTGGGAATAAAGTTCTTCCCATAGCGCTCTTCGTAATGGCTACGCATGCGCAGTTCGATGGGGTCGACACGAAAATGCACACCTGACCAATGCAGGCCCGCGCCCCCTACGCCGTTACCCGGCAAAAACGCACCGAGCTGACGATTGGGCAGGGCAACATCATTCACGCTGTGGCGAATGGTCACCGTTTCTTTGGAGATATCCTGGAACAGCTTTTTACGCACGCTGTAGGTCAGTTCGTCGATGACCTGGGGATAGTTGCCGTCCGGATAAGTGTCCTGCATCGGGCCGCGCTCCAGCGCTACCACGTTGAGGCCCGCTTCCGTCAGCTCCTTGGCCATGATCGCGCCGGTCCAGCCGAAGCCAACAATCACCGCATCCACTTTCTTCATGATGGTCGCCACGTTTATGCCCTCTCGCCGCGAATGGAAACAGCCGGGAAGGGGTATTGCTCGTTGCGTTCCACCCAATCCATAAAGTCGGCGCGGGCGCCGGGGAAGCCGATCATGGTCCAGCCGACCATCCCTTTATTGCCGCCGTGGATGGGATCGCAGAAGAAACCCTCCTTAGTGTTTTGCAGCAACAGGTTGAAGAATATCTTCGCTGGCACCGCCTCGAAATGCGCTGCGACTTCACTGCCGCCAGCCTCCAGGCGCCGCAGCATATCGTCTCGGGTAGCGCTGTCTTGCGCAGCAAAAACTTTACCGTTGAACGCCTTCGACCATGCATCCGTCGCAGCAATACCCAGGCGGTAGATGTCCTTGGGCACTAATTTGCTCTGCCAGCCCATCTCCGGCGCCGCATCGGCATTGAACGGTCCCTGCATGTACCACAGCGCGCCACTGGCATATGGCGTATTCATCTGACGGTCGATGTATTCCGGCGCACCAGCTTCCAAGGCGCCAGGGCCCTGTGCGTCAGCGGGAATCAAGCGCTCCACGGCGGCGTTGATAAAGGCCCATTCCTCAGCCGTGAAATAGCTTGGCTCATAGGTCTTTTCGTTTGGGGCCGGCTTGACCGGTGCGGCCTGGGCAGGCTCCGGCGTGGCCATCAGCATCGAACCGCCCAGGCCGGTGCTGGCAACCGTGACCACCGGGATCAAGGTCAAGGATTTGCGTAGAAAGTCACGCCGGGGGTTGTCTTGATCTTGATCAGACATGGGTACACCTCATCATGTGGGCACGGGTTTGGCAGCCGCTTCTGAGAACGGTTTGTCTTTTTTTAGCGGCACATTGGATCCAAACGATCCAATGAAATAGAGCGCAGCCGCAATCAATAGTTACAAATGATAGCAGGCTAAGGATGTAGAGGAGAGATTCAGCGACCTAAGTCGCATAGAAAGTGGGGGGCCAAGCCCCTCCCACATTTCGGTATGCGTACAGGTTGTTAGTCTTTTTTCAACTTGGGGTTGGGAAAGAACTGCACAGCTTGCACTTTTGGATCCGCAGGCGCTTTCAACGCCGACGTATTGACCCGCGTGCCCAATTCCTTGGGCACAGACAAGCCTTGATCATTCAACGTATCGGTATAGCCGCAGGCCACGCACTCACGGTGCGGCACGCTGTCTTCGGTCCACATCTTCAACTTGTCCGGCTCGCTGCACGCCGGGCAGACTGCCCCGGCGATAAATTGCTTTTTGGTAATCACAGGCCCTTCACTCATGCTGCCGCGTCCTCACTCAGGCCGCTGTGGCGCAAGAGTGCGTCAATCGACGGCGCTCGTCCGCGGAAGTCGACGAACAGCACCATCGGTGCCTGGGAGCCGCCACGGGCCAGGATTGCTTCACGGAACGCACGACCGGTCTGGGCGTTGAGCACGCCGTCTTCTTCAAACTTGGAAAATGCGTCCGCGGACAGCACTTCCGCCCACTTGTAGCTGTAGTAGCCCGCCGCATAACCACCGGCAAAGATGTGCGCGAAGCTGTTAGGGAAGCGGTTGTAGGCCGGTGGACGCATCACCGAGACTTCGTCACGCACGCCTTCGAGCACCTGCGCCACGCTGCGGCCATCGCCATGGGTGGCGTGCAGTTCGAAGTCAAATAGCGAGAACTCCAGCTGGCGCACCATCATCAGGCCGGACTGGAAGTTTTTCGCGGCGAGCATTTTTTCCAGCAGGTCCTGGGGCAGCGGCTCGCCGGTTTCATAGTGGCCGGAGATCAGTTCCAGGCCCTCGGGCTCCCAGCACCAGTTCTCCATGAATTGGCTCGGCAACTCCACCGCATCCCACGCCACGCCGTTGATACCGGATACGCCGGCATGTTCGACGCGGGTCAGCAGGTGATGCAGGCCGTGGCCGAATTCGTGAAACAGCGTGGTGACTTCATCGTGAGTCAGCAGGGCCGGCTTGCCGCTGTCGGCCGGAGTGAAGTTGCACACCAGGTTGGCCACGGGGCTTTGCAGCACGCCATCGACGGTGCGGCGGCGGTCACGGGCTCCGTCCATCCAGGCGCCGCCGCGCTTGTTGGCGCGAGCATACAGGTCGAAGAAGAAGCGCCCGACGTGCTCGCCGTTTTCCCTGATCTCAAACAGACGGACATCCGGGTGCCAGGTGTCGAAGCCTTTGAGCTCGGCGATCTCAATGCCATACAGGCGCTGAACGATGGCAAACAGCCCACCCAGCACCTTGTCGATGGGGAAGTAGGCGCGCAGGGCTTCCTGGGACACGCTGTAGCGCTGCTCGCGCAGTTTTTCGCCGTAGAAACCGCTGTCCCAGCTCTGCAGGTCGGCGCAGCCTTGTTCCGCGGCGTAGGCCTTGAGCTGTTGCAGATCCTGGGCGGCAAACGGTTTGCTGCGCTTGGCCAGGTCGCGCAGGAAGCTCAGCACCTGGTCACTGGACTCGGCCATCTTGGTCGCGAGGCTCAGCTCGGAGAAGGATGCAAAACCCAACAACTGGGCCAGTTCCTGACGCAGGTCGAGGATCTGCTCCATCACCGGGCCGTTATCGTTCTGGCCGGCGTTCGGACCTTGGTCCGATGCACGGGTGCAGTAAGCGGCGTACACCTCTTCACGCAAGGCGCGGTCCTGGGCGTAGGTCATTACCGCGTAGTAGCTGGGGAATTCCAGGGTGATCAGCCAGCCATCAAGGCCCTTGGCCTGGGCCGCAGCAGCCATCTGCGCCTTGGCCGAGTCAGTCAGCCCAGCGAGGGTGGTTTCATCGGTGACGTGCTTGGTCCAGGCCTGGGTGGCGTCCAGCAGCTGGTTGGAGAATTTGCTGCCCAGCTCGGAAAGCTTGCTCTGCACTTCGGCGTAGCGCTTTTGCTGCTCCGGCGGCAGGTCGATGCCCGACAGGCGGAAATCGCGCAGGGCGTGTTCCAGGATGGTTTTCTGCGCCACGTCGAAACCGGCGGCCTCTGGGCTGTTGGCCAAGGCTTCGAAGGCTTGGAACAGTTCGCGGTTCTGGCCCATTTCGGTGGAGTAGGCGCTCAATGCCGGCAAGCAGGCCTCATAGGCTTCGCGCAGCTCGGCGCTGTTGCACACGGCATTGAGGTGGCTGACCGGGCTCCAGGCAGCGCCAAGACGATCATTGAGTTCATCCATGGCAAGGACCAGACCGGCCCATGTCGGATTTTTACCCTGGCTTTGCAGGATGTCTGCGATAGCCACACGGTTGTCGGCGAGGATCTGTTCGATGGCCGGCTGGACGTGCTCGGCACGGATCGCCGAGAACGGCGGCAGGTCGTAGGACTGCAAAAGAGGGTTGTTCGCGCTCACGGTTGGCACCTTGGCTGAAGAAACATGTAAGAACAAAGATGGGGCCATCTTAATTACAATCAACACCCACCGCAGCTATCAGCAGAAGAGAGAGACACTATCGTGACCCTTCGCACCTATCAGAACCACACGCCATCCCTGGGCGCCGGGGCTTTTGTCGATATTTCGGCGGTGGTGATCGGCGATGTCGAAATCGGCGCCGACAGCTCGGTATGGCCGCTGACAGTGATACGCGGCGACATGCACCGCATCCGCATCGGTGCACGTACCAGCGTGCAGGACGGCTGCGTGCTGCACATTACCCATGCAGGGCCGTTCAATCCTGACGGTTTCCCGCTGCTGGTCGGTGACGACGTGACCATCGCCCACAAGGTCATGCTGCATGGCTGCACCGTGGGTAACCGCATCCTGATCGGCATGGGCAGCATCGTGATGGACGGTGCCGTGGTCGAAGACGACGTGATCATCGGCGCCGGCAGCCTGGTGCCGCCAGGCAAGAAACTCGACAGCGGCTTCTTGTACGTGGGCAGCCCGGTTAAACAGGTCCGCGCCCTGACTGACAAGGAGCGTGCCTTTTTCACCTACAGCGCCGCGAACTACGTGAAGCTCAAGGACCTGCACCTGGCTGAAGGCTTCGATCAATGAATCTAAACCACTCCACCGTCCTGTTCGACCTGGACGGCACCCTGACCGACCCACGTGAGGGCATTACCCGGTCGATCCAGTATGCCCTCGGCAAATTGGGCATCGAGGAGCCCGATCTGACCAAGCTCGAACACTTCATCGGTCCGCCCCTGCTGCAGGCGTTCATGCAGTTCTACGGCTTCGACGAGGCCAAGGCCTGGGAAGCGGTGAATTTCTATCGCGAACGCTTCAAGGTCACCGGGCTGTATGAAAACCGCGTATTCGACGGCGTCATGCCATTGCTGGAAGAGCTGAACAGCCAGGGCCGCCAGCTATACGTAGCCACCTCTAAGCCGTGGGAATTTGCCCGTGAGATTGCGCGGCATTTCGACTTCGCCAAGCACTTCAAGGTGATCTACGGCAGCGAGCTGGACGGCACGCGCACCAACAAGATCGAGTTGATCGCCCACTTGATGCGTGAGGAAGGGCTGGACCCGGCCACCACCTTGATGATTGGTGATCGCAAGCATGACCTGATCGGCGCACGCAGCAACGAGCTGGATTCGGCGGCGGTGGGGTATGGGTTTGGCAGTTTTGAAGAGCTCAATGCCGAGGCGCCGACCTGGCATTTCGAGACGTTGGCGCAGATGCATCAGGCGTTTTTGCAGCGCGCTTGAAACCGCTATCGGGGGCAAGCCCCCGATTAGGCCCTAACGGCCAGCACCCTCCAACTGCCTCAACTCCGCTTTACGCTGCGCCACTGGCAACCCACCCAGCCTTTCCACAGCCGCATAAAACTTCACCCAATCCCCACCTTCCTGGGCAAACAACGCCGCAAACGCCGGCACCCACTGGTCATACAGCCCGAACGGCAACAGCCGTGCGTTATTCATCGGCTGGTTGATCCAGGCGTCATAACGCTTGTCGCCGCCCCATTGGCTATCACGCATCTGCCGGTATTCACTGCGCAAGCGCTCGAACTGCGCCGCTTTGGCCTGCCGCATCACATCCGCTGCCAACGGCTGCGCATACAACGCTTCCAGGCGTTTGCGGGTATCGAGAATCAGCCGGATAAACTGATCACGTTGCTTCAACGCCGAATCGCTGACAGGCGCCAGGCCTCGTACCGCCCGCCATTGACGAGTGCCTTCCTGCTCGACGAAGCTGGCATAGGACTCATTGAACTCGGTGTCGTCTTTCACGTAAAAACGCTGGTGGGCCAGTTCATGAAAAATAAGCGTGGCCAGGCGCTCGTCGCCCCAGCTCATCATCGAACTCATGATCGGGTCGTTGAACCAACCCAAGGTGGAATAAGCCTCGACGCCACCGATCGATACGTCCATGCCCCGTTGCCGCAACAACGCCGCTTCGCCACGCGCCGCACTTTGGCTGTAGTAGCCGCGATAGGCGACGCATCCGGCAATGGGAAAGCAGTGGTTTTCAGCAGACAGAGAAAACTCCTGCGTGGCAAAGACATTCCACACCACATAGGGCCGACCGATATCGGCATATAGCCGGTAACTTTGGTTGTCGGGCAGATGCAGGTGCTCACTGGCAAAGGCTCTGGCTTTCTGCGATTGAATCAGATGCTCGCGCAGCAATGGCGGGCGAGAGGGGTCGGCAATGACCTCGGCAACCGGCTCCCTGGCGCGTAACAACTGCCACTGGCCGCTCGCCAACTGGCTGTAATAACTGACGCTGGAACAACCGCTGAGTAGCACAACCATCAGCCCTGGAAGAAAACGCCTGATCATGCCCCGACTGCTCCTGGGTGATTGATGCGCGAGACTATCGCGCTTGAAGGGGATTTTTCCACGGCGCTGCATGTTTATACTCAAGCCTCTCCTCGCGTTGAGTACTTGCCATGCGTCAGTTTGTGTTGCCGGTCGCCACCCTGGTGCTCAGCGCCTGCGTTTCGACGCCCATCCCACCCGTTGATCCGCAGCAGGCCTGGGTCGACTTCACTACGCCGACCCCGGGCTCCAAGTTGGTCATGGCCCAGCGCCTGGATGGGAAGAACCTCGACGACGGGCGCTTTTTCCAGATGCCCCCCGGCCCTCACGAGCTGATGGTGCGCTTTGATTTTGAAGTGCCCGCCGGCGGTGGTTTGGGGGGCCTCAGCCAGATGATGTATCGAACCTGCTTCATGACCTTGCAGTACGACCATTTCCAGGCCGGCCAGCGCTATGTGCTCGAAGGCCGCTCGCTGGCGTTCACGCCCAATATCCGGCTGTATGACTCAGCACGGCAGTTGCTGGCCGAAGAACGCAGCGTTAACTGCATCTGATCAGTCGTTGTTCTTCTGATAGATGATGCGCTTGGTGCCGTTTTCGCACGAACCGACAATCATGGCTTCGTCATGGTTCTTGGCTTCTTCGGCAGTGATGATTTCCAAGGTATAGGACGGAATCGCCTTGGCCTGGAGTTGTACTTCAATTTCCTTCCTGAGCTCTTCACAATCTTTTGGAGCGGCCACGGCCGAAGTGGCCAATACACCGCAGATGATCGCCAAGGCAAAACGTTTCATGTGTGTAGCTCCCTGAATGCATGCGCACGAGTGT
Organism: Pseudomonas sp. rhizo25; assembly: GCF_031931935.1. Lineage (NCBI taxonomy): Bacteria > Pseudomonadati > Pseudomonadota > Gammaproteobacteria > Pseudomonadales > Pseudomonadaceae > Pseudomonas > Pseudomonas sp. rhizo25. Next base: position 73,752 of record NZ_JAUJXA010000002.1, read on the forward strand.
GCGCCTAAGGCTGCATAGGCTATAGGACCACATAGGGGAAACACGAGTTCTGATTTAACGCAGAACTAAATGAGGAGGGGGCTTGTGCCCGATAAAGGTGTATCCGCCATCCAACTATTGGCTGACCCACCACTATCGGGGGCAAGCCCCCTCCCACACAGGCAGTGCTGAGTTAGTTAACCAGCGTGCCATCCAGGGTGATTGTCGCATTCAGCACCTTGGAAACCGGGCACCCTTCCTTGGCCTTTTTGCTCAGTTCATCGAACTGTGCCTGGCTGGCGCCTGGGATCTTGGCTTTCAGGGTCAGATGCACTGCAGTAATCGCAAAGCCGCCATCGACCTGGTCCAGGGTTACGTCAGCCTGGGTGTCGATGCTGTCGGCTTTGAGCCCTGCATCGCCGAGAATCATGGAAAACGCCATGGAGAAACAGCCGGCGTGAGCCGCGCCGATCAGTTCTTCAGGGTTGGTACCCTTGCCGCCCTCGAAACGGGCCTTGAAGCCGTAGGGCGCTTCGCGCAGTACGCCGGTTTCCGTGGAAATGGAACCCAGGCCAGTCTTCAGATCACCTTCCCAATGCGCGGATGCCTTTTTAACGATGCTCATAGCTTTCTCCTCGAACGGTGGTTTTGTGTCAGTAAGGGTTCTGAGGATAGACGCCACGGCAAAGTTCACTCGTAAGAAAAACCTAGTGATTAAGTAGGAAATTTCTCGCGTACTATTGAATCTCGGGTATATGCCCTCATTGCATAGGGCATGCACATGCCGCGGCAGGTTTTGGCTCGATAAAAAAAGCCTGTGCGCCCCTTTGGAGAAGCAGGCTTATGAAATCGCTGTCCGACGTAAAATTTTCGACCCTCGACCTGGTGCCCGTGCGCGCCGACGGCAACCCAGCGCAGTCGCTGCGCAATTCCCTGGACCTGGCCCAGCACGTGGAAAAATTCGGCTTCCACCGTTTCTGGGTAGCTGAGCACCACAATATGGACGGCATCGCCAGTTCGGCCACCTCGGTACTGCTCGGCTACCTGGCCGGCGGCACTTCGACCATCCGCGTGGGTTCCGGCGGGGTCATGCTGCCTAACCACGCACCGCTGGTGATCGCCGAGCAGTTCGGCACCCTGGAAAGCCTCTACCCCGGCCGTATTGACCTGGGCCTGGGCCGTGCGCCCGGCTCCGACCAGATGACTGCCCGCGCCCTGCGCCGTGAACGCTCAGGCAGTGCCGATGATTTCCCCGAGGATGTGGCCGAATTGATGGCCTACCTGGGCCCACGTACGCCCGATCAACGGGTGATCGCCGTACCGGGTACCGGCACCAACGTGCCGGTGTGGCTGCTGGGTTCAAGCCTGTTCAGCGCGCAATTGGCCGGTGAGCGGGGTTTGCCCTACGCCTTCGCCTCCCATTTCGCACCGCGCTTGATGCATGAGGCGATTCGCGTGTACCGCAATCACTTCAAGCCGTCGGCAGTGTTGGACAAGCCCTACGTGATGCTCGGCATTCCTCTGGTGGCGGCGGATACCGATGAACAGGCCGATTACCTGGCCACCTCGGTGTATCAGCGTATCCTCGCGCTGATGCGCGGCCAGAGCCTGGTACAGCGCCCACCGGTAAAAACCATGGATGGCCTGTGGTTGCCCCATGAAAAAGACGCGGTCGCAAGCTTCCTCGGCCTGGCCATGGTCGGCAGCCCGGCGAAGATCCGCGCCAAGCTGGAGGTGTTGATCGAGCAGACCGGCGCCGATGAGCTGATCTTCACCAGTGACCTGTACGAGCACGCCGACCGGATTCATTCCTACGAGTTGCTGGCACAGGTTATGAAAGGCTGAACCCAGACGAAAAAAAACCGACGCACCTGCGTCGGTTTTTTATGTCTGCAACACGGGATTAACCGCGTTTGTAGACGATTTCCTTGGTGCCACCTTCGCAGGTGCCGACCACTTCAGCGTCGGTCGAAGCGCCTTTATCCACCACTTCCAGCGAATAACCCGACGCGCCCTTGGCGTCGATTTTCGCTGCAATTTCGCTTTTCAGCTCTTCACAAGGCTTGCCCGCCGCCAGGGCCGTGCCCGCAATGCTCAACAAACCTACCGCCAACAGAAACTTCTTCATCCGTTACTTTCCTTGCGCTGATCGAAAGAGCGTGCCGACGCTCATCGCGTCGGCACCCGTTGTTTGTAGCGCAGGTTATGGCAATCGGCCAGCGGTCAAAGTTCAACTCAGCCGATTAACTACTGGCAATTCGGAATCCCACCTTAAGCGTGACCTGAAAGTGCGCGGCCTTGCCATCCTTGATGTGACCACGGGTTTCGGTCACCTCAAACCACTCCAGGTGCTTGATGCTTTTATTGGCCTCGGCCAGGGCATTGTTGATCGCATCTTCAATGCTGGTGGTGGAAGAACCCACCAGTTCGACTTTCTTGTAGGTGTGATGATCACTCATGGCGTTTCTCCTAGGGGTCGTTAATCAAGACTAGCAGTGAATACTCGTACTGCTTCTGGCGACCGTTGAGAGGTGAAAGTTCAGAATTACTGCACTTTCTGAAACCGCCGCAGTCGGTATCTACACACGCCACTCAATCACTTCAGGAGATGTTCACATGGCCAACACTTCTTTACGCAAAGCGTCGCTGGAAAGCATGGAAGCCGAGATCTCGAGCCTGCTCAAGTCCCTTGAGAGCCTCAAGGATGATGCATCCGATGAGTCGCGCAAAACGCTGAAGGCCCTGAAAAGCAATGCCGAGAACGCCCTCAAGCACTCTCGTCATCTGATCAGCGATGCCTATGAAGAAAGCAAAGTCAAAATCCGCGAAACCGGTGTTGCCACCCGGGACTACGCACAAGAGCATCCATGGACCACCGCCGGCGTCGCCGTTGGCGCGCTGGGTCTGCTGGCGGCTTACCTGCTGTGCAAGCGCGGCGACTGATTTACCGGCTATAGCGGTTGGCGCATCAGCTCGGCCTTGAGCCATTGCGCCAACTGCCCGGCGCGCCCATCCGCGGCGCGCTTGGGTAGCCACAACGCCAGGTGCGCCGGGGTTTCGCTGAAACCCCACGGCGCCACCAGGCGACCCGCACGCAGGTCCTCTGCCACCAGCGGCTCTGGCGCAATCGCCACTCCCAATCCTGCAACTGCCGCTTCGAGCAAATAATACAAATGCTCGAATCCCTGGCCGAATTTCAACGCGCCGGGCTCGATATCGTGTTGACGCGCCCAACTGGGCCAGGCTTGGGGCCGCGACGTGGTGTGCAACAGCGCTTCATCAGCCAAGGCCGATGCCGGTGCCAGGCGCAACTGTTCATAACCGTCAAAACGCGGGCTCATGACCGGACCGATGCGTTCGCTGGCCAGTTCATACACCTGCATATCCGCCGGCCACGGCGGCTCGGCAAATACCAGCAGCGCGTCCAACCCAGGGCGACGAGGGTCAAGGTCACCTTCGCCGGCAGACAGGTGCAAGCGCAAGTCCGGCAAATCCGCATTCAATCGCCCCAGGCGCGGAATAAACCAACGCGCCAGCAAACTGCCCGAACAACCGAGCACGAAAGGCGCATCGGCGCTGCTCTGGGTGAGCTCAGCGCACACGTCCCGCAAACGCTCGAACGCCTCGGCGCTGGCATCTCGCAGCCTCACGCCCGCATCTGTGAGTTTGAGGCCTCGTCCTTCCTTGACGAACAGGCTTACCCCCAAGTGTTCTTCAAGCACTTTTAACTGGCGGCTCACCGCACCATGTGTCACGTGCAATTGCTCGGCGGCCTGGCTGACGCTGTTGAGGCGGGCGGTGGCTTCAAATGCGCGCAAGGCGTTGAGGGGTGGAAGGTCGCGGCTCATCTGTGAGTTTTCCTGACAGGTTGAGGCGATCTTATCGGTTTTCAGGCTACAGCGTCAGGGGTAGAGTGGCCGTCATTGCCTCTTAAACACATTCTTCCCTGGAGCGTCCCATGACTCAGTCCCAGACCGATCTACGCAACGGCCCTGACGCCAACGGCCTGTTTGGTGGGTTCGGTGGCCGCTACGTCGCTGAAACCTTGATGCCGTTGATTCTCGACCTGGCCCGTGAATACGAAGCTGCCAAGGTGGATCCGGCGTTCAATGAAGAACTGGCCTACTTCCAGCGCGACTACGTCGGACGCCCCAGCCCGCTGTACTTCGCCGAACGCCTGACCGAGTTCTGTGGCGGCGCCAAGATCTACCTCAAGCGCGAAGAGCTCAACCACACCGGCGCGCACAAGATCAACAATTGCATCGGCCAGATCCTGCTGGCGCGGCGCATGGGCAAGAAACGCATCATCGCCGAGACCGGCGCCGGCATGCACGGCGTGGCCACTGCCACTGTCGCCGCACGCTTTGGCCTGCAATGTGTAATCTACATGGGCACCACTGACATCGAGCGCCAGCAGGCCAACGTGTTCCGCATGAAGTTGCTGGGCGCCGAAGTGATTCCGGTGGTCGCCGGCACCGGTACTCTGAAAGATGCGATGAACGAAGCCCTGCGTGATTGGGTAACCAACGTCGACAGCACCTTCTACCTGATCGGCACCGTGGCCGGCCCACACCCTTACCCGGCGATGGTGCGCGACTTCCAGGCCGTGATCGGCAAGGAAACCCGTACCCAGCTGCAAGCCCAGGAAGGCCGCCTGCCGGATAGCCTGGTGGCATGCATCGGCGGCGGCTCCAACGCCATGGGCCTGTTCCACCCGTTCCTGGATGACACCAGCGTCGAGATCATCGGTGTTGAAGCGGCCGGCCATGGCATCGAAACCGGCAAGCACGCCGCCAGCCTCAATGGCGGCGTACCGGGCGTGCTGCACGGCAACCGCACCTTCCTGCTGCAGGACGACGACGGCCAGATCATCGACGCCCACTCAATTTCCGCTGGCCTCGACTACCCAGGCATAGGCCCTGAACACGCCTGGTTGCATGATATCGGCCGCGTCCAGTACACCTCGGTAACCGACGACGAAGCCTTGGACGCCTTCCACAAGTGCTGCCGCCTGGAAGGGATTATCCCTGCGCTGGAAAGCGCCCACGCCCTGGCAGAAGTATTCAAGCGCGCACCGACCTTGCCGAAGGATCACCTGATGGTGGTCAACCTGTCCGGCCGTGGCGACAAAGACATGCAGACCGTGATGCACCACATGGAACAGTCTCAGCAGGAGAAACACTAAATGAGCCGCCTGCAAACCCGCTTCGCGCAACTCAAGGAACAAAACCGCGCCGCCCTGGTGACCTTCGTCACCGCCGGCGACCCGGGTTATGACACCTCGCTGGCGATCCTCAAGGGCCTGCCGGCCGCCGGCGCCGATGTGATCGAGCTGGGCATGCCCTTCACTGACCCGATGGCTGACGGCCCGGCTATTCAACTGGCCAATATCCGTGCGCTGACCGCCAAGCAGAACCTGGTGAAAACCCTGCAAATGGTCCGCGAATTTCGCCAGGACAACAACGACACCCCACTGGTGTTGATGGGCTATTTCAACCCGATCCACAAATACGGAGTGCCGCAGTTCATTGCCGATGCCAAGGCAGCCGGCGTCGACGGCCTGATCGTGGTCGACATGCCGCCTGAGCATAACGGCGAACTGTGCGACCCGGCCCAGGCCGCGGGCATCGATTTTATCCGCCTGACCACCCCGACCACCGATGACATACGCCTGCCCACAGTGCTCAACGGCAGCTCCGGCTTTGTATATTACGTGTCGGTGGCCGGTGTGACCGGTGCCGGTGCCGCCACACTGGAGCACGTCGAAGAAGCCGTGACGCGCCTGCGTCGTCATACCGACCTGCCGATCAGCATCGGCTTTGGCATACGCACGCCGGACCAGGCAGCGGCCATTGCGCGCCTGGCCGACGGTGTAGTGGTGGGGTCGGCGCTGATTGATCACATCGCCAACGCCGAAAATGACCAGCAAGCCATTGATGGCGTATTGAGCCTGTGCGCGGCGCTGTCGGAAGGTGTGCGTAACGCCCGCACGTAAATGTAATTCCTCCATCCGAGCGCCTTTCGGCTAATCAGCTAGGCTTCAACGGAGGCGGGCATGTTGCCCGCCTTCTTTTAACGCGCTTCGTGCCCTTTGTCGTCTAACCACCCTCGCAGGCCACGCAGTCCTTGCCCCCGGTCGTTAAGTTAGCCGCATCAGAAGTCATCTTTGTCTCTTCAGGAGTACATCATGGCATTTGATCTCATCACCCCTTCAGACCGCCGTCATTCAACGTTGCAAAAAGGTTTCAACCTGCGCTGGCCGCTCGGCAACGTGCAGGGCCAGTCCTCGCCCAACGGCGCCAACCTGATCTACCTCTGTCACAGTCCGCAAGACATCATTGACGCCGCCGCACAGGCATTGGCCCAACCCGACGGGCGCATTACCGTGCGCAGCGGGGGCCATTGCTACGAAGGTTTTGTCGCCAACAAGATGCCCGACAGCCCCCATGAGGTGCTGTCGATCCTGGACATCAGTGCGCTGAACCAAGTGGTCTACGACGCTGACGGGCAAATCGGTTCCGATCTGGACCCCGCAGCAACTGAACGCTATAGCTTTCGCCTGGAAGCCGGTGCCCAAAACTGGGATGTCTACGTGGCGTTATACAAACTGGCCAACAAGACCCTGCCAGGGGGATCGTGTTATTCGGTGGGCCTGGGCGGGCACATTTGCGGGGGCGGCTATGGGCTGCTGTCGCGCAAATATGGTCTGGTGTGTGACTGGCTGAGCGGTGTGGACATCCTGGTGCCTGACAGCCAAGGCATAGGCCTGGAAGCGCGTCACGTTTCCAGGGACAGCGCCAGCCAGGATGAACTGGACCTGTTCGCTGCGTGCTGTGGTGCGGGCGGCGGGCAGTTCGGCATCATCACCAGCTACTACTTCAAAGACCTGCCACCGGCACCGAAGGAGGTGCTGTGGCTGGTGCTGGAATGGGACTGGTCCGTACTGACCAAGCCTGCACTCGATAACCTGCTGGTGGCCTATCAGTCATGGTTCGCCAGTAATCAAGCCAACCCGGACACCTGGGGGCTGGCGACCAAATTGGAGATGCGCCACCGGCACACGGGCAACATGACCTTGGGCATTCACTATGTGGACAAGGATGGGGAACTGAACGACCGGGCACCCTTCAATGACTTTGTGAGCAGGATGCTCACCGCCATTGGCCTGCCCGCCACCGAATCGCTGGTGCCGTTTCATGTCATCCATCTGCCGCCCGGCACCGCCACTGGTCGCACCATCGACTCAGTCTCGACCGCGAAGGCAGCCGAGCAGCGCCTGGATTGGCTGGTGTGCCAACAGACGTTGAATGGCTCAGGGGACAACCAGCGCGGGCGCTATAAGTCGGCTTACCAAAAGGGCCCATTCACCCCTCAGGTACTGGACGCCATCTGGTCCACATTGAACTGGCCAGACCCAGACAAGCACCTGACACAAAGCCTTGTCCAGATTCAGTCTTTCGGTGGCCAGATCAATGCCGCCAGCGGGCCTGTGCGCAGGGAATCCTCAGCAGCACAGCGCTCCTCCTACCTCAAGTGGCAGCCACAATGTTACTGGCGCGATGACAGCGCCGCCTCGGATCAAGCTCATGCCGACTGGATCCAAGGGCTGTATTTCAACGCGTTTGCCACTGACCAGGGCGTACCGATCAACAATGAGTTCGAAGGTTGCTACATCAACTACCCCGACCTCGATATGACCTACGTGGGAGGCAACCCGGCCAACGGTAAAAACCCTCAGTGGTACCAAACCTTCTTCCCCGACCTGATCATCGAAAGCCGATTACGGCGTACCAAGCAGCGCTGGGACCCACGCCATATTTTTCGTAACGAGATGTCGGTGCCGTAGCTCGAAAAAGGGCGACCCTAAGGTCGCCCGCTTTTACAGCTCGATCCGCTCGACTTTGCCTACGAGCAATATGTAGGAAAGCGCACCAAGCAATGCCAGTACCGCAATATAGGTAATCGCCGGCGCAAACGAATCGCCGCTGGCTAGAAAGCCAATCACGATAGGCGTGGCAATCGCTGCCAGGTTACCGATGAAGTTGAACACGCCCCCGGTCAGCCCCAGCAACCGCGCAGGCGCCAGGGTCGACACCAATGACCAGGTGATCGATGCCAGGCCATTGCCGAAAAACGCCACCGCCAGGAACGCGATGACCCACGCCATGGAGTCTACGTAGTTGGCGCCGATGATCGCCGTAGAAATCAGCAGGCCGCTGATGATCGGCAGCTTGCGCGCAAAGCCCACCGAGGCTCCACGGCGAATCAGCCAATCGGAAAACACTCCAGAACACAGCACGCCCACAAACGCGGCGAGGAACGGCAATGATGCCAGCAAGCCTGACTGGATGAAGTCCATGCCGCGATACTTCACCAGGTACGTCGGGAACCAGGTCAGGAAGAACCACAGCGTGGAGTTCAGGCAGAACTGGCCCAGGTAGATGCCCCAGAGTTTGCGCTTGCTCAGCACGATCCCCAGGTCGACCCAACTGAAAGGCGCTTTGGCGGTTTGTGCCTGCATGTCTACCAGGCCACCGCCGTCACGGATCAATTGGATTTCAGCCGCATTGGCGCCCTTGAAATCCTTCGGCTCGCGATACACCGCGTACCAGATCGCGGCCCACAGGATGCCGACACCCCCAGTGACGACAAACACCATGTGCCAACCGTATTGGTGTTGCAGCCAGGCCAGGACCGGCGTGAGGAACGCCAGGCCAACGAATTGCCCGGAGGTGTAGACGCCAATCGCGGTCGCGCGCTCGCGCTCAGGAAACCAAGTGGTGACCACACGACTGTTGATCGGATAGGCCGGTGCTTCCAATGCGCCCACCGCCATGCGCAACACGAACAGCGCGATGAAGCTGGCGGCGAAACCGAGCATGACGGTGGCAATCGACCACAGCAGCAGGGCGACCGTATACAGAATACGCGGCGGCACGCGGTCTACCAGCCAGCCGCCGGGGATTTGCATGGCCGCGTAAGTCCAGCCGAACGCCGAGAAAATCAGCCCGACCTGCACCGGGTCGATACCCAGGTCGCTGGTCAGCGCCGGGGCGGCAATCGACAGGTTGCTGCGGTCGAGGTAGTTGATAACCACGGTGATAAACAGCAGCACCATGATGAAGAAACGCTTTCGGCTGGGCGTGACTAAAGAAGCCTGCCCGGGGAGGGATTCAGGATGCATGGGGGGGTGCCTCTTCTTATGTTTATTGAGGATAGGTCTAACTGAATAAACGCGGTTAGAAATGTGGGAGGGGCGGTGCGACGATTCGACTTGCACCCGATGGCTGAGTGTCAGTCGACATCGTCGGTGGCAGATTTACCGATATCGGGAGCAAGCCCCCTCCCACATTTTTGAACCTCAGTTGCGTCAGTCAGAAATCACCACTCGGCAAAACTGCCATCGGCATGACGCCAGATCGGGTTACGCCAGCGATGGCCGATAGCCGCGCGCTCAACCACATATTCCTCGTTGATCTCGATGCCAAGGCCCGGCCCGTTCGGAATCTTCACAAAGCCCTGGTCATAGTCAAATACCCCAGGGTCACGCACATAGTCGAGCAGGTCATTGCTCTCGTTGTAGTGAATACCCAGGCTCTGCTCCTGGATAAACGCGTTGTAGCAAACTGCATCCAACTGCAGGCACGCCGCCAGCGCGATTGGGCCGAGCGGGCAATGCAGGGCCAAGGCCACGTCGTAGGCCTCGGCCATGTTGGCGATCTTGCGGGTTTCGGTAATACCGCCCGCGTGAGAAGCGTCCGGCTGGATGATGTCGACATAACCTTCGCTGAGTACGCGCTTGAAATCCCAACGCGAGAACAGGCGCTCGCCCAGGGCAATCGGCGTACTGGTGAGCGGTGCCAATTCTTTCAACGCTTCGTAGTTTTCGCTGAGCACCGGCTCTTCGATGAACATCAGCTTGTAGGGGTCGAGCTCTTTCATCAGCACCTTGGCCATGGGCTTGTGCACACGGCCATGGAAGTCGACACCGATACCCACGTTAGGGCCGACCGCATCACGCACGGCCGCGACGTTGGCCAGGGCCAGGTCGACTTTTTCGAAGCTGTCGACGAACTGCAATTCTTCGGTACCGTTCATTTTTACCGCAGTGAAACCACGGGCCACGGCCTCTTTGGCGGCGCGGGCGGTGTCGGCGGGGCGGTCACCGCCGATCCACGAGTACACGCGGATCTTGTCGCGCACCTGGCCGCCCAGCAGATCGCTGACCGACACGCCGAGGGCCTTGCCCTTGATATCCCACAGGGCCTGGTCGATGCCGGCGAGGGCGCTCATGTGCACGGCTCCGCCACGGTAGAAGCCGCCGCGATAGAGCACGGTCCAGATGTCTTCGATATTGCGTGGGTCTTTGCCGATCAGGTAGTCGGACAGTTCTTCGACGGCGGCCGCGACGGTGTGAGCGCGGCCTTCGACCACAGGCTCACCCCAGCCAGTCACACCCTGGTCGGTTTCAATCTTGAGGAAGCACCAGCGCGGCGGGACGATAAAGGTCGTCAGTTTGGTGATTTTCATCTCTTGTCTCTCTTATAGATGCAGCGCCTGTGGGCGCGGAATTTGATATCAGCTCAGGGCTTTCCAGGCGGCGACATAAGCCTGGGCATGGCTCGCGACCTGATCCACTGTCATTCCCGGCTTGAACAGCCCGGAACCCAACCCGAACCCCTTGGCACCGGCGTCGATGAACACCTGCATGTTGTCCGGGGTAACGCCGCCCACCGGTAGCAACAAGGTGCCAGCCGGCAATACCGCCAGCCATGCCTTGATCACTGCCGGGCCGATTTGCTCGGCCGGGAACAGCTTCAATACATCGGCGCCTTCGGCCAGTGCAGCAAAAGCTTCTGTGGGAGTGGCCACGCCAGGCGACAAATACAGGCCCGCCGCCTTGGCGGCACGCAAGACCTTGGCATCGCTATGGGGCATGACGATCACCTGACCACCCGCAGCCTTGACCTGCTCGACCTGTTCCGGCGTCAACACCGTGCCGGCGCCGATCAGGCAATCGGCCGGCAGGCTGTCGCGCAGGGTGCGGATACTGGTGTACGGGTCGGGCGAATTGAGCGGGACTTCGATCACCCGAAAACCCGCGTCGTACAGCACCTTACCGATAGCCTGAGCTTCATCCGGGCGTATGCCGCGCAGGATTGCGATCAAACCGTTTTGCGCGAGTGCTTGCTTGAGCATGTCAGGCCTCCGTTACAGGTTGAATGAGCCCAGCCGCCACGGCCAATTGCCACAGGCCGCGTTCGGTGGCTTCCTGCGCCAGGCTCACGTGGGCAAAACCGCAAAGGGCGAGGGCGCGTTGATAGCGGACGCAGAGGGGTGCCGCGCCCACCAGGATGATGGGTTTATGTTTGGCGCTGTCTGGCAAGCCGGCGAGTTCGTGGCCAATCAGCAGGCCGGACAGGTAGTCGGGCTGCTGCTCGGGCGCCAGTTCAGCGGTCAGCCCCAGGGTACGGGCACTGAACAGCGTCGACAGCACGCCACGCTCGCCGTCTTTTGAAAGCGCCACCTGCACACCGCGATCGAAAGCCTCGGCCTGGAACTGCTCGCACGGCTGTTGGGTGCGACCCAGGATGCTGTGCTTGCTCAATATCGCAAACAGTTCACCTGTCATGAAGGTGTCGAAATGAGTAATGCGACCTTCGACCACCTCGACCCATTTGGAATGGCTGCCGGGCAGCCCAATCAACACCTGGGCACCAAGGCCTTGCAACACGCCGAGCACCTGGGTTTCTTCGCCACGCATCACATTGGGCAGGCCAACCTGTTCAATCACCCCCGGCACGATATGCACATCCACTGCGCGCAAGCTGCGTACGCAGTGCAACGCTTGGCCGAGGCCGGCGACATCTACAGGGGTGCTGCGATAAGCCGCTTCGCTCCAACCCTGGGCGCTGCCGACCATGCCGCAGGCGATCACCGGCAAGCCCGGTTGGGCGTCGAGCCAATCGCCACAGGCGGTATCGAACGCCAACTCAAAGCCGTTAGTGCAGTCAACGCCGGCGATGCTTCGGGGTTCGCTGGGCAAATGCATGATGCCCGAGGCCAGCGAGCGTTGTTCCAGCACTACGCCTGCGGGGCCGAGTTTGTAAGCACGAAGGGAGCTGGTCCCCCAATCGAGCGCGATCAATTGCGCCTGCATCGCTTCACCTGAAATGTGTGGGTGCTGAAAAAAGCAGATGGGCGAATATAAACCTACGTCCAGGAATATCTCAATATATAAATATCAATCCCACATAATGAGACAAGACAAGATAAGTCCTACAGCTCTCCCGGATTTTTTCGACGGAGACGCAAGGCTTTATCTGATAAGGAAGGTTAAAAAACCGACAAATTCAATTCGCGCATGGCCCCCATCCAGACCGCGTAGTCGGTGTGATCCTTCAAGTCATCGCCTGTTTCAGGGTGCAGGAACACCACCAAGCCATTTCGATGCAGCGCCAGCCACGGCAATACCACACCGATGTATTCCGGCTCGAACGCCAGCTGGCAGCTCCAATCCGGGTGCGGACCCACCGGCTTCTCGTGCACACGGCCCATGCGCAGGGGAAACAGCCTGGCCGCGTCTTCACATAGGGTACGGGCCTGTTCGATAGTGCTGGCATCGAAGTAGATGTGGGCGTGGTAGCCCTTGATACGTTGCATGACGAACTCCGGATCCAATATGCGCCGATCCTAGACCGCAATCGATGGCAGGGCCAGCTCGGTCAACGACTGCGCACTGCTGGCCTGCTCAGCCACCAGCCACTCGACAAAGCGCTCGACCAATCGCCCCCGGCGCTTGCGCTGGGGCTGCACCACGTAATAGCCGAACCGCGAGGTCACGGTGTCGCTGATTGGTCGACACAGCCAGTTTTGCTCCAGCAGGTTATCCACCAAGTGGCGCCAGCCGATGGCCACACCCTGACCAGCAATCGCGGCCTGGATCAGCAAGGTGTAGTTGTCGAAACGCAGTTGGCCAGGAGTCGGCGCAGCGGTGATGCCCAGTTCACGGAATACCCCGCTCCAGTCGAACCACTGACTGTTGTTTTCCTGGCGCAGGTGCAGCAACGGGTAGTCCTGCAAGGTCTGCACCGTCAGTGGCGCAGCCTGGCCCTTGAGCCATTGCGGACTGCACACCGGGAACACTTCCTCGTTGAACAGCCACAGGCTGTCGCCCTGCTTGAAGCGGCCATCGCCAAACAGTACCGCCACATCGATATCGCTACGCAGGGTGGCGTGGTTGCGCTCACTGGTCACCAGGCTGACATCCACCTGCGGGTTGGCTTGGTGGAAACGGTGCAGGCGCGGCATCAGCCAATAGGCAGCGAAGGCGAAGTCGGTGGCCACCTGCAGCACTTCATGCTGGTCTTGCTGGGAAATGGCGCTAAGGCCCTGGTTGATGCTCTGCAAGCCGCTTTGCACATGCTCGAACAGCAGCGCGCCGGCGTCGGTCAGTTCGATACCGCGATAAATGCGGTCAAACAGGCGGATTGCCAATTGCTCTTCAAGACGCTTGATCTGCTGGCTGACGGCCGGCTGGGTGGTGCCCAGTTCCATCGCGGCGGCGGTGAAACTGCGGTGGCGCGCCGCGGCTTCAAAGGCACGCAGCAGATCGAGGGAAAGGTCACCCAGCGCTTCATACATAAGTTTTACTTATCCTAGACATTGCTCTTCATGGGCTTTACCCAATATTTCTTGGGCTGCATGATCGTTCGCATAAACACCGCCTATGGAATGCCGAGAACCCATGAAGCGCAAGAACATTCTTTTCATCATGGCTGATCAAATGGCCGCGCCAATGCTGCCGTTCTACGGGCCGTCCCCGATCAAGTTGCCCAACCTCAGCCGCCTCGCTGCTCAAGGCGTGGTATTCGACGCCGCTTACTGCAACAGCCCGTTGTGCGCACCGTCGCGCTTCACCCTGGTCAGCGGCCAGTTGCCGAGCAAGATCGGCGCCTACGACAACGCCGCCGATTTCCCCGCCGATGTGCCGACCTATGCCCACTATCTGCGACGCCTCGGCTACCGCACCGCATTGTCGGGCAAGATGCACTTTTGCGGCCCCGACCAATTGCACGGCTACGAAGAACGCCTGACCAGCGACATCTACCCGGCCGACTATGGCTGGGCAGTGAACTGGGATGAACCGGACGTACGCCCCACCTGGTACCACAACATGTCCTCGGTGCTGCAAGCCGGCCCGTGTGTGCGCACCAACCAGCTGGATTTCGACGAAGAGGTGGTGTTCAAGGCCCAGCAGTACCTGTTCGATCATATCCGCGAGGACAGCGACCAGCCGTTCTGCCTGACCGTGTCGATGACCCATCCCCACGACCCCTACACCATTCCCAAGCCGTTCTGGGATCTGTACGACGACGCCGACATCCCTTTGCCTGCAACGCCGGCGCAAGGAGATTTGGATCCACACTCCCAGCGTTTACTCAAGGTCTATGACTTGTGGGACAAACCGCTGCCTGTGGACAAGATCCGCGATGCGCGCCGCGCCTACTTCGGGGCGTGCAGCTACATCGACAGCAATGTCGGCAAGCTCCTGCAAACCCTGGAAGACACCGGCCTGGCCGACGACACCCTCATCATCTTCTCCGGCGACCATGGCGACATGCTCGGCGAACGCGGCCTCTGGTACAAAATGCACTGGTTCGAAATGGCCGCCCGCGTACCGCTGCTGATCAGTGCGCCGGGGCAGTTCGCCGCTGGCCGCGTCACTCAGGCCGTGTCCACCGCTGACCTGTTGCCAACCCTGGTAGAACTGGCCGGTGGCGAGCTGGACCCATGCCTGCCACTGGACGGCCGTTCGCTGGTCCCGCACTTGCAGGGGCAGGGCGGGCACGACGAAGTGTTTGGCGAATACATGGCCGAAGGCACTATCAGCCCGTTGATGATGATTCGCCGGGGCGCCTACAAATTCATCTACAGCGAAGACGATCCTTGTCTACTGTTCGATGTGCACAACGACCCGCACGAGCGGGAGAACCTCAGCGAGTCACCGGAACACCGGGCGTTGTTCGAAGCGTTTTTGCGTGAAGCGCGGGCTAAATGGGACATCCCGGCGATCCACCAGCAGGTGCTCGCCAGCCAACGCCGTCGCCGCCTGGTGTTCGAGGCGCTGACCCAAGGCAAGCTGAAGAGCTGGGACCACCAGCCACTGGTGGACGCCAGTCAGCAGTACATGCGCAACCATATCGACCTCGACGACCTGGAGCGCAAGGCACGTTATCCACAACCCTGCCAAAACCAATAAATAGACAGAGGGAAGGCCATGCAAAAGTTGACGGTTGTGCTGGGCATGCTGGCGCTGACCAGCGCCAACGTATACGCGGACGCCAGTTGTGACACGGTAAAGATGGCCGATCCAGGCTGGAGCGACATTGCCGCCACCAACGCCATTACTGGCTTTTTGCTGACGGGCATGGGTTACAAACCCAAGGTAGACACTCTGGCGGTGCCGATTATCTTTGGCGGCCTCAAGGACGGCCAGGTAGATGTATTCCTCGGCAACTGGATGCCGGCGCAACAGGGTTTCTACGACAAGTTCGTGGTCAACGGCGATGTGGTGCAACTGGCGAAGAACCTCGACGGCACCGAGTTCACCCTCGCCGTGCCGGATTACGTATGGGACGCCGGGGTGCATGAGTTTTCCGACCTGAACAAGTTTGCCGACAAGTTCGATAAGAAAATCTACGGCATCGGCTCTGGCGCGCCAGCGAATCTCTCGCTGCAGGAGATCATCAAGAAAAATGACTTTGATCTTGGCCAGTGGAAACTGATCGAATCCAGCGAGCAGGCGATGCTCGCCGAAGTCTCGCGGGCGGTGAAGAGACAGCGTTTTGTCACCTTCCTCGGCTGGACGCCGCACCCGATGAACGTGCAGTTGAAAATGCGTTACCTCAAGGGCGGCGAAAAGTACTTTGGCGACACCGGCAGCGTGTATACCTTGACCCGCAAGGGTTACGCACAGGCCTGCCCGAATGTGGGAAAACTGCTCACCAACCTGAGTTTTACCCAGGAGATGGAGAACAGCGTCATGGCTGAGGTGGCCAATAACAAGGTCAGCAATGCCGAGGCAGCCAAGGCGTGGGTCAAGGCCAACCCGGCGGTGTTGGACAAGTGGCTCGACGGCGTGAAAACCCTGGATGGCCAGGATGCGTTGCCCGCGGTAAAAGCTCAACTCTAAGATGCGCCTCGATCCAAATGTGGTAGGGGACTGCCCCCGATGACGGCCTATCAGCTATGAATGTATTGGCTCAAACACCGCTATCGGGAGCAAGCCCCCTCCCACAGGGAGCCGGTGTGTACTGATACTCTAAGCCAAACCTCCTACCCGAGCCTGCGATGCCCCGGCCCAACCGCCATACACTCTTCCCCTTCCTCAGCTGGCTCCCGCGCCAAACCCGCGCCAGCGTCGGCCGGGATGCGATCGTCGGCCTCAGTGGCGCCGTGCTTGCCTTGCCGCAGTCGATTGCCTACGCGCTGATCGCCGGCCTGCCGCCGGAATACGGGCTCTATGCCGCGATCATCCCGGTGTTGATCGCATGCCTGTGGGGCTCGTCCTGGCACCTGATCTGCGGGCCTACGGCGGCCATTTCCATTGTGCTTTACGCCAGCATCAGCCCCCTGGCCGTGCCGGGCTCCCAGGACTACATCACGCTGATCCTGTTACTGACCTTCCTCGCCGGGGTTTTCCAGTGGCTGCTCGGCTTGCTGCGCTTCGGCGCGCTGGTGAATTTTGTCTCCCATTCGGTGGTGCTGGGTTTCACCCTGGGCGCGGCCGTGGTCATCGCCCTGGGGCAGTTGCCCAATCTGATGGGGCTGGATTTGCCGAGCCAGGCCACAGCCATCAATAGCCTGCTGGCGCTGATCGACCATGGGGCAGAGTGGGACCACGCTTCCCTCGCCCTGGGGCTTGGCACTTTACTGGCTGGTGCATTGCTCAAGTATCTGATGCCACGCTGGCCAACGCTGCTGATCGCCCTGACCCTGGGCAGCGTCGCAGCATGGCTGTGGCCGGCAATGTTCGGGCATGTGGCATTGGTCAGTGCGTTTATCGGCAAGCTGCCGCCGTTCAGCCCGTTGCCGATGGACCTGGACCTGGTCTTGCGCTTGCTGCCCAGCGCTGTAGCGGTGGGGATGCTGGGGTTGGTGACCAGCCTGTCGATCGCCCGTTCGCTGTCAGCCCGCTCGCAACAGTTGCTCGACGCCAACCAGGAAGTGCGCGCCCAGGGTTTATCCAACATCGTCGGCGGATTTTTCTCCGGCTACCTGTCGGCGGGCTCCTTCACCCGCTCGGGCCTCAGCTACGAGGCGGGCGCCTGCTCGCCGTTGGCGGGGGTGTTTTCGGCACTGTGGGTGGCGTTATTCGCGTTATTTGGCGCGGCGTTGATCGCACATATCCCAATCCCAAGCATGGCGGCGAGCATCCTGCTGATTTGCTGGGGCCTGATAGACCACCGGGGCATTCGAGCATTATTCCGAGTCAGTCGCGCCGAATTCGTGGTGATGAGCCTGACGTGTGTCGCCACCTTGCTGCTGGAACTGCAAACGGCCATTTATGCCGGGGTGCTGGCGTCGCTGTTTTTCTATCTCAAGCGCACCTCGCAACCACGGGTTCAGCAATGGCGCGACGGTGAGGAGGATGTGTTGCGAGTGGGCGGCTCGATCTTTTTTGGTGCTAGCCATTACCTGCAAGTGCGACTGCAAAGCTTGCAGGGCGAACGGGTGGTGATCGAGGCGCAGCAGATCAACTTTATCGACTATTCCGGGGTGGAGATGCTGCATCAGGAGGCGCGGCGGTTGGCGGGGCAGGGACGCAGCCTGACATTGCGTCGGGCCAGGCCGCAGGTAATCGAGGAGTTAAGAAAATTGGAAGGGGCCAACAGTTGCCCCATCCATTTCGAAGACTGAACACGATCAAAATGTGGGAGGGGGCTTGCCCCCGATAGCGGTGTGTCAGCCAACATATCGGTAGCTGACAGGCAGCAATTGGGGGCAAGCCCCCTCCCATATTTTGTATCTGTATCAGGCCAACTGACGGCGCAGTTCGGCCAGTACCGGCGCAGAATCCGGGCGCACCCCGCGCCACAGGAAGAAAGCTTCGGCCGCCTGCTCCACCAGCATGCCCAAGCCATCCATTACCACCGCTGCGCCGTGTTCCATGGCCCAACGGCAAAACGCGGTGGGTTCCTTGGCGTACATCATGTCGTAGCAGAACGTCTTGCCCGGTTCGACCAGGCTGCCGGCAATCGGCGGTACATCGCCTGCCAGGCTGGCCGAGGTAGCGTTGATGATCACATCCACCGGCTCACGCAACCAGTCGAAACCACTGGCAGACACCGGGCCCAGGTCGTCGAACAGCTCAGCGAGCAGCTCGGCCTTTTCCACAGTGCGGTTGGCAATGATCAACGATGAGGGTTGCTGCGCCAGCAACGGCTCCAGCGCACCGCGCACCGCACCGCCGGCACCCAGCAACAGGATGCGTTTGCCGTGCAGGTTAAGCCCGGCGTTCACCGTCAGGTCGCGCACCAGGCCGGCGCCGTCGGTGTTCTCGCCCAGCAATGTGCCGTCAGCCAATTTGCTCAGGGTGTTCACCGCCCCGGCGCGCTGGGCACGCTCGGTCAAGGTGTTGGCCAGACGGTAGGCTTCTTCCTTGAAGGGTACGGTGACGTTGGCGCCACGGCCCTGTTGGAAAAACTCACGGGCGCAATTGGTGAAATCCTCCAGCGGCGCAAGCAAGGTGCTGTAGTCCAGTTGTTCGCCAGTCTGCTCGGCGAACATACGGTGAATCAGCGGCGATTTGCTGTGGCCGATGGGATTGCCGAACACGACATACCGATCCATCACACCGCCGCCTTGGGCGCGACAACGCCGAGCCAGTCGCGGTCTTGCAAAAAGTAGTCGGTAAGGCGCGCTTCTTCGCTGCCGACCTCGGCTTTCCAGTCATAGCTCCAACGTACCTGGGGAGGCAGCGACATCAGGATCGACTCAGTGCGCCCACCCGATTGCAGGCCAAACAAGGTGCCACGGTCATAGACCAGGTTGAACTCAACGTAGCGGCCGCGGCGGAACTCCTGGAACTGGCGCTGCTGCTCGGTATAGGCCATGGCCTTGCGGCGCTGCACAATCGGCAGGTAAGCGTCGATATAGGCATCGCCGATGGCGCGAATGAAGGCAAAGCAGGTGTCGAAGCCCCACTCGTTCAAGTCATCGAAGAACAGGCCACCGATGCCACGGGGCTCATTGCGATGCTTGATGTGAAAGTAGGTGTCGCACCAGGCTTTGTAGCGCGAATAGACGTCCGGGCCAAACGGCGCACAGGCCTGCTCGGCCACGCGGTGCCAGTGGACGCAATCTTCTTCATTGCCGTAGTACGGGGTGAGGTCAAAGCCGCCACCAAACCACCACACCGGTTCTTCGCCGTCTTTTTCTGCGATGAAAAAGCGCACATTGGCGTGGGAAGTCGGTACATGCGGGTTGTGCGGATGGATCACCAACGACACGCCCAGAGCCTCGAAGCCGCGACCGGCCAGTTCAGGGCGATGGGCGCTGGCCGACGGTGGCAGGCCACTGCCAAACACGTGGGAAAAGTTGACGCCGCCCTTTTCGATCACCGCACCGTTCTCGATCACACGGGTGCGACCGCCGCCGCCGGCAGGCCGGGTCCAGGCGTCTTCGATAAAGCGAGTGTCCGTCTCGAAGGTTTCCAGGGCGCTGCAAATACGATCTTGCAGGTCAAGCAGGTAGGCTTTAACAGCCTCGGTGCGGGTAGTCATGGCATCACCTTGAATCGGGCAAAGCTACGCGAGGCCACTGGGCGTCGGCGGCAAATGGGCGCACAGGATACCACTGCATTCCGTTGCGTCGCAGTTGACGAAGATCAAGCTTAGGAGTGGGATAGGGGGCTACGCGAATGCAACCTCAGGAGAAGTGCAGATGGCCAAACGTATCCAGTTCAGCGCCCATGGCGGCCCCGAAGTTCTCGAATATGTGGACTACACGCCGGCAGAGCCTGGCCCGCAGCAGGTTCGCGTGCGTAACGAGGCGATCGGCCTGAACTTCATCGATACCTATTTCCGCAGTGGCCTCTACGCACCGCCCGTCCTGCCATCTGGCCTGGGCGCGGAAGGCGCCGGGGTGGTGGATGCCGTTGGCAGTGAAGTCACCCAGTTCAAGGTCGGCGACCGCGTTGCCTACGGCAGCGGCCCACTGGGGGCCTACAGCGAGTTGCATGTGCTGCCCGCCGCCAACCTGGTGCACTTGCCGGAGGACATCAGCTTTGAACAGGCCGCCGGCGCCATGCTCAAGGGCCTGACCGTGCAGTACCTGCTGCGCCAGACCTACGAGTTGAAAGGCGGCGAGACTATCCTGTTTCACGCCGCTGCCGGTGGCGTCGGTTCCCTGGCCTGTCAGTGGGCCAAGGCCCTGGGTGTGAAGTTGATTGGTACGGTCAGCTCCCCGGAAAAGGCCGCCCTGGCCAAATCCCTCGGCGCCTGGGAGACCATCGACTACAGCAAGGAAAATGTCGCACAACGCGTGCTGGAATTAACTGACGGCAAGAAGTGCCCAGTGGTGTACGACGGCGTCGGCAAGGACACCTGGCTGACCTCCCTGGACAGCACGGCGCCAAGGGGTTTGGTCGTCAGCTTCGGCAACGCGTCAGGCGCGGTAGATGGCGTGAACCTGGGCATCTTGTCGGCCAAGGGCTCGCTGTACGTGACGCGGCCGACGCTGGCGACCTATGCCAGCAACCCGCAGGCCTTGCAGGCGATGGCCGATGACCTGTTTTCGATGATCAAGAGCGGCAAGGTGCGCATTGATATCAACCAGCGGTTTTCGTTGGCGGATGCAGCCAAGGCGCAGACAGAGTTGTCGGGGCGCCGTACAACCGGCTCAACAATCCTGTTGCCTTAAGCGAGTCATCGCGGGCAAGCCCACTCCCACATTTGATCTGTGTCCGTCATGACAACGCGGTCAACATGTGGGAGGGGGCTTGCCCGCGATGGCCGCACCTCGGTCTTAGGAGGGCCGCACCACATCCCCCGTTACCAGGTCCCGAATCAGGCTCGGGTTCTTGCGCCCACCCAGGGCACCACCCAACACCAGGTCCAGTTGCCCGCGGAAATACTGCTCCACGCGAATCCGCGTGCGCGCCGCCGGACGCCCCTGAGGATTGGCCGACGTGGAAATCAGCGGCCCGACCTGTGCGCACAAGTCCCGCACCAACGGGTGGTCCGTGACCCGCAAGGCCACGGTGTCATGCATGCCTGTGACCCATTCCGGCAGCAAGTCCTGATGGGGCACCAGCCAGGTGTTAGGCCCAGGCCAGGTGCTGGCCATGCGTTCGATCCAAGTGTCCGGGAAGTCTTCAAACAGAAAGTCGAACTGACGGATATTGTCCGCCACCAGGATCAGGCCCTTGTCCAC
The DNA here is from genome assembly GCF_031931935.1 of Pseudomonas sp. rhizo25. Taxonomy (NCBI): domain Bacteria; kingdom Pseudomonadati; phylum Pseudomonadota; class Gammaproteobacteria; order Pseudomonadales; family Pseudomonadaceae; genus Pseudomonas; species Pseudomonas sp. rhizo25. The sequence goes on from NZ_JAUJXA010000002.1 coordinate 95,169, forward strand.
TGACCGGTTCTTGATCGCCAGCAGCCGATCCACCGCTTCTTCATTCCACGGGTCGCAGCCCAGGCCCCAGACCGCTTCGGTCGGATAGGCAATCACCGCGCCTGCGCGAATTTCCCGTGCGGCTTCCAGCACACGCCACCTGTTGACCATTGTTTACTCTCCGAACTAAAGCTCTGGGCAGTTTACCGATCTTCGTTACAAAACCCAGCTCCAAAGAACTGGCAGCTACAAAAGCTGGCAACGCGCAAGCCAGCGTCCGCTTTCGCAGGTCACCTGGCCTTCCAGCTCCAGTTCCGTAAGGGTTGCCAGCACCTGAGACAACGGCCGGCCGCTGGCAATCGCCAGGGCTTCGCTGCTATGCGGCGCTGCATGCAGCAGCGCCACCAATGGGTGAATAACCGGCAGCGGAGCGGGGCACGACAACGCTTGCCAACCGCGCAAGCCTTCAAGAATGTGTTCGATGGTTTCCACCAGCACTGCGCCATCGCGAATCAGCTGATGACAGCCCTTGGCTCCGGGATGATGGATGGAACCCGGGATCGCATACACCTCACGCCCTTGTTCCGCCGCCAGCCGTGCAGTGATCAGCGAACCGCTCGCCATGCTGGCTTCCACCACCAGGACGCCCAGCGAGAGCCCGCTGATGATCCGATTGCGCCGTGGGAAATTGCCGGCCTGGGGCGGCGCATCCAGCGGAAACTCGGAAACCACCGCGCTGCCCTGGGCAATCATCGTCGCCGCGAGCTTGCTATGGCGCTGTGGATAAAAATTTTCCAGGCCAGTGCCGAGCACGCCGATTGTATGACCGCCCACCTCCAGTGCCGCCTGATGCGCCGCGCCGTCAATGCCCAGTGCGAGACCGCTGGTGATGACAAAACCGGCGCTCGCCAGGCTGCGGGAAAACGCAGCGGCCGTGTCCACTCCCGGGCGCGACGCCCGCCGACTACCGACCATGGCCAACTGGGGTTTTTCCAGAATGCCTGGATTGCCCGCGACAAATAACAGCGGCGGCGCGTCATCGATCTGGGCGAGCAGTGCAGGGTAGTCAGGCTGGTCCCACATCAGCAAATGCTGGGCCGGGTGGCCCAGCCACGCCAACGCCTCACTGGCACCATCACGGATTTGCGGGCTACGTCGGGCATCGGCACTGATGGCGGGCAAGCCGAGGGAACGCCAGGCACTGGCGGGGGCACTGATGGCCTTGGAGGCGCTGCCGAAGGCTTCAATCAACGTATGAAAACGCTTGGGGCCCAGTTCCGGCAGCCTGTGCAAGCGTAGTCGGGCTTCCAGCTCTGCCGGAGAAATTTCACTGCTGTTTATCGGATTCATTTGATCATCCTTGACCGGAACAAGCTGTGGATAACTCTGTTGGTAACTTATTTAGCAGGCTATTTATTGCGCTTGTTGAGCTGTCTCAAAACGATCCTGCACTGCCAAGGCGCGTGAAGCGCTGAGCACCAAGGCGTAACTGAGCTTTTCATAGGTGCGAAAGACCTGCAGGGTGCCGGCCCGCTCATCGGGAAGCTGGCTCGGCATGTCGGTAAGGGCGTCTCGCACAGTGGCGCCAGCCTTGATCACCGTGAGCAACTGACCTTCTACCAGGCCATCGCGGCGCCCCTTATTCAGGGTCACGGCATCCAGCACGCCGAACTGAGTGATGCCCCTGGGAATATCAATAATGTGCCCTTCGATGAAGGGTGCTGATTTGGCTGCTTGCAGGTTGGCCAACTCGACAGGCGGTTCGGCACGGAGCAAACGGTCGCCCGGGCGGATTTCCTGGGTAACCCTCTGCACAGCCAAGGTAGTGAGGTTGTCGGCGAGCAAAAAGCGCGCGGTGCCGATGTCATTGGCGTTGATTCCCAGTAGTTCCTGGGTATCAGGGTCGATGTAAGCCTTGCCCCGACGAAAGATCCCGTAGCTGGGCTGGGCCGGGTCCAAGCTACCGCGAGCATGTATACGCTCGCCGTTGGCGCCCAGCACACGACCGCCTTGTACTGCGACAATGTAAGGTGCGTTATCCAGGTCCTGGGGTGAATCGAGAATACGGTTATGCAGCAGGAAGTGCTGGATGGCCTGTTGCGGCGCCTGGCCCAGGCGCTCGGTGGGCTGCGCAATCAGTGCCGTGGCAAGTGGGGCCCATAGCAGCAAGACGAGTAGCGATTTCCTCATGGGGTCAATCTCCTTTATTATGTGCGTTCGCGTGAAATGTCATGGCCTTCGCGGCTTCCGAGCGTTTCACACCGGCCGTGTGGGTCCATCCCACCGCCGATTGGTCTCTACTTCACATGTGCAGCAATTACGCTTATGGCTATTTTGAACATCCTCGAATTTCCCGACTCGCGCCTGCGCACGATCGCCAAGCCGGTGGCCGTAGTGGACGACAAGGTTCGTCAGTTGGTCGATGACATGTTTGAAACAATGTATGAAGCCCCGGGGATCGGTCTCGCCGCCACCCAGGTCAACGTGCACCTGCGCGTCGTGGTCATGGACCTGTCTGAAGATCGCAGCGAACCCCGGGTATACATCAATCCCGAGTTCGAACCGCTGACCGACGAGATGGGTGAATACCAGGAAGGCTGCCTGTCGGTGCCGGAGTTCTACGAGAACGTCGAACGCCCGCTGCGCGTGAAGATCAAGGCCTTGGACCGTGATGGCAAGCCGTTCGAAATGGTTGCCGAAGGCCTGTTGGCGGTATGCATCCAGCATGAATGCGACCACCTCAACGGCAAGCTGTTTGTCGATTACCTGTCCACGCTCAAGCGTGACCGGATCAAGAAGAAGCTGGAAAAAAAGCATCGCCAGCAAGCTTGATACCCTTCTTCCAAAGGCTTGCTGCGGCAAGCCTTTTTCTTTTGTGACTGCTTTTAACCGAGAACGCCCATGACCGAGCCATTGCGCATTGTTTTTGCCGGCACCCCTGAATTCGCCGCCGAACACCTCAAGGCGCTGCTTGCCAGCCCTTATGACATCGTCGCGGTGTACACCCAGCCGGATCGCCCGGCCGGTCGCGGGCAAAAACTGATGCCGAGCCCGGTCAAGCAATTGGCACTGGAGCACAATATCCCGGTGCTGCAGCCACCGACCCTGCGTAATGCCGAGGCCCAGGCCGAAATGGCTGCGCTGAAGCCGGACTTGCTGGTGGTGGTGGCCTACGGCTTGATCCTGCCCCAGGCGGTGCTGGATATCCCGCGCCTGGGTTGCATTAATAGCCATGCGTCGCTGCTGCCTCGCTGGCGCGGTGCGGCGCCTATCCAGCGCGCCGTTGAAGCGGGCGACGGGGAAAGCGGTGTGACCGTGATGCGCATGGAGGCGGGTTTGGACACCGGCCCGATGCTGCTCAAGGTCACCACGCCCATCACCGCCCAAGACACCGGCGGCAGCCTGCATGACCGCCTGGCTGAGTTGGGGCCGTCCGCCGTGATCCAGGCCATCGCCGGCCTCGCGTCGGGCACCCTTGAAGGCGAAGTACAGGACGACAGCCTGGCCACCTACGCCCACAAGCTGAACAAGGACGAAGCGCGCATCGACTGGAGCCGCCCCGCCGTGGAGTTGGAGCGCCTGGTGCGTGCGTTCAACCCGTGGCCGATCTGCCACAGCAGCCTCAACGGCGAAGCCTTGAAAGTACTCGCCGCATCCTTGGCCGACGGCAAAGGCACTCCCGGCGAAATCATCGGCGCCAGCAAAGATGGCCTGCTGGTGGCCTGTGGTGAACAGGCGCTGTGCCTGACTCGCCTGCAATTGCCCGGCGGCAAAGCGTTGAACTTCAGCGATTTGTTCAACAGTCGTCGTGAGAAATTTGCCCTGGGCACCATCCTTGGGGTGGCCGCTCAATGAACCCGCGTCTGGCCGCCGCCAAGGCTCTCGCTGCTGTCCTCAACGGCAAGGCTTCGCTGAACAGCTCATTGCCGACGCAACTGGACAAAGTCGAAGACCGCGACCGCGGCTTCACCCAGGACCTGGCCTTTGGCACCGCCCGTTGGCAGCCTCGGTTGTCTGCGCTGGCGGCCAAGCTGCTGCAAAAGCCGTTCAAAGCGGCAGACGCTGATGTCGAGGCGCTGTTGCTGGTGGGCCTTTATCAATTGCTCTACACCCGGGTACCAGCCCACGCAGCCATCGGTGAAACCGTCGGGTGCGCCGACAAACTTAAAAAGCCCTGGGCCAAGGCCCTGCTCAATGCCGTGTTGCGCCGCGCCCAGCGTGAAAGCGAAGCACTGCTGGCCGAGCTGGAACATGATCCGGTGGTGCGCACCGCCCACCCGCGCTGGCTGCAAAAGTCCCTTAAAGCCTTCTGGCCCGAGCAATGGGAGGCTATCTGCGCGGCCAACAACGCGCACCCGCCGATGATCCTGCGGGTCAACCGTCGCCACCACAGCCGTGACGTGTACCTGCAATTACTCGCCGACGCGGCCATCAACGCCACCCCGTGCGTGTACAGCACGGACGGCATCATGCTGGAAGCCGCCGCCGATGTGCGCGGCCTGCCGGGCTTTGCCGAAGGCTGGATCAGCGTGCAGGACGAGGCCGCGCAACTGGCCGCGGACTTGCTCGACTTGGCGCCCGGCCAGCGTGTACTCGACGCCTGTTGTGCGCCGGGCGGTAAGACGTGCCACATTCTTGAAGTCGAAAAAGACCTGGCCGATGTAGTGGCCGTGGATCTTGAAGCCAAGCGCCTTGTACGCGTACGGGAAAACCTCGCACGCCTGGGCTTGAGCGCCGAACTGATTGCCGCCGACGGCCGCGACACCGCCACTTGGTGGGACGGCAAGCCGTTCCAGCGCATCCTGCTGGACGCACCGTGCTCTGCCACCGGGGTCATACGCCGGCACCCGGACATCAAGCTGACCCGCCAGCCCGACGACATCGCCGCCCTGGCCGTACTGCAAGGCGAACTGCTCGACGCACTGTGGCCTACCCTTGAAGTCGGTGGCATCCTGCTTTACGCCACCTGCTCCACCTTGCCCACCGAGAATACCGAGGTCATCCAGGCCTTCCTCGCCCGCACCAGCGGCGCGCGTGAGCTTGACCTCGCGACTACCGCAGGCATCAAGCAGCCCCACGGCCGCCAACTGCTCGCGCAGGAAGGCGGGCACGATGGTTTCTACTACGCCAAACTGATCAAGATCGCCGCCGCGCGCGGCTGAATGGTTTTAAGGGAGTGACCGGATGAAAATCATCATCCTTGGGGCAGGGCAGGTTGGTGGCACACTGGCCGAACATCTGGCCGGCGAAGCCAACGACATTACCGTGGTCGACACTGATGCCGAGCGCCTGCGTAACCTGGGCGACCGCCTGGATATCCGTACGGTGCAAGGCCGCGCATCGTTTCCGACGGTGCTGCGTCAGGCGGGTGCCGACGATGCCGACATGCTGGTCGCGGTGACCAACAGCGACGAAACCAACATGGTCGCCTGCCAGGTGGCCCATACCTTGTTCCATACCCCGACCAAGATCGCCCGTGTGCGCGAGGCGGCCTACCTGACCCGCGCCGGCTTGTTCGATAACGATGCCATTCCCGTCGACGTACTGATCAGCCCGGAACAGGTAGTGACCCACTACATCAAGCGCCTGATCGAGATTCCGGGCGCCTTGCAGGTGATCGACTTCGCCGAAGGCAAGGCGCAATTGGTGGCGGTGAAGGCTTACTACGGTGGGCCGTTGGTGGGCCAGCAACTGCGCCAGCTGCGCGAACACATGCCGAATGTAGAAACCCGCGTAGCGGCAATTTTCCGTCGAGACCGGCCGATCCTGCCCCAGGGCGATACGGTGATTGAAGCCGACGACGAAGTGTTTTTCATCGCCGCCAAAGCGAATATTCGCGCCGTCATGAGCGAAATGCGCAGGCTCGATGAAAGCTACAAACGCATTGTCATCGCTGGCGGTGGGCAGATTGGCGAACGTCTGGCCGAAGCCATCGAAAGCCGCTACCAGGTGAAGATCATCGAGATGAGTCCGGCGCGTTGCCGGCATTTGTCCGACACCCTCGACAGCACCGTCGTACTGCAAGGCAGCGCCTCGGACCGCGACCTGCTGATGGAAGAGAACATCGCCGACGCCGACATCTTCCTGGCCCTGACCAACGATGACGAAGCCAACATCATGTCGTCGCTGCTGGCCAAGCGGCTGGGGGCGAAAAAGGTGATGACCATCATCAACAACCCGGCCTACGTCGACCTGATCCAGGGCGGCGATATCGATATCGCCATCAGCCCGCAGCTGGCCACCATCGGCACCTTGCTCGCCCACGTGCGCCGTGGCGATATCGTCAGCGTGCACTCATTGCGCCGGGGCGCGGCGGAAGCCATCGAGGCGATCGCCCACGGTGACTCGAAGTCGAGCAAGGTGATCGGCAAGGCCATCCGCGATATTGGCCTGCCGCCGGGCACCACTATTGGCGCAATTATTCGTGATGAAGAAGTGATCATTGCCCACGACGACACGGTGATCGCCACCGGTGATCATGTGATTCTGTTCCTTGTGGATAAAAAACATATCCGCGACGTGGAGAAACTGTTCCACGTGGGCCTGAGCTTTTTCTGATCAGACGGAGTGACCGACATGCTCGAATCCCTGGAAAAAATGCTCGCCAAGGGTGTGGATAATTCGCTGCTGCGCTTTGGATTGGGCAAGGGTTATCTGGACTTGAAGGACAATGTCAAAGCGGCGGAGCATCTAGGCAAATGCGTCGAGTTCGATCCGAAGTATTCGGCAGCGTGGAAGCTGTTGGGCAAGGCGCAGCAAGGGTTGGGTGATAACGCCGCAGCACGACTGGCTTGGGAGAGGGGCATCGAAGCGGCCCAGGCCCATGGCGACAAACAAGCCGAAAAAGAGATGACCGTGTTCCTGAAAAAACTCGACCGCCAGGCTTGATACAGGACTAAATGTGGGAGGGGGCTTGCTCCCGATGGCAGTGTGTCAGCCAATGCATATTTGACTGAACCACCGCTACCGGGAGCAAGCCCCCTCCCACATTGTTTCTATATCGGTCTTGAGTCAGGTGTAAATCAGTACCACCGCGCCTCACCCGGCGGGCGCTTCTTGAAGCGCTTCATGCTCCACATGTACTGGCTCGGGTAGGCGCCGACATAGCGCTCCACCACCTTGCTCATCGCCGCGCAGGAGGTGGCGGTGTCGGTGCTGTACATGTCTTCCGGCGCCGCTTCCAGGATCACCTTGTAGCCCGAGCCGTCCGGCAGGCGCAGGGCATGCAGGAATACGCCCACCGCCTTGTGGCCGGCGAGCATGTTCGGCACGAATTTGCTGGTGAGTGCCTGGGTGGCAAAGAATGGCACGAAGATGCCGGCCGACTCAGCCGGCTCCGGGTCGGCAGGAATGCCCACCTGGCCGCCTTTGCGCACTTCCTTGATCACGCTGAGGATACCTTCCTTGGTCGACGCTGCCACGCGGTTACCCAGTTGCACACGCTGTTTGCGCAACAATTCGTCCACTGCCTTGAGCTTCGGCGGGCGATAGAAAATGATCGGCTTGCACTGGCTGCAATAGAAGTGGTTCAACACTTCCCAGTTGCCCAGGTGGCTGGTGATCCCCACCACGCCTTTGCCGGAGGCCAGGGCTTCGTGCAGCACTTCAAGGCCCTCGACTTCGCGTACCAGGTCGATGGAACGCTGCGCCGGCCAGATCCACGCACAGGCGCTTTCGGTCAGGGATTTGCCGATGTCCATCAGGCTGCGGCCCACCAGGCGCTCACGCTCGGCCGGGTCCATGTCCGGGAAGCATTTGGAGAGGTTGATCCGCACCGTGTCGCGGGAACGATTGGGCGTTTTCCACATGATCCAGCCGATGCCCGTGCCGACGGCCTGTACGGCGCGCCAGGGCAGCAGGGCAAACAACCGGAGAGCGCCTACCAGCAAGGCGCCTTTAAACTTTTCCACAGGTCACTCCTGATCGTGTGTGGTGCGCAAAGCCGGCATTCTAACCGGCGTTGGCCAAGTCCGCGTAGCGGTCGCAGTCTTGGGTGTGGTCCATGACCATGCCCGAGGCCTGCATGAAGGCGTAGCAGATGGTCGGGCCGACGAAAGTGAAGCCGGCTTTTTTCAAGGCGCGGCTCATGGCTTCGGCCTCGGCGGTAATCGCCGGGACTTCGCTGCGATCCTTGAAGTGATTGACCTTGGGTTTGCCGCCGACAAACGACCAGAGCAGACCCACCGGATCCTCCAACGCCAGCCAGGCCGCGGCATTGCGCCGAGTAGCGTTGAGCTTCAAGCGATTGCGCACGATGCCTGGATCCTGCATCAACACCTCGATCTCGTCATCGCTCAGTTGCGCCAGACGCTGCGCATCAAAGCCAAACAACACCTTTCGATAATGCTCGCGTTTGCGTAAAACGGTGATCCAGGACAGGCCTGCCTGGAACCCTTCGAGCAAAAGCAACTCGAACAAACCCTGCGCATCGCGCAGCGGCGTTCCCCACTCCTGATCGTGATAAGCCATGTACAGCGGATCTTCAGAACACCAAAAGCAGCGTGGCATAAGGCTCCAGGGGGTGGTGGCAGGGCCGAATCGGGTATACTCCCGCTCTTTAAATCGCAGCCCAAGTAACAGGTGAATTTCGTGAGCCAGCCTACGCCAGCCGTGCGTACCTTCCAAGACTTGATCCTCGCCCTCCAGCAATACTGGGCCGAGCAAGGTTGTGTGGTACTTCAGCCCTACGATATGGAAGTAGGCGCCGGCACTTTCCACACCGCTACATTCCTGCGGGCCATCGGCCCGGAAACCTGGAACGCCGCTTATGTGCAGCCCAGTCGTCGCCCGACTGACGGCCGCTACGGCGAAAACCCGAACCGTCTGCAGCACTACTACCAGTTCCAGGTGGTATTGAAGCCCAACCCGGATAATTTCCAGGAGCTGTACCTGGGCTCGCTGAAACACGTCGGCCTCGACCCACTGGTGCACGACATCCGTTTTGTCGAAGACAACTGGGAATCGCCAACCCTGGGCGCCTGGGGCCTGGGCTGGGAAGTCTGGCTCAATGGCATGGAAGTGACGCAATTCACCTACTTCCAGCAAGCCGGCGGCATCGAGTGCTACCCGGTGACCGGCGAGATCACCTACGGTCTGGAGCGCCTGGCCATGTACCTGCAAGGCGTGGACTCGGTCTACGACCTGGTGTGGGCTGACGGCCCGTTCGGCAAAGTCACCTACGGCGATGTGTTCCACCAGAACGAAGTGGAGCAGTCCACTTATAACTTCGAGCACGCCAACGTCGACAAGCTGTTCGAACTGTTCGACTTCTATGAAAGCGAAGCCAAGCGGCTGATCGAACTCGACCAGCCGCTGCCGTTGCCAAGCTATGAAATGGTGTTGAAGGCGTCCCATACCTTCAACCTGCTGGACGCGCGCCGTGCCATCTCGGTAACTGCGCGTCAGCAATACATCCTGCGTGTACGCACCCTGGCGCGTTCCGTCGCCCAAGCCTACCTGCTGGCTCGCGCCAAGCTGGGCTTCCCGATGGCAACCCCGGATTTGCGTGATGAAGTGTTGGCTAAGCTGGAGGCTGCACAATGAGTGCTCAAGATTTCCTGGTTGAACTGGGCACCGAAGAGTTGCCACCCAAGGCACTCAATACCCTGGCCGATGCGTTCCTGGCCGGTATCGAAAAAGGCCTGCACAGCGCTGGCCTGAAGTTCGAAGCGAAAAAAGTCTACGCCGCGCCACGTCGCCTGGCCGTGTTGCTGACCGCGCTGGAAACCCAGCAGCCGGACCGCAGCATCAACCTCGACGGCCCGCCGCGCCAGGCGGCTTTCGATGCCGAAGGCAACCCGACCCAGGCCGCCCTTGGCTTTGCCAAGAAATGTGGCGTAGAGCTGAGCGAGATCGACCAGAGCGGTCCGAAACTGCGTTTCAGCCAGGTCATCACCGGCAAGCCGACCGCCAGCCTGCTGCCGACCATCGTCGAAGATTCCCTGAACGACCTGCCGATCCCCAAGCGCATGCGCTGGGGTGCACGCAAGGAAGAGTTCGTGCGTCCGACCCAATGGCTGGTGATGCTGCTCGGCGATCAGGTCATCGACTGCACCATCCTCGCCCAGAAGGCCGGTCGTGATTCCCGTGGGCACCGCTTCCACCATCCAGAAAGCGTGCGTATCACCTCGCCGGCCAACTACCTCAACGACCTGCGCGCTGCTTATGTGCTCGCCGATGCCAATGAGCGTCGCGAGCTGATCAGCAAGCGCACCGAAGAGCTGGCGCGCCTGCAGGAGGGCACCGCCATCGTCCCGCAAAGCCTGCTGGACGAAGTGACCGCCCTGGTGGAATGGCCGGTGCCGTTGGTGTGCTCGTTCGAAGAGCGTTTCCTTGAGGTGCCGCAAGAAGCGTTGATCACCACCATGCAGGACAACCAGAAGTACTTCTGCCTGCTCGACGCGGACGGCAAGTTGCTGCCGCGTTTTATCACCGTGGCCAACATCGAAAGCAAGGACCCGCAGCAGATCATCGCCGGTAACGAAAAAGTCGTTCGCCCGCGCCTGACCGACGCCGAGTTCTTCTTCAAACAAGACAAGAAGCAGAAGCTCGAAGACTTCAACCTGCGCCTGCAAAACGTGGTGTTCCAGGAAAAACTCGGCAGTGTCTATGACAAGGCCGCACGGGTTTCCAAGCTGGCGGCCTACATCGCCCCGCGTATTGGTGGCGACGCAGCTTGGGCCGCACGTGCCGGCTTGCTGTCCAAGTGCGACCTGGCCACCGAGATGGTCGGCGAGTTCCCCGAGATGCAAGGCGTTGCCGGTTATTACTACGCCCTCAACGACGGTGAGCCGCAAGAAGTCGCCCTGGCCCTGAACGAGCAGTACATGCCGCGCGGTGCCGGTGCAGAGCTGCCGACCACCCTGACCGGTGCGGCAGTGGCCATCGCCGACAAGCTGGATACGTTGGTTGGCATCTTCGGCATCGGCATGCTGCCCACCGGCAGTAAAGACCCCTATGCCCTACGTCGTGCGGCCTTGGGCGTGTTGCGCATCTTGATCGACAAGAAGCTGGACCTCGACCTGACCCAGGCCGTGGTGTTCGCCGTCGGCCAGTTCGGCGCCAAGGTCAAGCAAGCCGGCCTGGCCGAGCAAGTGCTGGAGTTCGTGTTCGACCGCCTGCGTGCGCGTTATGAAGACGAAGGCGTGGACGTTTCGGTCTACCTGTCGGTGCGTGCCCTGCAACCGGGTTCTGCCTTGGACTTCGACCAGCGTGTACAAGCCGTACAGGCATTCCGCAAGCTACCGGAAGCTGATGCCCTGGCCGCCGTGAACAAGCGCGTGTCGAACCTGCTGAGCAAGGCCGACAACCTCGGCAACGCCGAAGTCGACCCAGGCCTGTTTGCCGATGCCAAGGAGTTCTCGCTGAACTCGGCCATTGCCAAGGCCGAAAACGCCGTGAAGCCGCTGATCGCAGAGCGTAACTACGCTGAAGCGTTGGCCCGCCTGGCGTCGTTGCGTGAGCCGGTGGATGCGTTCTTCGAAGCAGTGATGATCAATGCCGACGATGCCGGCGTGCGGAAAAACCGCTACGCCATGCTCGCGCGCCTGCGTGGTCTGTTCATCAATATCGCTGACATTTCCGTACTGGGCTGATGATGTTGAAACTGCTGATTCTTGATCGGGACGGGGTGATCAATTACGACTCCGACGCTTACATCAAATCGGTGGATGAGTGGATCCCACTGCCTGGCTCGATCGAGGCCATCGCGCAGTTGAGCAAAGCCGGCTGGACGGTGGCCATTGCCACCAACCAGTCCGGCATCGCCCGGGGTTATTACGACATCGCCACCCTGGACGCCATGCACGCGCGCCTGCGCGCGTTGGTAGCCGAGCAGGGCGGTGAGGTGGGGTTGGTGGTCTACTGCCCCCACGGGCCGGATGAGGGCTGCGATTGCCGCAAGCCCAAGCCTGGCATGTTGAAAATCATTGCAGAACATTACAAGGTGCCGTTAGCTGGGATATGGTTCGTCGGGGACAGCCTCGGTGACCTGGAGGCGGCCAAGGCCGTCGACTCTCAGCCAGTTTTGGTTAAGACCGGAAAAGGCGAAAAGACCCAGGCGAAAGCCTTGCCGGTTGGCACTTTGATTTTTGACGATCTGGCGGCCGTTGCCGCAGAACTTATCAACAACTAGCCGCCCTCGACTTCCTGACCAAGGATTGTTCGGGAGTGCGCTTTTAACAGGCGGGCCGTGTCCCGCAACGGTAAATGCCGCCATGTCGATCTTGCAGGCCATCAGAACCTTTTTCTTTTACCTGCTGCTGGGCACCAGTTCGTTTCTCTGGTGCACCCTGAGCTTTTTTATCGCACCGTTCCTGCCTTTCAAGGCGCGCTATCGTTTCATCAACGTTTATTGGTGCCGCTGCGCGTTGTGGCTGAGCAAGGTATTCCTCAATATCCGTTTCGAGATCAAGGGCGCTGAAAACGTCCCGGAGCAGCCCTGTGTGATTCTGTCGAACCACCAGAGCACCTGGGAAACGTTCTTCCTCTCGGCCTATTTCTCGCCGTTGAGCCAAGTGCTCAAGCGCGAACTGCTGTATGTGCCGTTCTTCGGGTGGGCCATGGCTATGCTCCGGCCGATCGCAATCGACCGCGACAACCCCAAGGCAGCGCTCAAGCATGTCGCCAAGAAGGGTGATGAGCTGCTCAAGGATGGCGTATGGGTACTGATCTTCCCGGAGGGCACGCGGGTGCCCTACGGTACGGTGGGCAAATTCTCACGTGGCGGCACCGCACTGGCGGTCAACGCCAACTTGCCTGTTTTGCCTATTGCACATAACGCCGGCAAGTTCTGGCCCAAGACCGGCTGGGCTAAACGCGCAGGCACCATCACCGTGGTAATCGGCGAACCCATGTACGCAGAAGGCGAAGGGCCGCGTGCCATTGCCGCGCTGAATGACCGCGCTGCGGCGTGGAACCAAGCGCAACAGCAGGCCATGGGCTCCTTGCCTCCGGAACCCGTAGTTGTAGAGACGCCCGTCGTTTGAGCATCTGTGGATAACCTGTGTACGCTTTGTTGGCGAATTAGCTTTTTTGATGCATAACATGCTGATTTGACTACATATTTCTTGATCTCATAAAATCAGGAAAAACGTGCATAAGTTTTTTCTTCATAAAAAAACGGTCCTTGTGACCGGTTTTTTATGCACTGCAGGAAATTCCGTTTTTCAATCGTCCAACTGCGGCAGTTGCAGGATGAACGTGGAGCCTTTGCCTTGTTCACTTTCACAAACGATGCGCCCGCCATGCCGTTCTACCACGGCTTTGACCATGCTCAGGCCAAGCCCAAGACCGTCACTGCCCTGGGCGGAATCGAAACGCCGGTATTGACTGAACAGCTCCGGTAAATCCTTAGGTGCAATCCCCGGCCCCTGGTCGCTGATACGGCATTCCAACCAACCTTGTGCGCTGGCATGCCTCAGTCTGACGGTAGTACCGGATGGGGAATATTTGATCGCGTTCTCCAGCACATTGAACAACGCCCGCGTGAGCAGTGATTGGTCGGCGTAGACCATGGCCTCATCGGCCTCATCCAGATCGTGGACCAGATGAATGCCCTTGAGCTGCGCAATCACCGCTACCTGATCAAAGGCATCCATCACCAGCATGGCGAACAGGGTCGGTTGGAACTGATACCCGTCAGCCTCGGCCTTGGCCAATTGCACAAAGGATTCGGTAAGGCTCAAGGCCCGGCGGACCTGCTGCTCGATCTGGGCAAAAACCGGCGATTCGCCGTTATGCACATCCAGCAAGGCAAGGATCGCCGAATGCGGTGCGCGCAAATCATGGGAAAGGAAACGCAACATGGTCTCGCGGTGCTGCTGGGCTTCGCGCTCTTTGCTCAGATCAGTCAGGCTGAGCAACCAGCCGAGGGCAAAATCACCTTCGGCAGGAAGCAAAGGAGCAAGCTCCATGCGCAGACTGCGTTGGTGGATGTCGCGGAACTCCACCAGTTCCAGTGCTGACAGGGCAGGGCGTACGCCGTTATGCAACGGGGGATAACCCAATTCGGCGAGTTGTTCGACGAGGTTTTCGCCCACCAGGTCATTGCCGAATACGTCACGGGCCACACGGTTGGCCAACAGAATATTACCCTGGGGGTCGGTGATCAGCGTCGCGACCGGCAGACATTCGAGTCCGTCAGCCATAAAGCGCCGTGTATCTCGCGTGCGGCTGACGGCTTGCTCAAGGGCAAAGATCCGTCCCTGCAGTACATCGCCCTTACTGGCAGGCGCACGGCGACGCTCAGGAAGCACCTTCGGTTCGTTATCCAGGCGGGCCAATTCCCAGCCAAAGTAGGCGAGGATCACGCTCAAGCGTCGCCAGTTCCAGATCAGATAACTGAGCAACAAACCAATCAGGCAGGCCGCTGGGGACCACCAATGTCCCAAGCGCAACAACGCCCAAGACCCCAGCAACGCGGCGGCCATGCCTGCCAAGGTCATCCATAGGGCGTAACGTGGGCGATAAAGCAAAAGACCCAACAGCAGCGTTACCAATGATGTTGCCAACAGCGCTGCCTGCCATCCGGGCAAGTCGACAATGCTGCGGCCCTGCAATAAGCCATTGAGCACGTCGGCTTGGATCTCCACACCCGCCGTAGTACCAACGGTGGAGGAGAGCGGCGTCACGAAACGATCGGCCATTCCGTAGGCTGTGGCACCTATCAGAATCAAGCGGCCACGCAGCGACTCTGGAGGTACTTCACCGCGTAATACGCTGACATAGGAGACACTGGGAAAGTGCTCGGCCTCGGAGGTGAACGGAACACGAATCTCATGCTCCTGGTGCCATCGCACATTGCTGGGCGCTTGAGACAATCCAGGCATGGTCGGGGCTTGCCCACTCAGCGTGAATGCCAGCCAGGCCAATTGCTCAAGCGTACTTCCGGGGGGGCCTTCACGCAGATACACACTGCGCACCACGCCGTCGTTATCCGCCTCGACGTTGATATGCCCGACACCTTTGGCGCATTTGAGCAATGGCGATAACGGCTCTTGCGGCGAGCTCGGGCTCCCGCTGCTATCACCGATGATAGGCAGCAATACATTTCCGGCTTTACACACGGCATCAGCCAATCGCCGGCCATCGGCGTCCTCGCCGGACTCACTGAAAATGACATCAAACAAAATGGCTGCAGGCTGGGCGGCACTCAGGCGTCCAATCAGGTCGGCATGCACGTTGCGCGGCCAAGGCCATGGGCCGAGTGCTTCAAGGCTGTGGGCGTCAATGGTCACCAGCAGGATCCGTGGATCTACCGGCAAAGGCGCCAGCCGACGCAAGCTATCGTAGAGCCGGTTATTGAGGGCCAGGCCTGGGCTCAAGGACAAGTACACGGTGAAGGGCAGCAGTACCAAGCCGATCAGCAGCCATTCCCGCACCAGCCCATGGAACAACAGTTGTGCTCGGGTAGGTTGGCGTTTCTCGGCTTTGCGCCATAGTTTCACAGGGCTACCGCCGCACTTATACAAAAGCGAAGATGGTTTGCAGGTAAAGCTGCCATAGGCCCAGGCTCCCTCTCAGGTGGTTACGATGAAGCGCATACAATGCTCTGAAACCAGTGAAGCTTATTTCGGTCTCATCGGAGGGCTTTGTATAGGCCCGCCAAACAGACGTACCAGGGAGGCTATCGGCATCGCGGCTTTTCCTTATACACAGGAGCCGGTATCTTTCCATTGAGCATCAAGAGTGCGTCAAGTTAACAGCCCTTTGATATCAGCGTATCGAGAGATTCCCGAAGCGTAGAATCCGTCCATAATTATTCAGATTCAGAGGCCGGCATTTGCACAGCAGTGCCTCCCATTCAAGCGCTTGTATTTTTGTAGGAAGGACCCACCCATGCGTGTCGCAATATTGGATGACGAGCCCGCCGAATTGAGACGGGTGGAACAGACACTGCGACAGATCCCCAGCCAAGCGGAACAGCCCTGGTCCCTGCATTTCTTCGAGCGCGGTGAGGACATGTTGCGCCAACTGCGCCGGGAAACCTTTGACCTGCTGATACTCGATTGGCAACTGCCGGATATCTCGGGGATCGCACTGTTACGCTGGACCCGCGAACATATGGAATCCCCTCCCGCTGTCATCATGCTCACCAGTCGTGATGCGGAGAGCGATATCGTCACAGCGTTAAATAGCGGCGCGGACGATTACGTCAGCAAGCCCTTTCGACCTAATGAACTCAAAGCCCGAGTCAGTGCTGTCTTGCGGCGCCATGGCCTGCAGAAGTCGGCTACTCAGGAAGTGCAGAGCTTCAACGATCTGACATTCGACGACGCTGAATTGACCGTCACCCGCGCAGGCAAACCTATCAACCTGACGGAACGGGAATACCGCCTTGCCAGTTGCCTGTTCGCCAATTTGGCCCGACCGCTGTCTCGCGAGTACCTGTATGAGCGATTCTGGAGCCACGAAGAAATGGTTTCTTCGCGGCCTTTGGATACGCACATCTACCGTCTGCGCAATAAGCTGGGGCTGACGGCGGATCGCGGATGGCAGCTGTTGACGATTTATGGATACGGGTATCGGTTGGAGAGTGTGGCAACGAACTCCCAAAGTTAAATTTCGTGATGTTCCACGTGGAGCATTTTCAGAATGCACCCAATAAAAAAGGCCAACGCTAGCGTTGGCCTTTTTGGTTTTAGCCGATTTGCCTGATCAGAAGTCCAGGTTAGACACCGCCAAAGCATTGCTCTCGATGAAGTCACGGCGAGGCTCGACCGCATCACCCATCAGGGTGTTGAAGATCTGGTCTGCGCCAATGGCGTCTTCGATGGTCACGCGCAGCATGCGACGCTGAGCTGGGTCCATGGTGGTTTCCCACAGCTGGTCCGGGTTCATCTCGCCCAGACCTTTGTATCGCTGAATGGTATGGCGCTTGGTGCTTTCAGCCATCAACCAGTCCAATGCTTCCTTGAACTCCTTGACTGCCTTCTTACGCTCACCACGTTGAATATAAGCACCGTCGTCCAGCAGCGTGCTCAGTTGCGCACCGAGGGTAACTACCGTCTTGTAATCGTTGCTACCGAAGAAGTCGCGGTTGAAGGTGACGTAGTTCGATAAGCCGTGGGAGATCAGTTCGACCTCTGGCAGCCAGACGTTACGTTCACGGTCTTCGCGCAGACTGGCTTTGTACACCAGGCCAGACTTCTCGACGGTACGCAGGCGCACTTCGTACTGGGCCAGCCAATCCTGCATGTGTGCATGGTCACCCAACTGTTCCAGGCTCACGGAAGGCAGGTAGATGAAGTGCTCGGTCAACTCCTGAGGGTACAGGCGCGACAAACGCTTGAGCGTCTTCATTACCATGCGGAAGTCGTTGACCAGGCGCTCAAGCGCCTCACCGGAGATGCCCGGGGCTTCGTCGTTCAGGTGCAGGCTGGCATCTTCCAGGGCCGACTGCGTCATGTATTCTTCCATGGCGTCGTCGTCTTTGATGTATTGCTCTTGCTTGCCTTTCTTCACTTTGTACAAAGGAGGCTGGGCGATGTAGATATAGCCACGCTCGATCAGCTCTGGCAGCTGACGGAAGAAGAACGTCAGCAGCAGGGTACGAATGTGCGAACCGTCGACGTCAGCATCGGTCATGATGATGATGTTGTGGTAACGCAGCTTGTCAATGTTGTACTCATCACGGCCAATACCGCAGCCGAGTGCAGTGATCAAGGTGCCGACTTCCTGGGAGGAAATCATCTTGTCGAAGCGAGCCTTCTCGACGTTGAGGATCTTACCCTTCAACGGCAGGATGGCCTGGGTGCGACGGTTGCGACCCTGCTTGGCGGAACCGCCAGCAGAGTCACCTTCCACCAGGTACAGTTCGGAGAGGGCAGGGTCCTTCTCCTGGCAGTCAGCCAGTTTGCCTGGCAAGCCGGCGATATCCAACGCGCCTTTACGACGGGTCATCTCACGGGCTTTACGTGCGGCTTCACGGGCACGGGCAGCATCGATCATCTTGCCAACGACCAGCTTGGCTTCGTTCGGGTTTTCCAACAGGAAGTCGGAGAAGTACTTGCCCATTTCCTGTTCAACAGCGGTCTTCACTTCGGAAGACACCAGCTTGTCTTTGGTCTGGGAACTGAACTTCGGATCCGGCACCTTGACCGAGATGATCGCGGTCAAACCTTCACGGGCGTCGTCACCGGTGGTGGCGACTTTATGCTTCTTCGCCAGGCCTTCCGCTTCAATGTAGGTGTTCAGGTTACGCGTCAGCGCAGAACGGAAACCCACCAAGTGAGTACCGCCATCGCGCTGCGGGATGTTGTTGGTGAAGCACAACAGGTTTTCGTTGAAACTGTCGTTCCACTGCAAGGCGATTTCCACGCCAATGCCATCTTCACGCTGTATGTTGAAGTGGAACACCTGGTTGACCGCAGTCTTGTTGGTGTTCAGGTATTCAACGAATGCACGCAGGCCGCCTTCGTACTTGAACAGTTCTTCCTTGCCGCTGCGTTCATCCTTGAGGACGATACCGACACCGGAGTTGAGGAAGGACAGTTCACGAATCCGCTTGGCCAGGATGTCCCAGCTGAAGTGGATGTTCTTGAAGGTTTCAGCCGATGGCTTGAAGTGGATCTGGGTGCCAGTGGTTTCACTGTCGCCAACGATTTTCATCGGCTCCTGTGGCACACCGTGGACGTAGGTCTGTTCCCAGATCTTGCCGCTGCGGCGAACGGTGAGAATCAACTCTTCGGACAGCGCGTTCACTACCGACACACCTACACCGTGCAAACCACCGGATACTTTATAGGAGTTGTCGTCGAACTTACCGCCAGCGTGGAGCACGGTCATGATGACCTCTGCCGCCGAAACGCCTTCTTCTTTGTGTACGTCTACCGGGATGCCACGACCGTTGTCACGCACGGTAATAGACTCATCCGGGTGGATGATAATGCTGATGTCGTCGCAGTGACCGGCCAGAGCTTCGTCGATGGAGTTATCGACCACCTCGAACACCATGTGGTGCAGACCGCTACCATCATCGGTGTCGCCAATGTACATACCGGGACGTTTGCGTACGGCATCCAAACCTTTCAGCACTTTAATGCTGGTCGAGTCGTACGTGTTTTCTTCGCTCATGCCTTCACTCCCGATGGTCGTGGGTCTGGGTGATACGGCCTTGTTCCACGTGGAACAAAGCGACTGGCGTTTCCGTCTGCCAGCCTTCCCTCAATAATTCGTGGTCTACACAGGTGATAAACACCTGGCAGCGTAAGTCTTCCAACAAGCGGCATAGCGAACGGCGGTGCTGCTCGTCGAGTTCCGACGGCAGGTCATCCACCAGATAAATACACTGGCCGCGACGGGCCTGGCTAACCAGATGCCCCTGCGCGATACGCAATGCACAGACCACCAATTTCTGCTGGCCGCGGGACAAGATATCCGCAGCATTGTGTGCGCCTAATCTAAGACGCAAGTCAGCGCGTTGGGGTCCGGCCTGGGTGTGGCCAATTTGCTGATCCCGCTGCAAAGAGGTGGCGAGCACTGCGCTCAGCTCGCGTTCTTTGTCCCAGCCGCGGTAGTAACTCAGCGTCAGCCCCTCGAGATCCAACAACTCGCTCAAGGTCTGCTCAAAGACTGGTTTCAAGGCTTTGATATAGGCGCGACGGTACTCATCTATTTCATCACTGGCCAGGCACAGCTCCCGGTCCCAGGCTGCTTGCGAAGCGGCGTCAAGTGTACCATGCCGCAGCCATGAGTTCCGCTGCCGCAGGGCCTTCTGCAGGCGTTGCCAGGTGGCCATAAAGCGTGGTTCCACGTGGAACACGCCCCAATCGAGGAATTGCCGCCGAATTTTCGGTGCGCCTTCCAACAATCGGAAACTGTCTGGGTTGATTAGCTGCAATGGCAATATTTCCGCCAATTGCGCTGCGCTGCGAGCATTTTGCCCGTCAATTCGGATTTGAAACTCACCGCCACGATCACGGGATATCCCCAGGCTGCTATGACCGCCCTCAGCCAGTTCAACTTGGCCAAACACTGTGCAAGCCAATTGTTCGTATTGAATTACGGGTAGCAGGCGGGCACTGCGGAAAGAACGAGCAAGCCCCAACAAATGGATCGCTTCCAGCACGCTGGTTTTGCCACTGCCGTTGGCGCCATGGAGGATATTGATGCGAGGGGAAGGGGAGAAAGTCACCGGGTGCAGATTGCGCACCGCGGTGACCGAGACGCGACTGAGGGACATCTAGCTTCTGCTGAGCATGGTTAAAGGCGCATCGGCATGACAACGTAAGCCGAGTCGTCGTTGTCGGATTCTTGCACCAGGGCGCTGCTGTTGGAGTCAGACAGAATCAGGCGAACCTGTTCAGTCGTCATCACCCCCAGTACGTCCAACAAGTAGCTCACGTTGAAGCCGATTTCCAGTGAACCGCCGTTGTAGTCGACGCCGACTTCTTCTTCCGCCTCTTCCTGTTCCGGGTTGTTGGCCTGGATTTTCAATTGGCCGTTGGCCAGTTGCAGGCGAATACCGCGGTACTTTTCGTTCGATAGAATGGCAGTACGGCTGAACGCCTCACGCAGCGCCTGGCGATCACCGATTACCAGCTTGTCACCACCTTTAGGCAACACGCGTTCGTAATCCGGGAACTTGCCGTCAACCAGCTTGGAAGTGAAGGTGAACTCGCCAGTGGTTGCGCGGATGTGATGCTGCCCCAACACGATGCTTACGTTGCCGTCCGGCTCGGTGAGCAGGCGGGCCAATTCGAGGATACCTTTGCGCGGCACGATCACCTGGTGGCGATCCGGCTGGCCGATATCGGCGCGCATCGAGCACATTGCCAGGCGGTGGCCATCAGTGGCCACGGCACGGATGATGCCTTCCGACACTTCCAGCAGCATGCCGTTGAGGTAGTAACGCACGTCCTGCTGGGCCATGGCGAAGCTGGTGCGCTCGATCAAGCGACGCAGCTTGCTCTGCTCCAGGCTGCAGGTCAGCGAGCCCGGGCCTTCTTCCACGGTAGGGAAATCATTGGCCGGCAAGGTCGACAGGGTAAAACGGCTGCGGCCAGCCTTGACCACCAGCTTTTGCTCATCGACCTTGATATCAATCAGCGCGTCGTTCGGCAGGCTTTTGCAGATATCCATCAGCTTGCGCGCCGGTACGGTGATCTCGCCGGGTTCGGCGGGCTCTTCGAGCTGTACGCGACCCACCAGCTCGACTTCCAGATCGGTACCGGTCAAGGACAACTGCTGGCCTTCGACTACCAGTAATACGTTGGAAAGCACCGGCAAGGTCTGTCGGCGCTCGACGACGCCTGCGACCAGTTGCAGGGGTTTCAACAGGGCTTCGCGTTGAATGGTGAAATGCATGGTCTAGTCCCTTGCCTTAATAAGCTGCGCTGGTGTCATCACGTAGTCAGTGTACGCAGCAGGTTCTTGTAGTCCTCGCGAATATCCGCGTCGGATTCCTTAAGTTCGTTGATCTTGCGGCATGCGTGCAGGACCGTGGTGTGGTCGCGTCCGCCAAATACATCACCGATTTCCGGCAGGCTGTGGTTAGTCAACTCCTTGGAGAGAGCCATGGCTACCTGACGGGGGCGCGCAACCGAGCGCGACCGACGCTTGGACAGCAGGTCGGAAATCTTGATCTTGTAGTACTCGGCCACGGTGCGCTGGATGTTATCCACACTCACCAGTTTGTCCTGCAAGGCCAACAAGTCTTTCAGGGATTCGCGAATCAACTCGATGGTGATATCGCGGCCCATGAAGTGCGAGTGAGCGATGACCCGCTTGAGCGCACCCTCCAGCTCACGCACGTTGGAACGAATACGTTGGGCAATGAAGAACGCGGCGTCGTGGGGCAGGTCGACTTTGGCCTGGTCGGCCTTCTTCATCAGGATCGCGACGCGGGTTTCCAGCTCCGGCGGTTCCACCGCAACGGTCAGGCCCCAACCGAAGCGCGACTTCAAGCGTTCCTCAAGGCCTTCGATTTCCTTCGGGTAACGGTCACTTGTCAAGATGACCTGCTGGCCACCTTCAAGCAGGGCGTTGAAGGTATGGAAAAACTCCTCCTGGGAGCGTTCCTTGCGCGCGAAAAACTGAATGTCATCGATCAGCAAGGCGTCAACGGAACGGTAGAAGCGCTTGAATTCGTTGATTGCATTGAGCTGCAAGGCCTTGACCATGTCCGCCACGAAACGCTCCGAGTGCAGATACACGACCTTGGCATTCGGGTTCTTCTTTAACAGGTGGTTACCCACGGCGTGCATCAAGTGCGTCTTACCCAAGCCAACGCCCCCATAAAGGAAGAGCGGGTTGTACCCGTGCTTGGGATTATCGGCGACCTGCCAGGCGGCCGCCCGAGCCAGCTGGTTCGACTTACCTTCGACGAAGTTTTCAAAGGTGAAGGTGCGGTTCAGGTAGCTGGTGTGCTTGAGCGCACCTTCAACCTGAACAGTGCGCTGTTCGGCGCGGATCGGCGCCTGCTGAGAGCTGGCACCCGCCATCGGGTCGAAGCTGTCACGGGATGGCTCTTCATTCTCTGGCGCATTTTTTTGCGCTGAAGATTTGGAAGGCGTCGCCGCAGGCACCGGGGAAGCGGCAACCGGCGCCGCTGCGGCCTGGGCTTGCGACGCCGCGGCAGCCAAAGGCGCATTCGGCGCGGCCCGTGGTACCGAGCTACGTTTGCTGCCTATTAATAAGGAGAGCACGGGTGCGAGGCCGTTGCCATGTTCATCGAGCAATTCGAGAACGCGGCTCAGGTACTTCTCGTTGACCCAGTCGAGAACAAAACGATTGGGTGCGTAGACACGCAACTCGTCGCCTTCGGCTTCGACCTGTAGCGGACGGATCCAGGTGTTGAATTGCTGGGCAGGCAGCTCATCGCGCAAAAGCTCCACGCACTGCTGCCAAAGTTCCACTGACACGGATATCCCCTAAGTTGAAAGCCGGTGAGGCAAAAACAGCCGCCATTGTAGCGGCCAGCCGCCCACTTATCCACATGTAGGTTGCTCACAGCCCAGCCAAAATCAACGTCTTAACTGCAAAAAAGGCGACCAATGGTCTGTGCATAAGCTCTGTGGATAAGCCACCCTGAGCTCGTTGTACAAGTGGGGTCGAAACTCTGTGGGTAACTGGCCTGTGGATAACAACCCATTCCA
Organism: Pseudomonas sp. rhizo25; assembly: GCF_031931935.1. Classification (NCBI taxonomy): domain Bacteria; kingdom Pseudomonadati; phylum Pseudomonadota; class Gammaproteobacteria; order Pseudomonadales; family Pseudomonadaceae; genus Pseudomonas; species Pseudomonas sp. rhizo25. The sequence goes on from NZ_JAUJXA010000002.1 coordinate 118,244, forward strand.
CGCACAGCTTATCCGACAGCGCAGCACAGGCAGAGCACCGCTTCTCCCCCGTGTTGTCATTCTCTGTACATCACGTAGAACAAGGGCTAAAGGTAGTTATCCACAGAAGATCGCGGCCCTAGCTTTTATAAGCTTTACAGAAAAGCTTTAAATAACTTCCTTCTTTATTTTTATATCTAACGCAAGGCTGATGGAAGCCGGACGACCCGAAGTGCGTCGTGACGCCACGAAGAACTAATTAAAGGAAAAGCTGGTTGGAAATTGACCTAGAGGCTTGCTTTCTCTAGAATCGCCGGTCTCTTAAAACGGGGGCCATTCCGGCCCGTTGTGGACGAACCAGGTAACAACGCCATGAAACGTACTTTCCAACCAAGCACCATCAAACGCGCCCGTACTCACGGCTTCCGTGCTCGCATGGCTACCAAGAACGGCCGTGCTGTCCTGTCGCGTCGCCGCGCCAAAGGTCGTGCGCGTCTGGCAGTTTGATAATCCGGTACTGGTGGTGAGTCAGGACTTCAGTCGGGAAAAGCGTCTGCTAACCCCCCGGCATTTCAAGGCAGTCTTTGACTCCCCCACCGGCAAGGTTCCGGGGAAAAATCTCCTGCTCCTTGCGCGTAACAACGATCTTGATCACCCTCGTCTCGGGTTGGTGATCGGCAAGAAGAGCGTAAAGCTCTCCGTTGAGCGCAATCGCCTCAAGCGTCTGATGCGCGAATCGTTTCGCCTCCACCAGGACACTCTGGTTGGTTGGGATATTGTTATCGTCGCGCGCAAAGGCTTGGGTGATGTAGAAAACCCCGAATTGATTCAGCATTTCGGCAAGCTCTGGAAACGTTTGGCGCGTACCAACAAGCCAACACCAGCAGTCAGCACCGAAACTGTAGGGGTAGACAGTCTTGATGCGTAAACTGGCAATCGTTCCGATCCAGTTTTATCGCTATGCCATTAGTCCCCTGATGGCCAGCCACTGTCGTTTCTACCCCAGCTGTTCCTGCTACGCGTTAGAAGCCATAGAAAATCATGGTCTTCTGCGCGGTGGCTGGCTGACCTTTCGTCGTTTAGGTCGCTGTCATCCGTGGAATCCCGGTGGTTATGACCCGGTTCCACCTATCCCTACCTCCCGTTCTTCTTCGATGGCCGAGTAATCATGGATATTAAACGCACGATCCTGATCGTCGCCCTGGCAATCGTGTCCTACGTCATGGTTCTTAAGTGGAACCAGGACTACGGCCAGGCTGCCCTGCCGACTCAGAATGTTGCTACCAATCAGGCCGCGCCGGCTATTCCGGACGCCCCGCTGGGTAATAATAATGCGTCCGCGAGTGCCGATGTTCCCAGCGCGAATGGCGAGACCAGCGCCCCTTTAGAAACGCCAGTGGTCACCAATAAAGACCTCATCCACGTGAAAACGGATGTGCTCGACCTGGCCATCGACCCGCAAGGTGGTGATATCGCGCAGTTGAAACTGCCGCTGTATCCACGTCGCCAAGACCATCCGGATGTTCCGTTCCAACTGTTTGATAACGGTGGCGAGCGTGTTTATCTGGCACAAAGTGGCCTGACCGGCACCAACGGTCCGGATGCACGTGCTACCGGTCGTCCGGTTTATTCGACCGAACAGAAGACTTATCAACTGGCTGACGGCCAGAACCAGTTGAACGTCGACCTGAAATTCAGCCTCGACGGCGTCAACTACATCAAGCGTTTCAGCTTTACCCGTGGTTTGTACGACTTGAAGGTCACTTACCTGATCGACAACGAAAGCGACAAGCCTTGGAGTGGCAACCTGTTTGCCCAGCTCAAGCGTGATGGCAGCTCCGATCCTTCTTCCAGCACTGCCACCGGCACCGCGACTTACCTGGGCGCAGCCCTGTGGACAAGTGGTGAGCCGTACAAAAAAGTGTCGATGAAAGATATCGACAAGGGTTCGCTGAAAGAAGCCGTGCAAGGCGGCTGGGTTGCCTGGTTGCAACACTACTTCGTGACCGCCTGGATCCCGAACAAGGGTGAAGCCAACCTGGTTCAGACCCGTAAAGACAGCCAAGGCAACTACATCATTGGTTTTACTGGCCCGGCGTTGAACGTCGCTCCGGGTGCCAAGGCTGAAACCAGCGCTACACTGTACGCCGGCCCGAAAAGCCAGGCCGTCCTGAAAGAGTTATCCCCAGGCCTGGAACTGACTGTCGATTACGGCATTCTGTGGTTCATTGCCCAGCCGATCTTCTGGTTGCTGCAACATATCCACAGCATCGTCGGTAACTGGGGTTGGTCGATCATCTTCCTGACCATGCTGATCAAGGGGATCTTCTTCCCTCTGTCGGCTGCCAGCTACAAATCGATGGCGCGTATGCGTGCCGTGGCCCCGAAACTGGCCGCATTGAAAGAACAACATGGTGACGACCGGCAGAAAATGTCGCAGGCCATGATGGAGCTGTACAAGAAAGAGAAGATCAACCCGCTGGGTGGATGCTTGCCGATTCTGGTGCAGATGCCGGTATTCCTGTCGCTGTATTGGGTACTCCTGGAAAGCGTGGAAATGCGCCAGGCGCCGTTCATGCTGTGGATAACTGACCTGTCGATCAAAGACCCGTTCTTTATCCTGCCGATCATCATGGGCGCGACCATGTTCATCCAGCAGCGTCTGAACCCAACCCCGCCGGATCCGATGCAGGCCAAGGTAATGAAAATGATGCCAATCATCTTCACCTTCTTCTTCCTGTGGTTCCCAGCCGGTTTGGTACTGTACTGGGTGGTCAACAACGTGTTGTCGATCTCTCAACAGTGGTACATCACACGTAAAATCGAAGCGGCTACCAAAAAAGCCGAGGCGTAATTTACTCTGTGGGTAACCACTCAAGACGCCCCCTAGTGGGGCGTTTTGCTTTCCGTCACTTTTGTTCTGGAACCTGCTGATGAGTGCTCCCCGTGAAACCATCGCTGCTGTGGCTACCGCTCAAGGTCGAGGCGGTGTGGGTATCGTTCGAATTTCCGGGCCGCTTGCGGGTGTAGCAGCCAAGGCTATCAATGGCCGAGAGCTGAAACCCCGCTATGCCCATTACGGCCAGTTCCTGGATGCCGACCAAAGCGTATTGGATGAAGGGCTGGCTATCTACTTCCCTGGGCCGAACTCCTTCACCGGAGAAGACGTTCTGGAGTTACAGGGCCATGGCGGCCCTGTCGTGCTGGATATGCTCTTGCAGCGTTGCCTGCAACTGGGTTGCCGCTTGGCGCGACCTGGGGAGTTCAGCGAACGCGCGTTTTTGAACGATAAGCTCGACCTCGCCCAGGCCGAAGCGATCGCCGATTTGATCGAAGCCAGTTCTGCCCAGGCTGCGCGCAATGCATTACGCTCGTTACAGGGAGCTTTTTCCCTGCGTGTGCATAACTTGACCGAGCAACTGATCAGTCTGCGTATTTACGTCGAAGCGGCAATTGATTTTCCGGAAGAAGAAATCGACTTCCTCGCGGATGGCCACGTCCTAGCCATGTTGGATAAAGTCCGCGAGGAATTATCCACAGTGTTGCGTGAAGCCGGGCAGGGCGCGCTGTTGCGCGATGGTATGACAGTGGTGATTGCCGGCCGGCCCAATGCCGGTAAATCCAGCCTGCTCAATGCCTTGGCAGGACGCGAGGCGGCGATTGTCACCGAGATTGCCGGCACTACCCGGGATATCCTGCGCGAACATATCCACATCGACGGCATGCCGCTGCACGTGGTCGACACCGCCGGCTTACGCGACACCGATGACCAGGTGGAAAAAATCGGCGTGGAGCGTGCGCTCAAGGCTATCAGCGAAGCAGATCGGGTGTTGCTGGTCGTTGATGCCACAGCACCGGAAGCTGTGGATCCTTTTGCACTGTGGCCTGAATTCCTCGAGCAACGCCCGGACCCGGCCAAAGTCACTTTGATTCGTAACAAGGCCGACCTGACAGGTGAAGCAATCGCCCTTGAAACCAGTGAGGACGGGCATGTCACGATCAGCTTGAGCGCCAAATCGGCAGGTGAGGGCCTGGAATTGCTGCGTGAGCACCTCAAGGCCTGCATGGGCTACGAACAGACCTCGGAAAGCAGCTTCAGTGCACGCCGCAGGCATTTGGAGGCGTTGCGCCATGCGAGCGCGGCGTTGGAACACGGTCGTGCGCAGCTGACCCTAGCGGGGGCGGGAGAGCTGCTGGCAGAGGATCTGCGTCAGGCGCAGCAGCTCTTGGGGGAAATCACCGGCGCATTCAGCTCCGATGATTTATTGGGGCGGATCTTTTCCAGTTTCTGTATCGGCAAATAGCCTGGTTATCCACAGGCCTCTACCAGTTGTACGACACCGTACCGAGCAGGGTACGGCTGTCCCCCCAGTAGCAACGGCCGGCGTCGTTGCAGCCGGCTACATATTCCTTATCGAACAGGTTCTTGGCGTTCAGGTCGACTGACCAGTGTTTATCGATCTGATAGCCAACCGCTGCGTCCACCAAGGTGACGCTACCGGCGTCCAACTTCCCGTACAGCGTAGGTGCGGTGTAAGCAAAGGTACTGTCGAAATAACGCACACCGCCACCCAGGGATAAGCCCTTGAGTTGGCCATCGAGGAAACGGTACTTGCCCCAGATCGAGGCCTGGTTGCGCGGCACTCCCGTCATCTGGTGCCCCTCGACCAGTGAGGTAGCCGAATCCTTGGTAATCCGAGCGTCCGTATAGGTGTAAGCCGCCGTCAGATTGAGATTGGGCGTGAGATTGCTGTTCACCTCGACTTCTACACCCTTGGCCCGGCTCTCGCCCACCTGGCGGTAACTGTTGGTGGTGGCGTCCAGGTAGGTATCGTCCTGCTTGCGCAAGTCATACAACGACAGGGTCATCGCGGTATCCCAGCCGATCGGCTCGTACTTCACCCCCACTTCGTACTGACTGCTGGTGATCGGCTTCAAGGGTGAACCGGCGTTGGAGATTTGCTGCACGGGAACGAAGGCGGTGGAATAGCTGACATACGGCGTCAGACCGTTGTCGAACTGGTACATCACCCCGCCCTGGTAAGTGAACTTGCGGTCCTCGGCGTCGGTATTGCTGGTCTTGTTGACCTTGTCACGGAAATGACTGTCCACCCAGTCCTGGCGGCCTCCGAGCAGGAACAGCCAATGGTCGTACTTGCTCTGGATTTGTGCATAGACGCCTTTCATCTGTTGTTCGAGCAAGGTGTTTTGCACGGCAATCGGGGTCAGTGGATCACGCAGGTAGACGGGGTTATACACATTGATGGTGCCGGCAGAGCCAGCGTCCCAATCCTGATTGAACGAGGTGCGGTCGTAGCTGGCGCCGAGGAGCACAGTATTGTCGAGACCACCGAGCTGGAATTTGCCTTCCACCTGGTTATCCAGGGAATAGACCATCGACTTGTTGTAGCGGTCATAGGCAGTCATGTTCAACTGAGTGCCGAAGCCACGGTTATTCAGCGCGCCAGGCCAAGTTTCATGGCGGTTGATGCGCGACTGCATATAGCGTGAGTTCTGGCGGAACTGCCAATCGGCGTTGAAACTATGGCTGAACTCGTAGCCAGTGCTCCAGGCTTCACGTTCGAACGTATTCCAGTCCGGGTTGCCGAGCATGGTGTGCTTGGACAGTTTGCCATTGGGGTTGGTAAGCAAGGTGCCGGCGGCGGGTAGGCCTAGCTCGAGATTAGTGTGGTCTTTTTGGTAATTGGCCAACAAGGTCAGGTTGTTGTAATCGTCGAAATTCAGGGTCAGGGAGGGCGCGATATACAGGCGATCATCTGGAACATGGTCAGTTTGCGTGTCGGATTTGCGGCCGAGCATCACCACGCGCCCAAGGATGTTGTCGCTGTCGTTGAGCGGACCCGAGATATCCACACCCAATTGACGCCGATTATTCGAGCCATACCCCACTTGCACCTCACCTTGCGGGCTGGCGGTGGGGTGTTTGCTCACCAGATTCACCAAGCCGCCAGGCGCGTTCTCACCGTAGAGCAGGGACGAGGGGCCGCGAAAGATTTCGACGCGTTCCAAGCCATAAGGCTCACTGGTCGTATCGTAGCGATTGCCTTGTACCCGTAGCCCATCTCGCAGAAGGCCGTAGCCGTAATCCGTGGCATTAAAGCCGCGAATAAAGAACAGGTCGCCTGCCAGGCCGTCACCGGCGGCAAAAGGTGGCGCGAAGATTCCCGGCACATACCCCAACACTTCAGTCAGGGTTTGCGACTTCTGGTCCTTTATGCGCTGGCCGGTGACGACCGATACCGAGCGTGGCGTTTCGGACAAAGGCGTGCTGGTTTTGGTACCGATGCGACTGTTTTGCGCCTTGTAGCCCACATCCCCGGCGATGTCTTGGTTGAACCCTGCCTGTTGATAACCGCTGACCGTGGTAGGGGCGAGCACTAGTTGCCCTGCGGGAATGGCCTGCAGAACATAACTGCCTGGCGCCTGGGATAGCACTTGTAGCCCCGAGTTCTGCAGCAACAGCGCAAAGCCTTGTTCCACCGAATAATCGCCTTCCAGCCCTGCTGTAGTCAGCTGCGCGGTTTGCTGAGGCGAGAAAGACAGAATCACATTCGCTCTGGCAGCGAATTGACTCAAGGCATTGTCCAGCGGGCCAGCCGCGATGACGAAATGCTGCACCCCATTGGCGGCCATGGCGCCAGGGGCAAGCAAGGCACTGGCGATGTTTGCGGTACCGAGCAGCAGGCCGTACATCATACCGTGGCAGGAAAGTCGCAAGCGGAGCTTGGTGGGGAGGCGCATAGGTGGGTAAGCCCTGAAGGTGGTCGTGATTACCTGTAGGGCCGCATCAGGTGAAAAAAAGATAACCCCCGTGTGCGAATTTTTTAACCGATTCGCGTCACTGAAACCCAATAGCGCGTGAAGTACTTCACCTGAATCGGCAGGGTTGTCTGTAGGTTAGCCAGTACTGCATCGGTTGAATCCAGTCGGAACGTGCCGGAGATAGGCAAGCGCGCCGAAGCCGAATCGTATTTCAGGACACCTGGGCGATAGCGGGCGAGTTCGTCCATCACCTCTGCGAGGCGAGCATCCAATACGATTAACTGCCCATCGACCCAGGCAGCCTGGGAGCCGCGATAACTCGTGTTGGGACCCACGTTTTGGCGATCAAAGTCAGCGCTCTCACAGGCACCGAGCAGCCGCGCGTGGTTGGGCTGGTCACCTGGACACACGCTCACCCGATCCTCCAGGACGCCGACACGTGTGGAGCCTGGCAACTGGCGCACGCTGAACCGAGTACCCAATGCCTGGACGCGGCCTTGAAGGGTTTCGACATAAAAAGGCGTTTGCCCGCCGAACTTGCCGGTGTGGATAAGTACTTCACCTTCGCGCAAACGGATCAAGCGCTGGCGCCCATCAAAAACCACGTCAATAGCGGTGCTGGTATTAAGATCAACCCGCGTACCGTCAGCCAGTTCGACACGCCGACGCTCACCCACGGAAGTCCGGTAATCGGCCCATACATGGGCCAGGGGCGTGCGTTGCTGAACATTCCAGCCTAGATAGCCGGTACTGCCCAACACCAGCATCCACTTCAGTACTTGGCGCCGTTGTTGCGTGGTCGACAATGCACGGCGGGTGAAATCCTGGGGCAGCGCGCCAAGGCTGCGCTGCAATTGCTCCATCTGGTCCCACGCAGCCTGGTGGGACGGATCGCCGTTCAGCCATTGTTGCCAGGCCAGGCGGTCAGCGGCTGTAGGTGTCTGGGACTGGAACTGTACATACCAGCTGGCAGCGGCTTCGAAGGTCTTGCGATCGGGGACCGCCATTACAGGCTGGCCACGATCAGCGAACATTCAGTCAATGCGCGGATCATGTGCTTCTTCACTGTGGTCAGTGAGACCTGCAGCTGATCTGCGATCTGTTGATAAGTCAGCCCTTCGAGCTGCGACAGCATAAAGATTCGCCGTGCTCGCTCGCCGAGTGTGGCCAAGGCTTTATCCACAGCCACCAGGGTCTCAATGATGATGGCCTTGTCTTCTTCGCTGATGGCGTTGGCTTCAGGACGTTCAGCCAAGGTTTGCTTGTAGGCCTGCTCAATGGCGTGTCGACGGTAACGATCAATCACCAGGCCCCTGGCGATGGTCGCCAGATAGTCCCGCGGCTCAATGATCTGCGCTGCATGTCGCCCACCCAGAATACGCACGAACGTATCGTGCGCCACATCGGCCGCATCGCAGGCGTTATGCAACTTACCTTTGAGCCACCCATGCAACCAGGAATGGTGTTGCTCATAGATGTTCTGGACCGCAGCCGTGTGTGATGGAAGGGACATAGGGCATGACAAGGCAAGTTAATGATAATCGCTATTATTAACTGCCCAACCGTTTTCTCACAATAGATCTCTTTTTGAAGCACTCACCACTCCGGGTAAAGGATGCGGCTGCCTTCGTGCAGAAGGAAATACCAGAGGATCTGCGGTTTTCTACGGATTAAGCCCTGTGAATAACCGCCCTTGTGCCCAGTTGATAACAGGGCCTGAAACCAGAGTAAAAACCCTTCTGTGGATAACCACCTGTTTAATCCACAGGCTTAAAGCACTTATCCAAGGGCCTCATTGGCACATGACCACAGACTTTTGAAGCTCTGTACACATTGAAAATAAAGGCCTGTAGAAATCTATCCACAGAAAAGTAGCTCAGTAGAAATAAACATAAAAACAAAGATTTAATAAATTTCTCTCTTTTAATTTCTATTGCCTGTGATTCATCCACAGCTGGTTAAATTTTGTGCAAAGGGTTCTTTAGGAAGGGCGAAGTCCCTATACTTGCCGCCAAAGCTCCAAAACTCTTTCAACAAACAATTCCTGATTACCTACATAAGCAGGCACGAGGTGCGTGGTGGATTTCCCTTCCCGTTTTGAAGTGATCGTCATCGGCGGCGGTCATGCCGGTACCGAGGCAGCACTGGCGTCAGCACGCATGGGCGTAAAAACCCTGTTGCTCACGCACAACGTGGAAACCCTCGGTGCCATGAGTTGCAACCCCGCTATCGGCGGGATTGGCAAAAGCCACCTGGTCAAGGAAATCGACGCCCTTGGCGGCGTGATGGCCATGGCTACCGACAAAGGTGGTATTCAATTTCGCGTGCTCAACAGCCGCAAAGGCCCGGCGGTGCGTGCAACCCGGGCTCAAGCTGACCGCATCCTGTACAAGGCGGCCGTACGTGAAACCCTGGAAAACCAGCCGAACCTGTGGATATTTCAGCAAGCCGCCGATGATCTGATCGTCGAACAGGACGTCGTGAAAGGCGTGGTCACCCAAATGGGCCTGCGTTTCTTCGCAGAATCCGTCGTGCTGACCACCGGTACCTTCCTCGGTGGGCTTATCCACATTGGCATGCAGAACTATTCCGGTGGTCGCGCCGGTGATCCGCCGTCGATCGCCCTGGCAAAACGCTTGCGTGAATTGCCTCTGCGAGTTGGTCGCCTGAAAACCGGGACCCCGCCACGTATTGACGGGCGTTCTGTGGATTTCTCGGTGATGACCGAGCAAGCCGGTGACACGCCGATTCCGGTCATGTCGTTCATGGGCTCCAAGGAGCAGCATCCGAAGCAGGTCAGTTGCTGGATTACCCACACGAACGCACGGACCCACGAAATCATTGCCGCGAACCTCGACCGTTCGCCAATGTATTCCGGGGTGATCGAAGGCATTGGCCCGCGTTATTGCCCGTCGATCGAAGACAAGATCCACCGCTTTGCCGACAAGGAAAGCCACCAGGTATTCATCGAGCCCGAAGGCCTGACCACGCATGAGCTGTACCCGAACGGGATTTCCACTTCCTTGCCGTTCGACGTGCAAATCCAGATCGTGCAGTCGATCCGCGGTATGGAAAATGCGCACATCGTGCGGCCGGGCTACGCCATTGAGTACGATTACTTCGACCCGCGTGACTTGAAATACAGCCTGGAAACCAAGGTAATTGGCGGCTTGTTCTTTGCCGGGCAAATCAATGGCACCACCGGTTACGAAGAAGCCGGGGCCCAGGGTTTGCTGGCCGGAACCAACGCTGCATTGCGCGCACAAGGCAAAGACAGCTGGTGCCCGCGTCGCGATGAAGCCTATATCGGTGTATTGGTCGACGACCTGATTACCCTCGGTACCCAGGAACCGTACCGGATGTTCACTTCCCGGGCCGAATACCGCCTGATCCTGCGCGAGGACAACGCGGACCTGCGCTTGACCGAAAAAGGTCGTGAATTGGGCCTGGTTGATGACGCGCGTTGGGCTGCGTTCTGCAAGAAACGCGAAAGCATCACGCTCGAAGAGCAACGCCTGAAAAGTACCTGGGTTCGCCCGGGCACCGAACAAGGCGATGCGATTGCGGAAAAATTCGGCACGCCTCTGACCCATGAGTACAACCTGCTGAACCTGCTGTCCCGTCCGGAAATCGACTACGCTGGCTTGGTCGAAGTAACAGGCCAGGGCGCGGAAGATCCACAGGTTGCCGAACAGGTCGAGATCAAGACCAAGTACGCCGGTTACATTGATCGCCAGCAGGACGAAATCGCTCGCCTGCGCGCCAGTGAAGATACCAAGCTGCCTGTGGATATCGACTACACCGGGATTTCCGGGCTGTCGAAAGAAATTCAAAGCAAGCTGGGGATAACTCGGCCGGAAACACTTGGCCAGGCTTCACGCATTCCAGGCGTCACTCCTGCAGCCATTTCGCTGTTGATGATTCATTTGAAAAAACGCGGCGCGGGCCGTCAGTTGGAGCAAAGCGCTTGAGTTCGTTGGTCACCTCGCAACACGCCGAAGAGTTATCCACAGGAGCGCGCCAGTTGGGTGTGGCCCTCACCGAAGCCCAGCAAGAGTTATTGCTGAGCTATCTGGCCCTGTTGATCAAATGGAACAAGGCTTACAACCTCACCGCTGTGCGTGATCCAGATGAGATGGTGTCACGGCATCTGCTCGACAGCCTCAGCGTGATGCCGTTCATCGAAAACGGCCGCTGGCTCGACGTCGGCAGTGGCGGCGGGATGCCTGGCATTCCATTGGCGATCCTGTTTCCCGAGTCTCAAGTGACCTGCCTGGACAGCAACGGCAAGAAAACCCGCTTCCTGACCCAGGTCAAACTCGAACTCAAGCTGGATAACCTGCAGGTTATCCACAGCCGCGTGGAGGCCTTCACGCCTGAACAGCCTTTCAACGGCATTGTGTCCCGGGCGTTCAGCAGCATGGAGAATTTCAGCAACTGGACCCGCCATCTCGGCGACCGTGACACCCGCTGGCTGGCAATGAAGGGCGTCCATCCAAGCGACGAGCTGTTAGCATTGCCGGCAGACTTCCACCTCGATAGCGAACACGCCTTGGCCGTACCCGGTTGCCAAGGCCAACGCCATCTGCTGATACTGCGCCGCACGGCATGATTGGGAACACAAGCAAGAATGGCTAAGGTATTCGCGATTGCGAACCAGAAAGGTGGCGTGGGTAAGACCACCACCTGTATCAACCTCGCAGCATCCCTGGTCGCCACCAAGCGTCGGGTGCTGTTGATCGATCTCGATCCACAGGGCAACGCCACCATGGGTAGCGGTGTGGATAAACACGGCCTGGAAAACTCGGTCTATGATTTGCTGATTGGCGAATGCGACCTGGCGCAGGCCATGCACTATTCCGAGCATGGTGGTTACCAACTGCTGCCAGCCAACCGCGATTTGACCGCGGCGGAAGTGGTGCTGCTGGAAATGCAGATGAAAGAAAGCCGTCTGCGTAGCGCCCTGGCGCCCATTCGAGAGAATTACGACTACATTCTGATCGACTGCCCACCGTCGCTGTCGATGCTCACGCTCAACGCCCTGGTGGCCGCTGATGGGGTGATTATCCCAATGCAGTGCGAGTACTTCGCCCTCGAAGGCTTGAGCGACCTTGTGGATAACATCAAGCGTATCGCCGAGTTGCTCAACCCGAACCTGAAAGTCGAAGGCCTGCTGCGGACCATGTACGATCCGCGTCTGAGCCTGATGAACGATGTGTCGGCGCAGCTCAAGGAACATTTTGGCGACCAGTTGTACGACACCGTCATCCCACGCAACATCCGCCTGGCTGAAGCGCCAAGCTATGGCATGCCTGCGCTTGCGTACGACAAGTCCTCGCGTGGTGCCATTGCCTACCTGGCGCTGGCCGGCGAGATGGTTCGCCGTCAACGCCGCAATTCACGCACCGCTGCCGCCCAGCCAACTTAAGGAATCCCCATGGCCGTCAAGAAACGAGGTCTCGGACGTGGACTGGATGCACTGCTGAGTGGTCCGACCGTCACATCGCTTGAAGAGCAAGCGGTGCAGGCCGACGAGCGCGAGCTGCAGCACCTGCCCCTGGACCTGATCCAGCGCGGCAAATACCAGCCACGGCGGGACATGGATCCCCAGGCGCTGGAAGAACTGGCTAACTCGATCAAGGCCCAGGGCGTGATGCAACCGATTGTGGTGCGCCCGATTGGCGCTGGCCGATTTGAGATCATCGCCGGTGAACGTCGCTGGCGCGCCAGCCAACAGGCCGGCAAGGACACCATCCCGGCGATGGTGCGCGATGTGTCGGATGAAACCGCCATCGCCATGGCGTTGATTGAGAATATCCAGCGCGAAGACCTCAACCCGATCGAAGAAGCGATTGCGTTGCAGCGTTTGCAGCACGAATTCCAGCTGACCCAGCAACAAGTGGCCGACGCGGTGGGGAAATCCCGCGTCACCGTGTCCAACTTGCTGCGCCTGATCGCACTGCCGGAAGTCATCAAGACCATGTTGTCCCACGGTGACCTGGAAATGGGCCACGCCCGTGCTTTGCTCGGTTTGCCGGAAAATCAACAGGTTGAAGGGGCGCGACACGTTGTCGCACGAGGTCTGACTGTACGTCAGACCGAAGCCCTGGTTCGCCAGTGGCTCAGCGGCAAACCTGCACCGGTCGAAGCGGCCAAACCTGATCCGGATATCGCACGACTCGAGCAGCGCCTGGCCGAGCGCCTGGGCTCTGCGGTGCAAATTCGTCACGGCAAGAAGGGCAAAGGGCAATTGGTCATCGGATATAACTCTCTCGATGAGCTGCAGGGCGTCCTTGCCCACATCCGCTGAAACATTTGCTTATGTAGCGTGTGATCGGAAATCACTACCCGACAGTTGAATAGGGGCAGAACCGCCCCTATACTCTGCGCGCATTTTGTCGGCACAAATTATGCCAAGTTATTGATTTCCGGCAGCCGACCATTGAGGAGCAAGAGTGATGGAAACCCGCACGCCAAACACGTTGCCGTTCCATCGCTTGGCTGTTTTCCCGGTTTTATTGGCTCAATTTGTCATTCTGCTGATCGCCGCTTTGGCGCTTTGGTATTGGCATGGAGTCGTAGCCGGATATTCAGGACTCTGCGGAGGCCTGATAGCCTTGCTGCCCAATATGTATTTCGCTCACAGGGCCTTTCGGTTTTCCGGCGCCCGAGCAGCCCAGGCTATCGTCCGGTCTTTTTATGCCGGCGAGGCGGGGAAACTGATTTTGACGGCAGTGCTGTTTGCACTGACCTTTGCAGGTGTGAAGCCATTGGCGCCGCTGGCTGTATTCGGCGTCTTCGTGTTGACCCAACTGGTCAGCTGGTTCGCTCCCCTGCTAATGAAAACAAGACTTTCGAAACCTTAGGGCGTTTGAGGCAACCATGGCAGAAACAACCGCTTCGGGCTATATCCAGCACCACTTGCAGAACCTGACCTTCGGTCAGCTTCCCAACGGCGGCTGGGGCTTTGCCCACACCGCAGCAGAGGCCAAAGAAATGGGTTTCTGGGCTTTCCACCTGGATACTCTGGGTTGGTCGGTCGCATTGGGTCTGATCTTCGTCCTGATTTTCCGCATGGCGGCAAAGAAGGCGACCTCCGGTCAGCCAGGTGCCTTGCAGAACTTCGTTGAAGTACTGGTCGAATTCGTCGATGGCAGCGTGAAAGACAGCTTCCATGGCCGTAGCCCGGTGATCGCACCGCTGGCGCTGACCATCTTCGTCTGGGTGTTCCTGATGAACGCCGTCGACCTGATCCCGGTGGACTGGATTCCTCAGTTGGCCATCCTGATCTCCGGCGATGCGCACATTCCATTCCGCGCCGTGTCGACCACTGACCCGAACGCCACCCTGGGCATGGCCCTGTCGGTGTTCGCGTTGATCATTTTCTACAGCATCAAGGTCAAGGGTATCGGTGGCTTCATCGGCGAACTGACCCTGCACCCGTTCGGCAGCAAGAACATTTTCGTTCAAGCCCTGCTGATTCCGGTGAACTTCCTGCTGGAATTCGTGACCCTGGTCGCCAAGCCGATCTCCCTGGCCCTGCGACTGTTCGGCAACATGTATGCCGGCGAGCTGGTGTTCATCCTGATCGCTGTGATGTTCGGCAGCGGCCTGCTCTGGCTTAGCGGCCTGGGCGTAGTTCTGCAGTGGGCGTGGGCTGTGTTCCACATCCTGATCATTACCCTGCAGGCCTTCATCTTCATGATGCTGACCATTGTCTACCTGTCGATGGCGCACGAAGAGAACCATTAAGACCAGTCTCGACTAGTCTGATGTCCTTCCCGGTCAAACGGGAAGGTGGCCCACCAGGGCTATGAAACGATTTGTTTTACCGCTTTAAAATCTAAAAAACCTAAACCATACGACGTAAAAGTCGGGAGGAAAGATGGAAACTGTAGTTGGTCTAACCGCTATCGCTGTTGCACTGTTGATCGGCCTGGGCGCCCTGGGTACTGCCATTGGTTTCGGCCTGCTGGGCGGCAAATTCCTGGAAGGCGCAGCGCGTCAGCCAGAAATGGTCCCAATGCTGCAAGTTAAAATGTTCATCGTCGCCGGCCTGCTCGACGCCGTGACCATGATCGGCGTTGGTATCGCACTGTTCTTCACCTTCGCGAACCCCTTCGTTGGTCAACTCGCTGGCTAATCACTCGACTTTTCGAGTGATTGGGGTGATGGACAACGAATGAGCGAGGTGTTGGCGTGAACATTAATGCAACCCTGATTGGCCAATCCGTTGCGTTCTTCATTTTTGTAGTGTTTTGCATGAAGTTCGTGTGGCCTCCGGTCATCGCGGCTTTGCACGAACGTCAGAAGAAGATCGCGGATGGTTTGGACGCTGCCAGCCGTGCAGCTCGCGACTTGGAGTTGGCCCAAGAGAAAGTGGGTCTTCAACTGCGCGAAGCTAAAGCACAGGCAGCTGAAATCATTGAGCAAGCCAAGAAACGCGGTAACCAGATCGTCGAAGAGGCTGTTGAAAAAGCCCGCGTCGAAGCTGACCGTGTGAAGGCTTCGGCTCATGCCGAGATCGAACAGGAACTGAACGGTGTCAAAGACGCGCTGCGTGCCCAACTGGGTGCCCTGGCGGTCGGCGGCGCGGAGAAGATCCTTGGTGCCACAATCGATCAAAACGCGCACGCGGAGCTGGTTGACAAACTGGCTGCTGAAATTTAAGCGAGGGCGATCATGGCAGAACTGACCACGTTGGCCCGACCTTATGCTAAGGCAGCCTTCGAGCACGCCCAGGCCCACCAGCAGCTGGCCTCTTGGTCAGCCATGCTCGGCCTGGCTGCAGCAGTGTCGCAAGACGACACCATGCAGCGCGTGCTCAAGGCCCCGCGCCTGACGAGCGCAGACAAGGCCGCCACTTTTATTGAAGTGTGCGGCGACAAGTTTGATGTGAAGGTGAAGAACTTCATTCACGTCATTGCCGAAAACGACCGTCTCCCGTTATTGCCGGAGATCGCCGCTCTGTTCGACCTGTACAAGGCCGAAGCAGAGAAATCGGTAGACGTTGAAGTGACCAGTGCTTTCGCATTGAACCAAGAACAGCAAGACAAACTCGCCAAGGTTCTCAGTGCACGACTCAATCGGGAAGTGCGCCTGCAAGCTTCGGAGGACGCATCCCTGATTGGTGGTGTCGTTATCCGTGCCGGCGACCTGGTTATCGATGGCTCGATTCGCGGCAAAATCGCGAAACTTGCCGAAGCATTGAAATCTTGAGTTTGAAGGGGCAGCAGAGCAATGCAGCAACTCAATCCTTCCGAAATAAGTGAAATTATCAAGGGCCGCATCGACAAGCTCGATGTAACCTCCCAAGCCCGTAACGAAGGCACTGTCGTCAGCGTATCTGACGGCATCGTGCGGATTCACGGTCTGGCCGACGTCATGTACGGCGAGATGATCGAGTTTCCGGGCGGCGTCTACGGTATGGCCCTCAACCTGGAGCAAGACTCCGTAGGTGCCGTTGTATTGGGCGCGTACACCAGTCTGGCTGAAGGCATGAGCGCCAAGTGCACCGGCCGCATCCTGGAAGTTCCGGTTGGTAAGGAACTGCTGGGTCGCGTAGTCGACGCACTGGGTAATCCAGTTGACGGCAAAGGTCCACTGGGCAACACCGAGACCGACGCGGTCGAGAAAGTTGCTCCAGGCGTGATCTGGCGTAAGTCGGTAGACCAGCCTGTACAGACTGGCTACAAGGCTGTCGACGCCATGATCCCGGTCGGCCGTGGCCAGCGTGAGCTGATCATCGGTGACCGTCAGATCGGTAAAACCGCCCTGGCGATCGACGCGATCATCAACCAGAAAGACAGCGGCATTTTCTGCGTCTACGTAGCCATTGGTCAGAAGCAATCGACCATCGCCAACGTGGTTCGCAAGCTGGAAGAAAACGGCGCCCTGGCCAACACGATCATCGTGGCTGCCAGTGCTTCGGAATCTCCTGCGCTGCAATTCCTGGCACCGTACTCCGGTTGCACCATGGGTGAATTCTTCCGCGACCGCGGTGAAGACGCGCTGATCGTTTATGACGATCTGTCCAAGCAGGCAGTGGCTTACCGCCAGATTTCCCTGCTGCTGCGCCGTCCACCAGGCCGTGAAGCTTACCCAGGCGACGTGTTCTATCTCCACTCCCGTCTGCTGGAGCGCGCATCCCGCGTTTCGGAAGAGTACGTAGAGAAGTTCACCAACGGCGCAGTGACCGGCAAAACCGGTTCCCTGACCGCACTGCCGATCATTGAAACCCAGGCTGGCGACGTTTCCGCGTTCGTTCCGACCAACGTGATTTCCATCACCGACGGTCAGATCTTCCTGGAATCGGCCATGTTCAACTCAGGCATCCGTCCTGCTGTGAACGCCGGTGTTTCGGTATCCCGTGTGGGTGGTGCCGCTCAGACCAAGATCATCAAGAAGCTCTCCGGTGGTATCCGTACCGCTCTGGCTCAGTACCGTGAACTGGCGGCATTCGCCCAGTTCGCTTCTGACCTGGACGAAGCGACCCGTAAGCAACTTGAGCATGGTCAGCGCGTTACCGAGCTGATGAAGCAGAAGCAATACGCCCCGATGTCGATCGCTGACATGGCGTTGTCGCTGTATGCCGCTGAGCGTGGGTTCCTGACCGACGTTGAAATCGCCAAGGTCGGCAGCTTTGAACAAGCGCTGATTGCTTACTTCAACCGCGATCACGCCGAATTGATGGCGAAGATCAACGTGAAGGGTGACTTCAATGACGATATCGACGCTGGCATGAAAGCCGGTATCGAGAAGTTCAAGGCCACCCAAACCTGGTAAGCCGCAGCGGGAGCCGCAAGGCTCCCGCTTGCTAACCTGATAGGTGTTACATGGCAGGCGCAAAAGAGATTCGCAGTAAGATTGCGAGCATCAAAAGCACGCAAAAAATTACCAGCGCCATGGAAAAAGTGGCGGTAAGCAAAATGCGCAAGGCACAAATGCGCATGGCTGCTAGCCGTCCTTATGCGGAGCGTATCCGCCAGGTAATTGGGCATCTGGCCAACGCCAACCCGGAATACCGCCACCCGTTCATGATCGAGCGCGCCGTCAAGCGTGCAGGTTATGTGGTAGTGAGCAGTGACCGTGGTTTGTGTGGTGGTCTGAATACCAACCTGTTCAAGGCCCTGGTCAAGGACATGGCGGTAAACCGCGAAAACGGCGTCGAGATCGATCTGTGTGTTGTTGGTAGCAAGGGTGCGGCCTTTTTCCGTAACTTCGGCGGTAACGTCGTTGCAGCTATCAGCCACCTGGGTGAAGAGCCGTCGATCAATGATTTGATCGGCAGTGTGAAGGTGATGCTGGATGCGTACCTGGAAGGCCGGATTGACCGCCTGTCCGTGGTATCCAACAAGTTCATCAACACCATGACCCAGCAGCCAACCGTGGAGCAATTGATTCCACTGGTGGCGACCCCGGATCAGGAACTCAAGCACCACTGGGACTACCTCTACGAACCAGACGCCAAAGAGCTGCTTGATGGCTTGATGGTGCGCTACGTGGAGTCGCAGGTGTACCAGGCGGTGGTCGAGAACAACGCAGCTGAACAAGCGGCGCGGATGATCGCGATGAAAAACGCTACCGATAACGCCGGTGATCTGATCAGCGATTTGCAGCTGATCTACAACAAGGCGCGTCAGGCTGCGATCACCCAAGAGATCTCGGAAATCGTCGGCGGCGCTGCCGCGGTTTAACGGTTCAAATATTCAGAGGATCCAGCTATGAGTAGCGGACGTATCGTTCAAATCATCGGCGCCGTTATCGACGTGGAATTTCCACGCGACAGCGTACCGAGCATCTACAACGCGCTGAAAGTACAAGGCGCGGAAACTACCCTGGAAGTCCAGCAGCAGCTGGGCGACGGCGTAGTTCGTACCATTGCGATGGGTTCTACCGAAGGCTTGAAGCGCGGTCTGGACGTTGTCGACACTGGCGCTGCCATCTCCGTACCGGTCGGTAAAGCGACCCTGGGCCGGATCATGGACGTACTGGGCAACCCGATCGACGAAGCTGGCCCGATTGCCACCGAAGAGCGCTGGGGCATTCACCGCGCCGCGCCTTCGTTCGCCGAGCAAGCAGGCGGCAACGACCTGCTGGAAACCGGTATCAAGGTTATCGACCTGGTTTGCCCGTTCGCCAAGGGCGGTAAAGTCGGTCTGTTCGGTGGTGCCGGTGTAGGCAAGACCGTAAACATGATGGAACTGATCCGTAACATCGCCATCGAGCACAGCGGTTATTCCGTGTTCGCCGGTGTGGGTGAGCGTACCCGTGAGGGTAACGACTTCTACCACGAGATGAAGGACTCCAACGTTCTGGACAAAGTGGCACTGGTTTACGGTCAGATGAACGAGCCGCCGGGAAACCGTCTGCGCGTAGCCCTGACTGGCCTGACCATGGCCGAGAAGTTCCGTGACGAAGGTAACGACGTTCTGCTGTTCGTCGACAACATCTACCGTTACACCCTGGCCGGTACTGAAGTATCCGCACTGCTGGGCCGTATGCCTTCGGCAGTAGGTTACCAGCCGACCCTGGCTGAAGAGATGGGCGTTCTGCAAGAACGTATCACTTCGACCAAGGAAGGTTCGATCACCTCGATCCAAGCGGTATACGTACCTGCGGATGACTTGACCGACCCGTCGCCAGCCACCACCTTCGCCCACTTGGACGCCACCGTCGTTCTGTCCCGTGACATCGCTTCCCTGGGTATCTACCCAGCGGTCGATCCACTCGACTCGACTTCGCGCCAGCTGGACCCGAACGTGATCGGCCAGGAGCACTACGACACCGCTCGCGGCGTTCAGTACGTGCTGCAGCGCTACAAAGAACTGAAGGACATCATTGCGATCCTGGGTATGGACGAGCTGTCGGAAGCCGACAAACAGTTGGTAAACCGTGCTCGTAAGATCCAGCGTTTCTTGTCGCAGCCGTTCTTCGTGGCTGAAGTCTTCACCGGTGCCTCGGGTAAATACGTTTCCCTGAAAGACACCATTGCTGGCTTCAAAGGCATCCTCAACGGTGACTACGACCACCTGCCAGAACAAGCGTTCTACATGGTCGGCGGCATCGAAGAAGCGATCGAGAAAGCCAAGAAACTGTAATCCAGGCGCCCGGCAACGGGCGCTCATCAGGTTGAGGCAATCAGATGGCTATGACAGTCCATTGCGATATCGTCAGCGCGGAAGGGGAAATCTTCTCCGGTCTGGTCGAGTTTGTAACAGCGCACGGTGACTTGGGTGATCTTGGTATCGCCATGGGTCACGCTCCGTTGATTACCAGCTTGAAGCCAGGTCCGATCACTCTGACCAAGCAAGGCGGGGAACGTGAGGTGTTTTACATCTCCGGTGGTTTCCTCGAGGTTCAGCCGAACATGGTCAAGGTACTTGCCGACACCGTGCAACGTGCTGGCGACCTGGATGAAGCCTCCGCTCAGGAAGCCGTCAAGGCTGCCGAGAAGGCGCTGAACGAAAAAGGCGCAGACTTCGACTACAGCGCTGCTGCAGTTCGTCTGGCCGAAGCTGCAGCCCAGCTGCGCACGCTCCAGCAGATCCGCAAGAAGTAAGCGGCCATGCCGTTACGCTTCATGTGTGATTGATTAAAAAGGGTAGCCTCGGCTACCCTTTTTCTTTTTTTGCAAAACACTTCTTTGGTCTGAACCCGGACCGCCCAGGATTGGTAGCCATTCATGTCTCTTGAAATCGTCATTCTCGCCGCAGGCCAGGGCACTCGCATGCGTTCGGCCCTGCCCAAGGTGCTGCACCCGGTTGCCGGCAATTCCATGCTGGGCCATGTTATCCACAGCGCCCGCCAGCTGGACCCGCAGCGCATTCACGTGGTTATCGGCCACGGTGCCGATGTGGTGCGTGAACGCCTCGCCGCAGACGACTTGAATTTCGTTCTACAAGACAAACAACTCGGCACCGGCCACGCCACTGCGCAGGCTGTACCCTTCATCACAGCTGATACCGTGCTGATCCTATATGGCGACGTACCGCTGATCGAAGTCGAAACCCTGCAACGTCTGCTCAAGCATGTCATGCCTGGACAGATGGGCCTGCTCACCGTTGAGCTGGACGACCCTACCGGTTACGGCCGCATCGTGCGTAATGCCGACGGCAAGGTTGCCGCTATCGTCGAGCATAAGGACGCCAGCGAAGCCCAGCGCGCCATTACTGAAGGCAACACGGGCATTCTTGCCGTGCCTGCCGATAAGCTGGGCGACTGGATGAGCCGTCTGTCCAACAACAACGCCCAGGGCGAGTACTACCTCACCGATGTGATCGAAATGGCGGTGAGTGACGGCCTGCTGGTCGCCACCGAGCAGCCCCACGACCCGATGGAAGTGCAGGGCGCCAACGACCGCAAGCAGCTCGCAGAGCTGGAGCGTCACTACCAACTGCGCGAAGGTCTGCGCCTGATGGCCCAGGGGGTGACCCTGCGTGACCCGGCGCGTTTCGATGTGCGTGGCGAAGTGACGGTGGGCCGCGACGTGCTGATCGATATCAACGTGATCCTCGAAGGCCGCGTGATCATTGAAGACAACGTGGTCATCGGCCCGAACTGCGTGATCAAGGACAGCACCTTGCGCAAAGGCGTGGTGGTCAAGGCTAACAGCCATATCGACGGTGCCGTGATGGGCGAGGGTAGCGATGCGGGGCCGTTTGCACGGTTGCGTCCGGGTACAGTGATGGGCGTGAGAGCGCACGTTGGCAATTTCGTCGAGCTGAAAAACGCGAAAATGGGTGACGACGCGAAGGCCGGCCACTTGGCTTACCTCGGTGATGCAGTGATCGGTGCCCGCAGCAACATCGGCGCCGGTGCCATTACCTGCAACTACGACGGCGCCAACAAGTACCAGACGACTATCGGTGAGGATGTATTCATCGGCTCCAACAACTCGTTGATTGCGCCGGTCACCATAGGTGATGGTTCAAACACCGCGGCAGGTTCCACCATCAACCAGGATGTGGATAAGTCGCAGCTGGCCGTCGCCCGCGCCCGTCAACGCAACATCGACGGTTGGAAGCGCCCGGTCAAAATCAAGAAAACCTGAGTTACCCACAGCCTCGCCAGTAGCAAAACTCCAATGTGGGAGGGGGCTTGCTCCCGATGACGGTGTGCCAGTCAACTCATCAGGTGACTGACACACCGTCATCGGGAGCAAGCCCCCTCCCACATTTATCGGTGTTATTCGAAAAATAGTTATTGCCCCGCTTGACGATCTTTCGCCAATAGGTTTTGATTGCCTTCGTTATCTTTCGAAACGAAACTTACCATCACCATGTCGAAACGAAATACACCTCAACGACGCCACAATATCCTCACTCTGCTCAATGAGCAGGGCGAAGTCAGTGTGGACGAATTGGCCAAGCGTTTCGAAACTTCGGAAGTAACCATCCGCAAGGATCTGGCCGCCCTCGAAAGCAATGGCCTGCTCCTGCGTCGCTACGGTGGCGCAATCACGATGCCCCAGGAGCTCGTAGGCGACGCCGCACAACCCATCTCGGCTTACAAGCGCGCCATCGCGCGTGCGGCAGTGGTGCGTTTGCGCGAACACGCACGCATCATCATCGACAGCGGCAGCACAACCGCCGCCATGATCCCCGAACTGGGCCATCAGCCCGGCCTGGTGGTGATGACCAACTCCCTGAACGTGGCCCGCGCCCTGAGCGAATTGGAACACGAGCCGGTGTTGTTGATGACGGGCGGCACCTGGGACCCGCATTCGGACTCGTTCCAGGGCCAGGTCGCCGAGCAGGTGCTGCGCTCCTATGATTTTGATCAGCTCTTTATCGGTGCCGATGGCATCGATCTGCAGCGCGGCACTACCACCTTCAACGAACTCCTGGGCCTGAGCCGCGTCATGGCCGAGGTCGCCCGTGAAGTCGTAGTGATGGTCGAGTCCGACAAGATCGGCCGCAAGATTCCCAACCTGGAACTGCCCTGGAGCAGCGTCCATACCCTTATTACCGATGATCGCCTGCCGCTTGAGGCCCGCGACCAGATCCAAGCCCGCGGCATTACGCTGATATGCGCGGCCGTCATCTAGGAGAAATACCATGTGTGGAATTGTTGGCGCAGTCGCCGAACGTAACGTTACTGCCATCCTTATCGAGGGCCTCAAGCGCCTCGAGTACCGCGGTTATGACAGCGCTGGCGTGGCGGTTTTCACCAATGCCGGCAAGCTGGAGCGCATGCGCCGGCCGGGCAAGGTGAGCGAGTTGGACCAGGCCTTGTCCGGCGAGCCGCTCGTAGGCCGCCTGGGCATTGCCCACACCCGTTGGGCCACCCACGGTGCGCCATGCGAGCGTAACGCTCACCCACACTTCTCCGGTGACCTGGCGGTGGTGCACAACGGCATTATCGAAAACCACGAAGTGCTGCGCGAACAACTCAAGGGCCTGGGTTATGTGTTCACCTCGGACACCGACACCGAAGTCATCGCCCACCTGCTCAACCACAAGCTCAAGGACCACAGCGATCTGACCACCGCCCTCAAGGCCACGGTCAAGGAACTGCATGGCGCCTACGGCCTGGCCGTGATCAGCGCCAGCCAGCCTGATCGCCTGGTTGCTGCACGCAGTGGTAGCCCGCTGGTGATCGGCCTGGGGCTGGGCGAGAACTTCCTCGCCTCCGACCAACTGGCCCTGCGCCAAGTGACCGACCGCTTCATGTATCTGGAAGAAGGCGATATTGCCGACATCCGTCGTGAAAGCGTGCAGATCTGGGACGTTAACGACCAGTCCGTCGAGCGCGAAGCCGTGCAATACCGCGACGGTGCCGAAGCCGCTGACAAGGGCGAGTTCCGCCACTTCATGCTCAAGGAAATCCACGAGCAGCCGTCTGTGGTGCAACGCACCCTGGAAGGTCGCCTGAGCCAGAATCAAGTGTTGGTCAACGCCTTCGGCCCGCAAGCCGCCGAGTTGTTCGCCAAGGTGCGCAATGTGCAGATCGTGGCCTGCGGCACCAGCTACCACGCTGGCATGGTTGCCCGTTACTGGCTCGAAGAACTGGCCGGCATTCCTTGCCAAGTCGAAGTGGCCAGCGAATTCCGCTACCGCAAGGTGGTGGTGCAGCCCGACACCTTGTTCGTGACCATCTCCCAGTCCGGCGAAACCGCCGACACCCTGGCCGCCCTGCGCAATGCCAAGGAACTGGGCTTCCTCGGCAGCCTGGCAATCTGCAACGTCAGCATCAGCTCCCTGGTACGTGAATCCGACCTGACCCTGCTGACCCAAGCCGGTCGCGAAATCGGCGTAGCCTCCACCAAAGCCTTCACGACTCAACTGGTGGGCCTGCTGCTGCTGACCCTGTCCCTGGGCCAAGTACGCGGCACCCTCGCCGACGGCGTCGAAGCCACTCTGGTGGAAGAACTGCGCCGCCTGCCAACCCGCCTTGGCGAAGCCCTGGCCATGGACAGCACCGTGGAAAAAGTCGCCGAGCTGTTCGCTGACAAGAACCACACCCTGTTCCTGGGCCGTGGCGCGCAATACCCGGTGGCGATGGAAGGCTCGCTGAAACTCAAGGAAATCTCGTACATCCACGCCGAAGCCTATCCGGCCGGTGAGCTGAAACACGGGCCATTGGCCCTGGTGGATGACGATATGCCAGTGGTTACCGTGGCACCAAACAACGAACTGCTGGAGAAGCTCAAGTCCAACCTGCAGGAAGTACGCGCCCGTGGCGGCCAACTGATCGTCTTCGCAGATGAGAAGGCGGGCATGACCAATGGTGAAGGCACCCACGTGATCAACATGCCGCACATTCACGACACCCTGTCGCCGATCCTCTACACAATCCCGCTGCAGTTGCTGTCGTACTACGTTGCCGTGCTCAAAGGCACTGACGTTGACCAGCCGCGTAACCTGGCGAAGTCGGTGACGGTGGAGTAAGGCTTTCTCGCGTACCTGAAGAGGGGCTGTTTTTAACAGCCCCTTTTTTATGGTTTTGAATTCGCGCCACTCAAGGATGCCAATAATGCAAAGCTCTTCAGCGACCGTTCACGCACGTTTGCATAACCGCCGGTTTGCGGTCGCGAACAATACTCAAGGGCTGTCCGGCACGGGGACAGTATTTCACTACCAAGTTGAAGATGGCGTCATTTCAAGCACCTACCAAGGTGGCCGGATTCGCCTGGGCACGCAGGTCGGGCGGGTGACCGGTGCAGATACCATCGAGCTGCTTTATCAATGCGTGACCCTGGAAGGGGAACTGCTCGCGGGGTGGTCACGTGGCACGGTAGGCGTGGATCGTGACGGGCGCACAACGCTGAGTTTTGATTGGGGCTGGCTATCGGGTGCGACAGGAGGCGGGGAGTACCGCTACGTCGAGATCACTGCCTAATGGTCTTGAAAGCACACAAGAACCAAGGTGGGAGGGGGCTGCTCCCGATAGCGGTGTGACAGGCATCAGATACCTTGACTGGTCCACCGCAATCGGGAGCAAGCCCCCTCCCACATTTTGTTCTTTGTCAGTCTCGAGGGCTGGCGCTCTGGTCAACCATCACGTCCACCAGTAACGCACAAGATGGAAAAAGATCGGCGCCGCGAAGCACACCGAATCCAGCCGATCCAGCATCCCGCCGTGCCCTTCGATCATATGTCCCCAGTCTTTTACGCCGCGGTCACGCTTGATCGCTGACATCACAATCCCACCGGCAAAGCCCAGCAAGTTGATCAACAGCGCAATCAGGAACGACTGCCAGGGATTAAACGGTGTGGTCCACCACAGCGCCGCGCCGATCAGGGATGACAGCAGAATTCCGCCTACGAACCCTTCCACAGTTTTCGACGGTGACAGATTGGGCGCGATCTTGTGTTTGCCGAACAGCTTGCCGCATACGTACTGCAATACGTCTGACAGTTGCACCACGATCACCAGGTAGGCGATCAGCAACAGGTTGCGGCCTTCGTACCCGGGGATGTCCAGCGTCAGCAGGGCTGGGACGAAGGACACGCAGAACACCGCGATCATCAGCCCCCATTGCACCTTCGAGGCACGTTCCAGGAAGTGTGTGCTGTCGCCGCCAAGGGAGGCGAGGATCGGTAGCAGCAAAAACACGTACACCGGGATAAAGATCGAGAACAGCCCATACCAGTCGGCGTAGATCAGCACATATTGCAGCGGCAGGGCGAGGTAGAACGCGGCCACCAGGGCCGGGTAGTCGCTGCGCCGGGTTGGGGTGAGGGTGAGGAATTCTCGCAGGGCGTAGAACGACACGGCATAGAACAACAGGATCACCGCGCCGGTGCCGAGCCAGAAGGCGATGCCGATCACCACCACCATCACCCACCAGGCGTTGATGCGGGCGTTGAGGTTGTCGATCACGGCATTGGGGCTGCCACGGGTGCGCAGCTTGAGGATCAGGCCGATCAGCGAGGCGATGACCAGAATCGCGCCGATGCCGCCGAATAACATCAGGGTTTGGCTATCCATCTCAGGAATGCTCCGGGGCAAGGGCGAGCAGGGCGTCGCGGGTACGGGCAAGGAATGCGGCTTTGTCTTCGCCCTCTTCCAATTGCAGGGGAGCACCGAAGCTGGTTGTGCATAACAAGGGCAGTGGCAGCACTCGGCCCTTGGGCATGACCCGGTTAAGGTTGGCTATCCACACGGGCACCAGTTCGGCCTGTGGGTAACTTTTTGCCAAGTGGTACAAGCCGCTCTTGAAGGGCAGCAAGCCATCCTCCAGATTGCGCGTGCCTTCCGGAAAAATAATCAGCGAGTCACCGCCTTCCAACGCAGCGAGCATGGGTTGCAAAGGGTTATCCACAGGCTCCCTGCGCTCGCGGTCGATCAGCACGCCATTGAACACACGGTTGATGATGTAGCGGCGCAGGGCGCTCTTGTTCCAGTAATCACTGCCCGCCACCGGGCGCGTGAACTTGCGCAGGTTCTGCGGCAGCGACGCCCATACCAGCACGAAGTCGCCGTGGCTGCTGTGGTTGGCGAAATAGATGCGTTGCACCGGCACCGGAGCGCACCCCAGCCACAGGCTGCGAGCGCCGGTGACAGTGCGGGCCATGGAGGTAATCAGCGTGGCGACCACGGGTTCGAACATGGGGATTCCTTATCCGGCGAAAGGCAGCCAAGGGCTGGCGAGGATGACGCCCAGGGTCAGCAGCGCTTGCGCGCCCAGCAGCCAGGCTTGTTTGCGCAACAGTTTGAGCGCGCCACGACGGCGTTCGCTCCAGGGCCGGCCGGCCCGTTTAGGTGATTGCAGGCCAAGGGTTTGCAGGGCCTGGTCGAGGTCCGGTGTACGTGCGGTGTCGCGGGCGAGCAGGGCAAACAGGTCGGCGTCGAGGGCCACGCGCAATGCCCAGTATTTTTGCAGCAGGCCCAGTACGATCATCCACAGGGCCAGCAGCAGGCAGATCGTCGAGATACTGGCCAACAATAGCTGGGCAAGGCCGAACAGTACGCCGAGCAGTGTCAGGCCTGTGGATAACTGATCCAGTGAGCGGCCACGGCGCAGCAGGCTGGCGACCACCTGGAGTTCCATATCAGCGGGCATGGGGCAGACCCTCCAAAGCTTCACGATGTGCGGGGTGCAGGACCACATTGGCCCGTGCTGTACGAATGATAGCCAGCGCTTGATCTAGCGTGGCGGCGCGCCCTGTGTTCAGCAGCCAGGCGGCAACGGCGGTAGCGCTGCGGGAGTAACCGAGGGCACAGCACACCAGCAAGGGCCCGTGCTGGCGCAGTTGCTCGATAGCGTGCGCGGCTTTGATGCATTCGTCGGGTGTCGGTGCGATCAGGTCAAGCACTGGCACGCAGGCATACGCGCCGCCCTGTGGATTAATCGGCAGTTCGGCGCACAGATCGACAATGGCCTTGAATGAACCTTGCTGGCGCGATGTGGGGATGCGTCCGAGCCAGACGTTATCCACAATCAGGTCGGGCTGTGGATGTTTGCGTGTCCACAGGCGCGAATTGATCCACGCACCAGCTAGATAGGGTGCATATAGCCAGCGCGCGGCGGGAGTAAGACGGCCATCTTCGCGTTTTTGAAAGCCTGACGCGCCTAGCACGAGGTAGTTGGCCTTGATCAACGCCAGGGACACCGCCGGCCACAGCAGCCACAGCCAGCCGTCGCCGAGCACGAAGGCAAGCACCGCCAGTATTAATGCACCCAGCCCATAGCGCACTCCCAGCCGCCAGCGTTGGGGATCCCGCGTCAGTCGGGCATTCACCAATGGGCTCGGGTGTTCCACAGGCCATAACCACACGCACAACCACCCTGCGAGGGCGCCTGTGGGTAAGTCGATAAAGTGATGTTGATAAGTGGTCAGCACCGAGAGACCGATCAGGGTGAACCAGCCATGCACTACCCAACGCCAGAAACCCCGGGTGTGCCGTTGATACATGACCCACAGGATCACCAGCAGCGCGATATGCAGTGACGGGGCCTGGTTGAAGGGTTTGTCAAAACCGGCCAGCACCGCGAACAGCCAGCCGAACACGCCGTCCAGTTCCGGCCGCTCGAATGTGAAGCGCAGCGGCCAGATCAGGAAGCAACTGACGGCTATGACCTGCGCACTCAGCAGGCGCAGTGCATGTTGTTTCAGTTCATGGCGTGTATTGGGTAACAGCAGGGAGAAGCCGTAGAGCAGGTCGATGGACCAGTAGGGCACGATGGTCCAGGCCCAGAACGGTATATGGGTTTCCCAGCCAAACACCAGCGTGCCGACATCGCTGCGTTGGCTGGTGACCCAGGTGGCGAAGCCATAGGTGCTGAAGAACAGCGGCGCCAATAGCAGCAGCCAGAGGGCCGCTGGTTTCAATAGACCGGGTTCGCGCATGTTCAGATCTTCTGTGCCAGGGATACCGTAAAGATGCCCCACTCATCCACGCGCTGGGTGATCTTGCGAAAGCCCGCGGCTTCGACAAGCTGGTCCATTTCCGCCTGGCTGCGCCGACGCATCACCCAGGCCTGGCCCTGGCGGTGGCTGGTAAGTGCACGGGCAATCAGCTCAAGTTGCGGGTGCCATGGCTGGCCGGTATACACCAGGTAACCGCCTGGCCCCAAGGCTTCGGCCAAGCCTGCCAGTGAGCCGCCGACCATGGCGTTATCGGCGAACAATTCATACAGGCCCGACACCACGGCCAAGGTCGGCTTGGGCTCCAGGGCGGCCAGGTCGGCGCGGTCGAACGCATCGGCTTTGACGAACTGGGCGATGTCTCCCAGGCCCTTCTCGAGAATCAGCGCGCCACCGTCGCGCACGTTGATGTCGCTGTAGTCGCGCAGCAGGATGGATTCCGGCAACGGCGACACGCCCTGCAAAGCCTCCAGAATGTAACGGCCGTGGCCGGCGGCGATATCGACAATGCGTACTTGGCGATCATCCTCACGCAGCTTGGCCATCGCCAGGCGCAGCAGCTCTTCGACGTTCAGCTTGCGCTGACGAATACCGCGCCAGCCGATGGAGTTGAGGTAGTTGGTGTCGATCATCCGCCCCAGGCCGCCCTTGCCGGTGGGTTTGTTGCGGTACACGTAGTCCAGGGTGCTGCCGGAGTCGAAACCGGTGTCGAAGCCCAGCTTTACTCCGTCCGACAGGTTCTTGCCCAGGCCCATGCTGGCGCGGGTCATGCGCCAGTACAGGTCGCGCAGGGAATTGCGTGGCAGCGGTGCGGCAAGGGATTCGGATTCGGCACAGGTGGCGCCGAGTTTGTCAGCGTCCAGCAGAGAGGCGCGATCCAGCGGGTGGGCGAAGTTCTGCAGGATAAAGCGCTTGACGCTGTTCACGGCCACGGCACGGTCACGTTCGCCAAGGGTGTCGTGGAAGAACCCGGGGAGGATATGCAGCTCTTTTTTCAGGCTGCCGAGGCGGTCGAAAAACTGCTGCTGGGGTTTACGGTGCACCACAAAATCGGAGCCGGAGACCAGCAGTTGGGTCGGCACCTGAATCGCTTGTGCATCGGCTACAACCCTATCCGCTGCTTCGTAGAGGCCCAATAGCACATTCACCGAAATGGCCTTGGTGATCAACGGATCGCTGTCGTAGGACGCTACGCGCTCCGGGTCGTGGCTGAGGAACTTGGCCTTGACGTAGCTGTTGACGAAAAAGTTGCCCCGGAACCTGCGCATCAAGGTCAGGCCTGGGCGGGCGAAGGGCACGTACAGCTTGACCTTGAAGGCCGGCGAGGCGAGCACCAGGGCGCGGATCTTCGGCGCATAGTCGTGGACCCAGGTGGCCGCGATCACCGCGCCGACGCTTTGGGCGATCACGGCGAGGTTTTGCTCTTCGATGCCGTAGGTGGCGCCGATGTGGTCACAGAAGGTCTGCACATCACGGGCACTGGTGGCAAAGCTGGGACTGTCGCCGCGCTCGCCGGGCGATTGGCCGTGGCCGCGGGCGTCCCAGGCGAAAAAATCAAACTCCGGCAAGCCCAGTTCATCTACCAGGTGGGCAATACGCCCGGAGTGCTCATGGCCGCGATGGAACAACAGGATTGCCTTGCGCGGCCCGGCGCCTGCCGTAGCCGGCCAGTGCCGGTAGAAAAGCTCGACGCCATCATGGGTACTGCAGGTGTGCTGTTGCTGTTCGCGCATCGCAAAATCCTTATGCAGAAGGGGGAGTGTGTTGTTGTTCTTTGAGGCCCTGACGCACCCGGTTGACCAAGGTGTAGGCGAGCAGGGCAGCCACCAGCCACATCACCGACTCGACCCAGCCGGCGCCGAGCCAGCCCAGCGCCACGCCGGTGGCCAGCACACCGAGTACGAAGGCCCGATCACTCTTGCCCATCGGCCCGTCATAGCGACGCGATGCACCCACCATCGGCCCCAGCACCCCGGCGTACTCGCTGAATACCGCCAGCAGCGTCACCAGCAACACTGGCGCCAGGCTCACGCCGGGTATCAGGGCAAAGGGCAGGATCAACGCGCTGTCGGCGATCACATCGCATAGCTCATTGAGGTAGGCGCCGAGCCTTGACTGCTGGCCGAATTCCCGGGCGAGCATGCCGTCGATGGCGTTGAGGGCCATGCGTACAATCATCCACAGCGGGATCAGTGCAAACAGCCAGAGCTGCTGGGCGAAAGCAGCGATCAGCAAGCCGACCAGCAAGGAAATCACCCCCGCCAGCACGGTGATCTGGTTGGCGGTGGTGCCGTTGTCGTAGAGACGCTGCATGAGAGGGCGCAGCAGGTTCTGGAACCGCGGTTTGAGTTGGTAGATGGAAATCATGGGGGGTGGCGCTTCCTTGTCCGTGAACCCGCGAAAAACTGTTCAGGAGTGTGCCGACTTATTGCCGCCGACACTAGTGATAGCTCGTGTTTATAGGGGGTTAGTCACAATCCAGAGAACACCGTGAGGCAAATGTGGGAGGGGGCTTGCTCCCGATAGCAGTGCATCAGCCAACCCATCTACTTACTGACCCAATGCCATCGGGAGCAAGCCCCCTCCCACAGGGATCCAGGCTGAGTTCAAAAGCGAACAAAAATTTCACGCTTCGTGTTATATCGTAACGAATTATGTACACGCGGGCGTTGAGTGGATGCAAGTGGATCTAGAAGCTGACGGCGCTTCGGTAGAGGGCCTTGCGCGTTTTCAACAAGGGTTGTTCCATGCCCGTCGACTGCGCCAGGCCGGCATCAGCCTGACGACCCTGGCCATCAGTGCTTGGGTACTGGCGTTGTTCGTGGCGTTGTTTGCGCCACTGTCGATCTGGCCGGTGGTGTTGATCAACTGCGCTTCGGCCTTGTTGGTACTGGTGGCCGGGTTACAGTCGGCCTGGTGGGTGGCCGATTGGCGTGCCCAGGCGCTGGAGGCGCCAAGCGTTGAACTGGTCGAAGAACCCAGCGAGCCCACCACTTGGCACAAGGGCCTGATCAACCATTTCGGCAATGGTCTGCTGGCCCAGGTCGGCGCGCCGGTGTTGTGGTTGGGTGGCTGGTCGCTGCTGGCGCTGGTCAGTGTTACCCAGTTCTGGAACCTGGCCTTGCCCGCGGCGGTCGTCGGTCAATCGGCAAGCATCGGCGCGGCGCTGGCGTTGGCGCTGGCGTTCGGTCTGCTGGTGTTTGAACGTCGCCTCGCCCAGGAAACCGCCGCCCAATGGCCGGAAGCTTCACAGCTGGCGCAGTTGAGCCGGGTGGCGATTATCTGCCTGGTGATCAGTGCAATCTGCCTGCTGTTTGCCAATGCCGAGTCGGTTTGGCCACTGCGCCTGGCGACACTGATCGGCCTGCTGCCGGCACTGGTGGCGCTGGAGTTCCTGCTCAGGGGTGTGCTGTCGCTGTTCAGCCCGCGCCAGCCGCGTCTCGAACCGCGCTTGATGGCCCAGAGTTTTATCGCCGGCCTGCTGCGTTGGCCGCCACAACCCTTGCTGGCGTTGCAGCATGAATTGCACAACCGTTTCGGTATCGACCTGCGCCAGATCTGGGCCTTTACCTACATGCGCCGGGCGTTTTTGCCGGTGTTGCTGGTGGTGCTGGCGGTCGGTTGGGCGCTGACCGGCGTGCATGAGGTGCCCCTGCAAGGCCGTGGGATTTATGAGCGCTTTGGCAAACCGGTCGAGGTGTTCGGCCCCGGCCTGCATGCGGGTTTACCGTGGCCGTTGGGCCGTGTGCTGAACATCGAAAACGGCGTGGTGCATGAGCTGGCGACCAGCGTCAGTGAAGCCGCCACTGCGCCGTTGGCCGCTGCCGAAGGCCCGGCGCCGTTGATCGCCAACCGCCTGTGGGACGCCAGCCATGTAAATGACAAATCCCAGGTCATCGCCAGCAGCAGCGGCGATAAGCAGGGCTTCCAGATCGTCAATATGGACGTGCGTTTTGTCTACCGTATCGGCCTTACCGACCAGGCCGCGCTCGCCGCCACCTATAACAGCGCTGATATCCCGACCCTGATCCGCAGTACCGCCAGCCGCATCCTGGTGCATGACTTCGCCTCGCGCACCCTTGACGAATTGCTCGGTGAACAACGCACCAGCCTCGCCGACGAAATTGGTCGCAGTGTGCAAGCCGATCTGCAAACACTCGACAGTGGTGTGGAGATCCTTGCCACGGTGGTCGAAGCGATTCACCCGCCCGCTGGAGCCGCCAACGCTTACCACGGTGTGCAAGCCGCGCAGATCGGCGCCCAGGCCCTGATCGCCCGGGAACGCGGCGCCGCCAGCGAGCAGACCAACCAAGCGCTGTTGCAAGCCAGCACTGCCCGGGATCAAGCCCAGGCCAACGCCCGCGAGGTGAATGCTGGCGCGCAAGCGGCGAACCTGCGCTTTGCCGCCGAACAAAAAGCCTATGCCGCCGCTGGCCAGGCCTTCGTGCTGGAACAGTACCTGGGCCAACTGAGCCAGGGCCTGGCCCACGCCAAGCTGCTAATTCTGGATCATCGTTTGGGTGCCGGCAGTGCGCCAACGATTGATCTGCGTTCTTTTACCTTGCCCGCCGATTCGTCGGTGCCGCGCAAAGCCGTTCAATAAGGAGTCTGTCTGTTGAGCGCTCATTCTCACGATCACGGTCATCACCATCATCACGGCCACCACCATCACCATCACGGCGATGAGCAGGCGAGCGGGCCTTTTCCTTGGCGTCGTATGGCCTGGGCGGTGTTGCTGGTGCTGTTTGCCGTGGCAGCGGCAAGCCTTGTGCAGGTGCGCTCCGGCGAGGCCACGGTGATTACCCGCTTCGGCAACCCCGCACGGGTGCTGTTGGAACCTGGCCTGGGCTGGCGCTGGCCAGCGCCGTTCGAAGCGGCGATCCCGGTGGACCTGCGCCTGCGCACCACGTCCAGCGGCCTGCAGGACGTGGGCACCCGCGATGGCCTGCGGATTATTGTGCAGGCTTATGTGGCGTGGCAGGTGCAGGGCGATGCCGACAATGTGCAGCGCTTTATGCGCGCGGTGCAGAACCAGCCGGATGAAGCGGCACGGCAGATCCGCACCTTCGTCGGTTCGGCGCTGGAGACCACCGCGGCCAGCTTTGACCTGTCCAGCCTGATCAATACCGATGCCAGCCAAGTGCGCATTGCTGATTTCGAAGCGCAGTTGCGCCAGCAGATTGATCAACAATTGCTCACCACCTATGGGGTGCGTGTGGCCCAAGTCGGCATCGAGCGCCTGACGTTGCCTTCGGTGACCCTCACCGCCACCGTTGACCGCATGCGTGCCGAGCGTGAAACCATCGCCACCGAGCGCACTGCCGTGGGCAAGCGCGAAGCGGCGCAGATCCGCTCCGCCGCTGAGCGTGATGCGCGCATCGTGCAGGCAGATGCCACGGTGAAAGCCGCCGATATCGAAGCGCAATCGCGGGTCGAAGCCGCGCAGATTTATGGCCGCGCCTACGCCGGTAATCCACAGCTGTACAACCTGCTGCGCTCGCTGGACACCTTGGGCACCGTGGTTACGCCGGGCACCAAGATCATCCTGCGCACCGATGCTGCGCCGTTCCGCGCCTTGGTGGATGGGCCGAAGGACATCCAGCCATGAGCGAGCGTGACAGCCCGGACAGCCCATGGATCCAGGCCGGGCGCCTGACGTTCCTGGCGCTGTACGCGGTCACCGTGTTGGCGGCGTTGGCCTGGGCCTTTTCCAATGTGCGCCAGATCGACCCGCAGAATCGCGCCGTGGTCCTGCACTTCGGCGCCCTTGATCGCATTCAGAACGCCGGGCTGTTGCTGGCCTGGCCGCAGCCCTTCGAGCAGGTGGTGTTGCTGCCGGCAGCGGACCGGGTGATCGAGCGCCGGGTAGAAAACCTGCTACGTTCCGACGCGGCGCTGCAGGCTGATCGCGTGGCCAGTTTCGCTACGCCGTTGAGCGATGCCTTGGCTGGCTCCGGTTATCTGCTGACGGGCGATGCCGGGGTAGTGCAGTTGGACGTGCGGGTTTTCTATAAGGTGACCGAGCCCTACGCTTTCGTATTGCAAGGCGAGCATGTGTTGCCTGCCCTGGATCGGCTGGTGACCCGCAGCGCTGTGGCCCTCACCGCGGCGCGGGATCTGGACACCATCCTGGTAGCCCGCCCGGAACTGATCGGCAGCGACAACGGCGCCGCCGAACGCCGTGAGCGGCTGCGCGGCGATCTGGTGCAAGGCATCAACAAACGCCTGGCGCAGTTGGCCGCCAACGGTTTGGGCCTGGGCGTCGAAGTCACCCGCGTCGATGTGCAATCAAGCCTGCCGGGCCCGGCGGTGAATGCTTTCAATGCGGTACTGACCGCCAGCCAGCAAGCCGATAAAGCCGTGGCCAATGCGCGCACCGAAGCGGAAAAACTCACCCAGAGCGCCAATCAGGAAGCTGACCGCCAGGTGCAAGTCGCCCACGCCCAGGCCAGCGAACGCTTGGCCAATGCCCAGGCGCAAACCGCTACTGTCGCCAGCCTGGCCCAGGTAAAAGATCCTGGCTTGCTATTGCGGCTGTACCGCGAGCGCATGCCGAAGATTCTCGGCCAGGCCGGTTCTGTCACCACCGTCGACCCCAAGGACGACTCCCGCTTGATCATCCAGGGAGCCGAACAATGAGCGCACCCATGCTGACTTCCGCCGAACAGCGTAGCGCTGCCCGGCAATTGACCCTGGCCATGCTCGCCTTGGGGCTGTTGGTACTGGGTCTGGTATGGCGCTGGCTGGCGCCGGACCAGAGCGGCGTGAGCCAGTTGCTGCTGGGCGTGGCTTCGCTGTTGGTGGCGGTGCCGGTGATGCGTTCGGCCTGGTACAGCCTGCGCTTCCCGAGCCTGCACGGCATCACTGACCAATTGATCGCCCTGGCCATGCTGGGCGCCTGGGCCACCGGCGACCTGCTGACCGCGGCGCTGTTGCCGATCATCATGATCTTCGGGCATGTGCTGGAAGAGCGCAGCGTGATCGGCTCCCAGGAAGCGATCCATGCCCTGGGCAAACTCACCCGCAGCCACGCCCGCCTGGTGCACGCGGACGGCACCATCACCGAAGTGGATAACGGCACCCTGAACACCGGCGATATCGTGGAAGTGCGCGCCGGTGACCGCGTGCCGGCCGATGGTGTAGTGCTATCCGGCCAGGCGAGCCTGGATACGGCGCCGATTACCGGCGAGTCGGTGCCATTGGAAGCCGGCGTCGGCGTG
This sequence comes from Pseudomonas sp. rhizo25, assembly GCF_031931935.1. Classification (NCBI taxonomy): domain Bacteria; kingdom Pseudomonadati; phylum Pseudomonadota; class Gammaproteobacteria; order Pseudomonadales; family Pseudomonadaceae; genus Pseudomonas; species Pseudomonas sp. rhizo25. The sequence continues at coordinate 154,041 of NZ_JAUJXA010000002.1, forward strand.
CAGGTGTTTGGAGGTGCGATCAACCTCGATGGTTTGTTACGCCTTGAAGTGACGCGCATCGGCAATGAGTCGACCCTGGGCAAAGTCATCGCTCTGATGCAGAACGCCGAGCGTTCCAAGCCGCCGATCACCCGGCTGCTGGAGCGTTATGCCGGCAGCTATATGGTGCTGGTGCTGTTGCTGGCGGCGGTGACCTGGTTTGTTACCAATGACGCCCAGGCCATGCTCGCCGTGCTGGTGGCGGCATGCCCGTGCGCCCTGGTGTTGTCGGCGCCGGCCACGGCGATTGCCGGGATCGCCGTGGCGGCGCGTCACGGGATTCTGATTCGCAGCTCGGCGTTCCTCGAAGAGCTGGCTGACCTGACGTCGCTGGTGGTCGACAAGACCGGCACCCTGACCTTTGGCACTTTGCGCCTGCAGTCTATCGACACCACCGCGCCGGATCGCCAGGCGCTGCTGAACCTGGCGGCCAGCCTCGGCTCCGCGAGCAGTCACCCGGTCAGCCGAGCGTTGGCGGGGTTGGCGACCCAGGAACAAATGCTGGTACTCACCGACATCCGCGAGCGCCAGGGCCTGGGTGTGGTAGCGCAGACCGAGCAGGGCGAAGCGGCGCTCGGGCGCCCGGAATTGTTCGAACAGTTGGGCATCGTCACTACCGGCGTTCCCACCCATGACGGCCCGATCGCCGGGCTGGCGTTGAACGGCGAGTTCCTGGCCTGGATGTTGCTGGCCGACAGCGTCAAGCCGGAAGCGCGCCAGGCCCTGCAAGAACTGCGGGACTTGGGCCTGGGCCGCCAATTGCTACTGACCGGTGACCGCCAGAGCGTGGCCGATAGCCTGGCGCTGGATGTGGGTATCAGTGATGTCGAAGCCCAGGCCCTGCCGGAAGACAAGCTCAACCGCGTGCTGGGGGAAATCAGCAGCGGCTTCCGGCCGATGGTGGTGGGCGATGGCATCAACGACTCCCTGGCGCTCAAGGCCGGTGTGGTCGGCGTGGCGATGGGCGCGGGCGGTGCGGACATCGCCCTGGCGTCGGCTGACGTGGTGTTGATCGGCAGCGACTTGCGCCGCCTGGGCACCTGCGTGCGCTTGAGTCGCCGGTGCCGGCAGACGTTGCAGGTGAACGTGATCATCGGCTTGGGCTGGACCCTGGCCATCGTAGTGTTCGCAGCGTTTGGCTGGCTGGGTGCGGCTGGCGCCATGATCGCGGCGGTGTTACATAACCTCAGCACCTTGCTGGTGCTGGGTAACGCCGGGCGTTTATTGCGCTTCCAGGAGCCGCTGTTGAAGCTTGAGGATTAATTTCGGAAAAATTTGCTCACAGCTGTAACGCTGATAAGGGGCCTCACTCTAGTGGTGTGTCGAGACTGCGCAATCCGTTCAGACCGACTCCACTACAGATCTATGAGGACTACACAATGAACATCAAACACGCTGTTTCCGGTGCTGCCCTGGCTATCGCTGCCGCCTCCATGTTTGCCGGTGTCGCCACTCAGGTACAGGCTGCCGACGCATCCGTTCATTGTTACGGCGTCACCTCCTGCAAAGGCATGAACGATTGCAAGACCGCCGAAAACGCCTGCAAAGGCCAGGCTGTCTGCAAAGGCCACGGCTTCAAGGCTATGACCAAGGCTGCTTGCGACGAGGCTGGCGGCAAAGTCGGCGAGTAAGCGACAACCGAGTGCAACTGCAGCGGTCCCGCTCCACCGCTGCGGACACTTTTGCGGGAGTTCATGATGAGCAGTTCCTTCCCCTCCCTGGGTTACGGCCTGGGTTTACGCAACGAATACTATGAGCAGATCCTGGCGCAATCCCCTGCGGTGGATTGGTTCGAAGTGATCTCCGAGAATTATCTGGTGCCGGGCGGCAAAGCCTTGTACTACCTGGATGCTATAGCCGAGCGCTATCCCCTGGTGATGCACGGGGTGTCCTTGTCCATCGGCGGGCCCCATGCCCTCGATACCGATTACCTGGAGCAAATCAAACAGCTCGCCGAGCGCATCCAGCCGGCGTGGATTTCCGATCACCTGTGCTGGAGCCGCGGCAACGCGCACCAGTTGCATGACCTGCTGCCTCTACCCTACACCGAAGAAAGTCTCTATCACGTGGCCGGCCGTGTGCGTCAGGTACAGGATGTGTTGCAGCGCCCGCTGGTACTGGAAAACGTCTCCAGCTATGTGCGCTCCAAGGCCGATGACTTTACCGAGTGGGAATTCCTCAACGCCCTGGCCCACCTGAGCGGATGCCAGTTGTTGTTGGACGTCAATAACGTCTACGTCAGCTCGCGTAACCATGGGTTCGATGCCTGGACGTTTATTCGCAACCTGCCGCTCCAGAGCATTCGCCAACTGCACCTGGCAGGGCATATGGACTACGGCGACTATGTGGTCGACACCCATGACCATCCGGTGTGCGATCCGGTATGGGCGCTGTATCAGCAGACCCTGGAGCACTTGGGGCCGGTGTCGACACTGTTGGAACGCGATGATCATTTCCCGCCGTTCGAAGAGTTACTCACCGAATTGAGCAAAGCACGTGAACTTGGGACCAGCGCCTTGGCCCGGAGATCGTTATGCGCCTGATCGACTGGCAGTTGGCTTTTGAGCAGCATCTGTTGTCCGAAACGTGCATCGCCAACGGTGGCTTTGCCGCCACCTTGCTGGGTGGGCCGACGATGGATGTAGACACGGGGCTGGCCATTTATCACAACGCCTACCTGTCGCGATTGCAGGAAGTGCTGCGCCATGACTTCGGCGCCATCTGGTATTGGCTGGGAGATGATGAGTTTGCCTTGCTGACCCAAGCCTATATCCGTCGATATCCCTCGGCCCACTACAGCCTGCGCTGGCTGGGTGAACGCTTTGCAGTGTTTATCCTTGAGCACCTGGTCGCAGAACAAAGTGCGCCGCTGGCTGAAATGGCGCGCTTGGAGTGGGCGTTCACCCTGGCGTTTGATGCGCCCCAGGGTGCGCCGCTGACCTTGAATGACATGGCGCAACTGGCGCCTGAAGACTGGCCGGCGTTACAGGTCACCCCCGCGCCCTCAGTGCAGCAGTTGCTTTGCCGTTTCAATACGGTGGCGATCTGGCGCGCCAGCAAGGAGCAATTGGATTTCCCCGGCAGCCAAGCTCTGAATCTGGCGCAAATCTGCCTGGTGTGGCGCCATGAGAATGTGTGCCACTACCGCAGCCTGGAGCCCGAAGAAGCCTGTGCTCTGGCGGGGATGGTGACCACCGGTTGGAGTTTTTCAGAACTGTGTGCGCAGTTGGCAGTCACTTATGAAGAGGGCGCACCACTGCAAGCGGCCACATGGCTGAAGCAGTGGATCCAGAACGGTTTGCTCGAGCGACGAGTGCCATAGAAAGGTGCTATCGATCGATAGCTTCCTACTTTGTTTAGGATGGTCTACCCTCACAGCAGACGTCTGAAACAAGGGGGGACTACTCATGCTCGCGCAACTTCCACCAGCCTTACAGAATCTTCAGCTACCGCTGCGTCTTCGACTCTGGGACGGCCATGAATTCAACTTGGGCCCCGAGCCCAGTGTGACCATCGTGGTCAAGGATCCCACGGTCGTGTCCAAGCTGAGCCATCCAACGCTCGACTCTCTGGGCGAAGCTTTCGTCGAAGGCAAACTGGAGCTGGAAGGCTCCATCGCCGAAGTGATCCGGGTTTGTGACGAACTGAGTCACGCCTTGGTCGATGACGACGAGGGCAGCCGTCCAGTGCGCTCTATCCATGACAAGGCCACCGATGCGGCAGCCATTTCCTATCACTACGACTTGTCCAACGAGTTCTACCAGCTCTGGCTGGACCAGGACATGGCGTACTCCTGCGGTTATTTCGAAACCGGCAGCGAATCCATCGACCAGGCCCAGCAAGACAAATTCCGCCACCTGTGCCGCAAGTTGCGGCTGCAGCCGGGTGAGTATTTGCTTGATGTGGGTTGTGGTTGGGGCGGACTTGCGCGGTTTGCGGCGCGGGAATTCGGGGTCAAGGTGTTTGGCATCACCCTGAGCAAGGAACAACTGGCGCTGGCCAAGGAGCGCGTGAAAGCCGAAGGCCTGGAAGATCAGGTCGACCTGCAACTGCTCGACTACCGCGACCTGCCCCAGGACGGTCGTTTCGACAAAGTGGTGAGCGTGGGTATGTTCGAACACGTCGGCCATGCCAACCTGGCGCAATATTGCCGAACCCTGTTTGGCGCCGTACGCGAAGGTGGCCTGGTGATGAACCATGGCATTACCGCCAAGCACACTGATGGCCGCCCAGTAGGCCGTGGCGCCGGGGACTTTATCGAACGCTACGTATTTCCCAATGGTGAGCTGCCGCACCTGGCGATGATGACCGCTGAGATCAGTGAAGCCGGGCTCGAAGTGGTCGATGTCGAAAGCCTGCGTTTGCACTACGCACGCACTCTGGATCATTGGAGCGAGCGCCTGGAAGACAACCTGGAAGCGGCGGCGAAGATGGTGCCGGAGCAGGCGTTGCGCATCTGGCGTCTGTACCTGGCCGGTTGCGCGTATGCGTTTGCCCGGGGCTGGATCAACCTGCACCAGATCCTGGCGGTGAAACCTCACGCCGATGGCAGCCATGAACTGCCCTGGACGCGGGAAGATCTCTATCGCTGAAACACTGATCACGCAAACGCAGAAGATCAAAATGTGGGAGGGAGCAAGCCCCCTCCCACATGTTCCCCCTGTTTTGTCTGTTAGAGGATCGGTGAGATCAGGCGCGCCACCCGCATCCCCAATTGCTGCAGGCGGCGAGTCTCACGGCTTTCCTCCTGGCTGACCTCATGGGACAGGGCGAAATCGTCCAGCAGCATGTGTTCAACCTGGCTGGCGAAGGCTTCATCCACCGTCAGCAACATCACTTCGAAATTCAGCCGGAATGAACGGTTGTCCATGTTGGCGCTGCCAATGGCGCTGATTTCCCTGTCCACCAACACCACCTTCTGATGCAGAAACCCTGGCGTGTAGCGGAACACACGCACGCCTGCGCGCACCGCTTCGATGGCGTAAAGGCTGGAGGCGGCATACACGATGCGGTGGTCGGGCCGAGATGGCAGCAGCAGGCGCACGTCCACCCCACGCAGCACCGCCAGGCGCAGGGCGGCAAATACGGCTTCGTCGGGAACGAAGTAGGGGCTGGTGATCCAGACTCGTTCGGTCGCCGCGTGAATGGCCTCGACGAAAAACAGCGAGCAGGTTTCATAGGGGTCGGCCGGGCCGCTGGCGAGCAGTTGGCAGAGCACGCCGTCTTCAGGATAAGCGTCCGGCAGAATCAGTGGTGGCAGCTCCCGCGCAGCCCAGAACCAGTCCTCGGCAAACGATTCCTGCAGACACGCCACTACCGGGCCGGTGACCTGCACATGGGTGTCGCGCCATGGCGCCAACGGTGGTTTCTTGCCCAGGTATTCATCGCCGACGTTATGCCCGCCGACAAACCCGGTGAGGCCGTCCACCACCACGATCTTACGGTGGTTGCGAAAGTTGACCTGGAAACGATTAAGCCAGCCGCTGCGGGTGGCGAAGGCCTTGACCTGCACCCCGGCGTCGCGCAGCGATTGCACGTAGCGATGGGGCAGGGCATGGCTGCCGATGCGGTCGTACAGCACGTAGATCGCCACGCCTTGGGCGGCCTTTTGCTTCAACAGGGCCTGCAACTGGCGGCCCAGTTCATCGTCATGAATGATGAAGAATTGGAACAGCACGGCGGTGTTGGCGTTGCGAATGGCCTCGAAGATCGCGCCGAACGTGGCATCGCCATTGATCAGCAAACGCACTTCGTTATTGGCCAGGCATGGCATGCGCCCCAGCTTGGGCATGGCGCGCAGGGAGGCATAGGCGCTGGAGTTGCGTGCCGCGAGGGCTTCCTCTACCCATGGGCGCCAGTTCAGCTCGGTGATCGCCGTGTGCATTTCCTGGTTGGCCTGGCGCCGGGCCTGGATGTACGCGTCGAAGGTGCTGCGGCCGAAAATCAGGTAGGGGATCAGCGTCAGGTAAGGCATGAACATCAGCGACAAGGCCCAGGCGATCGAGCCCTGGGCGGTGCGGACGGTCAGTACCGCGTGAATTGCGGCGAGGCTCCCGAGAACGTGCAGCGTGGCAATGAAGTAGGCGAGCAGGTGCGGGCCAAAGAAATCCATGAACGACGTAACTCCAGGCAGTCCAGTGCGTAACAGACCATGAACGACGGCGAATGTCGCTATTTTATTTGCCGTGCAACACTGGCTGCTTTGCGGCGTCTAACGCCGACAATTACCCAGGAGTTACCCGATGAATGCTCGTCTGCTAGGTTTGGCCATGGTTGTTGGGTTGTCGCTGCCGGTGGCGGCGCAGGCGCAGATGCTGGCGCCGGGCTTGTGGGAATTGACCACCAGCAATATGAAGGTCGATAACCAGGACCTGCCGGACCTGTCGCTGATCCTCGGTCAGCTCAAGCAACAGATGACCCCTGAACAGCGCGCCATGCTCGAAAAGCAAGGCATCAACATGGCCGGTAAGGGTGTGCAGGTGTGCCTTACCCCTGCCCAGGTTGCCTCCGACTCTATCCCGCTGACCGACCCTCAATCGGGGTGCAAACAGGAAGTGACCGACAAGAGCGGCAACCAGTGGAAATTCCGTTTCAGCTGCCCGAAAGCCCAAGGCACAGGCGTAGCGACATTTCAGAGCCAGAAAGAATTCACCACCACCGTCAACGGTACGTTCAATGCCACCGGCATCCAGCAGAAAGGCAGCCTGGACAGCCACGCCCAATGGCTGGGCAACGATTGCGGTACGGTCAAACCCCGCGCTTAACGCAGAACATGCGGGACGGCCCTGGCCGTTGTGACAGGCCAGGTGCCCGGAAACCAGCGCGTGCTGGCTCAGAACTCGTTTTGCAGGGCTTTGTAGCCGCGCACGAGGTCGACGTTGGTGCGCGCCACGTCTTCGGAAAACTCCGAGGCACTGACACTCACCGGCGGGAATTGCGACAAGTCGGTGTTGGGCCCAATGCGAGTGGTGGAGGGCACGTAGAAGGCGGCGGGCAGGTCGCGGCCGTCGACCACTGAGTTGTGGCGCACCACGCAACCATCGCCCACGCCGCAGTTGAACAGCACGCTGTTGAAACCGATAAACACGCGATCGCCGACTGTACAGGGGCCATGGACGATGGAGCGGTGGGCGATGGAGGTGAACTCGCCGATGGTCACCGCTGCGCCGGACTTGGAATGGATGACCACGCCGTCCTGGATGTTGGAGTTGGCGCCGATGGTAATCGGGTCCATGGCGCCGCTGGCGTCGACTTCGTCTGCGCGGATCACGGCATAGGGGCCGACGAACACGTTCTCGCCGATAATGACTTTGCCGCAGATGATCGCGGTTTTGTCCACGTAGGCCGATTCAGCAATCACCGGCAGGTCGCCGGAAGGGTTCTTGCGGATCATGGCTTGCTCAAGGCTGCGTAGAGGGTATTGAGGTTGTATTCGAATAGGCCGGTAAAGGTGCTGGCCGGGCCTTCTGCGGCGAGAGCGTCGGAGTACAGCGTGCCGCCGATCTGTGCGCCGCTTTCATCAGCGATCTGCTTGAGCAGGCGCGCATCCTTGATGTTTTCCATGAATACGGCTTTGACCTTGTCCTTGCGAATCTGGGTGATCAGCGCGGCGACTTCGGCGGCCGAAGGGTCACGCTCGGTGGACAAGCCTTGGGGCGCGAGGAACTGGATACCATAGGCCTGGCCCAGGTAACCGAAGGCGTCATGGGAGGTGACGATGCGACGGTTGCCCGGCGGCAGGGCGCCGAACTTGGCCTTGGCGTCGGCCAGCAGGCTGTGGATTTGTTTCAGGTAGGCCTGGCTGTTTCGCAGGTAGTCGGTGGTGTTGGCCGGGTCGGCGGCCACCAGCGCCTTGGTGATATTGCTCACGTAGATTTCGGCGTTGGCCAGGTTGTGCCAGGCGTGTGGGTCGGGAATGGTTTCGCCATCTTCGTCCATGGTGTGGGAAATCACGCCTTTGCTAGCGGTGACCACAGTGGCCTTGGTTTCGGTGCTGGTCACCAGGCGATCCAGCCATGGCTCGAAACCAAGCCCGTTCTTGATGATGACCCGGGCCTTGAGCAGTGCCTTGGCATCATCCGGGGTGGGTTCATAGGTATGGGCGTCAGCGTCCGGGCCGACCATGTTGCTGATCTGGATATGGTCGCCTCCGATCTGGTGGGTGATGTCATCGAGAATACTGAAGCTGGTGACCACCTGGAGTTTGTCCGCAGCGTGAGCCATCGAAAGCGGCAGTAGCAGACTGAACAGCACGAGTAGGGCGCGCATCGGGAAACACCTCATTGGGATGAAAGCAAAGGCGGGCGGCGCAACAAGCCATGCACCGGACCGAACACCACGGACAGCAGATACCCGGCGCCCGCCACCAGCACAATGGCCGGGCCGCTGGGCAGTGAGTAGTAGAACGACAGCAACAACCCTAGCCATACCGATAGGCATCCCAGCACTGCCGCTACCGCCATCAGTACCGGCAGGCGTCGGCTCCAGAAGCGTGAAGCGATGGCCGGCAGCATCATCAAGCCCACCACCATCAAGGCGCCGATAGCCTGAAAACCGATCACCAGGTTCAGCACCACCAGGGTCAGGAACACGCCATGGGCAAGCGGGCCGAGACGGCTGACAGTCTGCAGAAACAGCGGGTCAAGGGTGTCGAGCAGCAGCGGTTTGTAGATCAGCGCCATGGCGATCAGGCTGAAACCTGAGACCCAGAGCATGCCGGTGAGGGTGGTTTGATCCACCGCCAGGGCTGAACCGAACAGCAGGTGCAGCAGGTCCAGGCGTTTGCCGGCAAGGCCCAGGATCAGTACGCCGGCAGCGAGGGAAATGGGATAGATGGCGGCGAGGCTGGCGTCTTCGCGCAGGCCGGTGCGACGGGTGATCCACGCGGCCAGGCCGGCCATGCTCAGGCCGGCGCCGAGGCCGCCAATGGTCAGCGCGGGCAGGCTCAAGCCTGCGAACCAGAAGCCCAGGGCGGCGCCGGGCAAGATGCCGTGTGCCACCGCGTCACCGATCAGGCTCATGCGCCGCAGGATCAGAAACACCCCCAGCGGCGCGGTGCTGCAGGCGAGCACCAACCCGCCGATAAGTGCACGGCGCATAAACACGAATTCATGGAACGGCATCCACAGGTGGGCGCTAAGGTGCATCAGGCCACCTGCATCTGTGGTTGCGGGCGGATCAGCGCCTTGCTGGGGCCGAAGATGCAGCCGGTGTTCTTGATCTGCACCACCTGCTGGGTGTGATAGCGCACAGATGCCAGGTCATGACAGACGACGATCAGCGTGCGGCCCTCACTATGCCAGGCGTGGATATGTTGCCAGCACAGGGCCTGGCCGTCCTCGTCGAGGGCGGCGTGGGGTTCGTCAAGCAACAGGATCGGCGCATCGGCCAGGCTCATGCGGGCGAGCAGGGCACGTTGCAGTTCACCTCCGGACAACGCCATCAACGGCCGATGTTCCAGGCCACTGAGGCACCAGTCGTCCAGTACCTCTTGCAGGCGTTGGCTGCGTTCCTCGCTGGTGTACCGGGTACGCCAAAAACCGGCGGCGACCAATTCTTGCAAGCTGATGGGGAACTGGCGATCCAAGTGTTGCTGCTGGGGCAGGAACGACAGGCCACCACGGCGTGGAACATCCATACTGACCTTTCCCGACAATGGCTTTTGCAGGCCAGCAATGACTTTGAGCAAACTGCTCTTGCCCGTGCCGTTGGCGCCGATGATGCCGGTGAGGCTGCCTTTTTCCAGCGTCAAATCCAGTGCCGGCGTCAGTGGTTGACCGGGAGCGCCCCAGCGCAGAGCGTTACAGGTGATCATGCCAGGTCTCTCGTCCAGCGGCTTTCAGCCACGGCATCATGCGCGTGCAGGCTTTCGGCATGGATCACTTTGAGGTGGAAGGCTTTGACCGCGTCCGAGCGTTTCAAGGCGAGGTTCAGGCGGCGAGCGGCATCTTCGCAGAACATCAGGTTCTGCCCGTTGGCCAGGGCGAAGGCTTGTTCGTCCGCGCGTTTCACTGCGGTTTGCACAGCGGTGCCGAGGGCGGCTTCGGCACTGTTGATCAAGTCGACTATCGCCAGCTCATTACCTTGCAGGTGAACGTGTAACTGCGCACTGCTGCGCTGGCTATGAGGCGTGGCGACAATGCCATTGGCGCTGCCGAGCCAGGCCAACACGTCTTCGTGCTGCAACGGTGAGTTGGTGAAGTCCTCGAGAAATTGCTGCTGAATCAACTGCCTGGCGAGGGCGGCAGAACATGGGCAGGTTGAAGAATAAGTAACGTCAATTTTTAGTTCCACGTGGAACATCTGTTTTTCCAACCGCGCTTCGATGCTCACCGGGTAACTTTTCCAGCCCGCTAATGGGCTGACCAGCGCCGGGCGCTTAAGCAGCAGATCGGTGTGGATACGCAGGTAGGCGTTCTTAGATAAACCTTCATGACTGGCGAGAAATCGAAGCAGTACATTACGCAGAAGTGGAGGTGTGAGTGGTTGCTGGTCGAGCATTTCCAGCGCCAGGTAAAGGCGTGACATATGAATGCCACGGGCCGTGCCGTCGTCCAGGCTGACGCCGGCATCGGCAGTGGCGGTCAGGCACTGACCGTCAATCAAAATAGGCAAGGCGATGCCGCACATGCCCACCCAGTCGAGTGGCAAGGCTTGGCGTGAAGCCTGCGCGGCGATATCCGGCAGAGTCAGCGCATTCATAAGCAGGTCCATCGTTGGAAATAATTCGTCATGTTATAGTATAACAATATTTACTACGATGAAATTTCTACTCCAGCCTTTGTTCAGTCATGTCGAGCAGGGACGCTCCTTTATCTGCGGTATATGTCATGCACAGACGTCAGCTCCTCAACCTGCTGCTGGTCAGCCCCTTGTTCACCTTGCCTTTGGGCGCCTATGCCACGCAGATTCGCAATGCACGCCTGTGGCGCTCGGACGACAAGCTGCGCCTGGTGTTCGACCTCAGCGGCCCGGTGCAATACAAGACCTTTTCCCTGACGGCTCCAGACCGCTTGATCATCGACTTGAGTGGCGCCGGCCTCAGTGGCGACTTCTCTCAGTTGGCGCTGAAGAACAGTGGGATTACCTCGATCCGTTCCGGGCATTTTGGCAAGAGCGACACGCGCATCGTGTTGGACCTGGCCGCGCCGATGCAGCTCAACAGTTTCGTGCTGCCGCCCCAGGATGGCCAAGGCCATCGCCTGGTGCTGGACCTGACCAACGCCACTCGTGCCCCCCGTCAAATTGCTGCTGAACCGCCGCCGATAGTGACTCCGGTGGGCAAGGGGCATCCCAAGCGCGACATCATCGTGGTGGTCGACCCCGGGCATGGCGGCAAAGACCCGGGTGCCGTCGGTTCCAAGGGCCAGCGCGAAAAGGATGTGGTGCTGTCGATCGCCCAGTTGCTGGCTAAACGCTTGAAACGCGAAAAGGGCTTTGACGTCAAACTGGTGCGCAACGACGACTTCTTTGTGCCGCTGCGCAAACGCGTGGACATCGCCCGCCAGCACAAGGCCGATATGTTTATCTCGGTGCATGCCGACGCTGCCCCACGGCTTACCGCATCGGGCGCTTCGGTGTATGCATTGTCTGAGGGTGGTGCCACCTCCGCCACGGCGCGCTTTATGGCCCAGCGCGAAAACGGCGCAGACTTGCTGGGCGCCACCACCTTGCTCAATCTGAAGGACAAGGACCCGATGCTGGCCGGGGTGATCCTGGACATGTCGATGAACGCTACCATCGCCTCCAGCCTGCAATTGGGCAGCTCGGTATTGGGCAGCCTGCAAAGCATCACCAGCCTGCATCAGAAGCGTGTGGAACAAGCAGGGTTTGCGGTACTCAAGTCACCGGACGTGCCTTCGATCCTGGTGGAAACCGGGTTTATCTCCAATGCGCGGGATGCCCAGCGGCTGGTCACCGCGCGCCACCAGCAAGCGGTGGCGGACGGACTTTTCGAAGGTTTGAAAAGTTACTTCCAGAAGAACCCGCCGATGAACAGCTACATGGCCTGGGTGCAGGAACAGAAGAACGCCCAGGCTTAACAGCCGGTCATTCGGCTGCAAGTGAACTTGGCACTGGCACCACCTGAGCTGGAAAAGCGGTTGAGGGTGGTCCAGCCCACACGCCGCGTGTAACCGACCCACGCCTCGCCATCGGATGCCAACCCGGTAAAGAACGTCAGCTGCCCATAGCGGCTGTTGGTCTGCGCCCAGTAGCGTTTACCGATCACTTCAAAGCCGCGCAAATAGGTGGTGCTGCCCACGGTCGCCACGCTATAGGCATTGCCCAACGGGTCCACGCACGCCAGCAGGTTGGCGCTGCGTGTGCAGTTGGCCAACAGGCTGGGCGTTTGGGCGCAGGCAGGCCCTGCGGCTGCCACGAGCAGGGCGCACATCAGGTATCTCATCGAATTTTCTCTGGGTAAGAAGATGATCAAGCATTGCGCCCTTCGTCGCGTCGAACAAGGGGATTGGCTTATTTGCATTGTTATACTATAACATAAAAACACAGCCTGATCCGTGAACCGCTTCCCATGACCGAACAAGACCTTCTGGCCCAACCGCCTGCCGACTACATGAACGACGCCCAACAGCGCTTCTTCCGCGAGCTTTTGCTGGCTCAGCGCAATGAACTGCAAGCCCGCATTGACGCTGAGTTCCAGGCGCTGCGCGAGCAGGAAACCAATAGCGACCTGGCGGATATCGGCAGTGCCGAAGAGCAACGTCAATGGCAACTGCGCTTGCTCGAGCGGGAAAAGAAGCTGTTGGACAAGATCGACGACGCCCTGGAGCTGCTGGCCCGCGGTGAATACGGCTGGTGCCGTGAAACCGGCGAGCCCATTGGCCTGCAACGCCTGCTGCTGCGCCCCACCGCAACCCTGTGCATTGAAGCCAAAGAACGTGAAGAGCTGCGCGAACGCCATAAGCGGGCAGTTTGACCGGCCAACCCTGATGAGGACTACCTGATGCCCAATCGTCTCCCCGTGACCGTGTTATCCGGCTTTCTCGGTGCCGGTAAAAGTACGCTGCTCAACTACGTCTTGCGTAACCGCGACAACCTGCGGGTAGCGGTGATCGTCAATGACATGAGCGAAATCAACATCGACGGCAGCGAGGTACAGCGCGACGTCACGCTCAATCGTTCGGAAGAAAAACTGGTGGAGATGAGCAATGGCTGCATCTGCTGCACCTTGCGTGAAGACTTGCTCGAAGAAGTCGGAAAACTCGCCAAGGAAGGTCGGTTTGATTACCTGCTGATCGAATCCACCGGCATATCAGAGCCGTTGCCCGTGGCCGAAACCTTCACCTTTCGCGATGAAAACGAGCAAAGCCTGGCCGACATTGCGCGGCTGGACACCATGGTCACCGTGGTCGACGGTATGAACTTCCTGCTCGACTACCAGGCCGCCGAAAGCCTGGCTTCGCGGGGCGAAACCCTCGGAGAAGAGGATGAGCGCTCCATCACCGACCTGTTGATCGAGCAGATCGAGTTCGCCGACGTCATCCTGATCAGCAAGATCGACCTGATCAGCAGCCGCGAGCGCGAAGAGTTGATGGCGATCCTTGAGCGCCTTAATGCCCAGGCGGAAATCATCCCGATGGTCATGGGCGAAGTGCCGCTGCATAAGATCCTCAACACCGGCCGTTTCGACTTTGAACGCGCCGCCCAGGCCCCAGGTTGGTTACAGGAATTGCGCGGTGAACATGTGCCGGAAACCGAAGAGTATGGGATCGCTTCCACCGCTTACCGTGCGCGTCGGCCCTTCCACCCACAGCGTTTTTTCGGCTTTATCGACCGCCCGTGGGTGAACGGCAAGCTGCTGCGTTCCAAGGGCTTCTTCTGGTTGGCCAGCAAGCATCAGGACGCTGGCAGTTGGTCCCAGGCCGGCGGCTTGATGCGCCATGGGTTTGCCGGGCGTTGGTGGCGCTTTGTGCCAAAAAGCCAATGGCCCCAGGACGAAGAAAGCGTCGCGGCAATCATGGCTAACTGGCAATTGAGCACCGGTGACTGCCGGCAGGAACTGGTGTTTATCGGGCAAAACATCGACTTCACCCAGATGCGTGCCGAGCTGGATGCCTGCTTGCTCAATGATGAAGAAATGGCCCTGGGCGTCGAAAGCTGGCGCCTGCTGCCTGATCCTTTTGGCCCTTGGTATGAGCAGGTAGCCTGATGCTGGCCCCGGTTATTCCCCTGCGCCCCGTGATCCGCCAGACCTGTGGGGAAACCCCGCTGGCGCTGTCAGACATTCTCGACGATGGCGTCAACCTGGCAGTCTGGCAGCGCCAACTGCCCCTGCATATCGCCGAATTCGGCGCCTTGCTGGTAGCGCTCAATGAGCCGTTGGCCGAATCCTTGGTGATTGAGCTCGACAACGAAGACGCCGTGCCGAACTTGCAGGGTTTGGCGTCCACTTGTCGTGATCTTGAGGGTTACGACGGGTTTATTGCCGATGTGTCGTGGCTGATCAGCGCATTCGCCTGCCTGCTCGGCGCCAAGCGTATTGGCGTGCGTCTGCGGCTATTGGACAAGGCCATGTGCCCGCGCTTTCACGTCGACCATGTGCCGGTCCGGCTGATCACCACCTATGCCGGCATCGGCAGCCAATGGTTGCGCGAAGGTGTCATGGACCGGCGCCAATTGAGCCAGGCAGACGCCGAGCCCATCGAGCGCATCGAGCAGATCCACTGCGGTGAAGTGGCGTTGCTGAAGGGGACAAAATGGCACGGCAATGAAGGGCATGGTCTGATCCATCGCTCGCCAGCGCTTAAGGCCGATGAGCGGCGGCTGATCCTGACACTGGATTGGCTGGCATAACCGGGTAGGATCAAGCTCTCTACACGGTCTAATGATGCTTCCCATGCTGCAGAATATTCCCACCCACGTGATTGCTGGCCCGTTGGGCGCCGGCAAGACCAGCCTGATCCAGCACCTGCTCGCCCAGCGCCCGGCCAACGAGCGCTGGGCGGTGCTGATCAACGAGTTCGGGCAAGTCGGCCTGGACGCTGCCTTGCTTACCCAAGACGGCGACGGCATCGCCCTCGGTGAAGTGGCCGGAGGCTGCCTGTGTTGTGTGAATGGTGCACCGTTCCAGGTCGGGCTGGGCCGCTTGCTACGTAAATCCAAGCCGGATCGGTTGTTTATCGAACCTTCGGGTCTGGGCCATCCGGCGCAGTTGCTCAAACAGCTGCGAGAGGTGCCGTGGCAAGGCGTGCTGGCGGTGCAGCCCTGTGTTCTGGTGCTGGATGCCCGGGCCTTGGCGGCGGGGAAGCCTTTGCCGCAGGCACAGCAAGAGGCATTGGCCAGCGCCGGCCTGCTGGTGCTGAACAAGGACGAGGCGCTGGATGCTGCACAACGTCAGGCGATTGAAGCGCAATTACCCGCATGCGCAGTGTATTGGACACGCCAGGCGCAATTGCCACTTGAGCGGTTGCCAGGCTTGGATGCGCAGGCCCTAGGCGCTGTGGATAATTTCGACGTCCCTAAGGGGCTGGTGCAAATGCCGGCCATCTGGAGTGATCCTGGGTTGCCGATCTGTCTGAGCCAGGGCCACGAGGGCGGCTGGAGTATCGGTTGGCGTTGGCACCCGAGCCAGCGATTCGATGTCAGCCGTCTGCATCATTGGCTATCAGGTCTCGACTGGCGGCGTGCCAAACTGGTTATCCACAGTGTCGACGGCTGGATGTCGGCCAACGCTGTGGATAACAGCCCCCTAGCTTGGCGACCCAGCGAATGGCGTCGAGATTCGCGGCTTGAATTGATCTTCAGCGAGCCCCAGGACGCAGCGGTATTGCAGGGTGCGCTGGCGGCCTGCCGTTATTGACGTTTCTTGGTCGCGTGGTCCTGGCGCCATTGGCTCAATTCGATCACCTCGGCGCTGGGCAACGGCTCCTTGGCCTCGAACGGGTAGGGCGCCAGTTCAATCTGCGCACTGTGGGCGCCGAACTGCGTGATAATTCCGGCATGGCGGGTTTCCCCGGTCACAGTGAACTCGAAATTATAGACACGTGCCAGGCGCCGCCGGCCATTGGCATCCTTGACGAACCCGATGCGTTTGAGTGCCACCGCACCATCGAGCAGTTCGATATCAAGCTTGGCGCAATGCTGCTTGACCCGCTCCAGCGCGCGCTCACGCAGGCCGTGGTTGTGCCAGACCCAGGCGGCGCCGGTCGCCAGCAGCATCAACACGAACATGTTTCCCAGGGTCAGCATTCCATGAACTCCAACAAAGTGAGAGCAGCTTAACTGTGTCGCCGGTCTGTCGTACAGGCTGCGTTTAGTCGCATACTGCGCGGCCAGAATTTCAACGGCTTGACGGAAATCTCCCGCATGAAACGCACACCTCATCTGCTTGCGATCCAGTCTCATGTGGTCTTTGGCCACGCCGGAAACAGCGCCGCCGTATTCCCTATGCAGCGGGTCGGGGTGAATGTCTGGCCGCTCAACACGGTGCAATTCTCCAACCACACTCAGTATGGACAATGGGCGGGGGAAGTGTTGGCGCCGCAGCAAATTCCGGCGCTGGTGGAAGGCATTGCCGCTATTGGTGAGCTGGGCAACTGCGATGCGGTGCTGTCCGGCTACCTCGGCAGTGCAGCCCAAGGCCGCGCGATCCTTAGCGGTGTAGCCCGCATCAAGGCGATCAACCCCAAGGCGCTGTACCTGTGTGACCCGGTGATGGGTCACCCGGAAAAGGGCTGCATCGTGCCACAGGAGGTCAGCGATTTCCTGCTGGACGAGGCTGCGGCCATGGCGGATTTCCTCTGCCCCAATCAGCTGGAGCTGGACAGTTTTGCCGGGCGCAAGCCGCAGTCGCTGTTCGATTGCCTTGCTATGGCCAAGGCCTTGCTGGCACGTGGGCCCAAGGCGGTGCTGGTCAAACACCTGGATTACCCGGGCAAACTGCCGGACGGCTTCGAGATGCTGTTGGTGACCGAAGACGCCAGCTGGCACTTGCGTCGGCCGTTGCTGGCGTTCCCGCGTCAGCCGGTGGGTGTGGGCGACCTGACGTCGGGCCTGTTCCTCGCGCGGGTGCTGCTGGGCGATAGCCTGGTGGCAGCCTTTGAGTTCACCGCCGCGGCAGTGCATGAAGTGCTGCTGGAAACCCAGGCCTGCGCCAGTTATGAACTGGAACTGGTGCGCGCCCAGGATCGCATTGCTCATCCTCGTGTACGCTTTGAAGCCACACCCATTAGCCTCTAAGTACACAAAAACCAGTGTGGGAGGGTTTACAGGTTTTGAATTAAGGCGCTTCGGCTTTGATTTCCTGATAACGCTTTTCCAGCTCCTGGCGAATCTGCCGACGTTGCTGGGCCTGCACAAAGCGGCGTTTGTCCTCGCTGTTCTGCGGCTGCAAGGGCGGCACGGCGGCGGGTTTGCGCTGGTCGTCCACGGCCACCATGGTGAAGAAGCAGCTGTTGGTATGGCGCACCGAGCGTTCACGAATGTTCTCGGTCACTACCTTGATGCCCACTTCCATCGAGGTATTGCCGGTGTAGTTGACCGACGCCAGGAAAGTCACCAGTTCACCGACATGGATCGGTTCGCGAAAAATCACCTGGTCCACCGACAGCGTCACCACGTAACGGCCGGCATAACGGCTGGCGCAGGCGTAGGCCACTTCGTCGAGATACTTAAGCAGCGTGCCGCCGTGGACATTGCCTGAGAAGTTGGCCATGTCAGGGGTCATCAATACCGTCATCGACAGCTGGGCGTTTCCGGGTTCCATAGCACACTCACGGGTTGTAGGCATTGGTTGGGGGAGGGGGCACCTCTGCGGGTGCTGAAGTCTTTGCAGCGCCATCCCTAACGGGACGCCAGTGGGCGGCTTGCCGTCACGCGCTCGGCGATCTGTTTCCATATATTGCACCGGCTTTTCAGCAGAAGTCGCGGTGTTAACCTTCAAAAGCCCATCTCAGGGCTTTTCTTACGTTCAAGGCAGACTTTTCCTTCCGCTCTTTGCGACCCTACAAAGGCGCGGCCGGAAGTGGGAAAAGCGCCAGTACCCTCAAGGAGCCCCTCGCCATGCACGCCATCAGCTTTATCCAGGACCTGGCCGTGATCATGCTGGTAGCAGGGGTCGTCACCATCCTGTTTCATCGCCTCAAACAGCCGGTGGTACTGGGCTATATCGTCGCGGGCTTCATTATCGGCCCCCATACTCCGCCGTTTGGCCTGATCCACGACGAAGACACCATCAAAACCCTGGCCGAGCTGGGGGTGATCTTCCTGATGTTCTGCCTGGGCCTGGAGTTCAGCCTGCGCAAGCTGTTCAAAGTGGGGGCCACGGCGTTTATCGCGGCGTTCCTTGAGATCGTCCTGATGATCTGGATCGGCTACGAGATCGGCCGCTGGTTCGATTGGAGCACCATGGACTCGCTGTTTCTCGGCGCGATCCTGGCGATCTCCTCGACCACCATCATCGTCAAGGCCCTCAATGACCTTAAGATGAAAGACCAGCGTTTCGCCCAGCTGATTTTTGGCGTGCTGATCGTCGAGGACATCCTGGGTATCGGCATCATTGCCTTGCTGTCGAGCATCGCCGTCAGTGGCACGGTCAGCTCCGGCGAGGTGTTCTCCACGGTCGGCAAGCTGTCCTTGTTCATGATCGTTGCGCTGGTGATCGGCATTTTGCTGGTGCCGCGCCTGCTGGCTTATGTGGCCAAGTTTGAAAGCAATGAGATGCTGCTGATCACCGTGCTGGGCTTGTGCTTCGGTTTCTGCCTGTTGGTGGTGAAACTGGAATACAGCATGGTGCTCGGGGCCTTTTTGATTGGCGCGATCATGGCTGAATCCCGTCAATTGATTAAGATCGAGGGCCTGATCGAGCCGGTTCGCGACATGTTCAGTGCAATCTTCTTTGTCGCGATAGGGTTGATGATCGACCCTCATATCCTGCTGCAATACGCCTGGCCGATTGCGGTGATCACCGTGGCGGTGGTGCTGGGCAAGATGCTGTCCTGCGGCCTGGGAGCCTTTATCGCCGGCAATGATGGCCGCACTTCGCTGCGGGTCGGCATGGGGCTGTCACAGATTGGCGAATTTTCTTTCATCATTGCAGCATTGGGAATGACCCTGCAGGTGACCAGCGACTTCCTGTATCCGGTGGCGGTTGCTGTTTCGGCGATTACCACGCTGCTGACGCCCTACCTGATTCGCGGCGCCGATCCACTGTCATTGAAGATCGCAGCGGTGATGCCCAAGCGCATGAGCCGGGTCTTCGGCATGTATGGCGAGTGGCTGCGCAGCATCCAGCCCCAGGGCGAGGGGGCGATGCTGGCCTCGATGATTCGCAAGATCATCCTGCAGGTAGGGGTCAACCTGGCACTGGTGATCGCGATCTTCTTCGCTGGTAGTTATTTCGCCGCACGCATCGGCGGGTACCTGGAGGGTTGGATCAGTGATCCGAGCTGGCAGAAGGCATTGATCTGGGGTGGGGCACTGCTGTTATCGCTGCCATTCCTGATTGCGGCGTATCGCAAGCTCAAGGCGCTGTCGATGTTGTTGGCAGAGATGAGTGTGAAGCCGGAGATGGCCGGGCGGCATACCCAGCGCGTGCGACGGGTGATTGCGGAGCTGATCCCCCTATTGTCGCTGCTGGTGATCTTCCTGCTATTGGCAGCCTTGTCGGCCAGCATTCTGCCGACCAACAAGTTGCTGGTGCTGATTGCCGTGGTCACGGCTGCGGTGGCGGCGGTGCTCTGGCGCTGGTTTATCCGTGTGCATACGCGGATGCAAGTGGCGTTGCTGGAGACCCTGGATAACCACAAGGATACGCAGTAGGAGCGAGCGTGCTCGCGAAGATCGTTAGCGATAACGCGGGAAACCTGACACCCAGTGGCGCCCTCAGGTTTCTCGCGAGCAAGCTCGACTCCTGCAAAGGCCTCAGCTTTCCAGCCAGACGTCCCGCGCCCAGTGCCATACCGATTCCCAGGTTTCTTCGGTAACGAGTTCTTCTTCGCCGGACCACAGCACCACGGTGCCGTCTTCCTCGACGCAATAGTAGTCATCGCCGTCCTGGCAGATCGGGATCATGCTGCGGTCGACGCCGGCGTCCCAGGCGTTGGCGGCAACGTCCGGCAGGTAGGTATGGGATTGTGGGTCGGTGACGGTCACCGGCTCCAGGCTGCCGTACACCACATCACTGACGGTCAGCAGGAATTCGCGGAAGACAAACGGGATGTCGATGAACAGTTGTTCTTCGATTTCCACCAGTTGGTCTTCGTCAGGCAGCTCCAAAGGAACCGGGACCGGTTCGTTGGCTTCACGCAATTGTTCGATGATTTCTTCCACGGCCGGGATCCTCTTGCTAGATGGCGCGGTTTATAGGGGCGTTTTATACAGTAGCTCGCTATAAGTGCAACCGTGAAATAGAAAACCCCGGACATGTCCGGGGTTTTTGTTACCGCTTGCTCAAACGTGCAGGTTTCAGCCGTTCTGGCGGATACCGGCCACCAGCCATGGCTGGTCCTCGCCCTGGGCGCGTTCCATGTTCCAGCTTTCGCTGAACACTTCGCCCTGGTCGAAGCGCGAGGTCTTCGACACGCCGCTGAAGGTCAGGGTGGCGATAGTCTTGTCGGCGCGATCATCCACACCGTCCAGTTGTACGCGCAGGTCGTCGATGTAGGTCGACTGGAACGCGTCACCGATCTCGGCACGTTCGCGCTTGAGGAACTCCAGCAGTTGCGGGGTCACGAACTCGGAGATCTTGTCCATTTCGTTGGCGTCCCAGTGTTGTTGCAGGGACTGGAAGTGGCTGCGGGCCGCTTCGACGAAACGCTCTTCGTTGAACCAGGCCGGTGCGTTGATCACCGGACGGGCGGCAGCGGCAGGTGCTGCCGAACCACCGAAGATCGAACCCATGGCAGGCTTCTGCTCGAACACTTCACGCTGCATTGGCGCGCCGGCTGGAGCCAGGTGCTCCTGCTGCTTGCGACGACGGGCGGCGATAAAGCGGAAGATCACGAAAGCGATGACGGCCAGGATCAGGATATCGAAGATCTGCATGCCCTCGAAGCCGCCGCCCATGAACATGGAGGCGAGCAGGCCACCGGCAGCGATACCGGCCAGAGGGCCCAGCCAGCGCGAAGCACCGCCGGCCTTGGCAGCAGCGCCAGCGGCACCGGCTGCGCCCGCAGTTGCGGCAGCACCGCCGGCACCGGCGGTTGGAGCCATCTGGCTGGTCTGGTGTGTCGGCGCCGCGCCTGAGCTTTTGCCGCCACCGAAGCGTTTGGCGTTGGCGTCGAGACTCATCGTCAAGCCGATGCACAACGCCATGGCGATGCTAAGAAAACGTTTCATAAAGGGAATTCCCATTTGTGGATTGCACGCGCGCCATGTTGCACAGGTGTCGTGACAGTGGCTAGCGGCATAATGTTTCGGGCTTTTGCGTAAGACTGAATCCGAAGGGTCTGTAGGACGTATTACAGATATTGGCCCGCGCTCGTGAAATACAAGGGCACAGCCGTAACCTTCATGTTGAACCGTTCTCTGTAGGAGCGAGCTTGCTCGCGAAAATCGTCAACGATAACGTGGGCATTCTGGAGGAACGCGTTGTCTGGACGTTCTTCGCGAGCGAGCTCGCTCCTACAGGGGAGGGTGTTAGACCGCTTCGAGCTTTGCGTAGCCCATCATCAGCCACTTGCTGCCTTCGGCGAAGTTCACCTGCACCCGCGCCTGGGCACCGGCGCCTTCGAAGTTGAGAATCACGCCCTCGCCGAAGATCGCATGCCTGACCTGCTGACCCAGGCTGAACGGGGTTTCCGGAATCTCGGAACCTGAGAACATGGTGCTGGAGTTCTGCTGCTGGCCGCCGCCGAACGGGCGGCTGACGCTGTTGGACAGGCGCACTTCCTGGATCAGCCCTTTCGGCACTTCACGTACAAAGCGCGACACCTTGTTGTAGGTCTCGCTGCCGTACAGGCGTCGGGTCTCGGCGTAAGTCATCACCAGGTTCTGCATCGCCCGGGTAATGCCCACATAGGCCAGGCGGCGTTCTTCCTCGAGGCGGCCGGGTTCTTCCAGGCTCATCTTGTGGGGGAACAGGCCTTCTTCCATGCCCACCAGGAACACATACGGAAACTCCAGGCCTTTGGCGCTGTGCAAGGTCATCAGCTGGATGCTGTCTTCGTGCTCATCGGCCTGGGTATCGCCAGCTTCCAGCGACGCGTGACCCAGGAAGGCGGCGAGCGGCGTCAGCTCTTCGTCGTCCTCGGTATTTTCGAAGGCGCGGGCGGCGCTGACCAGTTCCTCAAGGTTTTCTACCCGGGCCTGGCCTTTCTCGCCTTTTTCCGCTTCGTGGTAAGCGATCAGCCCGGACTGCTCGATCACGGTCTGGGTCATCAGGTGCAGGGGCATTTCTGCGCACTTGGCGGCGAGGTTCTCGATCAACTCGACAAACACACCCAGAGCCCCGGCAGCGCGGCCGGTCAGGCCTTTGTTGGCGATCAGCAAACGCATGGCTTCCCACATCGACACATCGGCATGGCGTGCATGGTCGCGGATCGCTTCGACGGTTTTCTCGCCGATGCCACGGGCTGGGATATTGATCACCCGCTCCAGTGCCGCATCGTTGCCACGGCCTTCCAGCAAGCGCAGGTAGGCCATGGCGTTCTTGATTTCGGCACGTTCGAAAAAGCGCTGGCCGCCGTAGATGCGGTAGGGGATACGCTCGCGCAGCAAGGCTTCTTCCAGTACCCGCGACTGGGCGTTGGAACGGTACAGGATCGCGATATCGCTGCGCGCCAGGCCGGTTTTCAGCGCGCTTTCGATGGTTTCCACCACGTAGCGCGCTTCATCGTGCTCGTTGAACGCCGCGTACAGGTTGATCGCTTCGCCTTCGCCGCCGTCGGTCCACAGCTCTTTGCCCAGGCGCCCGGTGTTGTTGGCGATCAAGGCATTGGCAGCCTTGAGGATCCCGGCGGTGGAGCGGTAGTTCTGCTCCAGGCGAATGGTCACCGCGTCCGGGAAATCTTCGGAGTACTGGTAGATGTTCTCGATTTTCGCGCCGCGCCAGCCGTAGATCGACTGGTCGTCATCACCCACCACCATCAGGCTGTCGCCGCCCTTGGCCAGCAGGCGCAACCAGGCGTACTGCACGGCGTTGGTGTCTTGGAACTCGTCCACCAGGATATGGCGGAAGCGCTTCTGGTAATGGGCCAGCAAACCGGGGTTGTCACGCCACAGGTCGAGGGCGCGCAGCAACAGTTCGGAGAAGTCGATCACGCCTGCACGCAAACACGCCGCCTCGTAGGCTTCATAAATGCTGCGCATGGTAGCCAGGAACAGATCGCCGCTGGCCTGGATATGCTGCGGGCGCAGGCCCTCGTCCTTCTGACCATTGATAAACCATTGGGCCTGGCGCGCCGGCCAACGCTGTTCGTCGAGGCCCAGTTCGCGGATCACGCGCTTGACCAGGCGTTGCTGGTCGTCGCTGTCGAGAATCTGGAAGGTCTGGCTCAGCCCCGCTTCCTGCCAATGCGCCCGCAACAGGCGGTGCGCCAGGCCGTGGAAAGTGCCCACCCACATGCCGGCCGGGCTGATGCCCATCAACTGCTCGATACGATGGCGCATCTCGGCAGCGGCCTTGTTGGTAAAGGTCACCGACAAGATGGAGTGCGGGGACGCGTTTTCGACCTGGATCAACCAGGCGATACGGTGCACCAGCACTCGGGTTTTACCGGAGCCAGCACCGGCCAGGACCAACTGACGGCCAACGGGGGCCGCTACGGCCTGGCGTTGGGCATCGTTGAGGGAGTTCAACAAAAGTGAGAGATCATCGCGCATCGACGCATTCTATGGGCCTAAGGGGGCTCGGGCAAATCCCAATGCCAGGTGGTCGACGCAAAACATCCGGAGCGCTGTCGACCGGGCAGACATTCTGCCGAGGGGGATGACCGGTTGGTCATCGGCCGCAGCCCGCGCCGCGTCTCGCTCAAGCCGTCTGGGCCAAAGGTTTGCGGCCGATCTTGGCGGGGTTTTTATGACCTGGAGCAGTTTGGTGCAGGCGCCTGCTTGTGTATGCTCCGTCGACGTTTCGGGCTCACCATTATAAGAACACCGCCTATGACCCTTAGCACCGACCTGTTCGGCCCCTCGGCGGCGCCGGCGCAGGTCATCCGTAAACACTATGCAACCCAAATGGCGGTCGAGCGCACACGCCTGCTATATCAGGGCTCATTGCTGCCGACGCTGCTGATGCTGGTCAATGGCCTGGTCTGCGCCTGGTTGCTTTGGAACCCCCAGCAATACCTGCTCGACAGCATTTGGTTGCTCTGGCTACTGGCCGTGGTGGCGATGCGTGTGATTCAGGTGGCGGCCTTTGATTCGGCGATGCCCAGCCGTCAGGCCCAGCCGGTGTGGCGGCGTATGTTCATGCTCGGTTCGGCGGTCAGTGGCTTGACGCTTTCTGTCGCGGCCATCGCCTTGGTACCTGCCGACAGCTTCATGCATCAGGCCTGGGTGTTTGGCCTGATCGGCGCCGCTTCATTGTCGGCCAGCGTGGCCTATGCCGTGAGCCTGTGGGCCTTCCTGTCGTTTGTCTTGCCGTGCCTGGTGCCGGCCATCGTCTATCTGTTCTGGAATGGCACGGCCCAGCAGCAGGGCTGGGGTGTGCTCGGCCTGATCCTGCTGGCGTCCCTGAGCCTGGTGGCCTGGCAGGTCAACCGGCTGATTCAGCGCGGGCTGTTGCGACGATTTCAGAACCAGGCCTTGATCGAGCATTTGCAACAGTCTCAGCAGCGCAGCGAACAGTTGAACCTGGAGCTGGTGCGTGAAGTCGAGCAGCGCCGCCAGGTTGAACAGGACTTGCGCGACGCCCAGGTCGGCCTCCAAGACGGTATGGCGCGACGCAGCCAGGAGCTGGATGCCGCCAGCCTTGCCCTGAATAAAAGCGAAGCGCGCCTGGCCATGGCCCTGCAAGCCAGCGAACTGGGTCTTTGGGATTGGAACCTGCAAACCGACGAAGTCCACCACACCCAACTCAAGGAGCTGTTCGGCCTGGAGCCCGAGTACGTCACGGCGATGCTCAGCCACCTCAAGCCGCGGCTGCACCCCGACGACCTGCCGCTGCTCAAGCGTGCGCTGGTGGAGCATCTCAAAGGCCGTAGCGAGGACTATCAGGTGGAATACCGGGTGCGCCATGGTGACGGGCATTGGGTGTGGATCCAGGACCGTGGCCGTGCGGTGGAGCGTGCGCCCAACGGCCGCGTGACCCGCATGCTCGGTACGCGCCGAGATATCAGCGCGAGTAAGGCGCTGGAAGAACAGCAACGGCTCGCCTCGACGGTGTTCGAGGCGGCCAGCGAAGGCATCGTGATCCTCGATCCCGAGTACGTGCTGATCGCGGTGAACCAGGCATTCAGCCGTGTCACCGGTTTTGACATCGACGACATGCTTGGCCGCAATGTGGTGGAACTGCCCAGCAGCCGCGATGCGCGACGCCACTTCCCGGTGATCCGCCAGGCGCTGCTCAGCCACGGTACCTGGCAGGGCGAGTTGGTGGAAACGCGCAAGAACGGCGAGCTCTACCCGCAGTGGCTGCAACTGAACGTAGTGCGCGATGTTCGGGGAAACGTCAGCCATATCGTGGGTTTTTTCGCCGATCTTTCGGCGCGGCGTGAATCCGAGGAGCGTATGCGCTACCTCACTCACTACGATGAACTGACCGGCCTGGCCAACCGCTCGCTGTTTCGCGAACGCCTGCGCGAGGCCCACCAGCGTGTGCGTCAGGGCGGGCGCAGCCTGGCGCTGCTGCATATCAACCTGGACCGCTTCAAGTTGCTCAATGACAGCTTGGGCCATGAAGTGGCCGACCAGTTATTGCAGAAAATGGCCCGGCGTTTGATCAACGCGTTGCCTGAAGCCGACACCATTGCGCGCCTGTCCGGTGACGAGTTTGCCGTGCTCTTCGACGCCTACGGCAACCTGTCGAGCCTGGCACGGGTGGCGACGCGGCTGCTGGCAAAACTGCGTGTACCGGTGACGGTGGAGGGGCATGAGCTGGTGGTCAGCGCCTCAATGGGGGTCAGTCTGCTGCCGGATAATGCGCGGGAAATTTCTGCATTGGTCAGCCAATCAAATATGGCCATGCAACACGCCAAGCACTTGGGCGGGAATAATTTCCAGTTTTACACCGACAGCCTGCAAGCCAGCACCCTGGAGCGTTTGCAGCTGGAAAATCACCTGCGTAAAGCCATCGAAGAGCGTCATTTGAGTGTGTTCTACCAGCCCAAACTGTGCCTGGCCACCGGCAAGCTGAATGCCGCCGAGGCGCTGATCCGCTGGGAGCATCCGCAATGGGGCATGGTGCCGCCGGGGGACTTTATCGGCCTGGCCGAAGAAACCGGCTTGATCGTGCCGTTGGGCGAGTTCGTGCTGCGCCAGGCGTGTTGGCAGGCTTGTGAGTGGCAGCGCCAGGGGCTCGCGCCGATTCGGGTATCAGTCAACTTGTCGGTGCATCAGTTGCGCCAGGGCAAGCTGGTCAGTCTGGTGCGCCAGGTCCTGGAAGAAACCGGCCTGGACCCGCAATACCTGGAGCTGGAGCTGACTGAAAGCCAGTTGCTCGACAGCGTTGAACACATCATCGCCACCTTCCAGCAGTTGCGCGACCTGGGGGTGAAACTGGCCATCGATGACTTTGGCACGGGTTATTCGTCCCTGAGCTACCTCAAGCGCATTCCGGTGGACTACGTGAAGATCGACCAGACCTTTATCCGTGGCCTTGGCCAGGGGCGTGAGGATGCGGCGATCACCCGTGCAATCATCGCCATGGCCCATGGGTTGGCGCTCAAGGTCGTGGCCGAAGGCGTGGAAGATCAGCAGCAGCTGGAGTTTCTCCGCGGTGAGCAGTGCGATGAAGTGCAGGGTTATCTGATCAGCCAGCCGATGCCGGCCGAAGGGCTGGCGGATTTGTTACGCAAAAATGCAGATTTTTCTTAACGCAGCGTAGGCCGAATTTATGGCTACATAGCGCCTGCCCGCTGAAACCAGAGGGGGAACAGGGCGATTTAGTGATGCATCGAACGGGCAAAACGAGAATTCTTGTAGTATAACTACAAGCTTGCTACATCCCTGGCGCCTGCCAATAACAAGAGTCCTGCCCTTTGAACCTGTTGCAACATATCGCCCAGTCGCGCCACCTGTTACGCAAATCGGAACTCAAGGTTGCCGATCATGTGCTGCTTGATCCTGCGGCCGTGATGCACAGTTCCATGGCCGACCTGGCCCACAGCGTGGGCATCAGTGAGCCGACCATCGTGCGCTTCTGCCGCGCCATTGGCTGCTCCGGGTTCCAGGATCTGAAACTCAAGCTGGCACAGAGCCTGGCGGCCGGCGCGAGCTTTGGCCAGTTTGCGATTCATGAAGACGACTCCGTCGCTGACTACAGCCTGAAAATCTTCGACACCACCTTGCATACCCTGATGGAAGTGCGCGAGAAGCTTGACCCGGTGGAGCTGCAAAAGGCGGTGACTGCCATGTCCCAGGCCCAGCGCGTCGAGTTCTATGGCTTTGGTGCCTCGGGCGCGGTGGCGGCCGATGCCCAGCACAAGTTCTTTCGCCTGCTGCTGACGGCTGCGGCCTACAGCGACCCGCACATGCAGGCAATGTCGGCAGTGACCTTGAAGCCCACTGACGTGGCGATCTGTATATCCCAGTCCGGTCGTTCCAAAGATTTGCTGATCACCGCCAACCTGGTGCGTGAAAGCGGCGCTTCGCTGATTACCCTGTGCCCGAGCCAGACGCCATTGGCGGAACTGTCCACGGTGAACCTGGCGATCGACGTGCATGAAGACACCGAAATCTATACGCCGCTGACCTCGCGCATCGCTCACCTGGTGGTGATCGACGTGCTGGCGATGGGCGTGGCCATGGCCCGTGGCCCGAGCCTGGTCAACCACCTCAAGAGCGTCAAGCGCAGCTTGCGCAGCCTGCGCCTGTCGCCCAAATCCGTCAAAGCCCTCGACGACTAAATACCTGCACATAGAACTCAATGTGGGAGGGGGCTTGCTCCCGATAGCAGTAGGTCAGTCAATGAATCTGTGACTGAAACTCCGCTATCGGGAGCAAGCCCCCTCCCACATTAGATTCTCCATGCATCCAGAATCTTCATGAGGCTGTCATCGCCCCGTCATCCCGCGCGTCCACCCTGTACTCCCCCGTACTCGCATTGGGAGACTCCAAATGACCCGGCACTACGAAGACAGCAACAGCACCGTCAAGACCCGTCGTCAGCAGGAAGACCAGCGCCGCATGGCGTTCCGTCGCGCCATCGAAGACCGTTGCGAAGAGCGCCAGTTGCTCCAGAGCATCACTGACTACCCGGAACTCCATTGGCAGGCACCCGTGGCCGCCCAGCGAAACGCTCAGCCAGCGCGCTGATCTGCACCCGTTCGCTGCGAATAAAGCCCAGGAACGCATGGGCCACTGGTGACAGGCGTTTAGCCTTGGCCTGCACCAGGCACCAGCTGCGGTACAGCGGCAGTTCTTCCACCGGCAGCTCCTTGAGCCCGCCGGTGGCCAGTTCCAGGTTCAAGGCGTGGCGCGTCAGCAGGGCCACGCCCAAACCTGCGGCCACGCACTCACGCTGCGCCTCGGCCGAGGCCACTTCCACTGTCTGGGTGAAGTGCACGCGTTTTTCCTTGAAGTATTCCTCGCAGGCCAGCCGCGTGCCGGAACCTGGCTCGCGGATCAGCAGTGTGTAAGGCTCCAGGTCTTGCAGACGCAACGGCCCTTGCAGGCTCAACGGATGATCCGGCAGTGCCACGGCGACAATTGGGTTGTTGAGAAACGGCAGGAATTCCAGGCCCATGTCCTGAGGCACCATGGACATGATCACCAAATCGTCGCGGTTGTCTGAAAGCCTGCGGATTACCTGGGCACGATTGACGACCGTCAAGTGCAGTTGCACCTCCGGGTGCTGGCGCTTGAAGGCGGCAAACAGGTGCGGCACGAAATACTTGGCGCTCGATTCCACCGCCAGTTTCAGCTGGCCCTGCAGCGAGCCCTGCATGTCCGATAGCTGCATGTCGAGGTTTTCCAGGCGCCCGAAGATATCGCGGCTGGCCCGTTGCAGGGCTTCGGCGGCCTCGGTCATGTAGAGCTTTTTACCGACATAATCGAACAGCGGCTGGCCGATCAGCTCTTCCAGCTGACGAATCTGCAGGCTGACGGCGGGTTGCGTCAGGGACATTTCCTCGGCCGCGCGGCTGTAGGAGCGCAGATCGCAGACTTCATGAAAGATCTGCAATTGACGTAATGTCAGTCTCATCAGTGACTTACGCATTATTTAGATCCCTTCACCCCAGGCTATTCAGCCAACTATAAGTCTTTGCTTATGCATGACCCAATAATTATTGATTTTTGTTAATCCCTTGGCGGGCTTAGTGTGTGTCTCGCGACTGTCATGAAACATTTGGTCACGCGCCGACCAGTTCCATCAGGTCGAAGACGCAGCAATCGGCTCAAGGGAATTTCCAAGTGATAAAAAAGATCCTGATCGCCAACCGTGGTGAAATTGCCGTACGAATCGTACGTGCCTGCGCCGAGATGGGCATTCGCTCGGTCGCGGTCTACTCGGACGCCGACCGCCACGCGTTGCACGTCAAGCGTGCCGACGAGGCTCACAGCATTGGTGCCGAGCCCCTGGCCGGCTACCTGAACCCGCGCAAGCTGGTGAACCTGGCCGTGGAAACCGGTTGCGACGCCCTGCACCCCGGCTACGGCTTCCTGTCAGAAAATGCTGAACTGGCGGACATTTGCGCCGAACGCGGGATCAAGTTCATTGGCCCGTCGGCCGAAGTGATCCGTCGCATGGGCGACAAGACCGAAGCGCGCCGCAGCATGATCAAGGCCGGTGTGCCGGTCACTCCCGGTACTGAAGGCAACGTCGCCGATATCCACGAAGCGCTTACTGAAGGCGACCGCATCGGTTACCCGGTGATGCTCAAGGCCACTTCTGGTGGCGGCGGTCGTGGCATCCGTCGTTGCAACAGCCGCGAAGAACTTGAACAAGCCTTCCCCCGCGTTATCTCCGAAGCCACCAAGGCGTTCGGTTCGGCGGAAGTGTTCCTGGAAAAATGCATCGTCAATCCCAAGCACATCGAGGCGCAGATCCTCGGTGACAGCTTTGGCAACGTGGTGCATTTGTTCGAGCGTGATTGCTCGATCCAGCGTCGTAACCAGAAGCTCATCGAAATTGCCCCAAGCCCTCAGCTGACCCCCGAACAGCGCGCCTACATCGGCGACCTGTCGGTGCGCGCCGCCAAGGCCGTGGGCTACGAGAACGCCGGCACCGTGGAGTTCCTGCTCGCCGAGGGCGAGGTGTACTTCATGGAGATGAACACCCGGGTGCAGGTGGAACACACCATCACCGAAGAAATCACCGGGATCGATATCGTGCGCGAGCAGATTCGCATCGCGTCGGGCCTGCCGCTGTCGGTGAAACAGGAAGATATCCAGCATCGTGGCTTTGCGTTGCAGTTCCGTATCAACGCCGAGGACCCGAAGAACAACTTCCTGCCCAGCTTCGGCAAGATCACCCGTTACTACGCACCCGGCGGCCCCGGCGTACGCACCGACACGGCGATATACACCGGCTACACCATCCCGCCGTTCTACGACTCCATGTGCCTGAAACTGGTGGTGTGGGCGTTGACCTGGGAAGAGGCCATGGACCGCGGCCTGCGAGCCCTGGACGACATGCGCCTGCAAGGCGTGAAGACCACCGCCGCCTACTACCAGGAAATCCTGCGCAACCCGGAATTCCGCAGTGGCCAGTTCAACACCAGTTTCGTGGAAAGCCATCCTGAGCTGACCAACTACTCGATTAAGCGCAAACCCGAAGAGCTGGCCCTGGCCATCGCCGCCGCCATCGCCGCCCACGCAGGCCTGTGAGGAACATTCCAATGACTAAAAAGATCTTCGTAACCGACACCATCCTGCGCGACGCCCACCAATCGTTGCTGGCCACCCGCATGCGCACCGACGACATGCTGCCGATCTGCGACAAGCTCGACAAAGTCGGCTACTGGTCCCTGGAAGTCTGGGGCGGCGCGACCTTCGATGCCTGCGTGCGCTTCCTCAAGGAAGACCCGTGGGAGCGCCTGCGCCAACTGCGCGCGGCGTTGCCCAACACGCGCCTGCAAATGCTGCTGCGCGGCCAGAACCTGCTGGGTTACCGCCACTACAGCGATGACGTGGTAAGGGCTTTCGTGGCCAAGGCGGCGGTTAACGGTATCGACGTGTTCCGTATCTTCGACGCCATGAACGACGTGCGTAACCTGCGCGTGGCCATCGAAGCTGTCAAAGCCGCTGGTAAGCATGCCCAGGGCACCATCGCCTACACCACTAGCCCGGTGCACACCGTCGAGGCCTTCGTGGCCCAGGCCAAGCAGTTGGAATCCATGGGTTGCGACTCGATCGCGATCAAGGACATGGCCGGCCTGCTGACCCCGTACGCCACCGGCGAACTGGTCAAGGCGCTGAAAGCCGAACAGAACCTGCCGATTTTTATCCATTCCCACGACACCGCCGGTTTGGCTGCGATGTGCCAACTCAAGGCCATCGAAAACGGTGCCGATCATATCGACACCGCCATCTCCAGCTTCGCCTGGGGCACCAGCCACCCGGGTACCGAGTCAATGGTCGCGGCGCTTAAAGGCAGCGAATTCGACACGGGCCTGGATCTGGAGCTGCTGCAGGAGATCGGCCTGTACTTCTACGCCGTGCGCAAAAAGTACCACCAGTTCGAAAGCGAATTCACCGCCGTCGACACCCGCGTGCAAGTCAACCAGGTGCCGGGCGGGATGATTTCCAACCTGGCCAACCAGTTGAAAGAGCAGGGCGCCCTCAATCGCATGAGTGAAGTGCTGGCCGAAATCCCCCGTGTGCGTGAAGACCTGGGCTTCCCCCCGCTGGTCACCCCGACCTCGCAGATCGTCGGCACCCAAGCGTTCTTCAACGTGCTGGCCGGCGAGCGTTACAAGACCATCACCAACGAAGTGAAGCTCTATCTACAAGGCGGCTATGGCAAGGCGCCCGGCACCGTGAACGAGAAACTGCGTCGCCAGGCCATCGGCAGCGAAGAAGTGATCGACGTGCGTCCGGCCGATTTGCTCAAGCCGGAAATGACCAAACTGCGCGGCGAAATCGGCGCGTTGGCCAAGTCTGAGGAAGACGTGCTGACCTACGCCATGTTCCCGGACATTGGGCGTAAATTCCTTGAAGAGCGCGACGCCGGCACCCTGGCACCCGAAGTGCTGCTGCCGATTCCGGAAGCCGGTGGCGTGGCCCGTGCCGGTGGCGAAGGTGTGCCGACCGAATTCGTCATCGATGTCCATGGCGAAAGCTACCGCGTCGACATTACCGGCGTGGGGGTGAAGGCCGAAGGCAAGCGCCACTTCTACCTGTCCATCGACGGCATGCCGGAAGAAGTGGTGTTCGAACCGCTCAACGAGTTTGTCAGCAGCGGCGGCAGCAAACGCAAGCACGCCACCGAGCCGGGCCATGTGAGCACGGCGATGCCGGGCAATATCGTCGACGTGCTGGTCAAGGAAGGCGATGTGGTCAAGGCTGGCCAGGCGGTACTGATTACCGAAGCCATGAAGATGGAAACCGAAGTGCAGGCAGCGATTGCCGGCAAGGTGACCGCCGTTCATGTGGCCAAGGGCGACCGGGTCAACCCTGGCGAAATCCTGATCGAGATCGAAGGCTGATTACAGCCTTCGAGACTAACGTTTAATCCTCGGGGGGGCAGGTGCTCCCCTTTTTTTCGCCCGTTATTCAGCGTTCGGCAGCGTTAGAAGCTCACCTTCCACTGCCCCATCAAACCTTGGTCTCGACCGTGGTTGCCGCTTTGGCTGGTATAGGTCAGGCCGATACTGTGTTGGGTCGAGAAGGCCAGGTCCAGACCCGCTTGCAGGTCCAGGCTGTCGCGATCCAGGGCGGTGCCAGTGATGGTGAATGCATCGATCAGGGCTGGCGCATGGCGCGAAGACTGGTTGACCTGGCTGCTGACGTCGCCATAGAGGTGTTTCCAACTGGTGCTCAGGTGGGGTGTGAGGCTCATCTTGTTGTCGAACCGATACACCGTCGCTACGCGCAGGCCGAGGGTGCTGTTCAGGTTTCGCTGGGTCTGTGGGCCGACATTCAACGCGGTTCGGCCGCCGCTCTCTTTGAAGCGTTCGCGTTGGTAGCGCTGGTAGCCCAGGCCGACGAAAGGTTCGACACTGGAATCGCCACTGCCCAGTTGATAGCCAAGTTCGGAGAACAGCGTTTGACTGTGGGCGTTGTAGCTGCTCTTGAGCGACTCCGTGTGATTCAGAAGGCTGACGTTGCGTTTGTTCTGGCCGGCATGCTTGCTGTAGATCGCCCCCATGCGCAAGGCCAAAGGGCCATCCTGGCGCACGGCATAGCCGCCCAGGTGCCAGCTGTCCAGATCAGCGGCAAAACGCGCAGCATCGAAGCGGCCGGAGGTTTTGGCGCCCATGACGCCCACTCGCCAGGCTGAGTCGACTGCCCAGTCGGCGCCCAGCAGCAGGCCCTGGGTATCGTGTTTCAGGCCAGCACTGCCGTGCTGTGAATCAAGGCTGCCACCGTTACCCAGGCCCTGCACCCAGAAGTGGCCGTCGTCTTCAGTGGGCAGTGTGCGCAAAGTGGAGAGCAATTGGCTGCTCAGGTGTTGCGTGGTGCGCTGGGTCGCGGCGGCCAGGTTGGCGTTTTGGCTGGCGGCCAATTGCTCAAGGGCTGCACCGATGCCTCCGGGCTGTTTGCTTAGTTGGTCGAGTTTCTTCTGCATATCCTTGAGCTCTTCGGCGCTCATCTGGCCGGATGCAACCAGTCGAATCAAGGCCGGTTCCAGCACCTTGGCGACCTGTAGACCGTTGTGCGAGGTGGCCTGCTGCGTAAGGAAACCGTCGAAAGGCGGTGGAATGGGCGGGGCCCCGAACCCGGACATGAACTCCCACTGAGCGGGAGCCGCGTCGTAGGGCGACCGATATTCGATATCGCCGCGCGCGTGCACGGGTTGAAAACTGGCGGTTGCCGCAAGGCTGATGACTATCGCGATTCTTTGGGGTGTAAAGGGCATGAATTCCCAACCTCTGATGAATGAGGCCGGGAATTTAGCGGGGGCGCGGGACGATAAATGTCAGGCCAGTGACCGCTGGCTTGCGGGAGTTGTCTTCGGTGAGATGCGATTAAAAACTCATGGGCTCGACAGCAATATCAGACCGTAAAATCGCTGAACGTAGCCAAGGCAGAGCGCCATAGGTCCTGAGCTTCAACCGCGGCGCACATAACCCTTGCCGAAATGCCGTTCCATGCGCGCCTGGATCAGCTCCAGGGCCAGTGACATCACCCAGTAAATAATCGCCGCCGTGGTGAGCATCTCGATATAGCGGTAGCTGGAGCGACCATAGGACTGCGCCAGGAACATCACTTCCCATACCCCCATTACCGAAATCAACGACGAATCCTTGAGCATCGAGATGAACTGGTTGGTGGCTGGCGGGATGATGGTGCGCATCGCCTGGGGCAAGGTGACGTGCCAGAAGATCTCCCTGTCGCGCATGCCCAGGGCCAGCGCGGCTTCGCGTTGACCATGGGGGACGCCGAGGATGCCGGCGCGGAAAATCTCGCTCAGGTAGGCGCCATAGTTCAGCGACAACGCAATGATCCCGGCGACGATGGCGCCTGGCACCAGGCCCAACTGCGGCAGGCCCAGGTAAATCAGCAGGATCTGGATCAGCAGCGGCGTGCCACGAAAGAACGAGGCGTAGAAACTGGCAATGCCAAACGCCACTGCGCTTTTCGACAGACGCCCCAGCGCTGTGATAAAGCCCAGCACCGATGAGGCAACTATGGCGCACAGGCACAGGAACAGTGTCAGCGCCGCACCTTGCAGAAAGCCATTGGGTGCAAGGTGCAGACCGACCAGGTTGGGCAGCTTGTCGAGGATGATCGAGAACTTCAGGTCAAAGCTCAGGAAGAAACTGGCAAACAGGGCAAACAGTACCGCCCAGGTCAGGTAAAGCCGTAAACGAAAGCTCATTGGCTGATGTCGGCGCCGATCCATTTTTGCGACAGCTTGCTCAAGGTGCCGTCCTGTTTGAGCTGGGCGAAGACCTCACGCACTTTGCTGTCCCATTGCGCGTCGCCTTTCTCGATGGCTACCGAGTTGGGCTCCGAATACAACGGCGTGCCGGCGAGCTTGAAGCGTTTATCTTGCGTCAGGCGCGGCTGCGCGGTCACCAGATTGGTAAGGATCGCATCCAGGCGCACGCCCGCACCCAGGCCGAGGTCCTGGAACGCTACGTTGTCGGTGTCGTACGGGGCGATCTGCACATCTTCGAACGGGTACTGCAGCTGGGTATCTTCGGCGCCCTCGATCACCAGGTTCTTGTTCAGATAACTTTCGTAGCTGGAGGCACTGGTGAGGCCGACTTTCTTGCCGCTCAGGTCTTTGGCTTCGTGGATACGATCATCCTTGGCGTTGACCACGATCACGGCGGGCGAGGCATAGTATTGCACCGGGAAGTCGAACACCTCGGCACGCGCCTTGCTCGGGGTCATGGAGCAGATACAAATGTCGTAGCGCCCGCTCCAGCGGCCGGCGGCGATCACGTCCCACGACGGCGTTTCCAGGCGCAGCTTCACCCCCAGTTTTTGTGCCACGGCCTTGGCCACGTCCACGTCGAAACCGTCGAGCTGGTTCTGCTCGTTTAGAAATGAAAACGGCGGATAGCTTTCCATCAGCACGCCGACCAACTCTTTTTTCTGCTCGATACGGTCCAGGGTGACGCCGCCAAAGGCTTGAGTGGAAGCGGCCAACATTGTCAGGCCGAGGGCCTGCAGCAGTCTGAATTTCAAAATCGAGCACCTGAATACAAAAAGGGGTTGTTATTAACCGAATGGTACGCATTAAATAGTTATAAGAACGACTCTCATAGTGAGTTATTTTCATAAGCATATGAGTAAAAAGCATATGGGCGCAGCTAACACAGTAATTCTCGATGGCGGCATGGGCCGTGAACTGCAGCGCCGTGGCGCGCCGTTCCGCCAGCCGGAATGGTCGGCCCTGGCCTTGAGCGAAGCGCCGCAAGCGGTGGAGGCCGTGCATGCGGCCTATATCGACAGCGGTGCCAATGTGATTACCAGCAATAGCTATGCAGTGGTGCCGTTTCATATCGGCGAAGCGCGGTTCGCGCAAGAAGGCCAGGCGCTGGCCGCACTGGCCGGTGAGTTGGCGCGACGGGCGGTGCAGGCATCCGGTAAGGCGGTACAGGTCGCCGGTTCATTACCACCGCTGTTTGGCTCCTATCGCCCCGACTTGTTCCAGGCCGAACGGGTCAGTGAGTTGCTGACACCACTGGTGCAAGGCCTGGCGCCTCACGTCGACCTGTGGCTGGCGGAAACCCAGAGCTCAATCGTTGAGGCACGAGCCATCCATGCGGGCCTGCCGCAGGACGGCAAACCGTTCTGGCTGTCGTTCACCTTGAAAGACGAAGACACCGACGACGTACCACGCCTGCGCTCCGGCGAGCCAGTGACCGAGGCGGCCGAGGCCGCCGCGCAGTTGGGTGTGCAGGTGTTGCTGTTCAATTGCAGCCAGCCGGAAGTGATCGGCGCGGCCATTGATGCGGCGCGTGAAACCTTTAAGCGATTGGGTGTAGCGACCCAGATCGGCGCCTACGCCAATGCCTTCCCGCCGCAACCCAAGGAAGCCACGGCCAACGACGGCCTGGACCCGTTACGCGACGATCTCGACCCGCCAGGTTACCTGCATTGGGCTGCTGATTGGCAGGCGCGTGGCGCCAGCCATTTGGGTGGGTGCTGTGGTATCGGGCCGGAGCATATTGCGGTGCTGGCGCAGCGCCTGACCAACTGATTTACCGCACTTCAAAGTGTGGGAGGGGCAAGCCCCTCCCACATTTGGTTTTGTATTGGTTATGAGGCCTAGGTCCGGCATTCGGCCAGGGTTTTCAGCTGGCCCGAGCCGCTCTGGTTCGCTTCCGACAACCAGGTCTCAAATCCCGCGCCCACTTTAGGCCATTCCGAATCGATGATCGAATACCACGCGGTATCCCGGTTCTTGCCCTTGACCACCGTATGCTGGCGGAACACGCCTTCAAAGCTGAAGCCCAAGCGCTCGGCCGCATACTTGGAGCGGGCGTTGGCGTTGTTGCACTTCCATTCCAGGCGGCGATTGCCCTGCTCGAAGGCGTACTTGGCCAACAGGTACACCGCCTCGGTGCTTTTGGGCGAGCGTTGCATCGGAGCACCGAAGGTGACATGGCCGATCTCGATGCGGCCTTGCTCGGGCACGATCGACATCAAGCTGAGGATGCCCTGGACCTGGCCAGTTGTGCGATCAATCACGCTGAAAAAATACGGGTCGCTATGGGCCGCGTGATTATTCAGCCAGGCATCGAACGCGTTGCGCTCAGGGAAGGGGCCGTAGGGTAAATAGTCCCATAGCTTTGGGTCGGCGCCCGGGCCTTGCAGGGCGTTGAACAGGTCATCGCCATGGCGCGCCGGGTCGAGTTTTTCCAGGCGGATAAAGCGCCCTTCGAGCAGTTGAACCGTGGGGGCCGGGACGCCTTTCCAGTCGGCGAGGGAAGTGGACATATTGCGCTCCTTAAAGACCTTGGCGAAATTGGATGAAACCTGGGCGTTCGGCGATGCGTTCGTAGAGTTGGATAGCGGTGGCGTTGGTCTCGTGGGTCAGCCAATGCACCTTGCAGCAACCATCGGCCTTGGCGGTGGCGTAGACGTACTCGATCAACTGGCGACCCACGCCGCTGCCGCGCTGGGCCGGTGTTACCAGCAAATCCTGTAGGTAACAGGAATTCTCGATGCTCCAGTTGGAGCGGTGGTAGATGAAGTTGACCATGCCCACGGCCTTGCCGTCTTGCCAGGCCAGGGCCGAGTGGGTCGGCTCGCTGGCGTCGATCAAGCGCTGCCAGGTGCTGAGGCTGACGGCGTCCGGCAGTTCAGTGTTGTAGAACTGCAAATACGCTTGCCACAGCGCCAACCAGGCGGCGTGATCAGTGGCGGTGACGGGGCGGATGTCGATCGGGCTCATTCTGAAACTCCTTGGGGCATAAAGCGTGCGAGGGTCTGGTCGCGCACGTCGAGGCTGGTGGCCAAGCCCTCGCGAATGCCGTTCATGTCAGCCTGACTGCGGTTCTGGCCGAGTTTGCGCTTGCCCACCACACGTTCGATCGGCAGGGCAAAGCCGACGATGGCCTTGAGCATGCTGTCAATGTAGTTGGCCGGGGCGTCGCTGACTTTCCACGGCTGTGCACGCTTGCCTTCATGGCGATCAGTCAATGCAGTAACCACGGCCAACAAGCGCTCGGCGTCGGTAAACGCTTCGGGCTTGCCATAGGCATGCACGGCGATGTAGTTCCAGGTGGGCACTACTTTGCCGTGCTCGGCCTTGGCCGGGTAGAACGACGGGCTGATGTAGGCGTCGGCGCCGGCAAAGATCACCAACGCTTCGCTGCCGTCTTGCAGGTCTTTGCACTGCGGGTTGGCCTTGGCCAAGTGCCCGTAGAGGGTGCCATGGGGGCCTTCATCGGGGTTGAGCAGCAGCGGCAGGTGGCTGGCCTGCAGGCCTTGCTCACCAAAGGTTACCAATTGCGCCAGGCGGGTGTGCTGGATCAGTTGGTGGATTTCAGGCAAATCGTCGAGGGCAAAGGCGCGAGGTGTGTACATGGAAATTTTCCTTGGCGAATGCCTGCATCCTAGGCAGGCTAATGGTTCGTTGTAAGAGCCATCTAGCGCCCATTTCATAGGTCCAATATGTCGCCCACTACACCGCCGCTGTCATTCAACCCCGCCGGCATTGAGCTGGATCGCCGCCTGGGCCTGACGCGCCAACTCTATGAAGCATTGAGCCAGCGGGTGCTGGACGGGCGGCTGGTGAGTGGCACGCGGTTGCCCGCTACCCGTGACTTGGCCGCGGCGTTGGCGATTTCGCGCAACAGCGTAATACGTGCCTATGACCAACTGTATGCCGAGGGCTTTATCGAGAGCCGAGTCGGAGATGGCACTTACGTCGCTCTATTACCTACGCCAAAAAAACTATCCACAAAAGTATCCACAAGGTTATCAACAGGCTTATCCCCAACTTTATCCACAAAATGGACGAATTTGCCCGGGAATCTGGAAGATGAAGTTATCCATAGTGCGGGTTTGGACCGGGTAAAAAATCACCACCTGCCCCAGCCGCCGTCAGGACCACCCCGGGCATTTCGCGTGGGAGTGCCGGCCTTCGATCTGTTTCCGTTCGAGGTGTGGGCCAAGCTGAGTGCGGGGTTCTGGCGCAAACCTGACCTGCAACACCTGTGCTATGGCGACCCGGCGGGGGATGGCCGTCTGCGCGGGTTGATCGCCGCGTACTTGCGCAGCTCGCGGGGCATGCAATGCAGTGCTGAGCAAATAGTGATCACCAGTGGCGCTCAGCAGGCGATCAGCCTTTGTGCACAGCTGCTGGTGGAGCCGGGGGACAGCGTTGCAGTGGAAAACCCGGGCTATCGCGCAGCGGGCCACGCGTTCGCTTTGGCCGGCGGGCGACTGCACGGCGTGCCGGTGGACGACGAAGGTATCGACTGCCAGGCGCTCAATGCCCTGGGCGATTGCCGGGTGGCGTATGTCACGCCTTCCCACCAGTACCCGTTGGGCGTGGTGATGAGCCTGGCGCGTCGCCTGGAGCTGCTGGCCTGGGCGCAACGCACGGGCGGTTGGGTGGTTGAAGATGATTACGACGGAGAGTACCGCTACAGCGGTGCGCCGCTTTCGCCACTGGCAGCCCTGGATCGCAGCGGGCGCGTGCTGTACGTCGGCACCTTCGGCAAGGTGGCGTTCCCGGCCTTGCGCCTGGGTTACCTGGTATTGCCTGCGGCGTTGGTGGACGCCTTCGCCCAGCGTCGCGCGGTGGACATGCGTCATTCGGAGGTCAGCACCCAGGCGGTGATGGCCGAGTTCATGGCCGCCGGGCATTTCCAGCGGCATATCCGACGCATGCGTCGTGCGGCTTTGAGCCGACGCAACGCTTTGCTCGCCGGCTGGCCTGGCGACCTGCCTGGCCTAGGCCCGCTGCCCAACGTGGCGGCAGGGTTGCACCTCACGGTGAGGCTGGACAGCCTGGCCCGTGAGCAGCAATTGCTGGCCCAGGCGTTGGCCGCTGGGGTCGAGGTCAATGGCCTGAGCAACTATTGGCTGGCAGACTCGATCACTCCCCTCGACCAGCGCGCCGGGTTGGTACTGGGGTTCGCCGCTGTGCCAGAGGCGGCGATTACCCAAGCGCTGGCGCGATTGCGGGTGGCATGGCAGGGCTGAGATCAATGGGCAAAGAACAGTGACTGGGCCAACTGCGGACTGATTTCACTGCGGTAAATTTCGATCTGGTCCTGGTCGCTGCTGCCCGTACGCTGCAATCTGCCGCCGAGCCTGCGCTGGTCGCGAGTCTTGAGGTGCCCGGCGGTAAAGTGCTCGAGCTCGGCTTGGGTTGACGCGTAGTGAAAGTGTGCATACCACAGGGCGGCATTGCTTTGGCTATCGCGGATTTCGTACTCATCCAGGTAGTTCTTGCCTGGGCCCTTCAAAGGACGGCGATTGGTCGTCTTGACGATCTTCACCAGCCCTTGATCATGCAACCACTTCACACGAGCTGCCGTGGGAGGTTGTCGCTTGGTCAGAGTGATTCGAGTCTGAGTGCCCAGTTCGTAGAGGCGTTTGGCGCGGTCATTGAGCTGGCGGTTGAGGTTGGCCGCCGAAGGCCGGTCGCTTTCGGTGAGGTTGAGCCGGGTCAGGGCGGATTCCACTGTCAGCACGGCATCCTCCAGCTCGGCCGCATGCTGGTGGAACATCTCTTCGATCTCCACCGGGATACGCCCGCGTTTACGCGAGTGAGCCAACAGGCGGCGGGTGGTGGCCGGCTCATCATCCAGCAATTGCTGCCCGGCGTTGAGGCTTTTCCCAAGGTTGGCGGGCTTTGGCCTTGACGGGGCAGAGGGGCCCCTTTTGTGCTCGACCCAGACTCCTGGGGCTTTTTCGTGGAAGGTGGCAATCACCTTGCCGGTCAGCGTTGCCTTCACATCCACCAGCGTGGCTTCGCTCTCCCTTGGCTCGCCTACCACGATGCCCTTGAAGCGGGTCTTGATGATTTTGCGTCGAGGCGGCTCTGGCGGTTTCGACGGTCCCGGCTTTGGCTCAAGGGCTTTGCGCTGGCGCAACAGCTGCGCCAGTTCGTGCAAGGTGCGCTGATGAAATTCTTCGATACGCTGGCGCAATACTTCCACGGGGTCGCGCTGCAGGTGCTCTGGATAATCGGCGTGCAGGTCCAGCAGGCGATGGTCAACGATGTCGAATTGCTCGGCCAGGCTGTTGAGCGTTTCGATGCGCTCATCCAGGCTGCTGTCTTCGGGCTCGCCGAGAATGTCAATCAAGCTCTGCACATGCAGGTCAGCGGCGTCGATGATATCGCTCAACTGTGCGCGGACACGGGTCAACACTGTGCTGTTACCGGCGTTGACACACAGATAGCGCATCAGGGTGATGTGCAGCGCCTTCAGGTCGGGGAGCGTGATATTGGGCAAGGCACGCATCGTCGATTGGATGGCTTCTGCACCCTCGACACCAAGGTTTTCCAGTTCCTTGAAGCGGCCAGCCACGTATTCCAGGCGCATGATCATTTCCAGGGTCTGGGTCGCGATAGTCTCGGCGGTTCGCCTCTCCAGCGAGGCGGGTAATTCGAGCGCATTGAGGGAGCCCGACAAGGCATCGCGATAAGCGGGCAATTGTTCATTAATGGCGGCTCGCGTCAGCGCCAACTGGTTTTTCAGGAAGCCAATCATCATGCTCTGGTATTCAGGCACGTCGTCGATGTGGCCCAGGGACCTGAGTTGGCGAATGGGCTCTTCGTATTCCAGCAGGCGTTGATTCGCATCCCTGATGAAGTTTTCACGGCGTAAGTCAGTGGAGGGCCCAGGCTCTGTGCCGATGGCAGCGAGGGTATCGGAAAGCTGTTGTTGTCGATCCCGGTCGTTGATCTGGAAACGGTCAATATTTTTACGCAGTTCTTCAATGCGCGGCGGTTTCTGCTGCCTGGCCGTGCGCCGACGGTTGCGAAAACCGCCGCCACGCAGGCGCAGGCGGGGATCGACGAACCACTGCCCAGCCCTGTTACTGATCAGCAATGGGCCGGTGCGGTTTGGGATGACCGGGTCGATAACAACCACGTTGTCGTTGGCGTCTACCTTGACCTCGAACCAGCGCTTGCCAACGGGTACGAACCATTTGTTGGCGGCGGGATACAGGTGGTGGTGGGTACCGGGTTGCTTGTTCTGCTCACCCAATTCGGCGGGCCGCTCGACATTGAAACTCTCCAGCCACGTGCCCAGGCTCTTGGGGGTGCGGCTGAGTGCGCCGCTGACGTGCAGGGAGCCCTGATGCGAGGCGAACAGTTCGGTGCTGGGCAAGTCCGGCAGCTGCACCGCGGTGATAGAGGGCGCAGGCAGCGCCGGTTGCTCTGTGTTGGTGTTCGACAGCGGCTCCTCGGGCACCTTGGGCTTGAGCGTTTCGTCTGTCGCCGGGGCGGACGGATGACGCAGGGCCACATGCAGCGCCAGGGCCATTCCCAGGTTGAGCCACAGGTCCACCAGTGAGGTCCAGGGCGTGGCTTTGTCGGCGGCATTGACTGCCTGCTCGACCTCTTCCAGGTCATCCATGATCTGCCACATCCAGGCCGCGATTCCCACCGTAGGGCCAAGGAACGGCAAGGTCGCATTGAAAATCTGCCAGCCGGCACGGCGAAAGGTCGCCCAGCGTTTTTGCACGTTGGACACCGATTGACGAGTCGCCAGCTCCACCATGGCGTTGGCGTTGGCCTTGAAGAGTGTACCCAGTACGTCATTGCCCAGCACTTCGTCGCTCAAGGCAATGGCGCCGCTCATGTACACCACGGTGGCGGGCTCGATCAGCACGCGGGCAAGTGTCCAGGGCGACGGCACGGCACCGGGGAACACGTACTGTGCGTAGTTGAAACGCGATGCTTCGGGTAACCAGGCCAGCACCGATTCGCGCAGATGCCGATCATGTTTGATCGCATACAGCAGGTTTTGCCGCGAGGGGAATTGACGC
Organism: Pseudomonas sp. rhizo25; assembly: GCF_031931935.1. Lineage (NCBI taxonomy): Bacteria > Pseudomonadati > Pseudomonadota > Gammaproteobacteria > Pseudomonadales > Pseudomonadaceae > Pseudomonas > Pseudomonas sp. rhizo25. The sequence goes on from NZ_JAUJXA010000002.1 coordinate 197,220, forward strand.
AGCATCGGCTCAAGCAGCGGGCGGTACAGTACGCACGGGCCCTTGTCGGCGGACCGGGGCTCGATCACGAACATATTAGTCACCGCATCCTGGTCGTGCCCGGGGCGCAAGGTGGGAATAAAGGCCAACTGACGGATGACGATTTCCTGCCCATCGAATTGGCGGTCATGGACGTCAGGTTGCATTACGGCGGCAACGTAGCGGTAACCCAGCTCATCCAGGCCATAGCGCCCCTGGATTTTCCATTGCAGAGCCAGCATCGGCAGCTGCACACGCAGGTGGCTGGTGTAGAGCTGCTGCCGTGCCTGGGATTGCTCCGGGTCTTCGAGCAGTGTGCGCTTGATCAGCGCCGGATAGTGCTCGCCGATATCCAGTTGGGTAATCAAGTCCTTAAGGTAGCTGTACGTCAGCCATTCAGGTGCGGGACCGCCGTTATACGCCACGCTGGTCTCGCCGGTGGGCAGCCCGGTGAGATTTTCCAGGGCCAGGTCGATCAAGTTGCGGCGAGTGACGTCGATCTGTCCAGGCACAGCAAAGGTGCCCCAGATGACCGGGCTCTGGATGATGACTTCGACCTTGTCCGGGTTCAGCGTGGTGCTCTGTTTGTTGGCCTTGAACCGGCTTTGCAATTGCGCGCGGGCATAGTCGCGTATCGGTGCAATACCGTCCTGGAACAAGCGGCCATGGTTGGAGGTGTGCACCTGGGCCAAGTCAATGAGGTAACGGCCATAGGCGGCTGCATCGGCATCACTGGCGTCGGCCAGCCAGTCGGGCATTTGCTGGTTGACTTGATGAACGCGCGACAAGGACTGTCCGCTCAGGTCTTCGAGGGCGGGCAGGGCACGGGTTATGGTCGAAGGTACGCCGGGTTGGCCGAGGGCGGCGCGGCCCTGGGGGTCTTCGAGCATGCCGATGGCCTCGATTTGCATGGAAATCAAGGCGCAGGCCAGGCTGTCGAAAAAGTTGTCGGCCGGTTCAATCAGGCGCCATTGCAATACCGTGCCATGGGGCACCTGGCTCAATTTGGACGGAAGGCTTGTGCCGACCTGCTCCAGCGAGGTGAATTTTTCGTAGCCGTCGACCAGGGAGTAGGCAAGAATCCTGGTTTCTTTCTCGTGCTCGCCGATCAATAGCGTCTTGTCCATCACGCCGATATGACGAACCTGGCCATCGTGCAGCAAGTCTATATCGATCAGGTAGGCCCGGCTCTTGTACGGGTCCTTGGCACTGCGGGTTTCTTTCTGCGCAAAGTGATACAGCGTTCTGGCCATGGCGCAGTCGTCAGCGTCCCAGCCTTCCACAGTGGTCACATTCCATACTTTGCGCAGCGAATTGGCGAGCACTTGCCAGCGCGGGCCGTTGCCGCTGCTGGACTGGTTCCAGTAGTCGAGCTGCTGTTCCTGAAAGGCGGTGAACAGCAGCGGCGCCAGCTCATTGATCAAGCGCCCGACGGCATCGATTTTCACCGGCAAGTGCACGGCCTCCCAGGCGTCGGGCTGTAGCGAGAGGTAGTGCTCGCCGTCGATATAGACCACCGGCCTCGGCCACATGGCCTGGTGTGCCATGACGGAGGTGAGTGATTCGGCGGGTCCTCTGGACGAGACGATCAGGTCGTCGATGACGCGCCAACGCGGGCGGCAGACCATGGCCAGGTCCGGGTCGATGTCCAGCGTTGGGTATTGCTCGCGCAGCGCGGTGCGCAAGGTGCTGGCCGCGACTTCCCGGCTGGTGGGGCCGGTGGTCAGTTGGATGAGCAATTCATCCACGGTGGGCGGTCGGTTGGTTTGCGAAGTGTCCGTGGCGAGGGGGGTGTCGGGCATCTGCAGCTCCTTGGCAAGCGTTGGCCCGGGCGGCTGCGACGGACCTTGAAAGGCGCAAGGTAATGATTCCAGGAGCGGCGGAAACGGTAGATAAATAGGGGACGAGCAGGCTCGCCCCCTCGAAGGTCAGGTGCCGGACTTGATCTTGGTCCAGGCCCGCGTCCTGGCGCGTTCGGCCTCACGGCCCAGGGGCTTGAGGGTGTAGAGCGTGGCCATGGCCGCTTCGGTGGGGTAGAGGTTGGGATTGTTGCGGATCGCCGGGTCCACCTGTTCGGTGGCGTCCTTGTTGGGGTTGGGGTAGCCGACAAAATCACTGATCGGCGCAATGACGTCCGGCTGCAGCAGGTAGTTGATGAAGGTGTAGGCGTCCTTTGGGTTCTGGGCGCCCTTGGGAACGGCGAGCATGTCGAACCAGATCGGTGCGCCTTCCTTGGGCAGGCGCATGGCCACGGTCACGCCGTTTTTCGCCTCTTTGGCGCGGTTGGCGGCCTGGGAAAAACTGCCGGAATAACCGACGGCCACGCAGATGTCACCATTGGCGATATCGGCCATGTATTTGGATGAGTGGAAATAGGTGATGTAGGGGCGAATTTTCATCATCAGCGCTTCGGCCTTGGCGTAGTCCTTGGGGTTGTTGCTGTTGGGATCCAGGCCCAGGTGCTGCAGGGCCAGGGGCAGGATCTCCGAGGGCGAGTCCAGCAAGGCCACGCCGCACTGCTTGAGCTTGCTGAGGTTGGCTTCGTTGAAGATCAGGTCCCAGCTGTCCACTGGCGCGCCGTCACCCAGCGCTGCCTTGACCTTGGCCGGGTTGAAGCCGATAAGGATGGTGCCGTACATGTAGGGCACGGCAAACTTGTTCCCAGGGTCGTTGGCCTCGATCAGCTTCATCAGCTTGGGGTCCAGGTGCTTCCAGTTGGGCAGTTGGTTGCGGTCCAGGGGCTGGAACACGCCGGCTTCGATCTGCTTGGCCAGGAACACATTGGAGGGCACTACCACGTCATATCCGGAGTTGCCGGTGAGCAGCTTGGCTTCCAGCGCCTCGTTGGTGTCGAAGATGTCGTACACCAGCTTGATCTGTGGGTTCTGCGCCTTGAAGTCTTCAAGTGCCTTAGGGGTGATGTAGTCGAACCAGTTGTAGACCTTCAGGGTTTTTTCTTCGGCGTGGGCCGCGCCGCCGAGTACGGCCATACAAAGGGCGAATACCTTGAACAGGTTCATTGCACACACTCCTCAAAACCTTCGAGCACATTGACGGCATTGATGCCGATTTCTTCTACGGCGTAACCGCCTTCCATGACGAACAGCGTGGGTTTGCCCAGGCGCGCGATGCGTGCGCCCATGGCCAGGTAGTCCGGGCTGTCGAGCTTGAATTGTGAAATGGGATCGTGCTTGAACGTGTCCACGCCCAGGGACACCACGATCACATCGGCGCCGTAGCGTTCGATCTCCTGGCAGGCTTGCTCCAGCGCCTGGCTCCAGCGCTCCCAGCCTGAACCGGCCGGCAGCGGATAGTTGAAGTTGAAGCCGGCCCCGGCGCCTTCCCCCAACTCGTCGGCATAGCCGAGGAAGAAGGGAAACTCCGCCTCCGGGTGCCCATGGATCGAGGTGAACAGCACGTCGCTGCGGGTGTAGAAAATCGATTGGGTGCCGTTGCCGTGGTGGTAATCCACATCGAGGATCGCGACCTTCGTATGGCCCTGGTCGAGGAACGCCTGAGCGGCAATCGCCGCATTGTTGAGGTAGCAATAGCCACCCATCAAGTCGCTGGCAGCGTGATGACCTGGTGGCCGACACAGGGCAAAGGCCGAACGCGCGCCTTGCTGGATCGCCTCTTGCGCCGTCAACGCGACCTGGGCGGCGCTGTACGCGGCTTGCCAGGTACCGGCGGTAATCGGCGCGCCGCCGTCGAAACTGTAGTAACCCAGCTGGCCGTGCAGGCTGGTGGGCAGCACCCGGCGCAAGGTGCGCGCGGGCCAGGTGTAGGGCAGCAGGTCGCCGTCCTGGCCGAATTCGGTCCAGCGCTGCCAGGCGTTCTTGAAGAAATCCAGGTACTCGGGGCTGTGAATGCGTTGCAGCGGCGCCAGGCCGAAGTCCTGCGGCGCCTGCACCGGGCCCAGTTCGCGGTCCTTGACCCGCTGCAGTACGTGGTCGGCCCGCGATGGCATTTCGAAGCAAGGCATCAGTTGCCCGTCCATCAATTCACAGCGGCCATGGTGCAGATGGTGGTCGTCCGAGTAGATCGTCAGCATAGTGTTGGGCTCCGCAGGCTGGGTGGGGTGCGTTGTAGTGTTGCGGCGCGCGGGGCGTCGGAAAACGGCAGGAGCGGCCAAAAGGGGATCGACAGGGCCAATGTTCGTGTCCGTTATTCGCCCCTCTGATCATGGCCTGAACTGACTAGGCGCCACGCCGCTCCAGCGCACGAAGGCATGCCGGAAACTCGCGGTCTCACTGAAACCCAGTTGCTCGGCAATTCGGTAGATCGGCAGCTCATCGGCGCCCAACAGCTGTTTGGCGCGCTCGAAGCGCAGTTCGTCCAACAGCTCCTGATAGCTGCAACCCAGCTCATGCAGATGCCGGCGCAAGGTGCGCGAAGAACAGTTCAACTGCGCCGCCAACCCATCAACTCCAGGCGCTGCGTCCAACTGTGCGCCGAGCAGATGGCGAACCCGGCCCAGCCAGGCCTGGCGCCCGGTGAACTCGGTGTTCTGTTTACGGCAACGTTCGGCGATGGCGCGATGGGTAATGACATCGGCCAGCGGTAAGGGTTGTTCGAGCCAGCGCCGGTCGAACGCAAAGGCGTTGGCCTGGGCTGAAAACTCCAATGAGCAGGCGAAATGCTCGGCATAGCGTGCCTGGTAGGCGGGGCTGGGGTAGGCAAAGCGGGCACCGAGCAACGGCAGGGGCTGGCCGAGTAGGTCGGCGCAGATGACCTTCAGCGAAACCAGGCAGAACTCCACGTTGAATTGGGTCAGGGCCGGATCCTCGCGGTAACCGCCAGCGGTCAACCAGATGCGTTGGCCGTCCGGCTCCAGGCTCAGCTCAAAAAGTGTTCCCAATAGCGCCGGGTAGCGTAGGGCCGTTTGCAAGGCGTCACCGAAGGTGGCACTGGTGAGCAAGGCGTAACCGAGCATGCCGTAGGACGACACGTGCATGCGCTGCCCCAATTCCAGGCCGACGTCCTGGCGCAAGGCAACGGCATTGGCACACACGCGCATTTCTTGCTGGGTGGTGATATGAGTGTCGGCGCGTGCCAGGTCGGCTTCGCGAATACCGCTGCCGGCCAGCAGCGTGTCATAGCTAACGCCTTCGGCCTTGAAGGTGTCCAGCACCCGCGAGACCGCATTGAGGGTAGTCAGGTGTGAATGCAGCATGGTGGGTTCCAGCCTGGGTTTGACAGGCTGGAGCAAGTTATGTGCCGTGGTCGGTCAATTGCGCTCGGGTGGGAAGAAAACGCGCTTGGCCTGGGCCAGGTTGATGGTGCTGCGATAGAAATCGACCTGTTGCTGTGCGTTGAGCCCTTGAACGTCATCGGCCGCCTGGCCTTGCGCTTGCTCTTGCGGGGTCTTCAAGCGAGCGCGCAGAAACCGGTCGAGCGGGGCATCGGAGGTCGAGTAATGGAAGTGGGCATACCAAAGCACGGTTTGCGTGGACTCATCGGTCAGGGTGTATTCGTCCAGATAATCCTTGGTAGCGCTTTTGAGTCGGCGTCGTTTAACGGGCTTCTTGACGCTGATCAGATGGCGGCTGATAAGCCATTCAACCCGTGTGAGCGTGGGTGGCTGTTGCTTGATCAGCGTCTGCACCTGCTCGTTGGCATGCCCGTAAAGGGCTTGCACAGCATCATTGAGTTTCTTGCGCAATGCGGCGGCGGCGGGCTGCTCGCTTTCGGTGGCATTGACCTGGGTCAGCGCTTCTTCGATAGCCTCTGCGGCCTGCTCCAGCAGCTGCGCATGTTGATGAAACATACGTTCGATGCCGATCGGGGTGCGGGACGGCTTGCCGATTTGCGCCGTGGCGCGGGACTGGAATGTTGGCAGTTGGTCGATCAGCGACTGGCCATGGGCGACGCTGGCTTCGACCGTGGGGGCGGCAGGTGCCGGCTGGGTTGTACTGGGCGAAAGGTGCTCGACCCAGACACCCGGGGCTTTCTCATGGAAGGTCGCGATGAGTTTATGGGTCAACGGAGACTTGATGTCGACAAGGTCGGTCTCGAGCCCCACAGGGGTCAGGCGGGGCTCGCCAATCAGCATGCCGTTGAAGCGGGTATGGATGAATTTTTTCGCCGGCCTTGGCGGTGTGGGCGGCGGCGTAGGTCGGATTCTGGCGTCCGTCTGCTCAAGGTGCAAGGGCGCCAGTGCGGCCTTGGCCCGATTGGCAAAAGTGCTCAGCATGTTTCGCAGGTTTTCAACGGGCTTGTTGAGGGTCTTTTCGGGGAAATCCTCGCAGAAGTCCTGCAGTTGTTCGTCAATCAGCTGGAACTGCTCCACCAGGCTGGCCAAGGTTTCAATGCGTTCGTCCAGGCGCGCTTTGCTGCGCTCTTTCAGGGCATCTTGGAGGGTCTCTACGGCGATATCGGCCTTGTCGACAATCTTGCCGATCAGGCTCCAGGCGTCAGGTGCAGTGCTGATCGATTGCGGTTCCAGGCACAGGTTTCGCGCCAGCGTCACCTGCAGGGCCCGTAGATGGTCGCTGGTGTAGAGCGGCAGTTTGGCCTTGGCGGTTTGAATCAGCTGCGTGCCTGCGCGGGCAAGTTCGCGCAGTTCGGTGAAGCGCGTGTGGGTGTAGTCCAGGCGCTTGACCATGTCGTCGCACAGGTCTGTCATCAACTGCGCGTCGGTGATGCGGCTTGCCTGGGTCGACGTCGAAGGGGTTTCGATTTGGTCCAGTACCGTCTTGAGTTGCGGCGTGAACCGGGTTTGCAGTTCTCGGATGCCAGCCTCGTTGAGATCCAGTTGCGCCTTCACATATCCGAGGGCTTTTTGCTGGAAATCAGGCACCTGGGTGAAGACGTTCAAGGTCATCAGTTGTTGGCGTACCTCTTCGTATTCCAGGCTGTGGCTGTCGAGTTTGTTCAGGTAGGCCTGGCGTTTGGCCTGGGTCGAACTGCCAGGGGCGTCGCGCATGGCCTGGAATGCCTGTTGCAGGTCGCGCTGCGCCGCTTTCTTGGTTTTTTCAAAGGCGTTCAGGCTCGCGCTCAGCTTTTCGGACTTTGCCCTTGCTTCGTCTGCTGCCTTTTTCTGCTTGCTTTTGCGACCGCCGCCCGCCAGGCGTAGCCGGGGGTCGATAAACCACTTGCCCTGGGCGTTGTGAATCAGCGGCGGTCCCGTACGGTCAGGTGCTTTCGAGTCGACAATGACCACGGTTTCGTCACCGAATAGCTTGACCTCGAACCAGCGTTCGCCCACCGGTGCGTAGTAATGTTGTTCAAGCAGATAAAGATGTTGGTACGCCCCTTCTTCGCTGATGGCGTTCGCCAGGCCCTTGGGTTTCTCGACTTTGAAACTATCCAGTACCGTCGCCAGGCTGCTGGCGGTGGGGCGAGTGAGTGCGCCCTGGGTGTTGAGCGGCAGGTCATGATCGGCAGGCGGCTGTTCCTGGGTGCGGGTGGGTAGCTGTTCAACGCTGATTGCAGTTTCAGCGCTGACGCCGGGAATCTCTGGCTCGACCTTGGCAGCGCTGGTGCCAGGACGGGCGTGGGTAGACACATGCAGGGTCATGGCCATGCCCAGGTTGAGCAGCACATCGGTGAGCGCTGACCATTGCGCCTGTTGCTCGCCCTGTTTGTGGGCCTCGACGAAAGTTTGCACCTGGTCGAGGATCTGCCAGATCCAGGCGCCGGTATTCGCAATACGGCCCATGAAGGGCAATGCGGCATTGAAGATCAGCCAACCGGCCTGCTTGAACGTGGCCCAGCGGTTTTCAGCGTTGGACACCGATTGGCGGTCCGCCAGCGTCACCAGCGCCTTAGCATTGGCATCGAACAGGGTGGTAAACAGGTCACCGTTGAGGGCCTGCTGGCCCAGGCTCATGGGGCCGCTGTAGGTCCAGAGTTTGTCCGGTTCCACCAGGAAATCGGCCACCGCCCAGGGTGACGGCAAGTCACCAGGAAAGACGTAGTTGGTGTAGTCAGTGCGCACCGTGTCCGGCAGCCAGGCGACCACCGAGTCACGCAGCGTCGGCGATTGTGCGATGGCATACAACAGGTTCGCCGGTGACGGGAATTGCAGCAGTACCGGTTCGAATAGCGGGCGGTATAACAGGCAGGGACCGGCTTCGGCATGTTGCGGGCCGATGACGTACATGTTGCTTACCACATCCTGGCCATTGCTCTGCCTGCGCTTGGGCACGAAGGCCAGGTGCCGGATGACAATCGCTTGCCCATCGACATAGCGGTCGGCACTTTCAGCCTGCATCACTGCTGCCACGTAGCGATAGCCGCGCTCATCGATCCCGCCCTCCTGGCGTATCTTGTACTGCAAGGCCAGTAGCGGCAGCTGGATGCGCAGGTGCTGGGTGTACAAGGCTTTTCGCCGCGTCGACTCGGTGGTGTCGTCGATCAATTTGCTGCGTATCAGCGCCGGGTAGGCACGGCCGATATCGGCCGTGGTGATGAGGGATTTCACGTAGCCGATAGTCAGCCACTGGGGCAAGGCCTTGCGCGTCTGCATGCGCAGGCTCTGGTTACCCAACGGCAGCGCGATCAGGTTTTGCAGGGCCAGTTCGGCCAGGCTGAAGGTGCTGGTCTCGACCTGCCCCGGTACCGTGAACGCGCCCCAAACCACCTGGCTCTGCACCTGGATAGTCAGGGTGTCCAGGGCCAGGTGCGCGGCTTCAGGATGCTCCTTGATGATCAACGCCCTGAGCGTGTCGCGGGCGTATTGCGTGAGAGGGGGGATATCGTCTTGGTACGTCTTGCCCTCGTTCTGGCTGTGCAGCGCAGCCAGGTCCTTGAGGTGCCGCGAATAAAACGCCCGGTCTGAGGCAGAGGCCTGGGCGAGCCAGTCCGGCAACACGTGTCGATACCAGTCAAGGTCCGGGCCCTTTGCGGTGACCTGCCCGGTGGTTCCCGTCAGTACACTCAGGGGGGCTGTTCTCGATGTGGCCGATGTGTCGATGGAGACGGTGGTGAAGGCGTCGATTTGCAGGGTGATCAGGGAGAAGGCCAACTGCTCGAAAAAGTTGCCGACGGGTTCATACAGCCGCCACTGCAAACGCTCGTAGTTAATTGGCTGATACACCAGCGTCGTCAAGTACTCGCCCAATTGGTCCTGGGTGGTGAATTTTCTGTAGCCGTCGAAGGACTGGCAGAGGATTACGTCTTGGCCCTCGGATTGCCCCAGCAGTACGGCAATAAATACTTGCGGGGTGTGGCTGGCCTTGCCGTCGCTCACCAGGTCGATGTCGACCAGGCAGGCCTGGAGCTTGCTGCCGGAGCTGCGGTTCGCCGGGTCGGGCGCGTGGTACAAGCGGCGCGCCAGCGCACAGTCGTCGTCGGTCCAGCCGTCCACCTGCTGCACATTCCAGGTATTGCGCAACGTGTTGGACAGTTCGTGCCAATGCGGGCCATTGCCGCCGCTGGTGTTCCAGTAATCCACCAGCTGTTCCTTGAACGCCTCGAATACCACAGGTGCCAGGACGTTGATGACGTTAGCGATTTCGACGATGCGCACCGGCAAATGCACGACCGGTTCGGTGAGTGGCAGCGGAGTAAGAAAATGCTCGCCTTCGATGCACAAGGTGGGCTCCTTCAACACGGCCTGCCTGGCCAGCAAGGTGCTGAGGGTTCGATACTGCGGGGGGCTGGAGATAATCTTGTCGTCGACCAGCTCCCACACCGGCGTGCCCAGCAGGGTGGTGTCCGGATTGATGTGCAGGTCGGGGTATTTTTCTGCCAGGGATTCGCGCAGCAGTTGGCCGGCCACCTCGGTGATCGAGGGGCCGACGCACAGCTGGGTAATCAATTTAAGAGGTAGGTCTTCGGGTTTGGCAGCCTGCGCGGTGGCGCTTGAAGTGGTCATGGTACATCCCTGTCTTGCCGATGGATGGGAACAACCCGAGGTTCAGGCCCGGGGTTTCCATGCTAGAAAAGCGCAAGACAGGGCAGGGGGTAGTTATCTAGGGTGGGCCTCGGTGCCCAGGTCCAGTTCTACCAGGCGGCGGATCTCGTCGCAGGCCAGGCCCGCTCCGAGTAGGGCGTGGAGCTTGCCGAATGCCGCTTCACGGGTCATGCCCGCACCCGACAGCACACCGGCATCGCGCAAGCGGCTACCGGCTTCGTAGACATCCAGTTCCACGCCACCTTCATGGCATTGGGTAATGGCGACCACCACTACATCCCGGACCTGTGCGCGCTTGAGGCTGGCGAGGAACTCGGGGTTGTCGCTGGGCCCGGTGCCGCTGCCATAGCACTCCAGGATCAGCGCCTGTACGCCGCTGTCGACCAGGCTGTCCACCAGCGCGGCACGCATGCCCGGCACCAACGGTACTACGCCGATATCCGCGATGGTCTTGGGCTGGCGATAATCCAGCGCGGCCGGCAGCGATTCGGCGCGGGGCTGGTTGTCCAGGCGCTGCAAGGCTGCAAACGGATGGCGGCCGAAGCTGCGCACCTTGGCGCAACGGGTCGGCGGTAGCAGTTGGCCGTGGAAATACAGCTGCACCCCGGATGCCAAGCCTTCGCCCAGCGCGGCCAAGGCACCGCTGACGTTTTCCCAGGCATCGCTGTCCGGCACGCCGGCGGGCAACATTGAACCGGTAAACAGCACCGGTGCGGGCAGGCCCAGTAGTTGGAAACTCATGGCTGCCGCACTGTAGGCCAGGGTGTCGGTGCCATGCAGGATCAGTACGGCATCGCAGCCCTCGTCCACCGCCTCCACTACGGCTATGCGCAAGTGCTGCCAGTAGGCCGGCGTCATGTTGGCGCTGTCGATCAGCGGTGACATTTCGCGAAAGCGCCAGGCGGGTATCGATTGATTGGCAAGCTGGTCGCGCATGCGCGCTTCAAAACCCGATGCTGGGGCCAGGCCGTTGGCGCTGGCCTGCATGCCGATGGTGCCACCGGTGTAGAGCACCATGACGTTATTAGCTGGTTGCATTGAAGAATCTCCTGAACGAAAAACGCCGCCGGGCCCAGAGCATGCCCAAGGCCGGGCGGCGTGTCATCTACCTACACTCAGCGTTGCGTTTGAGCATTCAGTTCAGCGGATGCTTGAGCGGCTGGCTCAGGTTTCACCGGGTTGGCCGGCCAGGCCTTGCGGTCCAGGTCCAGGTCAGGGAACTGGCTGGAGTCGAACACCGGGGTCTTGATGCCTGCCGCACGCTGGTTGTCGTAGTCGTTCAGGATGCGCATGGCGATCTTGAACAGGAACGCCAGGGCGAACAGGTTGACGAAGGCCAGCATGGTCATGGTGATGTCAGCGAAGGCGAACACGGTGCTCAGGTTCTCGATCGAACCCCAGAAAATCAGCACCAGCACCAGTGCGCGATAACCCATCAACACCTTGCGGTTGTTGCCGACCAGGAAGCGCAGGTTGCTCTCGCCCAGATAGTAGTTGTACATGATCGAGGTGAACACGAACAACGCCAGGGCCACCGAGATAAACATCCGGCCCCAGTCACCGACCACCGCCGCCAGGGAGTTCTGGGTCAGGGCAATGCCGTCGCCTTCAAAGCCCGGGGTGTAGAAACCGGAGAGCAGGATCAGCAACGCGGTGCAGGTGCAGATGATGAACGTGTCGAGGAACACGCTGAACGCTTGCACCACACCTTGGGCAATCGGGTGTTCAACCGAAGCGACTGCCGCTACGTTAGGCGCACTGCCTAAACCTGCTTCGTTGGCGAACACGCCGCGCTTCACACCCATGATGATCGCGCTGCCGACCAGGCCTCCGAAGGCTTGGTCGAGGCCGAACGCGCTCTTGACGATGGTCGCGAGCATGGCGGGCACGTGGTCGAATTGCAGCACGATCACGTACAGGGTCACGGCAATGTAGACCAGGGTCTTGACCGGCACCAGCAGGTCGGCAATCGAAGCAATACGCTTGATCCCGCCAATGAACACCAGGCCCAGCAACACCGCCAGCGCGAGGCCAGTGTAAGTGGTGTCGAGGCCGAAGGCATTGTTCAGCGAATGGGTCACAGCGTGCGCTTGCAGGCCGTTGAAGGCAAAACCGAAGGTCACCAGCAGCAGGAACGCCATGACCATGCCCAGCCAGCGTTTGTGCAGGCCATGCTGGATGTAATACGCCGGGCCGCCACGGTAGGTGCCTTCGGCGTCGGTGCGCTTGTACAGCTGGCCAAGGGAGCACTCGATAAAGCTCGAAGACATGCCCACCAGTGCAGTGACCCACATCCAGAACACGGCGCCCGGGCCACCCAGGGTCACGGCAATACCGACGCCGGCGATGTTACCGGCACCTACGCGGCCCGCCAGGCTGAGCATCAGCGCCTGGAACGAGCTGAGTTGGCCGGCGCTGCTCTTCAGGCTGTCTTTAAACACCGAGAACATATGGAAAAAGTGACGCAGTTGAACGAAACGCGAGCGGATCGTGAAATAACCGCCGAGCCCGACTATGAGCACGATCAGTACTTTCCCTGAGAGGAAGTCGTTGATGACTTCGAGCATGGAGTGTTCCTCGCTGATTTTTCTGATGGCAAACGCAGGACGGTCCGACACGTCGTATGGCACCAGCCAGTGCACGACCGTTCGACCCCAATCCTTTTGCGGGTGTTGTTATTCATGCGGTGTCGCGTGCTACCCGGGCCTCGTTACCGATGGCCGCAGACGCGAGAGGGGCGGCACTATACCTAGGCGAGACTGATCCGTCTGCACGGGCTGATTAAAGGTTTGTAGGAGCGAGCTTGCTCGCGAAGGTCGTTAACGATGAAGTTGGCTGTCTGGATGATTGCGGTCTCCTTACGTTTTTCGCGAGCAAGCTCGCTCCTACAAGCAAAAAAAAGGGCCTGAAGAACGAGCCTTCAGGCCCTCAAAAGGTGAGAGGTGTCTAGTCCCTCAACCTGGTGAGCGGTGCAACAAACGCTTAGGCCTTCAACGGGACCAGGCGTGGAGCGATCATGTTTTCAGGGCGCAGGATGTCGTCGAGCATGGCGTCGTCGAGCAAGCCTTCCTCACGCACCAGTTCCAGCACGCCGCGGCCGCTTTCAAGAGCGATACGCGCGATGCGGGTGGCGTTTTCATAGCCGATGTAGGGGTTCAGCGCGGTGACCAGGCCGATGGAGTGCTCCACCAGTTCGCGGCAGCGTGCTTCGTTGGCGGTGATGCCGACGATGCAATGCTCGCGCAGCATGTCCATGGCGCGTTGCAGCAGGCGGATCGAGTCGAAGATCTTGAAGGCGATCAGCGGCTCCATCACGTTCAGCTGCAATTGGCCGCCTTCGGCTGCCATGGTCAGGGCCAGGTCGTTGCCGATGACTTGGAACGCCACTTGGTTGACCGCCTCCGGGATCACCGGGTTGACCTTGCCGGGCATGATCGAGCTGCCTGGCTGGCGCGCCGGCAGGTTGATCTCGTTGATGCCGGTACGTGGGCCGCTGGACAGCAGGCGCAGGTCGTTGCAGATCTTCGACAGCTTCACCGCGGTACGCTTGAGCATGCCGGAGAACAGCACGAAGGCGCCCATGTCGGAGGTGGCTTCGATCAGGTCGGCTGCCGGCACCAGCGGCTGGCCGCTGATGGTCGCCAGGCGTTGTACGGCCAGGGCCTGGTAACGCGGGTCAGCGTTGATGCCAGTACCGATGGCGGTGCCGCCTAGGTTGACTTCGGTCAGCAGCTCCGGCGCCAGGGTTTTCAGGCGGGCCAAGTCTTCACCCAGGGTGGTGGCGAAGGCGCGGAATTCCTGGCCGAGGGTCATCGGCACAGCGTCTTGCAATTGGGTGCGACCCATTTTCAGCACGTGGCTGAACTCGGCGCCTTTGGCGGCGAACGCCTGGATCAGGCTGTCGAGGCTGGCCAGGAGTGCGTCGTGGCCCAACAGCAGACCCAGGCGGATCGCAGTGGGGTAGGCGTCGTTGGTCGACTGCGCCATGTTCACGTCGTTGTTGGGATGCAGGTACTGGTACTCGCCCTTGTTGTGGCCCATGGCCTCCAACGCGATGTTGGCGATGACTTCGTTGGCATTCATGTTGGTTGAAGTGCCGGCGCCGCCTTGAATCATGTCCACCACGAATTCTTCGTGGAAATCGCCGCGGATCAGACGGGCACAAGCTTCGCTGATGGCAGCGTGCTTGGCATCGCTGAGCTGGCCCAACTCACGGTTGGCGTCAGCTGCGGCTTGCTTGACCATTGCCAGGCCGACCACCAATTTCGGGTAATGCGAAATCGGAACGCCCGAGAGGCGGAAGTTATTCACCGCTCGCAGGGTCTGGATGCCGTAATACGCTTGAGCCGGTACTTCAAGTACGCCAAGCAGGTCTTTTTCTGTGCGGAATGATGCAGCGGAGGACATGACGGAAATCATCTCGATATGGACCCGGAACTGGCCGGAACGCTGCGAATGCTAGGCTTGTAGAACTTTTTGGGCCAATGCTGTTAAGCACTGGCCTATGCACAAACGGCATAATGTGGATGTGACCCAGCTATGATGGCGGGCGTGTGTGCCAAAATGGTGCATACCCTTGGGAGGAAGTGATGAACCTTGAGAGCAAATGGCTGGAAGACTTCAGCGCCCTGGCGGCCACCCGCAGTTTTTCCCAGGCCGCGGAACGGCGCTTTGTCACCCAGCCGGCATTCAGCCGTCGTATTCGCAGCCTTGAGGCCGCGTTGGGCCTGACCCTGGTCAACCGTTCGCGCACGCCGGTGGAATTGACGGCGGCGGGGCAACTGTTCCTGGTGACCGCGCGCACGGTGGTCGAACAACTCGGTGAAGTGCTGCGCCATTTGCATCACCTGGAAGGCGGGCAGGGCGAGGTCATGCAGGTGGCGGCCGCGCACTCGCTGGCACTGGGGTTCTTCCCACGTTGGATCGCACAGCTGCGCAACGAAGGCCTGAACATCGCCACGCGACTGGTCGCCACCAACGTCGGCGATGCGGTACACGCCCTTCGCGAAGGTGGCTGCGACCTGATGCTGGCGTTCTACGATCCCGACGCTGCGATGCAGATGGACGCCGAGATCTTCCCGTCCCTGCACCTGGGCAACACCGAGATGCTCCCGGTCTGCGCCGCCGATGCCGACGGCAAGCCGCTGTTCGACCTGGAGGGCGAGGGCAGTGTGCCGCTGCTTGCCTACAGTGCTGGCGCATTCCTGGGCCGCTCGGTGAATCTGCTGCTGCGCCAGCGTGCACTGCGCTTCACGACCATTTATGAAACCGCCATGGCCGACAGCCTCAAGAGCATGGCCCTTGAAGGCTTGGGTATCGCCTGGGTGCCGCAGTTAAGCGTACGTGCCGAACTGGCCCGAGGCGAACTGGTGGTGTGTGGCGGGCCGCAATGGCATGTGCCGTTGGAGATTCGCCTGTATCGCTGCGCGCTGGTGCGCAAGGCGAATGTGCGCTTGTTGTGGCGCAAACTGGAAGGTGGTGCGGCGCAAAATACCTAAGCCTGAAACAGATCCAATGTGGGAGGGGGCTTGCGGTGTAGGGGACTGACTCAAGAGTCAATAAAACCGCGGGTTTGGGCGGCTAGACAGATGGTCATCCAAGGGGCTGTTTATCTGGATTATTACGGTATACTGCGCGGCCTTCGGCCGGTCCAACCGGCCTTAATTCGTACACCAAGCCACGCCGGATTTCCTGCGTGGCTTGTTGTTTTTTGACGCGCCTGCGGGCGCCCAGAGAGAAGAGGCACGACGATGAGTGCATTGGTTGGCGTGATCATGGGCTCCAAGTCCGATTGGTCCACCCTTAGCCACACCGCCGATATGCTGGAAAAACTCGGCATTCCGTATGAAGTGAAGGTGGTCTCCGCCCACCGCACCCCGGATTTGCTGTTCCAGTATGCCGATGAAGCAGAATCCCGTGGCATCGAGGTGATCATCGCCGGTGCCGGCGGCGCGGCGCACCTGCCAGGCATGTGTGCAGCCAAGACCCACCTGCCGGTGCTTGGCGTGCCGGTGCAGTCGTCGATGCTCTCGGGCGTGGATTCGCTGTTGTCCATCGTGCAGATGCCAGCCGGTATCCCGGTGGCAACCCTGGCGATCGGCAAGGCCGGCGCGATCAACGCCGCATTGCTGTCCGCCAGCATCCTGGGCGCCAAGCACCCGCAGTTCCACGCGGTGCTGAAAAAATTCCGTGCCGAGCAGACAGACAGCGTGCTGGACAATCCAGACCCACGTATCGCCTGAGGTTGTTGACGATGAAAATCGGTGTAATCGGTGGCGGCCAACTGGGCCGCATGCTGGCCCTGGCGGGCACTCCGCTGGGGATGAACTTCGCTTTCCTGGACCCGGCGCCAGACGCCTGCGCCGCCGCCCTGGGTGAACACCTGCGCGCTGACTACAGCGACCCGGATCACCTGCGCCAACTGGCCGACGAAGTCGACCTGGTGACCTTCGAGTTCGAAAGCGTCCCGGCCGAAACCGTGGCCTTCCTGTCGCAGTTCGTGCCGGTTTACCCGAGCGCCGAAGCCTTGCGCATTGCCCGGGACCGCTGGTTCGAGAAGAGCATGTTCAAGGACCTGGGCATCCCTACCCCGGCCTTCGCCGACATCCAGTCCCAGGCAGACCTGGACGCCGCTGTCGCCAACATCGGCCTGCCGGCCGTGTTGAAAACCCGCACTTTGGGTTACGACGGCAAGGGCCAGAAAGTCCTGCGCAGCGAAGCCGACGTGGTGGGTACTTTCGCCGAACTGGGCAGCGTTCCTTGCCTGTTGGAAGGCTTCGTGCCGTTCACCGGCGAAGTCTCGCTGATTGCCGTGCGGGCCCGCGATGGCGAGATCCGTTTCTACCCCTTGGTGCACAACACCCACGTCAACGGCATTCTCAAACTGTCTGTGGCCAGCACCGATCACCCGCTGCAGGCCCTCGCCGAGGACTACTCCAGCCGTGTGCTCAAGCAGCTGGATTACGTCGGCGTGATGGCGTTCGAGTTCTTTGAGGTCGACGGCGGCCTCAAGGCCAACGAGATCGCGCCCCGCGTGCACAACTCCGGGCATTGGACCACCGAAGGCGCCGAGTGCAGCCAGTTCGAAAACCACCTGCGCGCGGTAGCGGGCTTGCCGTTGGGCTCCACGGCCAAGGTCGGCGAGAGCGCCATGCTCAACTTCATTGGCGTGGTACCGCCGGTTGAGCGGGTGATCGCCATCGATGACTGCCACCTGCACCACTACGGCAAGGCGTTCAAGGCCGGGCGCAAGGTCGGCCATGCCAACCTGCGTTGCAAGGACCGTGCGACCCTGCAGGCACAGATCCTCAAGGTCGAGGCGCTGATCGCCGAGCAATAACCCGAGGTTCGGTGGGAACCATTGGTGGCCGTCGTCTCTCTGATTGCAGGATGACGAAGCCTGACTAGGCTTTGTCATGACTCATATTCAATCAGAGGGAAATGCCATGGGTATCATTGGAACCATCTTTATCGGCTTGATCGTTGGCCTGCTGGCGCGTTTCCTCAAGCCTGGCGACGACAGCATGGGCTGGATCATGACCATCCTGCTGGGTATCGCCGGCTCCCTGGCCGCGACCTACGGCGGCCAGGCACTGGGGATCTACCAGGCAGGCCAGGGTGCGGGCTTCATCGGCGCACTGGTGGGTGCCATCGTGTTGCTGGTGATCTACGGCCTGATCAAAAAGAAGTAATCAGCCGACAAAGTCCTCTGCGCTGCGCAGGCGCAGAGGGCTAGAATGCTCGGCACTTGTATTTGCCGAGCCTCTCCATGCGCCGTCTTCTATTGACCCTTCTGCTGCTGGCCCCTGGCCTGACCCATGCTGGCGAACTGCCGGAAACTGACTGGCTTGAGCTAATGCCGCTTTCGGACCAGAAAGCCCTCGAAGCCATGCCCGAGATCGACCACAACTCCCCCGAAGCCCAAGGCACCTTTACCGAAAAAGGTGGCTTGAAACAGAGCAAAGGCTTGCCGGCGGTGATGTATTCCACCAAGACCGTGGCCGCCATGAACGGCAAGAACATCCGTATCGGCGGCTATCCAGTGCCGCTGGAAACCGATGCCAAGGGCCGTAGTACGCTGTTCTTCCTGGTGCCATACCCTGGCGCCTGCATCCACGTGCCGCCACCACCACCTAACCAGCTGGTGCTGGTGCGGTATCCCAAGGGGTTGAAGCTGGATGATATCTACACGCCGTTGTGGGTGACGGGCACGTTGAAGGTGGAGAAGGTCAATAACGATCTGGCGGACGCGGCATATGCGCTGGAGGCGGGGAAGGTCAGGGTGGTAAAGGAATCCGATCTCTAAAACCCTACACATAACCAATGTGGGAGGGGGCAAGCCCCCTCCCACATTTGATCGGGTTTACAAGGTGATACTGGTGATGCTCACGCCCAAGGTGTGGCTTTCACCGGCCGCCAGGCTCACCACATCATCCAGCACATTCGCCGTCTCGATGCACAACATGCCCTGCCAGCCATCGTCAGCCATGTCATCGAGCGCCTTGGCTCGTTCGGTCCAGGGGTTCCAGACTACCGTCGAGTTCGAGCCCTGGCTGGTGAGTTTGACGCGGCGCTGCCAGTCCTTATCGACAATGCTCAACTGCGCCGGCGTGTCCAGGTAGATGCGATCCGTCTCGGCGGTGAAGTGCAGCAGGCCGGCTTGTCGCTTCTCGGTCCAGCCGTCGGCGGTATCGATGTATGCTAAGCCATCCAGGCCCTCGACCTGCACGTTGCGCACATCGCTCACAGCAAAGTAGGTGTGCAGCGCCTGGCTGAGGGTCACGGTGTCGGTGCCACGGTTGTGGCTGGTGAGGCGAATATGCAATTGGTCGTCCAGCAGCAGGCTCAGCGTCAAGTCAACCTGGTGAGGCCAGCCGGGAAAGCCGTTCGGAGGAACCGGCAGCGCCAGTTCGATACGCAGGGCTTCACCTTCGATTGCAGTCTCGGCCAATTCCCAGAGGGCGGTGCGCGCAAAGCCATGTGAGCCAGCCGGTTGATCGCTTTGACGCATCGCCTTGACGCTTTGCGGGTTACGGTCGAATACACCAAACCACGGCCAGCACACCGGCACGCCGGTACGAATGCCTTTGCCCTGCTTGAATACCGCCTTGGGGTTGGGCCAGATCAGCGGCTGCTCGCCCTCGCGCTGGTAACTGAAGATGTGCGCGCCCTGCCGGGCCACCATCAGTTCGGCGCCGTTGTGGCGAATGCGCCAGCAGTCCAGCTCGTCGACTTTCACCGTTTCAACGTGGGGCGTAGGCATAACAAAGCTCTCTCAATGGCAGGCAATGGGGCAATTGACCGTCAAAACCCGGCGATGTTTAACGCGCCCGTGAAGGTACCGACCGCGTGCGACCGCTGCCATCGATGGCGACGAACACAAATACCGCCTCGGTCACCTTGCGCCATTCGCTGGACAGCGGGTCATCGCTCCACACCTCGACCATCATCTGGATCGAGCTGCGGCCAATTTCCAGGGCCTGGGTATAGAAGGAAAGCTGCGCGCCCACCGCCACCGGTACCAGGAAGGCCATGCGGTCAATAGCCACAGTCGCCACTCGCCCACCGGCAACCTTGCTGGCCATTGCCGTGCCGGCGAGGTCCATCTGCGCGACCAGCCAGCCGCCGAAGATATCGCCAAAACCGTTGGTTTCACGAGGGAGTGCAGTGATTTGCAAGGCGAGATCGCCTTGCGGGATAGGATCTTCTTGTTCGAGTTCGATCATGCCGGGGGTGCCTCTGACCCGTGACGCTTCTTATAAGTGGTGCAAAGTGGATAGCCGACTATTGGAAAAACGTTTCAGCACAAACATACGCGTTCGACGCGTTTCTCGTAAGGCGTGCTAAAGGGAAACTCTGCCAAACCGGCTGGGCAACCCCAACGGCGTTTGGCACAGCAGCCCTCAAGACCGGGGTTCTGCGCTTGCAAGGGCCGAGTATATCGAGACGCTGGCGCCGCGACGACCTCCCAAGGCTCATTTGGTCGGTAAATAGGCGCTGTATCGGGGCTTTTTCCTGCAACTGTGCTTCTGGCCGAGTTGAGTGTTGCCCTGCGTCGGTAAGATTGCCTGTTAAAGGCTCGACGCTGTGCTTTTTGGAGCGATTTGCTATCTTGCCAAGCCTGCCGCAAGTCCCGGGCTTGCCGTTCTGACTACTATAAGAGAAACCTTGCCATGTCCTCCGTGCCCGCAAGCAGTGCGCAACCCTCGCGCCCGCTGACCCGCAACGACTACAAAACCCTGTCGCTGTCTGCCTTGGGCGGTGCGCTGGAGTTCTACGACTTCATCATCTTCGTGTTTTTCGCCACCGTGGTCGGGAAACTGTTCTTCCCCATCGACATGCCCGAATGGCTACGCATGATGCAGACCTTCGGCATCTTCGCCGCCGGTTACCTGGCGCGCCCCCTGGGCGGCATCATCATGGCGCACTTCGGTGACCTGCTGGGGCGCAAGAAGATGTTCACCTTGAGCATTTTCATGATGGCCGTGCCGACCCTGATCATGGGCCTGCTGCCGACTTACGCGCAGATCGGCCTGTGGGCGCCGCTCCTGCTGCTGCTGATGCGCGTCATCCAGGGCGCGGCGATTGGCGGCGAGGTACCCGGCGCCTGGGTGTTCGTCTCAGAGCACGTGCCGCCGCGCCACATCGGCTACGCCTGCGGCACCCTGACCAGCGGCCTCACCGCCGGTATCTTGCTGGGCTCGCTGGTGGCCACTGCCATCAATACGGCCTATACCCCGGAGCAGGTCTCCGATTACGCCTGGCGGATCCCGTTCCTGCTCGGCGGTGTATTCGGCCTGCTGTCGGTGTATCTGCGCCGCTGGCTGCATGAAACACCGATCTTCGCCGAGATGCAGCAACGCAAGACCCTGGCTGCCGAGCTGCCGTTGCGCGCGGTGCTGCGCGACCATCGTGGTGCCATCGTGTTGTCGATGCTGCTGACCTGGCTGTTGTCGGCCGGCGTCGTAGTAGTCATCCTCATGACGCCGACCGTGCTGCAAACCGTCTATCACTTCAGCCCTACGGTTGCGCTGCAAGCCAACAGCCTGGCCATCGTAACGTTGAGCCTGGGTTGCATCGCCTCGGGCGCCCTGGCCGACCGTTTTGGCGCCGGCCGCGTATTGGTCACCGGTTGCGCGCTGCTGTTGGCAACCTCCTGGACGCTCTACCACAGCCTGATGGCTCACCCGGACTGGCTGTTCCCGTTGTACGCATTGACCGGTTTGTTCGTAGGTACCATCGGTGTGGTGCCCTACGTGATGGTCAAGGCCTTCCCGCCAGTGGTGCGTTTCAGTGGCCTGTCGTTCTCCTATAACGTCGCCTATGCCGTGTTCGGTGGGCTAACGCCATTGGCGGTATCGCTGTTGATGAAGGAGAGCCCGATGGGCCCGGCTTACTATGTGGCCGTCCTGTGTGTGATGGGGATGTTGGTGGGTGGGTATCTGTGGAAACGCGGCCGCTGAAACCAATTTGATCCAATGTGGCGAGGCGTTCATTCAACGTCTCGCTCCTCATCAGCCTTTGCTTCTCGATAGTGGCCTTTCATCTAATTGTCATATTTAAGACATAGAGTGTTCACACGGCCTCCCGATACTTGGCCCCGATCCAATTATCCCTATCTGCTAGGAGCAAGGCATGAAACTGAAACGTTTGATGGCGGCAATGACTTTTGTCGCTGCTGGCGTTGCGACCGCCAACGCGGTGGCCGCTGGTGTTGATCCGGCAATTCCGGCTTACGTCAAGACCACTGGTGTGTCGGGCAACCTGTCCAGCGTCGGTTCCGATACCCTGGCCAACCTGATGACCCTGTGGGCCGAGGGTTACAAGAAGGAATACCCGAACGTCAACATCCAGATTCAAGCTGCCGGCTCCGCCACCGCGCCACCTGCGCTGACCGAAGGCACCTCCAACCTGGGCCCGATGAGTCGCAAGATGAAGGATACGGAACTGGCGGCCTTCGAGCAGAAGTACGGCTATAAGCCAACTGCTATCCCGGTTGCCGTGGACGCCCTGGCGGTGTTCGTGCACAAGGACAACCCGATCCAGCATCTGACCATGGAGCAAGTCGACGCGATCTTCTCTTCGACTCGCCTGTGCGGTGCCAAAGCCGACGTGAAAACCTGGGGCGACCTGGGTGTGACCGGCGACCTGGCCAACAAGCCAGTGCAGTTGTTCGGCCGTAACTCGGTATCCGGCACTTACGGCTACTTCAAGGAAGAAGCCCTGTGCAAAGGCGACTACAAGCCTAACGTGAACGAACAACCTGGCTCGGCTTCGGTCGTGCAGTCGATCAGCTCCTCGCTGAACGGCATTGGTTACTCGGGCATCGGTTACAAGACCGCCAGCGTGAAGACCGTGCCTCTGGCCAAGAAAGGCACCACCGAGTTCATCGAAGACAGCGAAGAAAACGCCCTGAACGGCAAATACCCGCTGTCGCGCTTCCTCTACGTATACGTCAACAAAGCCCCGAACAAGCCTCTGGCTCCGCTGGAAGCCGAGTTCGTGAAACTGGTGCTGTCCAAGCAGGGCCAGGAAGTCGTGGTGAAAGACGGCTACATCCCACTGCCAGCCAAAGTGGCCGCCAAGGCACTGGCTGACCTGGGCCTGAAAGAAGGCAACTGATTGCCTCTGCGGGGCCGGCCTACCGGCTCCGCATCCGAATTTTCTAGTCCGCTGCCAGCTTGCTTCGCGGCGGATTTGTTGCGTCACTGCACTGTCATCTTTCTGTCATACAGGATCGCTAGGGTGTGCGCATGAATGATCTGGCCAATTCCACCATGACGACAACTTCTCCCCCCAAGCGCATTGATTTCAATACGCCTGAGCTGCAACGCAAGCGCCGCATGCGCGCGCTCAAGGATCGCTTTACCCGCTGGTATGTGCTGATCGGCGGCCTCGCCGTGCTGGCGGCCATTACCCTGATCTTCTTCTTCCTCGCCTATGTCGTCGCGCCGCTGTTCCAGGGCGCCTCGCTGACCAAGGAAGACGCGCTGACGCCCGCCTGGATGCAGGACGCCGGTAAACCGTTGATGATCTCCCTCGAAGAACAGAACCAAGTTGCCATGCGGGTTTCCGACAAGGGCCAGGCATTGTTCTTTGAAGTGGACACCGGTGCTGAACTCAAGCGTGTCGACCTGCCGCTTCCGGCCGGTACCAGCGTGGCCTCCATTGGTGAAGACCAGCCGGGCAGCCCGTTGGTGATCCTCGGCTTATCCAATGGCCAGTCCCTGGTGTTTCGCCACACCTATAAAGTGTCGTACCCGGACGGCAAGAAAACCATCAGCCCGGCGATCGAATACCCCTACGGCGAAACGCCGATCGTGCTGGATGACGCCGGTCGCCCACTGGAACACGTTGCCCTCAACGCCACCGACACCTCGCTGGTGGTCGCTGGTTCAGCGGGTTCGCACCTGAACGTGCTGACCCTGAGCCGCGAAGAAAACATGATGACCGGTGAAGTCACCAGTGAGCAGAAGCGTGTCGAGCTGCCACAGATGACTGAACCTGTGAAGGCGATCTTCATCGACCCGCGCCAGCAGTGGCTGTATGTGGTCAACGGTCGCGCCCTGGCCGACGTGTTCAGCCTGCGCGACAAGAGCCTCAACGGTCGCTACAAGTTATTGGAAAACGGCGATGCCGAAATCACCGCCAGCACCCAGCTGGTGGGCGGCATCTCGCTGATCATGGGGGATTCCAAAGGTGGCCTGGCCCAGTGGTTCATGGCTCGCGACCCGGATGGCGAACAACGCCTCAAGCAGATCCGTACCTTCCAGATGGGCACTGCGCCCATCGTCCAAATCAGCGCTGAAGAGCGCCGCAAAGGCTTCACCGCCCTTGACGCGTCCGGCCAGTTCGGCGTGTTCCACAGCACCGCACACCGTACCCTGCTGGTCGACCCGGTGGTCGACGGCCAGGGTCTGTTCGGCATGTCGCCTCGGGCCAACCGGGTGATCGTCGAGACCGGCGGCAAGCTGCAACCCTTGCTGCTCGACAATCCGCACCCGGAAGTCTCGTGGAGCGCGTTGTGGAGCAAGGTCTGGTACGAAAACTACGACGAGCCTAAATACGTCTGGCAGTCCACCGCCGCCAACACCGACTTCGAACCCAAGATGAGCCTGGCCCCGCTGACCTTCGGGACCTTGAAGGCCGCGTTCTATGCCATGCTGCTGGCGGCGCCGCTGGCGGTTGCCGCCGCGATCTACACCGCTTACTTCATGGCTCCGAGCCTGCGCCGCAAGGTCAAGCCGGTGATCGAGCTGATGGAAGCCATGCCGACGGTGATCCTCGGCTTCTTCGCCGGCCTGTTCCTGGCGCCTTATGTGGAAGGGCATCTGCCGGGGATTTTCAGCCTGTTGATGCTGTTGCCAATTGGCATCCTGGTCGCCGGTTTTGTCTTTAGCCGCTTGCCCGAGTCCATTCGCCTAAGGGTGCCGGATGGCTGGGAAAGCGCGATCCTGATCCCGGTGATCCTGTTCGTGGGCTGGCTCTCGCTGTACATGAGCCCGTACCTGGAAACCTGGTTCTTCGGCGGTGACATGCGCATGTGGATCTCCCATGACCTGGGCATCACCTACGACCAGCGCAACGCCCTGGTGGTCGGCCTCGCCATGGGCTTTGCGGTGATCCCGAACATCTACTCCATCGCCGAAGACGCCGTGTTCAGCGTGCCACGCGGCCTGACCCTGGGCTCCCTGGCCCTGGGCGCCACGCCCTGGCAGACCATGACCCGCGTGGTCATCCTCACCGCCAGCCCGGGCATTTTCTCGGCATTGATGATCGGCATGGGCCGTGCTGTCGGCGAGACCATGATCGTGCTGATGGCCACCGGTAACACCCCGGTGATGGAGATGAACCTGTTCGAGGGCCTGCGCACCCTGGCGGCCAACGTCGCGGTAGAAATGCCCGAGTCGGAAGTCGGCGGCAGTCACTACCGCGTGTTGTTCCTCTCGGCACTGGTGCTGCTGTTGTTCACCTTCATTATGAACACCCTCGCGGAGCTGATTCGTCAGCGTCTGCGCAAGAAATACTCGTCGCTTTAAGAAAGGTAGAAGTCTGTGAAACAGAACTCCCTGAATGGATGGTTCAAGAGCGGCGCTCCCGGCGTCTGGATCAGCGGTGGCGCGGTGTCCATCGCGGTCATCATGACCATTGGTCTGCTGGCTGTGATTGCGGTGCGTGGCTTGGGCCATTTCTGGCCGGCCGACCTGATCCAGGCCAACTACAACGTGCCGGGCCAGGCCAACCACATCGTCATCGGCGAAGTGGTACAGAAAGAAGAAGTGCCGCGTGAGCGCCTGAAAAGCGCCGGCCTGCCGGTGCCGGACGAAGGCCCTGAGTTCATGACCCGCGAGCTGATCAAGGTCGGCAACCGCGACCTGAACGGCAACGACTTCACCTGGATCGTCGGCGAGTGGTTGAAGGATCAGACCAAACCGACCAACCTGATGGCCATCGAGCGTCGCGAATGGGGCAATTTCTACGGCACCCTGGTCAACGTCAAGCAGGACGGCAAGGTCATCGCCGAAGGCGAAGCTGCGTGGCCGGAGCTGCAAGCCCGGGTCGCGCGCGTCAATCAGCTCGCCGCCCAGCTCAAGACCCTGGAAAAATCCGATATCGGCGCGATCAACGCCGGCCTCGAACGCATCCGCCTGCACGGCCGCAAACTGGAACTGGAGGGCAAGCTCGACGCCGCCGCCCAGGCCGATATGGATGCCGACCGCGCCGAACTGAATGCCCGCTACCAGGACATCGAGGCGCGCCTGGCTGACCTGCACGCTCAGTTCAACCGCGACGCCCTGACTGCCCGCGACGGCAACGGCAAGGAAGTGGAGATCGGCATCGGCAAGGTGGTGCACGCCTACCAGCCTAACGCCATGGGCACCCTGACCAAGATCGGCTTCTACTTCAGCAAAGTCTGGGAATTCCTCAGTGATGACCCACGGGAAGCCAACACCGAAGGCGGGATTTTCCCGGCCATCTTCGGCACCGTGATGATGACCCTGATCATGGCGATGATCGTGACCCCGTTTGGCGTGCTGGCGGCCGTGTACCTGCGTGAGTACGCCAAGCAGAACACCCTGACGCGGATCATCCGTATCGCCGTGAACAACCTGGCGGGCGTACCGGCCATCGTCTACGGCGTATTCGGCCTGGGCTTCTTCGTCTATGTATTGGGTGGCTCGGTTGACCGTCTGTTCTTCGCCGAAGCCCTGCCGGCACCGACCTTCGGTACCCCGGGCCTGCTATGGGCCTCGCTGACCCTGGCGCTGCTGGCGGTGCCGGTGGTGATCGTGGCCACCGAAGAAGGCCTGGCGCGCATTCCTCGCACCGTGCGCGAAGGCTCCCTGGCGTTGGGCGCGACCAAGGCGGAAACGCTGTGGAAGATCGTGCTGCCGATGGCCAGCCCGGCGATGATGACCGGCATGATCCTCGCCGTGGCCCGCGCCGCCGGTGAAGTGGCGCCGCTGATGCTGGTGGGTGTGGTGAAACTGGCGCCGTCGCTGCCATTGGACGGCAACTACCCGTACCTGCACCTGGACCAGAAGATCATGCACCTGGGCTTCCATATCTATGACGTCGGCTTCCAGAGCCCCAACGTCGAAGCTGCACGGCCGCTGGTGTACGCCACCGCGTTGCTGCTGGTGCTGGTGATCGCCACGCTCAACCTGTCGGCGGTGTGGATCCGTAACCACCTGCGCGAAAAATACAAGGCGCTGGACAGCTAACACCATTCAATGTGGGAGGGGGCTTGCCCCCGATTGCGGTGTGCCAGCCAGCACACATGTTCCTGATGCACTGCTATCGGGGGCAAGCCCCCTCCCACACAACAAATTGGTAGCACAGGGAGCATCCCATGCAACACGAAAACCATTCCCACGGCATCAATATGTCTGCCCTGGGTCGCGACAAGCAGAGCCTGAGCCTGGCTCAGGAAACCGTGGCCATCGAAGTGCCGGGCCTGAGCCTCTACTACGGCGACAAGCAGGCACTGTTCGACGTCAGCATGAACATCCCCAAGCAGCGCGTGACCGCCTTTATCGGCCCGTCCGGCTGCGGCAAGTCCACGCTGCTGCGCACCTTCAACCGTATGAACGACCTGGTCGACGGTTGCCGTGTGGAAGGCGCGATCAACCTTTACGGCACCAACATCTATCGCAAGGGCGAAGACGTGGCCGAGCTGCGCCGCCGCGTGGGCATGGTGTTCCAGAAGCCCAACCCGTTCCCCAAGACCATCTACGAAAACGTGGTCTACGGCCTGCGCATCCAGGGCATCAACAAGAAGCGCATCCTCGACGAAGCGGTTGAATGGGCCCTCAAGGGTGCGGCCCTGTGGGATGAGGTCAAGGACCGGCTGCACGAGTCGGCTCTCGGCCTGTCCGGTGGCCAGCAGCAACGCCTGGTGATCGCCCGCACCATCGCCGTGGAGCCGGAAGTGCTGCTGCTCGACGAACCCTGCTCGGCCCTCGACCCGATCTCGACCCTGAAAGTCGAAGAGCTGATCTATGAACTCAAGTCCAAGTTCACCATCGTTATCGTGACCCACAACATGCAACAGGCGGCACGGGTTTCCGACTACACCGCGTTCATGTACATGGGCAAGCTGGTGGAATTCGGCGATACCGATACCCTGTTCACCAATCCGGCGAAGAAACAGACCGAAGACTACATCACCGGTCGCTACGGCTAGGATGCCGTGGTTCTTCTCATTGCACTGACGTTGCGGTTCTCCGCACCTTACCGGACGCTCCAAGGACGCCAACATGATTAGCAAAGAAGGCCTTACCCATCACATCTCCGCGCAGTTCAACGCCGAGCTCGAGGAAGTGCGCAGCCACCTCCTGGCGATGGGCGGGCTGGTGGAGAAGCAAGTCAACGATGCGGTCACCGCGCTGATCGAGGCCGACTCGGGCCTGGCCCAGCAGGTGCGCGAGATCGATGACCAGATCAACCAGATGGAACGCAACATCGACGAGGAGTGCCTGCGCATTCTCGCCCGTCGCCAGCCGGCGGCCTCTGACCTGCGTTTGATCATCAGCATCTCCAAGTCCGTAATCGATCTGGAGCGTATCGGCGACGAAGCCACCAAGATCGCCCGCCGCGCCATCCAGCTGTGCGAAGAAGGTGAAGCGCCCCGCGGCTACGTGGAAGTGCGCCACATCGGCGACCAGGTGCGCAACATGGTGCGTGATGCCCTCGACGCCTTCGCCCGTTTTGACGCCGAGCTGGCGTTGTCGGTGGCCCAGTACGATAAGATCATCGACCGCGAATACAAGACGGCGTTGCGCGAACTGGCCACCTACATGATGGAAGATCCGCGCTCGATCTCGCGTGTGTTGAACATCATCTGGGTGCTGCGTTCCCTGGAGCGTATCGGCGACCATGCGCGCAATATCTCGGAATTGGTGATTTATCTGGTGCGCGGCACCGACGTACGGCACATGGGCCTCAAGCGCATGAAAGCCGAAGTTGAAGGCACCGCTGATCTAATCCCTAATGTTCCGGGTGAAACTGACGATAAGTAAGTTGCCCGAGAAATTAACGCCCGGCCTTTGGCCGGGCGTTTTCGTTTGTGGCACCGAATTTTTTGCGCGGGCTGAATTTGAGCGCGATAGTGAAAAAAGCCCCGCTGTGACTGGCGAGTTTTGGCAAAATGCCATCAGTCAGGCGTTTTGCGTGCCGAAGTTTTTATAGGATAAAGGGTCGATGAGCAAAGTCAGTGTGTTGGTGGTGGATGACGCCTCGTTCATTCGCGACCTGGTGAAGAAGTGCCTGCGCAATTACTTCCCCGGGATCAAGATCGAAGATGCGGTGAACGGCAAAAAGGCGCAATCCATCCTGATGCGCGAGACCTTCGATCTGGTGCTGTGTGACTGGGAAATGCCGGAGATGTCCGGTCTTGAGCTCTTGACCTGGTGCCGCGGGCAAGCCCACCTGAAGGCCATGCCGTTCGTGATGGTGACCAGCCGTGGCGACAAGGAAAACGTGGTGCAGGCGATCCAGGCCGGCGTTTCCGGTTATGTGAGCAAGCCATTCACCAACGAACAGTTGCTGAACAAGGTCAAGCAGGCCCTGCACAAGATCGGCCGCCTCGATGCACTGATCGCCAGCGCGCCGACCAAGATGAACTCGGCCTTCGGCAACGACTCCCTGAGCGCCCTGACCGGCGGCAAGCCCGAAGCGGTCAAGTCGGCTCCCGTCGCGGCGACACCCAACAAAGGCCTGCTCAACAACCCACCGGTACAAGCGCCAGCGGCAGCGTCGCCGGCTGGCGGTCGCGGCCAGGGGCAGTTGCGCCTGTCCAGTGGCACCCAGCAATGCGTAATCAAGGCCCTGAGCATCAAGGAAGCGTTGCTGGTGGTGCGGCGCGGCGAAGTCTTGCCTCAGGTCCTGGAAAGCGCCGTGCTCGACCTTGAGCAGGGTGACAACGCCGAAGTCGCACGCCTCAATGGCTACCTGCACGCCATTGTCGCCTTCGAACCCAGGCCGGATAGTGATTGGCTGCAGCTGACCTTCCGTTTTATCGACCAGGATGCGCAGAAGCTGGATTACATCTCGCGCCTGATTGCGCGCGGTACGGCGCAGAAGCATTTTGTGCCGGGTGCTTGATCGCCTTAATAGCGGAAATTGACCGAGTATCTGATTCCCGTCAGTAGGCTTGATTTATATCTGTTTCGATATAGTCTCTCGGTAAGACCCCAGTGGACTTGAGCCTCTGCTATGCCTTGAAACAAACCTCCACTGCTTTTGGCTGAATCGTCGATTACGCTTTTTCTTTCCAGGAAAGGAGAAGCTAATGCCAAGGCACAAGGATGTGGTGTTTCTAGGAAGCTCGCTCAAGGATCTCAAGAATTTTCCTCTCGACGCCCGAAGGGCAGCTGGTTTTCAGTTGGATCTATTGCAACAGGGTGAACAGCCCTTTGATTGCAAACCGATGAAAACGATCGGAATGGGCGTCAAGGAGATCCGGATCACTGAGGAATCGGGAGCGTTTCGAGTGTTCTATGTGGTCAATCGGCCGGAAGCTGTCTACGTGCTGCACGCGTTGCGCAAGACCACACAGAAAACCGAAGGGCGGGATATCGAGCTGGCTCGCGCCAGATTGCAGGAGTTAGGTTAAGCCCATGACAAATCAAAAGTTACATACCGAGCGTTTCAACTGTGTGTGGGATGCTCTGGAAGACACGCCCGTGCAAGCTGCCAATATGCGCCTGCGCTCAAAGTTGCTGTTGGAATTGTGCAACACCATTCGCAGCTGGGAGCTTTCCCAGAAGGATGCGGCGCAAAGACTGGGTATCAGCCAACCCCGCCTGAACGATGTGCTCAACGGTAAGATCAATAAGTGTTCTCTGGATGCGTTAGTCAATCTTTCGGCTGCCGCCCAGATAAATGTGGACATCTGTTTTAACGCGCTGCCTGCTTGACGATCATTCAAGGGCGTCACGACGCTCGGGACATTGCCCAATTTTGCATTGGGCAATCGAAGGTCAGTCCAGCAGCAACACCTTGGCCAACACGATCTTCGGCCCTTTCATCTTCTTGATGATGATCCGCAGGCCTTCAACTTCCAGCACTTCTTCCTCTTCCGGCACGCGCTTGAGGGTGTCGTAGATCAGCCCGGCCAGGGTTTCGGCTTCGATGTGGTCCAGGTCGACGCCCAACAGGCGTTCCACCTTGAACAACGGCGTGTCACCACGCACCAGCAGTTTGCCAGGCTGGTAGGCGAGGATGCCCCGCTCGGCCTTGCGGTGTTCGTCCTGGATATCGCCCACCAGCACTTCCAGCACGTCTTCCATGGTCAGGTAGCCGATGATCTTGCCGTCGGCTTCCTCCACCAGGGCGAAGTGCGCGCCGCCTTTGCGGAACTGCTCCAGCAGTTGCGACAACGGCATATGCCGCGAGACGCGCTCCAGCGGGCGGGTCAGTTCGGCCAGGTTGAACGATTCGGGGATGTGGTCCAGGGCGGCCAGTTCCAGCAGCAAATCCTTGATATGCAACAGGCCGACGAACTCATTGCGTACCGCGTCATACACCGGGTAACGGCTGAATTTGTGACGACGGAACAGCGCGAGGATTTCCTTGAGCGGGGCGTTGAAGTCCAGGGTTACCAGGTCTTCCCGGGAGTTGGCCCAGTCGACCACTTCCAGCTCGCCCATTTCCACCGCCGAAGCCAGTACGCGCATACCTTGGTCGCTCGGGTCCTGGCCACGGCTGGAGTGCAGGATCAGCTTGAGTTCTTCGCGGCTGTAATGGTGCTCATGGTGCGGACCAGGCTCGCCTTGGCCGGCGATGCGCAGGATGGCGTTGGCGCTGGCGTTGAGCAGGTAGATGGCCGGGTACATCGCCCAGTAGAACAGGTACAGCGGCACCGCCGTCCATAGCGACAGCAGCTCGGGCTTGCGAATCGCCCAGGACTTGGGCGCCAGCTCACCGACCACGATGTGCAGGTAGGAAATCACGAAGAAGGCGGCAAAGAACGACACGCCCTTGATCACCTCCGGCGACTGCACGCCGATGGCACCGAGCATAGGCTCGAGGATGTGCGCAAAGGCCGGCTCACCGACCCAGCCCAGGCCCAGGGAAGCCAGGGTGATACCCAGCTGGCAGGCCGACAGGTAGGCGTCGAGCTGGCTGTGAACGGTGCGCAGGATCTGCCCGCGCCAGCCGTTCTTGTGGGCGATGGCCTCGACCCGGGTGGCGCGCAGCTTGACCATGGCAAATTCCGCCGCAACGAAGAAACCGTTGAGCAGTACCAGGACCAGTGCAAAAAGAATCATGCCGAAATCGGCGAAGAGTGTAGCGAGGGTAATACCAGGGGAAGGGTCCATGATGGGGTTTTGCAGGTTCCGTATGTTCAATAGGGGATGAAAGGTGGGCCTGAAAGGCAGGCGCAAGTCGGCCAATGTAGCGGCTGACGGGGCGCTTGCCTAGTGCCTGCTGCCAGGTGGGGCCTGGAAGCTGTTCTCCAAAA
Source organism: Pseudomonas sp. rhizo25 (assembly GCF_031931935.1). Lineage (NCBI taxonomy): Bacteria > Pseudomonadati > Pseudomonadota > Gammaproteobacteria > Pseudomonadales > Pseudomonadaceae > Pseudomonas > Pseudomonas sp. rhizo25. Next base: position 229,064 of record NZ_JAUJXA010000002.1, read on the forward strand.
GCATACAAATCCAATGTGGGAGGGGGCTGTATTTGAGTTATTCATCATTGTCGATCACTGGCGAACGCGTCACCTGCGTTGTTGGAAAATGGCAGGTAAACGTACTGCCATGCCCCAGCACGCTGCTGATTTCCAGGCGTGCCCGATGGCGCAACAACACATGCTTGACGATGGCCAGGCCGAGCCCCGTGCCGCCGGTGTTGGAGTTGCGGCTGGAGTCAACGCGGTAGAAGCGTTCGGTGAGGCGCGGCAGGTGCTTGGCGTCGATGCCGATGCCCGAGTCCTGCACGCTCAGGTGCGCGCCCTGTTCGTCGGCCCACCAGCGAATACGAATATTGCCCTTGTCCTGGGTGTACTTCACCGCGTTGAACACCAAATTGGAGAACGCGCTGCGTAACTCGCTCTCACTGCCCTTGAGCAGCACCGTTGGGTCGGCTTCCAGGGTGATCTGCTGGCCGCGTTCACCGGAGAGCGCCTGGGCGTCATTCTTGATGGTGTGCAGCAGGCTTTGCACTGCCACCGGGTGGTTATCCGAGGGGTAATCGGTGGCTTCAAGCTTGGCCAAAAGCAGCAAGTCATTGAGCAGGGTCTGCATCCGCGAGCCTTGCTGCTGCATCTGCTGCAGGGCGCGGCTCCAGCGCGGGTTGATCTCGTCGACGTTGTCCAGCAGCGTCTCCAGGTAGCCGCAGATCACCGTCAGCGGTGTGCGAAGCTCGTGGGAGACGTTGGCGACGAAGTCCTTGCGCATCTGTTCAAGCTGATGGATGCGGGTCACATCACGCACCAGCATCAAGTGCTCATTGTTGCCATAGCGCGTCAGGTACAGCTGGATGCGGACGCGGTCATTGGTGGGCGAGGGGATTTCCAGGGCCTCTTCGTAGTTGTCCTGCTCGAAGTATTCCTTGAAGCGCGGGTGGCGTACCAGGTTGGTCACCGGCTGGCCGCTGTCCTGGGGCGTCTTGAGGCCCAGCAGGGTCTCGGCCGCGCGGTTCCACCATTCAAGGTTGCCGTCGCTGTCGAGCATGATCACCGCGTCCTTGAGTGCGGCGGTGGATTCCTGCACCCGGTCGATCACCGCTTGCAGGCGCCCGCGTACCCGTTGGTCGCGGCGCTGCAGGTGATAGATGCTGTCAAACACTTCGCCCCACAGGCCATAGCCATCGGGCGGTGCTTCGTCGGGTTTGTGCTGGCGCAGCCATTCATGCAGGCGCAGCAATTGTTTGAGGGTCCAGCCCAGGTACAACGCGATGCCGACGGCCAGGCTCCAGCCGTAATAGCCACTGATCAGCCCGACCAGCAGGCAGGCAGTGATCAACAGAAGCATGTGGCGGATCAGGGTGCCGTGCCAGTTCTGGTTCACTTAAACATGCGTCCTTGTCAGCTGTTAAGGGAGGAAAGGGACTGGATCAGCCTTTGGTAGAAAACCGATAGCCGGTGCCGCGCACGGTTTGTACCAGATTCTCGTACGCATCGCCCAAGGCTTTGCGCAGGCGACGGATATGCACATCAACGGTGCGTTCCTCCACATAGACGTTGCCGCCCCACACCTGGTCCAGCAATTGGCCACGGGTGTAGGCGCGCTCCTGATGGGTCATGAAGAATTGCAGCAGGCGGTATTCGGTCGGGCCCATCTCGGCGGGCTTGCCATCGATGGTCACGCGGTGGCTGATCGGGTCCAGCAGCAGGCCACCGACTTCGATTGGCGCCTCGCCATCGGTCGGGCCGGCGCGGCGCAACACGGCTTTGAGGCGTGCGACCAGTTCCCGTGGGGAAAACGGCTTGGTGATGTAGTCATCGGCACCGACTTCCAGGCCCTGGATCTTGTTGTCCTCCTCGCCCTTGGCGGTGAGCATGATGATCGGGATATCACCGGTCAGCTCGTCACGCTTGAGACGGCGGGCCAACTCGATGCCCGAGGTGCCGGGCAGCATCCAGTCGAGGAGGATCAGGTCCGGCTTGCGGTCGACGATAATGGCATGGGCCTGCTGGGAGTTCTCCGCCTCCAGGCAGTCATAGCCGGCCATTTCCAACGCAACGGCGATCATCTCGCGAATGGGCGCTTCGTCGTCAACAATCAGAATGCTCCTGCCAACCATGCCTAAAATCCTCTTGTCATTTAACTGTCTTGCGCCGCATTAGATAACGGAATTATTGCAGTCGTGTGACAGTAATTTAGTCGCCTGGGCAATTTACGGCACTCTGGACTACCCTTTGGGTCCGAATCCTGACAACCACAAAAGGAAGGTTCCGATGACTTACAGCACTGTTTCCTGGAAAGCCCTGCTGGTTACGGCGGTGTTGACCCTACCGGGCCTGGCATTTGCGGCGGAGCCGGCGATGACGAAAGACGGGATGCTGGTGGATCACAAGGGCATGACGCTCTACACCTTCGATAAGGATGCCGACGGCAAGTCAGTGTGCAAGGACCAGTGCGCGACCAATTGGCCGCCGTTGAAGGCCGAGTCCACCGACACTGCGACGGGCAACTGGAAGGTCATCACCCGTGACGACCAGACCAGCCAATGGGCTTACAAAGGCAAGCCGGTTTACACCTACAAGGACGACAAGAAGACCGGTGACAAGACCGGAGATGGCAAGGGTGGCGCCTGGCACATCATCAAGCCTTAAGTCTACGGCGCTGCTGAATCCATCGGGGGCAAGCCCCCTCCCACATATGAATGTATTCACACACCAAAATGTGGGAGGGGGCTTGCCCCCGATGGCGTCAGTCCTGCACTACCGAAACGCGTAATCCAGCACAATCCCGACAAAAATTGCCAACCCGGCCCAATGGTTGTGCAAAAACGCCTTGAAGCATTTCAGGCGATCCTTGTCTCGGGTGTACCAGAACTCCCAGGCAAAACAGCCCGCCGCGGCCAGCAACCCCAGTTGAAACCACCCGCCCAGCTCGAACCGCGCACCGGCCAGCAACAGGCAAACCAGTGACAGCCCCTGCAGCGTGAGGATGATCACACGATCAGCATCGCCAAACAGAATGGCGGTGGATTTCACTCCGATCTTCAAGTCGTCATCGCGGTCGGTCATCGCGTAATAAGTGTCGTAGCCCACCGTCCACAATAGGTTGGCGATATACAGCAACCACGCCGTCGCGGGCAGGTGGCCGGTTTCCGCGGTAAATGCCATCGGCATGCCCCAGGAAAACGCTGCCCCCAATACCACCTGCGGGTAATAGGTGTAGCGCTTCATGAATGGGTAACTCGCTGCCAGCGCCAAGCCGCCCAGGGACAGCAGGATAGTAGTGGCGTTCGTCAGCAGCACCAGCAGGAAACTGATGCCCATCAGCACGGCAAAAAACACCAGTGCTTCTTTTGAACTGATCTTGCCGCTCACCAGTGGGCGTTGCTCGGTGCGTTTCACATGGCCGTCAACCTTGCGGTCGGCCCAATCATTGATCACACAGCCGCCGGCGCGGGTCAGCACCACGCCGAGTACAAAAATCACAATATTGAGCAGAGACGGTGAGCCCTTGCCGGCGATCCACAGTGCCCAGAGTGTCGGCCACAGCAGCAGGTAGATGCCGATGGGCTTGTCCATGCGCGTCAACTGAATGAAATCCCAGGCCCTGGGATTCAGGCGGTTCAGGGACTTGAGCAGACGTTGATACATCAGCAATTCTCCGGATGATCATGCAGCGCGTGCCAGAAACCCGGCAGGAAGACTTCCGCCACCAGCACGCTCAGCGACCCGCGGTCGAAGCGCGAACGGCGCGCCCATAAACCGTCGGTCTGGTCCGCTGTCGGCAGCCATGGGCGAGGGTAGTGACACACCTCAATGGCCTGGCGGGTAAAGGCGTGGTCGCAGAACAGCAGCTCGCCCAGCGAACGGCTACCCAGCTCGTCCATGTGCAGGCCGTCGCCCTGCAAGGCGCCCCGCGCTGCCACACTGCGGGCAAACACCCACGGCTGGCCATGCCCACGCAGGTACACCTCGCGCACCCAGCCGACACTGGCCTGGGCCAGGCCCAGGGCGGCGCATTCATCATCGCGCAACGGCTGCCAGCCTTCGAACAGCGGCGTCACGCTGAAACCGTCGTTGGACAGCCACGTCAGCCGTCGTGTCAGCGAGCCTTCGTCAAACAGCCAATTGAGGGTCAGGGGCGTGGGCAAGGGGCTCAGAAGGCTCTGGGTCAGCCATTGGCCAGCATCGGGAAGGGCGATTGAGTGCGGCACAGTGAGTCAGTATTGGCAGCAAAAGAGGCGGCGAGCTTACCATGGCACCCTGATCTTTTGCCGCGCCAAACCGGCCGTTTGCGCCGATCGTGCTTGCATCTGCCGGCCCCGATCAGTACAAAACGCCCTGAGCCGTGCGGCAACGCTGGATCCACCGACCGCCGGCCAAGATGCCTGGACCTGAGGAAGTAAGTAATGAAGAAGTGGCAATGTGTAGTTTGCGGCCTGATCTATGACGAAAAGGACGGTTGGCCGGATGATGGGATCGCACCGGGCACCCTGTGGCAGGACGTTCCGGAAGACTGGCTATGCCCTGACTGCGGCGTGGGCAAAATGGATTTCGAAATGATCGAAATCGGCTGATTTTTAGTTTAAGAAACGTACTACAAGGAGAAAGGAATGAACGCACCTGTCGTGATCATCGGCACAGGATTGGCCGGTTACAACGTAGCCCGGGAGTTTCGCAAGCTCGACAGCGAGACCCCCTTGCTGCTGATCACCGCGGATGACGGGCGCTCTTACTCCAAGCCCATGCTCTCCACCGGTTTTGGCAAAAACAAGGAAGCCGACGGCCTGAGCATGGCTGAACCCGGCGCCATGGCCGAGCAGCTCAAGGCCGAAGTGCGCACCCACACACGTGTCAGCGGCATCGACCCGGGCCACAAGCGCCTGTGGATCGGCGAGGAAGCGGTGGCCTACCGCGACCTGATCCTGGCCTGGGGTGCAGAAACCGTACGCGTACCGGTCGAAGGCGACGCGGCTGAACTGATTTTCCCGATCAATGATCTCGAAGACTACGCGCGCTTTCGCGCCGCCGCTGCGGGTAAACGCCGCGTGCTGCTGCTCGGCGCCGGCCTGATCGGCTGCGAATTCGCCAACGACCTGATCGTTGGTGGTTATGAAATCGACCTGGTCGCGCCATGCGAGCAAGTCATGCCGACCCTGCTGCACCCGGCGGCAGCCGCAGCAGTGCAGGCTGGATTGGAGGGCATTGGTGCGCGTTTCCACCTGGGCCCGGTGCTCAATCGCCTGCAACGCACCACTGACGGCCTTGAAGCGCACCTGTCGGACGGTGAAGTGATCCAGTGCGACCTGGTGGTCTCTGCCATCGGCCTGCGCCCTCGCGTAGACCTGGCTGCGGCCGCCGGCCTGCAAATCAATCGCGGGATTATGGTGGACCGCCACCTCAAGACCTCCCATGCCAATATCTACGCCCTGGGCGACTGCGCAGAGGTCGATGGCCTGAACCTGCTGTACGTGATGCCGCTCATGAGCTGCGCCCGCGCCCTGGCGCAAACCCTGGCCGGTAACGCCACCGCCGTGAGCTACGGGCCAATGCCGATCACGGTGAAAACCCCGATCTGCCCACTGGTGGTATCACCTGCGCCACGGGGGACCGAAGGCGTGTGGAGCGTCGAAGGGCTGGGCGGCGATATCAAGGCCCTGTGTCGCGACGCCAGCGGTCGCCTGCTGGGTTACGCGCTGACCGGCAGTGCTGTCATGGAAAAACTGGCCCTGAACAAAGAACTTCCACCGTTGCTGGCGTAAATACCGGTCGTTCTGTCGGAATCAGCACGTTCAAGCCCCGAGAAAGGTCGCCGCGAGACTGGCGCGGCGCCCGAGGGCATGCCATCCTCACTCCCGTCTGCCGCAGAGTAGAGCCTGCGGCGCCTTGGGCGCTGCTCCAACAGAGAGCAGCACGGACATAACAACAAAAAACCGTCAAAGAGGCTTCATATGCGTAAACCAGATCTCGCAGCCGCCATCGCTGAAAAAGCAGACCTCACTAAAGAGCAGGCCAACCGCGTACTCAACGCCGTTCTCGAAGAAATTACCGGCGCCCTGCACCGCAAGGACAGCGTTACCCTGGTTGGCTTTGGCACCTTCCTGCAACGCCACCGTGGCGCCCGCACCGGCAAGAACCCGCAAACCGGTGAGCCAGTGAAGATCAAGGCCAGCAACACCGTTGCGTTCAAGCCGGGCAAGTCGCTCAAAGATAGCGTCAACCCGTAACTAGTGAGGCCGTCTCGAAGGGAGGCGGGCGGTAAAAAATGGGTACGCCGACTGGGTCGGCGTGCCCATTTTTTTTGGCAGAGAAATTCGCGGGCACAAAAGTAGAAGGCTTATTGCATTGTTGCGAGAAATCGCGGTCGAGGTTGTATCAGGCCGAACGGCATCGGTTTTTTTAAAATTATTCGATTGATTTGGAACCAAATTCTGACGATTGACACATATAGCGCGAGATAGCAAGGAATGCGCTCTCTAAACGTATTTTTTAGAGGTGTATATATGAAAGTTGATCAGGCTTTAGTTCCGTCTTCTTACCTGCTACCCGAACAGAAAAAGACGCAAGAAAGCGGTTCCCCGGCTTCGGGGCAAGCTGAGGTAACCCCAGACCGCTCCAAAGTTGAATCTGAATCAAGTGTGACTAACGAGAAGGCCTTTAAATACCCTGCTGCAACGCCTGAAGAGATAAATGCTAAAAACAGACGTGCGGATAAGGCTGTTGCTGATAGCCTCACTTCTGAGGAGGCCACTGCACTGAGCTCTGGAAGCGATGGAAGAGCCGGGAAAGTTAAAATTCCGGTCAAAACTAAGGCGGGTACAACTAAAACGGGCACAACTAAAACGGGCACAACTAAAACGGGCACAAATAAAACGGGCACAAATAAAACGGGCACAACTACGTCGGGAACAACTACGTCGGGAACAACTACGTCGGGAACAACTACGTCGGGAACAACTACATCGGGTAAAAATCCGACGGTTACAACTACAAAGCCTAAGCCTAAGCCTAAGCCTAAGCCTAAGCCTACAAGCGCTAAACCGCAAACAATTAAGCCCGTCGGATCTGGAAATACAGCGAGTAAGCCAAATAGTAACATCAATACAATCAATAATTTGCAAGATAATATCAATCTGCCGCCACCCCCCCCTTCACCTTCTTCAGCGGCAGGTACTTTTAAGAATGCCTTGATAACGTCAGTTACAAACAACGGCGTCAGCTCATTCTTTAATGTAGGAGCGCAGATCACGTCTGACTACTTCAGTAAAAAAGAGGCGGCGCAGGCTGAAATGCCTGGAGCAACAGTGCAGAACGAGGACGGTACGATTGGCACTGTAGATCCTTTAGCGACGCAGGAACAAATAATGGATGCTCGGCTAAAAGGTGCTAAAAACTCACTTGAGTTTGCCACCGTCATGATGTCTTTTCTCAGCGAAGGTAAAGACGGCAGTGCTTTCGAGGATGTCGACGACGCGCCAGATGCTACTCCAGAGGAACGTATGGACAACCTTGAGGAAAGGATGGACATAATGGAAGAGCATTTGCCGGACTTAACCAAACGTTATAAATTCGAGTACGATCCTTATGTGTCTGCTGACTCATCCGAGCCACCGACTGAAGAGGCTCGTATGGACAATATTGAAAGACGCTACACGTACATTTTGAAAAAACTCAAGGCAGCGCGGGCCGTGATGGAGTCAAACGCATAATAAGCATAAGCGTTAACTTGAAGTGAGATGGGCGTGAGGTTGAGAACAGCGTACAGATTTATCGGGGTGGTTTTTTAGATAAATCTGTCCGCGTTCAGATACCTCGGCCAAGAGGTCTGAATAAATTTTTCCCTCTCGCTTGTTTCGCCCAGAAGGTGGCGAAAGCCCAGGTTGACATGAGCTTCAAAAGTGTTAAAGGGAACCGTTTTAAGCCCGGGTTATGACTTTTTTAAAAATCTTGAAGTAGTGCAATGAATTGTTTGGTAAATTCCGGCCCTTCATACGCCTCAAGATTTTTGATATTGAAAAGGGCACCTCGTTGCGTGGTAAGTTTTTGAAGTCGGCGCATCAATAGTTTATTGGTTTGATTGTCTGGCTCGGACGCTATCGAGGCGAGCGCTTTGCGCGCGCGAACAGATACATCTTTTAAAAAAATGTGCTGGGTGTCCGCGGGGGGGGTAATCTGTAAAAGATCACAGTTCTCAAATGTTACCCAATCCAGCTTGCACAGTTTAAAGTCAGCAAGAAGAGGGGTGTTGGGTTGATCGGCTATGAAAGCTACTTCTTGTAGCTTTCCCGAAAACTTAATGGAAGTTATTTTGCTGGCGCTGAACGTGTTGTCAATGATTTTGCACTGGGTAAATGTGCAGTTGCTGAACTCGCAGTCTTTCAGAGACGCCTCTTTGAAGTTGCATTTTATGAACGTGCAATCCTTGAATTGGCTGTTGCTGAAGCCCGATCCCTGAAAGTCGACAGTCTTGAATGAGCAATTGGTCAGCAGGGTTTTATTGAAAAATCTTGAGCCGGAGAAATCACTCTTCTCAAACATACAGCTCTCCAACACGCATTGATCAAAAATCGGATCGGAGAGTTTCGCATCTTTTAATTTACAGTCGATGATGCTCTCTTTTTCAAAGAGCGTTTTTTTAGGTAATACGAGCCCGTCCTGCTGTACGCCGGACAACACCGTTGATGGCATTTTGTTACTCACCATAATATCCCTTCATAACCATTGCCCCAGTCCCCATAACGCCGCTGATGCGTGCCTCTTTTCCAATCAGCCTTCGTCGTAAGGTCCCACCAGGTTTTAGTTTTAGTTTCATACACATCGGGAAGACGCTGTCCTGACTTCGATACCTCCAAGTGACCCAGTGATGGGTCATTTTTCACCCTGGTTTTGAAGTTTGCATCAATTCGCTGCCCTACATACCGACGATAGCGAGAACGTGCCTGTCCGAGATCACCTCTGTCATAGGCCCGTTTAACTGCCGCTCTCTGTCTCGGGGTCAACGATCTTTGTGGGTTACTGTAGATAGCCTTTCTAGCCGCATTGGCGTGTGCCTGAAGCTTAGCAGTGGTTGAGCCGCACGGGGCCCATCCCAGCGGATCGATCCATCCGTAAGGGTTAGGAGAATACTGATAAAGGTTAAAACCTCCTGCCAGCCCGACAGGGTCTGGCGTTGTAAAACGGCCCACATCGGGATCATAGAACCGAAATGTATTGAAATGCAGTCCCGTTTCCCGGTCTAGGTACTGCCCTTGAAACCGTAGGTTTTGCTCTTCAATGTAATGGGGTTCCCGAACCTCCGCCAATGTGCGGCCCCACACCTCATAACACGCCTGCCAGGTAACTTGTCCATCGGCCTCGGTCAGTTGCTCCGGGAGTCCGTTCAAATCATTGTGGTAGTAACGGATTTTTTGCAATGACCCGCTGCCGTCGATTCGGGCCAGAGGTTCATAGCCGTCCCCTTCGTATATATAAAGACTGGTCTGGCTGTGTTTGTACTCCTGTAAAAGGCGTAAACCATCCCAGATGAAATCCGTCTGGCTCAACAAATGGTCATTGTAATCGTGCTCAGTTTTCTTGATGCGCCGTCCGAGTGGGTCATAAGTCATTCTGACCACGTTGCCGTTGTCATTTCGCACTTCAACCAGCCGACTTTCAGCATCGTAGGCAAAACACTGCAAGCCATGAGCAGCGCTGCGCTTCTCGATCATCCGACCTAAAGCATCGTATGCATAACGTTTGTCTTGATAGGTAAGTAGGCGATTATGCCGTACGAGACCACCATGATTTGGGCTGTCCAGCAGATTGGCTGCGGCGTCATAGGCATAGGTTTCGGTGCGGCCAGCCTGATGGCTTAAAAGAATCCGATCGGTACTGTCGTAACCCAGGTGCTCTTGGCGATCGTGCTGGCGGTCAACGCGACGTCGGCCGATCAGATTATCACTAGGGTCGTAGCTGTAATCGGTCTCGACCAAAGGCGGCAGTTGCCAAGGCTGATCGATGCTGCGGCGCTGGCGTGAGCGAACCCTGCCACTTCGATCGTAGGCGGTACTTGTCTTGATTTGGCCCTGAGTACGCTGCACTTGGCGATGCAAGCGGTCACGTTCGAAGTCGCTGATGACTTTGCCATCGATATTCAACTGATGCAGGTGACCGCTGCCATAGTAGAGCCTGTTCAACCATCGACCGTCGGGTAAGCCGGTCTGGATCAGGTTTCCCAGTTCATCGTAACGATGCTGCACAGGCCCTGCCGAGCTTTGCTCTTCAAGCAGTTGCCCCAGCGCGTCATAGTTGAAACCGAGTACCTGTTGGCGACCGTCAGGGGCGGTGAAGGTGACACCGACCAGTTGGTCGTTCAGGTCGTGCTCATAAACGGTGGTGCCGTCCGCGGTGGTTTTACTGACCAGGCGTCCACCAGGATCGCGCTCGAACTGGTGCGACAGCGGCGTTACCGGCTCGCCCTCAGCCCCCGGTAGATAGTCCACGGCGACAACGTTGTCCAGTGAGTCGTAGGTGTAGCAGCGCCGGGTTTGATCCAAATCCTGCTGCTGCACCATACGGTCAGCTGCGTCCCACTCAAAGCGATAGCTTTCGCCATTCTCATTGGTCAGCTTGCACAGTCGTCCGTAGGCATCATGATCGAATTTGACCGAACGGTTATGCGCGTCCCAGCGTTGTTTGACCAGGCCGCGAACGTCATAGGCATAGCGTGTGGTGCTGCCGGCAGGGTCAACGTGAACAATCAGAGAACCGCTGGCGCTACGTTGAAACTGTTCGACGCGGCCGTCCGGTAGCTGACACTCCAGAAGCAGCCCCTGAAGACCGTACCGGTAACGCACTGATTCACCTTCGGCATTGGTCTGCATTAGCAGATTGCCGAAGGCGTCGTACTGATAGCGCGTTGGATAACCCGAACAATCTACCTCTTCGACCAGTTGACCCCACTCGTTCCAATGTAGTGTCCTGGTTTTCTGCGTCGCATCAATGATGCGCACTGGCTGCCCGAAACCGTCATACACGTAGCGGGTGCAGTGTCCGAGGGGGTCGATTTCTTCGATGCAGTTGCCACGCTGATCATAGCGATAGTGCCAACTGTTACCCGCCGGGTCGGTTTCCACTTGGGGCAATGCCCAGTGTTCCAGCCACTGCGTGCCGCTGGTTCTGGCCAGTGGGTCGATGACTGCACTCAAGTTGCCTGACGCGTCGTAGTTGAAGTGCCACTGGCCGTCTTGCGGGTCAATGGCACCCACCAATTGGCGTTCTTCGTTCCAATCGAATTGCCAGGTATGGCCCAGGTTATCGACGTAGCGAGTGATCTGGTACTGCGGGTTCCAATGCCGGGTGCCGACCCGCATAAGCCCGTCAGTGACGTGGGTGATACCAGCGTCCAGATCGTAGTCGAACGTGTATTGATCACCTGCATCGCTCCAGTGGCGACTGACGCGCCATTCCGGGCCTTGCGGTCCAAGCACCTCAGCCCATTGGTAGAAGCAGCGCAAACCACTTGAACGCTGGTGTTCGATCATGCGCCGCGCGCTGTCGTAGGCAAAGCGCCTTTGGGTCACGCCTTGTGCATCCATGACCTCGGCCAAGTCGCCGTTGTGGTCATAGCGATAGCTGACCAGCACGTCGCTGCGCGCGTCAAAATGCTCTTGGCGCAAGTAACGTCGTTCGATATGGCTCACGCGCCGTGGGTGTTGGGCCGAATAGTTCAGTTCGACGTGCATTAAGTCGTGGGTATCGCGCAGGCGATACAGCCGCCCCTGAGTGTCATAGTCGAGAAAGATTCGCCCTTCGTTGCGATCACCCAGCAACTGCAGGCGCATCCGAAAGCCGTTCAGCGGGTCGGGCTCGAACAGCCGATACAGGCCGTCGATACTCTCGATCAAGACCGCGCCGTCGCCGCTGCGCCTGACCACAAGACCCTCGACTGGGTCGAACGCCCCGCCTGACAGGGGGACGTAACCGATATCCAGGCGGCGTCCCTGCTCATCGATGTAAAACAGTTTTTCGTCTATATCGATCTCGACGGATACCTCATAGGCGACGCTCCATCCCGCACCAAAGAGTCCGTCGTTCCGTGTGTCGAGACTGCTGTAGAAACGCTGCCAATCCATTGGGAGCAGGCCCGCAAGCACAAAATCCAGTTCATCCTCATCGCCTAGAATCTTGGCACCGGTCGCGCTGTGCACCGGGTTAGGCGAGCCGTTCATGGCGTTTTTGAGGGCAGAGGTTATCTTGCTGGTCCCATAGGAGACGCCTGCCCCTACCAGCACACTGCCGAACAGGCAGGGTAGTTTGCTCCAGAAACATCTCACGTTGCCGCGCAGCATCAATAAAGCAGTAATCGCCAGGCCCACCCCCGGTGTTTTCCCACTCCGAATCTCCTGCACCACAATGGTCTCGCCACCAATGCGCACATCCGGAGAAATCAGGCCCTCGGCCGTCCCAATCTTGGCATCGCAGGTACTGCGATCACCGCTGCGCGCAGCAGGCTGGCCATTGATGAATACCGAGCTGGAACCTTCGGCAATGAATTGCAGCGGCATGGGCGGGTGCTTGTTGCACGCCACGGTGTCCAGTGGGCAAGGCTTGGTGCCGGGGGCGGGGGAGGCGACGGTCGGGCGCCACAACTGCGAGAAAAACTCGCCGGCCATGTCCAGGAAGCTGGGGGCCGAGGGTTCGCTGGGCGGAACTGAAACAGCGGTCATCTTGCCAGCTGCGCGGGCAGCCTTTTTACCATTGATGAAGACGTTTTCCGAGCCGCTGGTGATGAAGGCGTCGATCACTGGCGGAAATACCCAGTTGGCGGCGGACTCGCACCAACTGGATATTTTCAGGTCGGCGCCCGTGAGTCCTGCGGTGATACCGACGACAGCACCGACCACCAGCACCAGGGCAACGCCGCCGGTGGCGATGGTTGCGCCGGTCGTGATGGCAACCGCCGCCGCGACGGCAAGACAGCCCACGTAGGTGATCGCCGCATAGGCGGCCACTTCCAGCACACCTCCGAGAATATCGGCCATCACCGAGGTGTGCAGCAGTGCGTCGCCTTCTCGGGCAGCCCAGAGGTCATCACTCATTGCTCAGGCTCGACTCAAGGCGTAGCGCAAAAGGTGAGCGTGTTTTTCAGCGTTGCCCAATGCGCCGCCTCGGCAGGCCCCAGGGGCTGGGTCTTGACGTAACTCAGGGCGACCAGGTTGCGTGTGCCGGGTATCTGCATTGCCAACTGATATTGGTAAATATTGTCGCTGCCCTTGTTGAAACGGTTCTGCACTTCAAAGGCGTCGATGTCCTGCGCCGGCCCGACCTTAACCGCCTGGGCCGGGGAATAGCGAAGGTCCTTGACCTGCTGTTCGAGTTTTTTCAGCTGGCCTTCGAAATTGCTTTGCAGGCTCTCGCCGTCCGCCAACGGGCTGCGGCTCACCACCAGGGTAGTACCCAGCTTGGCGAACTTGAGGATATTGATCGAGGTGTCTTGTACCTCAGTGTCCGGCAAGGTGAACTGTGCTTCGTTGATCAGGTAATTCATGGTGAAGAAATCTCGTTATTGACCAGCGCCGGGCTTGCCGGGGAATTTTGATTCGACGGCGGACTTGATCGTGTCTTGCACGCCTTGGGCGCCGGGCGATGTGCCCTTGTCGCTGCCCAGGTTGATATCCAGCTTGCCCTTCGTCTGGATCTTGCTGCTGCCGGTGGAAAACAGGTTGAACGAGCCACAGGTCAGGTTGATGTCCCCGCCTGCCTTGAGCTCGATCACACTGTCCCCGCACACCAGGCGAAGACACTCTCCGGCTTCGATGGTGTAGTGGGTGGCGGCGCTGTCCGACTTGGCCCCACCCACAATCACGGTATCGTTGTTGCGCACCACCCGCAGGCGGTTACTCCCGATGGTCACCGTCTCGTTGTGGCCAATGCTCTTATTGCGGTCATGCCCCACCGAGTGGCTTTCATCCACCTCCACCACGATGTCCTGGTTGCGTTCGGCATGGATGTACAACTGCTCCAGCCCCTTCTTGTCCTCCATGCGGATTTCATTGAAGTTGGCCGGTGTGCCGCCTTTGCTCGAGCGGCTTTTCATGCCGCTCTGGGTCGCGTTTTCCGGCAGATCGTAGGGCACGGTCTGCTCGGCGTTGTAGACGCGGCCGGTGATGATCGGACGGTCGGGGTCGCCTTCAAGGAAGCTGACGATCACTTCCTGGCCGATCCGTGGAATCTGCATCGAACCCCAGTTCTTGCCGGCCCAGGATTGCGACACACGAATCCAGCACGAGCTGTTCTCGTTGGACTGGTCGTGACGGTCCCAGTAGAAGTGCACCTTTACGCGGCCGTATTGGTCGGTCCAGATTTCTTCGCCCTTGGGGCCGACCACCAGGGCGGTCTGCGGGCCTTTGACGATGGGGCGGTGGGTGTTGGCCAGCGGGCGGAAACTCTGTTGGGCGTCGATGCAGGTCAGGCTGCTTTCGAACTGCGCCGAGCCCGAGCCACCGCCGCTTTCCAGGCTTTCCTGGACGATGTAGTAGCGGCAGCCGACGATCAGGTATTCGCGGTTCTGGTCCTGGCGGCTGAAGCCGGTGAGGCTGAACAGATGGCCGGAGCCCAGGCCCCGCGCATTGCCGGCGAACTCGATCTGTTCATGCAGCGTTTGTAGCGCTTCGATGCGGGTGCGGGCGTAGTGTTCGCCGTCTGCGCTTTGCACATAGGTGCCCGGGTAGTCGTACAGCGGGTAGTCGCCGGCGGTGTGCGGGCGTGGCATGGCCGAGCGCACGTCGATGCTGGCGCTGGGGCGCTGGAAGTCGTAGTCGTTGAGCTCCAGCGACCCGGGCTGCACCTCCTGCGCCAGGTGCCAGTTGTGCATATGGTCGCGTTCGCGCTGCTGCTCGTCCTTGGGGTAGTAAGGGATCGACGCGTAGCCTGGTACGGTGGTGTGGGCGCCGTAAGCGTCGGCCAGCACCAGCACATGGCGGTCCTGTTCATGGCGGAAGAAGTAGTAGATGCCTTCCTGTTCCATCAGACGGCTGACGAAATCGAAACTGGTCTCGCGGTACTGCACGCAGTATTCCCACTCGCGATACGGTCGGCTCAGGGCATCTTCGAAGTCGGAAAAGCCCAGGTCGCGGAATACCTGCTTGATGATTTGCGGGATGCTCAGGTTCTGGAAAATCCGGCAGTCGGAGGTGCGGCTGAGCAACCACAGCCATGGGCGTAGGGTCACCTGGTAACTGGCGAACTGGCCCTGGTCGATGTTCTGGCTGCAACGGGCGACGATTCCGTGGAAATGCCGCTCGCCGCCGTCGGCCAGTTGCAGGCCCACGCTCATGGGTTTGCCGAGCAACTGGTTGAGGTCGATGTTGGCGTCCAGGGACGTCAGTTGCAGCTCGTAGTTGAACAGCCGGCCGAGCTCTTCACCGCCGCCCATTTCATTGAGCAACAGCACATCCGGCCCGAGGGGGCTGGTGATCTTGGCCAGGCGTGAGGCTTGGTTGAATAGCATCGGTTAACCCGTAAATGACTAAATAACTGAAGAAACCGAGTCCAAATGTGGGAAGGGGCTTGCTCCCGATAGCAGTGTGTCAGTTATGCATTGGGTGACTGATTCACCGCTATCGGGAGCAAGCCCCCTCCCACAATTTTTATCGAATTCCGTCAGGTCAATCGCTGAAGTCGTAGTGCAATTCATTATCCCGACTGCTGATCCGCACCCCCGCCAGCGCCTTGCCTTCGAGCATGCGCGTGAGGAACTCGCGGCTCATGTCCGGCAGCAGGCTGTTGGTGAGGATGGTGTCGATCATGCGCCCACCGCTTTCGGTTTCGGTGCAG
This sequence comes from Pseudomonas sp. rhizo25, assembly GCF_031931935.1. NCBI lineage: Bacteria > Pseudomonadati > Pseudomonadota > Gammaproteobacteria > Pseudomonadales > Pseudomonadaceae > Pseudomonas > Pseudomonas sp. rhizo25. The sequence continues at coordinate 244,856 of NZ_JAUJXA010000002.1, forward strand.
CGCGAAACAATCAGGTCGACCACTGCGTCGTCGTAGTCGAACGCGACTTTGTGGGTGCTCTCCACGCGCTTCTTGATGCGGTTCAGTTGCAGGCGCGTGATCGCCTTGAGCATCTCGTCGCTCAGCGGGTAGTAGGGAATGGTCACCAAACGTCCCAGCAGTGCCGGCGGGAAAATCTCCAACAGCGGCTGGCGCAGGGCCTTGGCGATCTCTTCCGGCTCGGGGATGTTCGCCGGGTCTTTGCACACCTGGGAGATCAGCTCGGTCCCGGCGTTGGTGGTCAGCAGGATCAGGGTGTTCTTGAAGTCGATCACCCGGCCTTCGCCGTCTTCCATCACGCCCTTGTCGAACACCTGGAAGAAAATCTCGTGCACGTCCGGGTGGGCTTTTTCCACCTCGTCCAACAGCACCACGCTGTAGGGCTTGCGCCGTACCGCTTCGGTCAGCACGCCGCCTTCGCCGTAGCCGATATAGCCCGGTGGCGCGCCCTTGAGGGTGGACACGGTGTGGGCTTCCTGGAATTCGCTCATGTTAATGGTGATCACGTTCTGCTCGCCGCCGTACATGGCTTCAGCCAGGGCCAGGGCGGTTTCGGTCTTGCCCACACCCGAGGTGCCGGCCAGCATGAACACGCCAATCGGCTTGCTCGGGTTGTCGAGGCCGGCGCGGGAAGTCTGGATGCGCTTGGCGATCATCTGCAGGGCGTGGTCCTGGCCGATGATGCGCTTTTTCAGGTGCTGGTCGAGGTTAAGCACGGTCTCCAGTTCGTTGCGGGCCATGCGGCCCACCGGGATGCCGGTCCAGTCGGCGACCACCGAGGCCACCGCCTGGTAATCCACGGTCGGCAGGATCAGTGGGGTTTCACCTTGCAGGGTGGTGAGGCGCTGTTGCAGATCGACCAGTTGCGCACGCAATTCATCGTTGCCGCTGTCCACCACGCCGGCTTTTTCGCGCAGGGTTGCACGGGTAGCCAGCAATTCATCTACCAAGGCTTTTTCTTCACCCCAACGGCTTTCCAGCGTGGACAGGCGCTCACGCTCGGCGCTCAGCAGCGCTTCGCTATTGGTTTGACGCGCACCAATGGCAATGCCGATCGCATGCTCTCGGGCGATGATTTGCAGCTCGGTCTCCAGCGCTTCGATACGGCGACGGCTGTCGTCCACTTCCGCTGGCACCGCGTGCAGGCTGATAGCGACGCGGGCGCAGGCGGTATCCAGCAGGCTCACGGATTTGTCAGGCAACTGGCGCGCCGGGATGTAGCGGTGCGACAGCTTCACGGAGGCTTCCAGGGCTTCATCGAGGATCTGCACCTGGTGGTGTTTTTCCATGGTCGAGGCCACGCCGCGCATCATCAGCAGCGCCTTGTCTTCCGACGGCTCGGCAACCTGCACCACCTGGAAGCGGCGGGTCAGGGCGGGGTCTTTCTCGATGTGCTTCTTGTACTCGGCCCAGGTGGTGGCGGCCACGGTACGCAAGGTGCCACGGGCGAGGGCGGGCTTGAGCAGGTTGGCGGCGTCACCTGTACCGGCAGCACCACCGGCACCCACCAGGGTATGGGCTTCGTCGATAAACAGGATGATCGGCTTGGGCGACGCCTGCACGTCTTCGATGACTTGGCGCAGGCGCTGTTCGAACTCGCCTTTCATGCTGGCGCCGGCTTGCAGCAGGCCCACGTCGAGGCTGCGCAGTTCTACATCCTTCAGGGCCGGTGGTACGTCACCGGCGACAATGCGCAGGGCGAAACCCTCGACCACGGCAGTCTTGCCTACCCCGGCTTCACCGGTGAGGATCGGGTTGTTCTGGCGCCGACGCATGAGGATATCCACCAGTTGGCGGATCTCTTCGTCACGGCCGACGATAGGGTCGAGCTTGCCGCTGCGGGCCTGTTCGGTCAGGTCGACAGTGAAGCGCTTGAGGGCTTCCTGCTTGCCCATCGCACTTGGCGCCATCGCGCCACTGGCTTCGCCCGGCACGGCGCCGGCATTGAAACCGTCGCTGGCAGTCAGTGCGTTTTCCGGCGAGTCACCGACATATTCGTCAAAGCGCTCGCTCAAGGCTTCGGCCTTGATCTTGTCGAACTCGGCCGACAACCCCAGCAGCGCATGGCGCAGGCTCGGCGTCTTGAGAATACCCAGCACCAGATAGCCGGTGCGCACCTGGCTTTCACCGAACATCAGGCTGCCATACACCCAGCCGCGCTCCACGGCTTCTTCCACATGGGAGGACAGGTCGGTGATCGAGGTGGAACCGCGTGGCAGGCGGTCCAGGGCTTCGGTCAGGTCTCGGGCCAGGCGCGCCGGTTCGACGTTGAACTGACGGATGATGCGGTGCAAGTCCGAGTCCTGTAGTTGCAGCAACTGGTGAAACCAGTGGGCCAGTTCCACATACGGATTACCCCGCAATTTGCAGAACACGGTGGCGGCTTCGATGGCCTTGTAGGCCACGCTGTTGAGTTTGCCGAACAGTGCGGCGCGACTGATTTCACCCATGCTCTGGATTCCTTGAGGTGGTGGCGTGATCGGCGTAATGCCGGGCCAGGATTAGGTCGTTGGCGTCATGCGCAGGGCGGCCGAGCCAGGTGTTGAAGCCCAGGCGGAACTGGCCGTTGAGGTGCAGCGCCGGTACTTCGGGTTGTTGCAAAACCAGGTTCAAGTCCCAGTCCAATTCATGGCCCAGGTACTCGGCCACCCACGCCACCAGCTCGTTGAACGGCTGGCGGCCGGGCAGCATGCCCATGTAGTCATTGAGTTTCAGCGGGCCGAGGCGAATACGGAATTTGTGCTGGCGGTCCCACACAAAGCGGCCCAGGCAAAAGTCCACGCCCAGCCTATTGGCGCTCACGCCCACGCGGCTACGTTCGGGCAGCTCCAGCCATTGGCCGACGTACTCTTCGATCTCCACCGGCAGGCCGAAGTATTCGCTGAGAATGGCTTTCAAGCCGTCCGGGTAGCGGGTCTGCGCCGACAGGTGGCCGCTGTAGTGCAGCTTGGCGGTATCCGGGATAAGCCCCTGATTCTGCAGGCTTGGCATGCCGCGGCCACTCAAGGCGGCGAGGCGTGCAGACCAGTAGTCATCATCCGGGCGGTCGTGGCTGACCGTTGGCCGCGCCTCGGCCCAGGCCCGGTAGAACAGGCTCAGCAAGCGGTGGTGGAACACATCCAGGAACTGCTTGCTGGTGCTGTCGGCGTTGTTGCGCTGGCGTTCGCGTACGTATTCGGTGATGTGCAAAGGCAGCGGACCGTTGGGGCCGCCCAGGCCGAAGAAGAATTGCTCGAGCCGCGCCGGCTTGCCGTCGCCACCGGGGTCGACCGACGCCAGCGTGGCCGGGGCGAAGGTGCAATCGGCTTGTTGCCCCAGGCGCAACGGGTCATCCGCCAGGCGCAGGGAATGGCCCAGGCGCGGCAGGTCCGGCGATTCGCACTCGATACGCCGCAGCGCCTGGAAGAAGTCATATTCCCAGGGCTCCTGGTGCATCGCATCCAGGGTACTCACAGGGTCGGACGCCGTCCGGGCTTGGCTTTCCATCGCATGATCTCGCCGCGTTCGGTGGTACGGATCACCGTCTCGGTAAAACTGTTGATCGACACATAACGTGCCAGGAAGCGCTCCAGCACCGCGCCGAGCAGGAACACGCCGGTGCCGCGAAACGCGTTTTCATCGAACTCCAAGGTGATTTCCAAGCCACGGCCAAACACAATCGGGCCAGGCATCGGCAGGCGTCGGGTCACGGCCTTGCTGCTGACTTCGCGCAGGCCCTCGATCTGCAATTGCAGGGCGGCATCGTTGCTGTCGCCGTACAGGCGCAGCAGTTCACGCAAAGCCCCGGCCCCCTGGCCCTGTTCGCTCAACGACAGATAATTGAGCGACAACTGGCTGATCAGGCGCCAGGCCTTTGCGTCATGGGCATGGCTGGCGCGCGGCCGGCTTGGCCCGGCGACGCAGCGCACAGACAGCACCGGGGCGCTGTCGGCCAGGGTGAAGTCGGTCTTGCCGTTACCCACGCTCATGAACAGCGGCAAGTCGCGGTTGGTGCACAACGCGGTGACACCCAACTGGCGCAGGTCATGGCCGTAGGGCGCCTGGCGGCTGTCCACCAGGCTGACGAAGGTTTCGCTGCCCACATAGGTGGAGCGCGGGCCGTTGCGGCGCTGGTCGCTGGATAACACCCGTGGCTCGCGGCGCACGGTGTAGTAAGCCAGGTCACGGCCATAGCGCGACGGGTCACGCACCGCGTAGAACGGCAAGAACGGCTGCTCCGGCCCAGTGCCATGGCCAGTGATGCCGCTCAACGAGTGAATCTCGAAATCCATTGGCCGCGTGCGGTCGGCGATCACATGGTGTTCGTTGACTCGGTCGGACAAGTGGATGCGGTCCACGCGCTTGGGAAACAGGTTGATCGCCGGGGTGCAGAACGGCAGGAACTGTGCCGCACCGACGCTGCCCTCCAGGCTCGGCTCATGACGGTCAAACAGCACGATCAGCTCCAGCTCCTGGCCGTCGCAACGCTTGACTGCACGGCTCAGTTCGGCGAACTCGACGAACAGGAAGCGATGGGGCAGGGCGAAGTATTCCTGCAACAAGCGATAGCCCTGGAATGCCCGCGCCACCACCGGCATGGCTGCGTCGGCATCGTCGAAACCCCGCGAGCGCAACGCGCCCTGGGGCAGGCGCTCGACCCAATCGCCACCAGGCTTGCGTGCAAACACCGCGCAGGCGTTGCCCAGCAGCTGTTCGTAGAGGCGGAACGGTTGCTCATCGGCGCCGCTGAGGTACAGCGGCAGATTGTCCAGATCGAGACTGCTGAAAGGCAATTCGGCGCCAGTGCGCAAGGTCAGGCGCAAACCCGCCTTGGCTTTCGGCTCGCCGGCGGCCAGGCGCCCGAGCACGGCGGCGGGGTTGCCGAAGTATTCGGCGGCACTGACCTGCAACGGCCACAACGTCACCGGGTGGGCGGTGCGGTACTCGCAGCAGGTCTGGGTTTCGCGGCCCAGGGCAGCACGTAATACGGTGTCGCGGGGCAGCGGGAAACCGCTGGCCAGGGAGCCTTCATCCGGGTCGGTCTGCAGCTGCACCACGGTCATCGACGGCGTCGGCGCCAGGTAATGCGGGTAGGCGATTTCCAGCAGGTTGTGGGTAAAGGTCGGGTACTCGGCGTCGAGCTTGAGCTGCACCCGGGCCGTCAGGTAGGCGAAACCTTCGAGTAAGCGTTCGACGTAGGGGTCGGCGCAGTCCATGCCGGACAGGGTCAGCCGACTGGCGATCTTCGGGTATTCCTTGGCGAACTCGGCGGCGCTTTCGCGCACGTGGTGCAGTTCCTGGTTGTACAGCTCCAGCAGGCGCGGGTTCATGGGCGCCTCCGCTGGTCGGCGTTGACCACGCGTACATGGCCCGACTCCAGGTCCAGGTCGGTTTGCAGCAACAGACGCAAGGGCACTGGCTGTGCCCACAGGTCGCCTTCGATCTCGAAACTCAGGGCGTTATGGTTCATTTCGCCATGACCGACCCGGGCTTTGACCCGCAGGGTGTGGCGCAGGATACGCGGCTCGAAGGTGGCGATGGCCTGGTAGATCAGGGCTTCCAGGGCCTTGATGTCAACGCTGGAAACGCTGTTGCCCGCCAGCGCCGGCAGGCCGTAATTGACCACCGAGGTACCGGCTGGGGTGTGCAGCGTGGCATCGGCATCGAGCAACGACGTGGTGTTGAGCAGCCACGCCAGGTCACGCAGCACCGAGGCCTTCAATTGGGTCAGGGACAGCACGCGTTTATCGGCGCTTTCCTTGGGATTGGTCGGGTCGTCGTCGGTCAACCGGTCCAGCAGGGACGGTTGCAGACGGTCGCGGGAAGCGATTTCAGTTACCACCAAAGCAGCTCCACGGACGGGTTGCGAGAGGGACAAGGTATCTGTGGCCGTGGCGCGGGGCCACGGCCACAGGGGCTATCAGCGTTTGGTGTTGGAACGGATGTTCCAGCCAAACTTGATCGCGCCGCCGTCTTTGGTGCCGTCGGCTTTCTGTGGCTGGTAGTCGACCATCACCTGGGCGAAGTTCAGGGTGACGTTCTCGGTCAGGCGATCATCGGTGCCCGAGCCGCCGGTGCTCAGGGACGTGACCAGCACTTCTTCCAGGTTGATCACCATGTACTCGACCTGGCTTTCGCCACCGGCCTTGCGCACGGTCAGCTTGACCTTGTCGATGTGCTTGCCGCTGGCGCAATGCATCATCAGGTTGGGCGAAGCCTTGTCGACGTACTTGGTCAGCGACAGGTCCTGGATATTCACCTTGCCCGCACCGCCGCCACCGCCGACGTGCATGTTGCCGGACTGGGCCATGCCCCAGCTCCAGTTCAATACGTCGATTTCGTCCTTGTGGGCCTTGTCCATGGACTCGCCCTTGATGTCGCCGATCTTGATGAAAATATCAACAGCCATGTTTTCTCCCTGTGTGGACTCTGCCACCGAATGTATTAACGCCACCGACCCCTGTAGGAGCGAGCCAGTCCCGATTTTTTACGCGCTTTTCGCCGAAGGCAGCTTCGATACCAAACGCAACGACACTGTCAGCCCTTCCAGCTGGTAGTGCGGGCGCAGGTAGAACTTGGAGTTGTAGTACCCCGGGTTGCCTTCGACTTCTTCCACGATCACTTCGGCAGCCGCCAACGGGTGCTGGGCCTTGGTGGTTTCGGTGGAGTGTGCCGGGTCGCCGTCGACGTAGTTGAGGATCCAGTCCTGCAACCAGCGCTGCATCTCGTCCTTCTCTTTGAAGGAACCGATCTTGTCGCGCACGATGCACTTCAGGTAGTGGGCGAAACGGCAGGTGGCGAACAGGTACGGCAGGCGTGCGGCCAGGTTGGCGTTGGCGGTGGCGTCCGGGTCGTCGTATTCGGCCGGTTTCTGCAACGACTGCGCACCGATGAACGCGGCGAAGTCGGTGTTTTTCTTGTGCAGCAGCGGCATGAAACCGTTCTTCGCCAGTTCCGCTTCACGGCGGTCGCTGATGGCGATTTCGGTCGGGCACTTCATGTCCACGCCGCCGTCATCGGTCGGGAAGGTGTGGGCCGGCAGGTTTTCCACTTCACCGCCGGACTCGATGCCACGGATGCGCGAGCACCAGCCGTAGTGCTTGAACGAACGGTTGATGTTCACCGCCATCGCGTACGCGGCGTTGGCCCAGGTGTACTTGGAGCTGTCGGCGCCGTCGGTGTTTTCTTCGAAGGCAAAGGCTTCCACCGGATCGGTCTTGGCGCCATACGGCAGGCGCGCCAGGAAGCGTGGCATGGTCAGGCCGATGTAGCGCGAGTCTTCCGATTCACGCAGCGAGCGCCAGCCGGCGTATTCCGGGGTGGTGAAGATCTTGGTCAGGTCACGCGGGTTCGACAGCTCCTGCCAGGAGCCCATGCCCATCACGGTTGGCGACGCGGCAGCGATGAAAGGCGAGTGCATGGCGGCGCAGACTTTCGACAGTTCGCCCAGCAGTTCCACATCGGGTGGCGACTGGTCGAAGTAGTAATCGCCTACCAGGCAACCATAAGGTTCGCCGCCGAACTGGCCGTATTCTTCTTCGTACATCTTCTTGAAGATCGGGCTCTGGTCCCACGCGGTGCCCTTGAATTTCTTCAAGGTCTTGTGCAGGTCCGGCTTGGAGATGTTGAGCACGCGAATCTTCAGCTGCTCATCGCTCTCGGTGTTGTTGACCAGGTAGTGCAGGCCACGCCAGGCGCTTTCCAGCTGCTGGAAATCCTGGTGGTGGATGATCTGGTTGACCTGGGCGGTGAGCTTGGCGTCGATGGCGGCGATGATCGATTCGATCGACTTGATCGCGTCGTTGGACACCAGGTCGGTTTGCGCCAGGGCCTGTTCGGCCAGGGTGCGCACCGCGGTTTCCACGGCTTCGCGGGCACGCTCGGTCTTGGGCTTGAACTCTTGCATCAACAGCGAGGCGAACTCGCTGGTTTCTTCGGTGGCGCCCAGGCTGGATGCGCCTTCGCGTACTGTATTGTCAGTCATGCTTACTGCTCCCCTGCAGGCTTGGGCGCGCTGGCAAGTGCCTGAAGCAGTGCCGGGTCCTTGATCGCCTTCATGATGATTTCTTCAGCGCCGGTTTTGCCGTCCATGTAGGTCAGCAGGTTGGCCAACTGGGTGCGGGCTTCGAGCAGCTGGTTCAGGGAATCGACCTTGCGCGCCACGGCGGCCGGGCTGAAGTCGTCCATGCTTTCGAAGGTGATGTCCAGGCTCAGGTTGCCTTCGCCGGTCAACTCGTTGGGTACGTGGAACGCCACGCGTGGCTGCATGGCCTTGAGGCGCGAGTCGAAGTTATCGACGTCCACTTCAAGGAACTTGCGATCGGCCACGGCTGCCAGCGGCTCGGCGGGCTTGCCGGCGAGGTCGGCCATCACACCCATCACGAAGGGCAGCTGAACCTTTTTCTCGGCGCCGTAAAGCTCGACGTCGTACTCGATCTGCACTCGAGGCGCACGGTTGCGCGCGATGAATTTCTGAGAACTTTGCTTCGCCACGTTGCTGCTCCTGGTCGCTTGAGCGACGGTGTTGTTACTGCACGGTCCGGCGGCTTACTCGCTGTCCGGGCCGCGCAGGTTTTCAAATTGGGACATGCCGTCGGGAATCAGATTGCGCACGATGGCCGCGAAGTCGGCGTGTACCAGATTCTTCGCTCGGTTCAACAACACCGGCAGCGGGCTCGAAGGCTCGTGCCGGGTGTAATACGCAAGGATTTTGTCGAGGCTGCGCAGCACGTCATCCCGCGTGGCGATGTCGCCCGTCGGGCGCGGGGCTGCGTGCGCAGTGGCGTAATCGACCGAGGGGGCGTTGTCGTCACTGACGGCCTCGGGATCGCTGCCGCTGTCGGTGCCGGGCACCGCTTGATTGAGAATTTGCAGGGCCTGCTTGAGCGGTTGCTTCAAGGCGCTGAGATCCACGCCCTGGGCGGAGCCGACCTGGTCATTGACCTGCTGTTCGATGGCTTCGCAGGCCGTACGTGCTGCGCTCAAGGCGTCGCGAGTGGCTTGCAGGAGTTCGGGGTCGCTGTCGAGGAACGCGGCATTGAGCTGCTGGCTGCCCAGTTGCTCATCGGGGAAGCTCAGCAGGCCGCTGGCGTTAAGCGCGGCGCGCAAACTCACGGGGCCGAAGGTGCGCGAGCGCGTGAGAATACTCTCGCGCAGCAGGCGAATCGTCGTGTCGCTGGTCAAGCCGGACAGGGCATTGATGCGCACGGTGGGGTCGTTATCGTCGTCGGCATCCAGGCGCGGATGCAGGTCGGCCCAGTATTCGCGCAGCAGGGCGTTGATCAGCGTAAGGACTTCGGCCAGCCCGGCCACACCCTGGAGGGCGAGGGAGCTTTGCAGCAGGAAGTGGGTGATGCGCAGGTCTTTGCTGCGCTGCAACAAGTCGAGGCTTTGCTGCTGGATGCTGCGCCATTCCGGCGGTTCAGCGGGCAGGATCGAGTCGCCCATGCTGCGCTCGGGCTGGCCCTTGGCATCACGCTCCAGTTGCAAGAATTGCGCGTCATACTCCATGTCTTCGCCACAAGGCGAAGTCGCAGAAACGGCGGTGAGCAGCAACGGCACATCCACTGAATTCGATCTCCTTATCGGCCCGCTGAACGGCGGGCAACGCATGCTCGAGTTACGCGATGAACTTTGCATGTTTTCCTGGTCATAACATCAGAGTGCCACTATTGGGCTATCACTGATGTTCAAGAAGTTGTGCATTTTTGGTGTAGTACTTATGCCTTGTCAAGGTAAGCTATTCGCCCTCTGTGACAGATGTGCGGTGTTTAACAACCTGCGCGACTGACGGGTCGAAAGGCGTGTCCGTAGAGGATTTTTGTCATGCAAGCCAGTTAATATCAGCGATCATGCTGGTAACGGCAGATTTTGGCGGTCGTTTTTTGCGCGACCGTGGGCAAGTCTTCAGGGAAGCGTGTCCCTTTGGATAGACCGCGCGCGATGTATCAGCAAGGAGGCAAGATGGCGCTGTGTTTGACTATCACTAGTTATCACAAGATCACCCCTGGGCAGTGCCCCGAGAAGTCCATGGACCAGGGCGTGATGGCTATCGGCCGCAGTTCAGAGAATGACTGGGTATTGCCTGACCCTGAACGTCTCGTCTCCTCCCAACATTGCGTTATTCAATACAAAGATGGACGTTATTACTTAACTGATAACAGTACCAACGGTGTGGAACTGGTTAACGCCGGTATTCGTTTGCGCAGGGGTAATAGCGAGCCGCTGCAAGATGGCGAACTGATCCGCATTGGCGATTATGAAATCCAGGCGCGTATCGACTTCAACGTGCAGGCCGTCGGCAGCCAGCCGTTTGCCGGTGATCCGCCGAACAGCTTTGAAGCGCTGATGGGCGCCGTGACGAACCCGCCTGCGCCAACGCCGATGATCGCACCGCAGTTCCACGGCGCCTCGTCGATGGAAACCTTGCCCGACCTGTTCGATTTCCTCAGCCCCACCGCCGTGCCGCCGCCCACCGTGGCCGACCATGTGCCGTCCGAGCAGCACGATTTCCGCCCGCCGGCACCGGTCGCTGTGCCTGCGCCCATACCTGAGAAACCGCAGGTGCAAGGCTCGGTCATTCCCGAAGACTGGGACCTGTTTGGCGACGCACCCGCGCCGGTCGTCAATACTGCGCCGCCTGCTGCCCCTATTGCCCCGCCGCCACCTGTGGTCGAGCCTGTTGCGCTCCCCGTGGCCGGCGCCGAGCCACAACCCGACCTGTTGCAAGCCTTCCTGCGCGGCGCCGGCCTCGACCAGCTACGCCTGGATAAAGCCGACGCCTGCGCCCAGATGGAAAGCATCGGCCGCAGCTACCGGCTGATGGTCGAGGGCCTGATTGACGTATTGCGCGCCCGGGCCAGCCTCAAGGGCGAGTTCCGCATGCAGCAGACGATGATCCGTCCCGCCGAAAACAACCCGTTGAAATTCGCCCCGAATGCCGACGAAGCCTTACTGCTGTTGCTTCGTCACGGCAACCAGGCGTTTATGGCGCCGGATGTTGCGGTGCGTGACAGCTTCGACGACTTGCGCGCCCACCAATTGGCGGTGATGGCTGGGGTGGAAGCAGCGATAAAGCACCTGCTCATGCGCTTTGAACCGGCGCAGCTGGAAGAGCGCATGGGCAAGCCCGGTGGCCTTTCGAGTATTTTCAACGGCTCGCGCCAGGCCCAGTACTGGCAGCAATTCACCGAGCTCTACAGCAATATTTCCCGCGAGGCCCAGGAGGATTTCCAAGACCTGTTCGGCCGCGAATTCAGCCGGGCCTACGAAGAACACAGCGCACGACAGCGACGCTAAAAGCGCGTTGTACGAATGGATAAAACGGATAGCTAAGTACGTCATTGAGGACGCAGGATGATTCCCAGGTTTTTACTCGCAGCTGCAACCGCGCTGCTGCTGACGGCGTGTGCCAACGACGCGGTCAAACCCGAAGCGGTTGCCGACGCGCAAGCCAACACCACCGCCGTCGAGCTGCACTTTCACGCCATTGCCGGGCTTAACCCCGGTGCAAATGGCCAAGCCGCGCCGGTGCGGGTGCGCATTTTCGAATTGAAAAACGCCGCGACCTTTTCCCGCTCCGATTACTTCGCCCTGGCGGACCGTGCGCAATCGACCCTCGGCCTCGACCTGCTGGACCAGGATGAAGTGATGGTGCAACCCGGCCAGCAACTGAGCATCCAGCGCGACCTTGACCCGGCCACGCGCCAGATCGGCGTGCTGGTGGGCTATCGCGAGTTGGACCGTGCGCAATGGCGCACCGTCATCAACGTGCCGCCGCGCCAATCCAGTGAATACCAGATCAGCCTCGATGTGCGTGCCGTGCGCGCCGATGTCGTGGCTCCCCCATCCAGCCCTGCCCAATAACAAGCAATCGGAGCCCCCATGTCCTGGAACAATCGCGTGGTCTGGTCGGAAGGCATGTTCATCGGAACGCAGCACTTCCAGCAGCATGACCGTTACCTGGAAAACCTGATCGACGCCCGCAGCCGCCCGTTGTCGGCAGGCGCCTGGGGCTTTTCCGAATTGCTGATCGACCAGGGTCTGCTGGCCCAGGGCAAGCTGGCGATTGTGTCGGCCCGTGGCCTGTTGCCGGACGGCACGCCGTTCAATATCCCCCAGGATGACCTGGCGCCGAGCCCGTTGAATATCGACGACAATCTGCGCGACGGCCTGGTGTACCTGGCCCTGCCGCTCAAGCGTGCGGGTGCCCGCGACACCGTCGATGAGGGCGAAGCCCTGGAAGCCGCACGTTATGTGAGCCAGGTGCGCGAAGTGCGCGACGACAACGCGCCTTTCGAAAACCGCGCGCCAGTGGCCGTGGGTTCGCGAGCGTTACGCCTGCTGACGGCGCAGGACGGTATCAGCGACTACGCCGCCATCGGCCTGGTACGCATCAAGGAAAAACGCGCCGACCGCGCGTTGGTGCTGGATGACACCTATATCCCGCCGGTGCTGGATGTGGCCGCAAGCAAACCGTTGACCGCCTTTCGCAGCGAACTGCTCGGCCTGTTGCACCAGCGTGGCGAAGCTTTGGCCGGCCGCGTTGTGGCCTCCGGCGCTGGCGGCGCCTCGGAGATTGCCGACTTCATGCTGTTGCAACTGGTCAATCGCGCGCAGCCGCTGATCCAGCATTTCAACCAGTTGAGCCCGCTGCACCCGGAACGCTTCTTCAGTGAATTGGTGAGCCTGGCCGGTGAGTTTTCCACCTTTTCAACCTCGGGCCGGCGCCCCCAGGAATACCCGCAATACCAGCATGACGACCTGGCCTTGAGCTTCACGCCGGTCATGGCCGCCTTGCGTGAGGCGCTGTCGATGCTGATCGACAGCAAGGCCACGCCAATCCCGATTGTCGAGAAAGCCTACGGCATCCACGTGGCCATGTTGGCCGACAAGACCTTGCTCGACAACGCCAGTTTCATCCTCGTGGTGCGTGCCGATGTGCCTGGCGAAACCCTGCGTGCGCGCTTCGGCCAGCAAAGCAAAGTCGGTTCGGTGGAGCACATCCGCGACATGGTCAACCTGCAACTGCCGGGCATTGGCCTGCTGCCGTTGCCGGTGGCGCCGCGCCAACTGCCGTACCACGCCGGTAGCACCTATTACGAACTGGACCGGGGCAGCGAGCACTGGCAGCAGTTGAGCAATTCCGGCGGTTTTGCCTTCCATATCGCCGGGCAGTTCCCGGGCTTGAACCTGGCCTTCTGGGCGATCCGAGGATAATCCGCGATGCATCCCAATGATGATGACCGCACCCAGTTCATGCCGCGCCCCGGGGGCCGTGCGCCAGAACCTGCACGTGCAGAGCCGGCACCTTTGTCGATGCCGGCCGCGCCGATCCTCACTGGCAAGAGCCACGGCCTGAACCCACTGGAAAGCGCCGCCGGCCCGCTGTTGGCACTGCTGACGCGGCTGCGCAACACCATCGCCCACCCGGCGCCAGCCAGCCTGCGTGCGCAGTTGCTGGCCTACCTGCGCCAGTTCGAAGAGCGCGCCGAGGCCGCCGGCGTAGCGCGCAATGAAGTGCTGCTGGCCCGTTACGCGCTGTGCACTGCATTGGACGAGGCGGTACTGAGTACGCCGTGGGGCAGCACCAGTGACTGGGGTAAACAAAGCCTGCTGATCACTGTGCACAACGAAGCCTGGGGCGGTGAAAAGGTCTTCCAGTTGCTCGACCACTGCCTGCAAAGCCCACGGGAACGCCTGTACCTGCTGGAGCTGCTGTACCTGTGCATGTGCCTGGGTTTCGAAGGCCGCTACCGCGTGATGACCGATGGGCGCAGCCAATTGGAGGCCTTGCGCGAGCGCACCGCCGCAGCGATTCGCAGTGCCCGTGGCGAACACGAGCGTGAGCTGTCGCCGCACTGGCGCGGCGTGACCGTGGCCCGTGATCGCCTGGCGCAATTCCTGCCGCCGTGGATTGCTGTGGCGATTGGCCTGGCGTTATTGCTGGCGTTGCTGTTCGGCCTGCGCATGAAGCTGGCCTCGGATGCCGAGCCGGTATTCAAGAACATCCATGCCCTGGGTGAGATTCCGGTGCAGGCCATCGACCGTCCGGTGGCGCAGCCAAAAGTCATTGAGCGGCCACGCCTGGCCGGCTTCCTGGCCGAAGACATCAAGGCCGGTCGCGTGGCTGTGGAAGACAAGGTGGACCGCTCGGTGGTGACCATCCGTGGCGATGAACTGTTCGCGTCCGCCAGCTCCAGCATCGTCGATGACTACCAGCCGCTGATGCTGCGTATCGCTGACGCCATTCGCAAGGTCAAGGGTCAGGTACGCGTCACCGGCCACAGCGACAACCGCCCGATTGCCACGCTGCGCTTTCCGTCGAACTGGGCGCTGTCCGAAGCCCGGGCCAAGTCGGTGCTGGAGATCCTCGCGGCCAAGACCGGCCAGGGTGATCGCTTCAGCGCCGAAGGCCGCAGCGACACCGAGCCGTTGGCGACCAACAGTACTGCCGAAGGCCGTGCCCGCAATCGTCGGGTTGAAATCACCGTATTGGCGGAGGGCGTCGAGTGAAGGCGTTTTTCAGTTTCATGATTCGCTGGGTGATCCCCGTGCTGGGCCTGATTGCCCTGAGCCTGATCATCTGGTTTGTCGGGCCGTTGCTCGATGTGCTGATGCCCGAGGGGCGACGTTGGGCGCTGATCATCCTGGTGTTTGCGCTGTGGATCGCCTACCGCGTGTTCCGCATCATCCAGGCCCGCCGCCAGGCCGCCGAAGTGATGCGCAGCCTGGCCGCCGAAACCCCGGCCGACCCTAACAGCGTCGCCACTGCCGAAGAATTGTCGACCCTGCGCCAGCGTATGGACGAAGCCCTGACGCTGCTGAAAAAAGCCAAGCTCGGCGGCGACGAACGTCGCAACCTCTACGAGCTGCCGTGGTACGTGATCATCGGCCCGCCGGGTTCGGGCAAGACCACCGCGCTGGTCAATTCCGGGTTGCATTTCCCGCTGGCGGCACAATTGGGTGCCGGTGCGGTGCGCGGTGTCGGCGGGACGCGCAACTGTGACTGGTGGTTCACCGATCAAGCGGTATTGCTCGACACTGCCGGTCGCTACACCACCCAAGACAGCAACTCCACGGTGGACAAAGCCGCGTGGCTGGGCTTTCTCGACCTGCTGAAAAAGCAGCGCTCGCGCCGGCCCATTGACGGTGCGTTTATCGCCATCAGCCTGTCGGATCTGCTATTGGGTACAGACGCCGAGCGCGCTGCCCATGCCGCCGCGATACGCCTGCGCATCCAGGAGCTGTACAGCCAACTGGGCGTGCGTTTCCCGATCTACCTGATGCTCACCAAGCTCGACCTGGTGCCGGGCTTCATGGAGTTCTTCGATAACCTGAGCAAGGAAGAGCGCGCCCAGGTATGGGGCATGACCTTTGCCCTTGATGACGGCAAGCACAGCGACAGTCCGTTGGCGCACCTGCAAAGCGAATTCGCCGGGCTGGAACAGCGCCTCAATGAACGCTTGGTCGAGCGCCTGCAACAGGAACGCGACCCGGCGCGGCGCGATCTGATCTACGGTTTCCCGCAGCAGTTCGGCGCGTTGAAGGACTGCCTGCAAAGCTTCCTCGAAGGCGTTTTCAAACCCAACGCCTTTGAAGAGCGCGTGTTGCTGCGCGGCGTGTATTTCACCAGCGGCACCCAGGAAGGCAGCCCGATTGACCGCTTGATCGGCGCCATGGCCCAGAGCATGAACCTGGACCGCCAGCACCTGGCGCGCCAGAGCGGCACCGGGCGCAGTTACTTCATCGAAAAACTCTTCACCGCAGTGGCTTTCGCCGAGCGTGGCTTGGTGGGGGTGAACCCGAAAGTCGAACGGCGCCGCAAGTGGATCGCCCGTGGCGTACTGGCCGCCACCGTCGCTTTGGTCGTGGTGGTCAGCAGTTTGTGGTGGGTGAGTTATCGCGCCAACCAAGCGTATATCGCCCAGGTCGACCAGAAGGTCGCGCCCCTGGGCCAGACTGTGCAGAACCTGAGCCCGGCACAACGGGAAGTGCTTGCCGTGCTGCCGTTGCTCAATGCGGTCAAGAACCTGGCGGGGGACTCGCCAAGCTGGTCCGAAGGGCTTGGGCTGTATCAAGGCGATATGCTCGAAGCCGAGTCCGCCAGCGTCTATCGCAAGCTGTTGATCGCCGTCTTCGCGCCGCGTCTGGTGACGCGTATCGAAGAGCAACTGCACGGCGGCGGTAACTCTGACTTCCTCTATGAGGGCCTCAAGGCTTACCTGATGCTCGCCGACACCGAGCACTATGACGCGGACTTTATCAAGGCCTGGATTGCCCTGGACTGGGACCGCAACCTGCCCCGCGACCTGCCGGCCGACCAACGCCAGGCACTGGCCGGGCACTTGCAGGCACTGTTCGAGCGGCACCCGCCGAGCGCCCGCCTTGACCCACGCCTGATCGATGACCTGCGTCGCCAGTTGCAGCAACTGCCGGTGGCCCAGCGCGTGTATGACCGGGTCAAGCGCCAGAAGCTGCCCGAAGGCATCCCTGACTTTCGCCTCAACGAAGCTGCCGGGCGTGACGCGGCGTTGGTGTTCAGCCGCAAAAGCGGCAAGCCCTTGGGCGAGCCTTTGAGTGGTTTCTTCACCGCCAAGGGCTATCGCCAGGCATTCCTGCTGAGCAGCCTGAACCAAACCGGCACCCTGGCCGAGGAACAGTGGGTGTTGGGCCAAGAACAGGCCGATCAGCAGAACGTGGTGAGCCTGGCCGCCGATGTGCGCCGCCTGTATTTCCAGGATTACCAGCGCCAGTGGGATGCGCTGCTCGCCGACATCGACTTCGTGCCGATCACCAGCGTGGCCCAGGCTGCCGACGTGCTACGGGTGATTTCCGGCCCGACTTCGCCGTTGAAAAAGCTGTTGGTGGCGGTGGCCAAGGAAACCGACCTGCAAGCCGAAGAACGCCAATTGGCCGCCAAAGGTGTGCCGGTGGAAGGCGGCGTCGACAAACTCAAGGAGCGCCTCGGCAGCTTGCTTGGTCAGGAACAACCCACCGCCAATGCCCCGATGACTGCGGATGATCCAGTGACCGCGCACTTTGCCGAACTCAACAGCATCGTCAGTAAAAACGAAGGTGAGCCGGCGGCCATCGACGGCCTGCTCTCGGACATGAATGCGCTGTATGTGCAAGTCAGCGCCATGGTCGGCGCCAGCGGCGATGCGCTGCTCGGTGAGGCCAAGAACCAGGCAGCGGCTGCGGCCACGCGGGTCAGCCTGAATGCCGAGCGCCAGCCGCCGCTGGTGCAGGGCATGGTCAAGTCGGTGGTCAATTCCACCACCAACAGCATGATGGGCGGGGTGCGCAACCAGTTGAACGCGGCCTGGGTCAGCGAGGTGGTCAACGTGTATCGCCAGTCGTTGGCCGGTCGCTATCCGATGTCGCCGGGCAGTGCGCGGGACGCCACCCTGGATGACTTCGGCCAGTTCTTCGGCGTGGGCGGAGTGATGGATAACTACTTCCGCAAATACCTGCAGCCCTATGTGGATACATCGGCACAGACCTGGCGCTGGCAGCCCGGCGCGGCGCAGAAGCTGGGGATTGCCCCGGGCGTGCTGCAAACCTTCCAGCGTGCGGCGACTATCCGTGATGCGTTTTTCAGATCCGGGGGCACCCAGCCGATCGTGCGTTTCGAGCTCAAACCGGTGTCGATGGACCCGACCATCACACAGTTCCTGCTCGATCTGGACGGCCAGCAATTGAGCTACGACCACGGCCCTAGCCGCCCGGTGGCGATGCAATGGCCTAACCCCGGCAGTATTGGCGTAGTGCGCATCTCCATCATGCCACCGTCGGCCAGTGGTCGCTCCGGCATCACCCTGGACGGCCCATGGGCCTGGTTCCGCCTGCTGGAGCAATCGGACCTTACCGCCGGCAACTCGCCGGATCGCTTCAACCTGCGCTTGCGCGTCGACGGCGCCAGCATCGTCTACGAATTGCGCGCCAACAGTGCCTTCAACCCGTTCAAGAGCCGGGTACTCAGCGGCTTCAGCCTGCCGGAGCGGCTATGACCAGCCTGGGTTTCTACGGCAAGGTGGCCAGCCGCGGGGACTTTGTCAGCCGCGCCTTGCCCCAGAGTTTTATCGGCCCTTGGGACAGCTGGCTGGCGGCGGGTTTGCTCGCCAGCCAGAAGAGCCTGGGTGGCGACTGGCTCAAGGTATACCTGGTCAGCCCGTTGTGGCGTTTTGTCTTGGCACCGGGCGTGTGCGGGCCGGATGCGGCGGCGGGGGTGGTGATGCCGAGCATTGACCGGGTCGGGCGGTATTTTCCGTTGACGGTGGTCAGCTTGCTGGATCACGACACCAACCCCGCCTCTCTGGTGGGCGGCCCGGACACTTGGTTCGAGCAGGCCGAAGCGCTATTGCTCGCCACCTTGGACAGCGGCGCCACCTTCGAAAGCTTCAACGCTGGCCTCGACACCCTGGGCGTGCCGGCGACTGAGCCGCGTGCAGTGGACAGCCGTTTCGCCGGCCTGCAACGGGTGGCAGCCAGCGAGCCCCATCAGCGCATGACCGCACTGGCCGAACAAGCGTGCGAGGGCGCGAGCCTGTGGTGGGGCCGGGGTTCGCAGCGTATTTCCCCAGGTTTATTACGGTGCCAGGGTTTGCCTGCTGCCGACGATTTTGCGCAGTTTTTGCTCGGACAAGAAGGTGTGGTGTAGATGGGGGCAACGTACAAATCCGCGAGCAAAAGCCATGTGGGCATGGTTCGCCAAGTCAACGAAGATGCCTGCCTGGACCTGCCGGAAAATCGCCTGTGGGTAGTGGCCGATGGCATGGGCGGGCATGCGGCTGGGGACTATGTCAGCAGCCTGATCGTCGACAGCCTGCGCAGTGTCCCGCTGGGCCGTTCCCTCGATGAATACTCGGCCGCGCTGCGCAATGATCTGCTGCGCATCAACACCACTGTGCGCGAAGAAACCGCCAACCGTGGCGTGACCATGATGGGCAGCACCGTGGTGGTGTTCGCTGCACGCGGCTTGCGCGGGGTGTGCCTGTGGGCCGGCGACAGTCGTTTGTATCGCTTGCGCGACGGTGTGTTGGAAAGCATTTCCCGTGACCACAGCTACGTCCAGGATTTGCAAGACAGCGGCTTGCTCAGTGAAGCCGACGCCCGCACACATCCACGCGCCAATATCGTCACCCGCGCTGTTGGCGTGGAAGCCCAGTTGGATGTCGCCTCGGTGGACCTGTTGATCGCCCCCGGCGACAGCTACCTGTTGTGCAGCGATGGACTGAACAAGACCGTCGAAGACCATGAAATCCGCGAGGTGCTCAGCCATGACGCGCCGGATGAAATCGTGCGCAGCCTGGTGCACCTGGGGCTCAATCGCGGCGCACCGGACAACATCACCGCCATTGTCGTGAAGGTCTCGTCATGAACATCGTCATCCCGGGTTATGACATCGAAGGCGAGATCGGCGAAGGCGCCATGGCCAGCGTGTACCTGGCAACCCAGCGTTCGCTGGAGCGCAAGGTGGCGTTGAAGGTGATGGCGGCAGCGCTGGCGGCCGACCCGACGTTCTGCGAACGCTTCCTGCGCGAGGGCAAAACCCTGGCGCGCTTGTCGCATCCGCACACGGTGACCATCCATGACATCGGCAACGTCGGTGAACTGTATTACATGGCCATGGAATACCTGCCCAACGGCACGCTCAAGGAGCGCATTGCCGCCGGCCTGACGCCGGAGCAGGGCGTGACGCTGATCCGCCAGATTGCCTCGGCGCTGGGTTATGCCCATGCCCAAGGCCTGGTGCACCGCGACGTCAAGCCGGCGAACATCCTGTTCCGTGCTGACGGCACCGCAGTGCTCTCGGACTTTGGCATCGCCAAGTCACTGGACGACCGCACCCAATTCACCCAGGCCGGGTTTGCCGTGGGCACGCCAAGCTACATGAGCCCGGAGCAGGCGCGAGGCCAGGAGATCGATGGTCGTGCCGACCTCTACGCGCTCGGCGTGGTGTTGTACGAAATCCTCGTCGGCAAGCTGCCCTACAGCGGCACTGATGCGCTCTCTACCGCACTGGCGCACCTGACCGAGCCGTTGCCGGAGCTGCCGGTGCACCACGGGCGTTATCAGGGCGTGCTGCGCAAGTTGCTGGCCAAGGACCCGGCGGAGCGCTTCCCGAATGCGGCGGCGTTGCTGGAGGCACTGGAGCAACTGCCGGCGGACTCGGCAGAAGCCACCTTGGTGCGGCCGCTGCCGATTCCATTGAGTTTCGACCTGGCGGGCATGACGCCCGTCACCATCGATATCCCGACCGATAAACCACAGCCGCAGCCGATAGTGCGCCAGCCGGTGGTGACGCCGACGCAGCACAACGCGCCGTCCGAGCAGCGCCGTGGACCGGTGTTGGCACTGGCTGCTGTTGCGGTGGCGGTTGCCTTGGCCATTGGGGGAGCCAGCTACTGGTGGTTGAGTGGCAGCGATGAACCGGCCCAGCCGCCGGCTGCCGTCGTGCCGAAGGTGACACCACCCGTGGCCGCCGCTGAAGTGGACGGCGGCCAGCGACCCTTGCTGATGGCGGGCAAGAAAACTCTATTCCAGCGCGTGCTGAGCAAGCCCGGCGCCAAGCTGTCCACCGATGCGGGCAGTGCGCCCGGTAAAGCCTTGCCGGCGTTCTCCGTGCTCTATGTGTACCAACGCAAGGATGTCGATGGCAGCCCTTGGGTACGCGTCGGCGCTGCCACCGATGGTCGCAGCGACGGTTGGTTGCCGGCCTCCCAGGTCAGCGACTGGAAACAAAGCCTGGTGCTCAAGTTCACCGAACGCTCGGGCCGCGCGCCAGTGATGTTCCTGCGCCAATCGGCCGAAGTGGAAAAACTGCTGGCCGATCCCGCCGCCGCGAAAAGCGTGTTGGCCAAGGCGCAGAACAACCGTGAAGACAACCAGCAAGTCCTGGCCCTGGAACCCACCGCCAGCGCGGTGCCGCAGGACCAGTTCTACCTGCTGCCAATCTTCGATTCCAAAGAGAGCTTCGACGAGAACGGCCAGCCGGTGCAGTTGCTCAATATCGCCTCCATCGACCCGGGCAGCAGCGCGCAGGCCAAGCAAGCTACGCCGGTGATCAGCGCCAACGCCGACGCCTTCCGCACCGCCGTGGTGCTGGTGGTGGACACCACCGTGTCGATGCAGCCGTATATCGATCAGGTGCGCGATGTGGTTCACGAACTGCAAACCCGCATTGCCGAACGTGGCGAGCTGGACAGTGTGAGCTTCGGCCTGGTGGGTTTCCGCAGCAGCATCAAGAAAACCCCGGGCCTGGAATATGTCGCCAAGACCCTGATCAGCCTCGACCAAGGCCGCGACCCGCAACGCTTCCTCGACATGGCGCGCCAGGTCAAGGCTTCTACGGTGTCCAGCCATTCCTTCAACGAAGATGCGTTTGCCGGGGTGATGCAGGCGGTGGACGGCATGGATTGGTCGGGCTACGGAGGTCGCATCATCCTGCTGGTCACCGACGCAGGCGCGTTGCGCAAGAACGACCCGTTCGCCGCCACCCAGATGAATGAAGCCGAGGTTCGCCAGGCGGCGCTGGGCAAGCAGATCAAGATCTATGCGCTGCACCTGCGCACCGACGCCGGCAAGAAAACCCATGCTGGCGCCGAGAGCCAATACCGCATCCTTACCGCCGACGCCAACCCGCAGATCGGCGACCTCTATACGCCGGTGCCGGGTGGTGATGTGCGCAAACTGGGTGAGCGTGTGGATGAGATCGGCACGGTATTCGCCAACCTGGTGCATCAGGTGCGCAGTAACACGCCACAACCGGTGCCGCTGCTCGGTTCGGCGCCAAGCCTGGCGGACAAGTCCGCCGCAGTCGGCTATGCCATGCATATGGACTTCCTCGGGCGCAAAACCGCCAGCCAGGCGCCGCAACTGGTCAGCGCCTGGACCGCCGACCGCGATCTCACCAACCCGGCGCTGCCGGCATTCCAGGTGTGCGTGATGCTGACCAAGCTGCAACTCAACGACTTGCAGCAGTCGCTGAAGTTGGTCGTGGATGCGGCGCGCAAGACCCAAAGCTCACCCAAGGATTTCTTCCAGGAAATCGCCAGCGCCTCGGCCTATATGAGCCGCGACCCGCAAGCCCTGCGCAAGGGCGGCAACCTGTCCGACGGCGGCTTGCTCGGCGAATATCTGGAGGGCCTGCCGTATCGCAGCAAGTCGCTGAACATGACCCAGGATTTGTGGTTGTCGTTGAGCGTGGCCGAGCAGGAAGACTTTATCGACGAGCTGGATTCGAAGATCCGCCTGTATGAAACCTTCCATAACGACGTGGCCAACTGGGTCCGTTTCGGCGATGCCGAACCGGGCGATGCGTTGTACCGCGTGCCACTGTCGACGCTGCCGTAATGCTGAACCTGAACGCGGTGCACAAGAGCCGGGGTGTCGGTAGCCAGCGCTATAGCCTGGTGATTGCGGCGCTGCGTCTTGGTGCAGGTGAACAACTGGCGATTGTCGGGCCCAGCGGTTGCGGCAAAAGTACCTTGCTGGACCTGCTGGCGCTGGTCTTGGCGCCGGATCAGGCCGAGCAGTTTGACTTCAATCAGCAGGACATCGGCGCGCTGTGGCGTGCCGACCGGCAATCCGACCTGGCTGCATTGCGCAGCCAGCACCTGGGCTATGTACCGCAAACCGGTGGTTTGTTGGGGTTTCTCGATGTGCGCGGCAATATCGCCTTGTCCCGGCAATTGCTGGGCTTGAAAGACGACGGCAGCGTGGCGCGCCTGGCCGAGCAGTTGCAGATCAGCGACCAACTGGCCAAGCAGCCGGCGGCCTTGTCGGTAGGCCAGCGCCAGCGTGTGAGCTGTGCCCGGGCCTTGGCCCATGGGCCGCAACTGGTGCTGGCGGATGAACCGACTGCGTCCCTCGACCCGCTCAACGCCGAGCGTGTGATGCAGGCTTTGCTGGCCCAGGCCCGCGAGCACCGCACTGCCTGTGTGATCGCCACCCATGACGAGCCTCTGGCCCGTGCCAGTGGCTTGCAGGTGCGGCGTATCAGTTGCCGTCGCGATGCTGACGGCGGCGTCACTGCGACCCTCGGGGAGGTGTGCTGATGCGCATCGGCCTGATCACATCGCTCGCCTGGCAGGACTACCGCAACGATCGCTGGCTGTCGGCCTGTTCGGTGCTGGCGCTGGTGGCGGTCATCGCGCCGTTGCTGGTGTTATTCGGCCTGAAATTTGGACTGGTCAGCAGTTTGACCGAACGCTTGGAGACTGACCCCGCCACCCGTGAAATCATCCCGTTGGGGGGTGGTCGATTCAGTGCGGCGTTTATCGAGCAGCTGGGGCAGCGCAGCGATGTGGCGTTTGCCTTGCCGCGTACACGGCAGATTGCGGCAACCGCCCAGGTGGGCGCGCTGACCCTGGAAATGCTGCCGACCGCCGTGGGTGATCCGTTGTTGGCCGGTTTGCCGATACCCCAAGGCCTTGATCAGATCGTGCTGAGTCATACCGCTGCTGAAAAGCTCGCGGCCAGGCCTGGCGACTGGTTGGAAACCAGTTTTGCGCGGCAGGTGGCCGGGCAGGTCCAAGCCCAGCACACGCGATTGCAGGTGTTGGCCGTGTTGCCGTTCGAAGCGTTCGCCCGTGACGGTTTGTTTGCAGGCCTGGGCTTGTTGGAAGCGGCGGAAGATTACCGCGATGGTCGTGCAGTAGCGGCGTTGGGGTGGGCAGGTGATGCGGTGGCGGTGAGCGAGCAGCGGGTGTACCCGGCGTTTCGCTTGTATGCGCGCAGCCTCGCCGATGTAGAGCCTTTGCGGGTGTTCTTCGCCGGGCAGAATCTGCTGGTGTCGACCCAGGCGAACACCATCGCCCAGGTGCAGTCGTTGAGTCGCAACCTGTCGATTGTGTTCTGGATCATCGCCGGGTTGGCCCTGGCCGGGGCGTTCGCGGCGATCTTCGCCGCAACCCTGGCGGCGGTGGCGCGCAAGCGCCGGGAATTATCGGTGTTGCGTCTGCTGGGGTTTTCCACCGGAGCGCTTTTGTTGTTTGTACTGCTGCAGGCGCTGTACAGCGCAGGCCTTGCCGCCGTGCTCAGTGGTGGGCTGTATGGCCTGGCCGAGGCCGCGCTGAATAAGCTTTTTGTGCAGGTGCCGGGCGAATACGCCAGCCACCTGTTGGCGCGTCACTACGGTCTGGCCCTGGCTGCTGTGTTCGGCGTCAGCGCCGTGGCGGCTGCCGGTGGTGGTTGGCGGGTGGCGCGTATCCAGGCTTCTGAGGGAATCAGAGATGTATAAGTTATTGGGCGCCTGTGTGGCGCTGAGCCTGGCCTCGCTGGCCTGGGCGGATGAGGCAAGCGATAAGCTCGACAACCCCAAGCCGTTGCCGGATGACGTCAGCCTACCGCTGCCCTGCGACGGCAACATGGTGTTCCGCTACGCCTATGTGTTGGCCCAGGGCACCCTGGATGACCGCGAAATCAGCCTCGGCTACCCCTTCGCCGAAGGCGAGGCCGGTTACCAGCAGTCGTTTATTTCCGGCTATCGCCGCGACTTCATCAATGGCCAGTTCACCCTCAAGGACTTGCCCAAGGACTGGAACAAGGTCATCGCGCCGCTGATGCCGAAGACCGACGCCAAGACCCCTCTCAAGCCCATGCTGTACTTCATCGGCAAGTACGAAGTGACCGCGCGCCAGTATGCCCAGGTGATGGCCCAGGCGCAGTCCCTGGCCAGCGGCGAGCCGGCCCCGGCCTGTGACGCGCCTGCCGGCATGGCCGGGCGTTTGCCCAAGGTGAAACTGTCGCGCTTTGAAGCCGAGCGGTTTTCGGCGGTGTACAGCGCTTGGCTGATGAAATACCACCGTGAGTTGTTGCCGGTGAGCGGGCGCGGTTCGTCAGCCGAAGACGGCGGCCTGGGCTTTGTGCGCCTGCCCACCGAAGTGGAGTGGGAATACGCCGCACGCGGTGGCCAGGCGGTCAGCCGCCAGGACCTGGAAGGGCGCCTGTACCCACGCCGCGCCGAGGGCAGCGAAAGCGATGGCCCGTTGGCCGACTACGCGGTGTTCAACCAAGTGGCCGGCGGCACTGGTCAGGCAGCACGGCTGATGCCCATCGGCACCAAGTTGCCCAACCCCATCGGCCTGTTCGACGTGATCGGCAACGCTGCGGAAATGGTCCAGGAATCCTTCCAGCTGGTGCATGCCGGCCGGCGCCAGGGCACCTATGGCGGCTTTGTAGTCAAGGGCGGCAACTACCTGGAAGGCGAGGGCACGCTGTTTACCGGCATGCGCCGAGAGTATCCGCTGTTTGCTGCCGATGGCACCGAGCAAAGCAATGAGACCACCGGCTTTCGCGTGGCGATTGGCGCACTGTCGGCGCCGCGTTCGCGTTACAAGGAATTGTTTGCCCAATGGCAGAAGGAAGGGCGCCTGGCCTCATTGACTGACGCCATCGACGACGCCCAGGACCCGACCAAGCGCCTGGACAGCATCATCGCCGCCAGCGTCGACCCCAAGCTGCAAGCCGAGCTGGGCCTGGTCAACGAAGAGCTCAAGCGCAACGTTTCGCTGATTGCCCAGCAACGTGAAGAAGCGGCGGGCAACCTGATCCAGTCGGCGGCGTTGGTGGCCGAGACCATCAGCAACTACAACATTCGCCTGGCCAACCTGCAAAAGAGTCGCCAGCAGGCCTTGGACAGCAAGGACGAGGCCAGCGCGCAGCTGTTCGCCACGGCCATTACCAATGGACGCAGCGCCCTCGACGGCGCGGTGGCGATCTATATCGACAACCTGGCCACCGGCACGCGCTATACCGATGCGGTGATCCAGGCGCAGTTTCAACGAATCAAGGAAGAGTTGGATCGCAAGCCAGTGCTCGGCAAGAGCCTGGTGACGCGCGCGACACTGTTCGTTCGCCATGTCGGCAACTACCGCAAGCAACAGCGGGCCGACCCGGCAACGATCTTGAAGGAATTGCTCGCAGCGAGCGGTCAGCGGTCTTGATCGTTGGCTGTCTAGCGAGCTTGGAAAGGACTCAGGCGGCGGTGGGCCGTGCTGGGCAAGTCAAACTTAATAGAGATCACACCTATGCTTTTTTCCCGTAAGGCGGTTTCCAAGCGTCACCTGCTGCTGATCGCAGCCGGTTTCAGCACCGTGTTGACTGGTTGCGCTACGTCGCCAGCCTCCAAGGTCGCGTCGAGCACCAAGGTCGAGTACTACCCCAACTGCTACGAGCCGGTGCAGCACCTGCGCGCTACCGATTCGAACATGACCAAGTCGGTGGTGACCGGTGCCGCCATCGGCGCGGCCGGCGGTGCGTTGTTGGGCGCCCTGACCGGCGACAAGGAAAAGCGTGGCCGTAACGCCGCCATCGGTGCTGCGGGCGGCGCCCTGGCCGGCGGCGCGGCGGGTTACTACACCGAGCGTCAGAAGCAGATTGCCGATGACAACCAGCGCATTGCCTCCTATGCCGCTGACGTGAACAAAAGCGTCTCCGACATCGACCGCAGCACCGCCTACGCCAAGGCTTCGCAACAGTGCTACCAGAGCGCGTTCACCAAGCTGGTGGCCGACCGCAAAGCCAAGACTGTCAACGACACCGAAGGCCGCAAGCGCCTGGCGGAAATCGTTGCGGGCCTCAAGGAATCCAATGACCTGATCGTTGCGGTCAACGGCAAAGCCAGCGAAGATCTGAACAACTACACCCAGGCCTACGAAAAAGACCTGCAACAAGTCGGCG
Organism: Pseudomonas sp. rhizo25; assembly: GCF_031931935.1. Taxonomy (NCBI): domain Bacteria; kingdom Pseudomonadati; phylum Pseudomonadota; class Gammaproteobacteria; order Pseudomonadales; family Pseudomonadaceae; genus Pseudomonas; species Pseudomonas sp. rhizo25. Next base: position 271,559 of record NZ_JAUJXA010000002.1, read on the forward strand.
TACAGCGTGCCGACGTGGTCACCGTGGCCCAGGCCGATGCGGCACCTGTTGTGACACCGACCAAGAAAAAAGGCACGGGTACCAAGCCACCGAAAAAGCCAGTGCTGCCAACCGTGCCGAAAGAAGCGGTCACCACCGAGAAGACCTTGCAAACGGCCCAGGCCAAGCAAGCTGAAAGCAAGCAGGTGGCCAACGCGGGTGATTCGCAACTCAAGCTCAACTGCACTAACCCGAACCTGGTCGACTGGGCACCAGTGCCTTGCCCTAACGTCTAAGCACTTGTTGCTATAAGCGTTAAACGCCCGCCGATCTGCGTCTAAAGCGCGAGATCGGTGGCGTTCTTTTTGCAAATCGTTACACTGCTGCGGCCACTCCAATAAATACACCGAGGCCGTGTGCATGAAATTTCGTCTTCTCCTGTGGGTGCTGGGCCTGATGATGGGCAAAGCCAGCCGCACCAACCCCGCGTTCCAGCAGCAACTGGGTGACAAAGACCTGGCCTTCCAGCTGCAGACCCTCGACGGCAAGGTTGCCCGTCACTTCATTGTCAAAGACCAGCGCATCACCAGCCGTTCAGGTGTTCACCCTGAGCCTGCCTTTGCGATTGCCTTCAAGGATGCCGCCTATGGCTTCGCCACCATGCAGGCGAAGAACAAGCAACTGGCGTTCATGACGGGGATTCAGGACAAGTCGATCCAGATCAAGGGCAACCCGGCGCTGGTGATCTGGTTTCAGGGGCTTACCAAGTATTTGAAGCCGAAGAAAAAGAAGAGCTGAGGTTTTTCAGTAAAACCGAGTTGGATTCATCGGGAGCAAGCCCCCTCCCACACTTGGAATGCATTCCATAGCTGGAATTCGGTCAAATATGGGAAGTGACTTGCTCGCAAAAGGGGTCAGTCCGTCATCTCACGGGCTTACCTGTCCTGAGACAGTGAGTACTCGATCAGCCAACAACTGTGCCAGCTCAATCAGTTGCGCAACGCCCAGCAGTTCCTCTCGTGGTGAACCTTCTAAGTTAAAGGCCAGGTCGCAGCTCAGCGCATTGGCCGAAGCAAGTGTTTCGCTGAGGTTGATCAACAGGTCTTCGGTGCTGATACCGTCGGCAACGGTGAACAGGCGGATGGGAGGGTTGGGGGTGGGTTTGATCATTATGAAATCCCTTAATCTAAGTGGAGCTGCCATTGATCGCCGCGATGCGATGGGGTGGCAGCTGTGCGCAGGTTCGCGGACCGGAGATTAAGGAAACCGGCATACCCGAAGGTATCCCGCGCACAGCCACCATAACGCAGCACAGTAGACGATAAAAAAGCGTCAACTGAAAGGAGGCAGTACTTAATCAATCCGGGCCGCGACGCCCGACCGCTGAGTTTGCAGCGGTGTACGGAGACTAGAGGCCGCGTTTCCTAGGGGCAACCTCAAAGAGTTGTCGGATGTTTCTGTTTTTCCCAATACCTAGCCGAACGGACAGTTGTTTGGCTCTGTGCTAGTCAGCAACATCTTCCTTGCCATTTCCTCTTTGCATAACTCAACGCCACGACCGCGTTTGAGCACCCGTACGCGTAAAAAAGGACAAACCATGAAGAGCACTGATACTCAGGTCCTGCAGTCAATCGGCCCAGTCAACACCCCTCTCAACGACCGCGTGCAGAGCCATATGTGAGGCGCTACAACATCACCACGGGTTCAACCACCACGGCGGGTGGCAAAGTGATCAGCGGTTGTGAGCGCACCAGTTTCAACGGCCAATTGATCTCAAGGGAGGGTGACCGGGTCGCTTGTCCAGCCTGCGGCACTGAAGGCTTCATCGCGCTCACCGGCCCTCATCTGCACGAAGAGTGGGACGGCAAGCAGGCGGCGCTTGAGGGGGATCTGTGTATCTGCAAATGCGATCCGCCGCCGGAGTTGATTGCCAATCAGAGCTTCAAATCTCAGCAGTTCGGCCCCCAGCCTCAACGATTCACCGCCGCTGGAATGGGACCGACCGCATCCGTCTCGCCCCCTCCCAGCTTTTCCGCGCCCGTTGCGCCGAATCGTGCCGCTGATGCATGCGTTTTCGCCAAATCATGCGTTTCGGTGCCGGCCGGTTCTACCGCTGCGGGAACCGGCCCGGAAAACGCCAGGAACTTCGGCACCACGGCCGTCATGGCCTCAACCGGTACGACGGGCGCCGTCGGCAGGGTCTCCGGAACGCTCGGCAGCGACCTCGGGGCCTGGGCTGTACGAGGGCTGGCCGGCGCCAGTTCGGCCCTCAACGTCGTGCTTCTGGCTTTTTGGCCGCGAGATATCGGTGATTCAACGCTGTACAGCCCCGCACAGTTGGCCGGTATGCGCTCGGCCAGTACGCGGGTGCGTTTCCAGTTTCGCCAGGATGAGTCAGGTGAACTGCGTGTTTACGGCATACATACCAAGCCTGAGAGTGGTGTTGATCGCGTGCCCGTTGCGCAAGCCGGATGGAATGCGGACAACAGCGCGATGGTGGCGGTGCTGGATGGCATCAGCATCACTGGACGCCGAACCGTGGACCGGTGGTCAGTGCGCCGAGCCCATACCCAGGTACACCGGAGCGATTGGATAATTTGTTCGTTCATCCGGTTGCAGTGGGGCAAGATTCGGTAATCAGTCACTACCCAGGTCGGGAAGCTGAGGACGTCACCTGGCAGGATACGATCATTTCGTTTCCTGCTGATTCGGGTCTGCCGCCGTTGTATTTGGTGTTTGCCAAGCCAATGGTTACTCCACTGGAAGTTGGGGCATATGACGACTTGAGCAGTCGTAGCATCAAAGATGGTTATGACATCGATCATCTTCCGGCTCGTAAAGTGCTTGAAGCCGTTTTATTAAAACTTGACGGAGAAATGGATCCACGGGAAATAAGGGATTACCTTCGACGAGCCCCAAGCATCGCTATTCCTGCCCGAGTCCATCAAAAATACAGTGAGACCTACGGGGGGCGTAGTACCAAAGCAAAGCAGGTGCAGGATGCCTCCGACCTTAGGGCAGCAGTGGACAGCAATTTCAATGCGATTAAACGCGGCCTTCTTGAAGAAGGCTTCACCGATGCGGACATTGAAGTGGCTCGAGAGCAGCTGCATAGGCTCGCTAAAGAACAGGGGTGGTATTGATGAATGCGAAAACTATCGAGGGCTGGATCAGGAGTCTTGGCAGGCGCTACGACGTTTTGATTGCCGAAGGGTTGATACCGAACCAGCCATTACAGGAACTTTATGAAGGGCGGGATCGCCTACACTTGGAACCGGCATTGGGTCTTTCCTTGAGTTTTTGGGCAGAAACCAAGCGATTGGAAACGCTATTCATCACTCTGATCAAAAGCACTCCCTCAACGGTTGAATATAAGGGCGAGCTGCCCAAACCGCTCGCTTCTACGATGACAAAATCCGACATTCGGTCTCATTTCGGCGTCCCGATAGAATCGAGTGCTCCTGTAAAAATGCCACAGCCCGTGGGCATGACTGGAGGATGGGATGCCTATCGCCTTGATCCAAGTACATATCCGAATATCAAGTTGATCTGCAAGTACAGCCCCACTTTTCAAGTAAAGGCGTTGGTGTTTACATTGATTGATAAGAACCACGACTGATCTACCTTCCGTTACTCGGTTAGTGATTGTTCCCTCGCTCTGTGCTCATCGAGATTTGTGTAGAGCGATGAGCGCAGAGCGTGGGAACGATCAATAGATCCAGATCAAGGGCAACCCGGCGCTGGTAATCTGGTTTCAGGGGTTGACCAAGTATTTGAAGCCGAAAAAGAAGAAGTAGGGTTTCAGGTAGGCCGAGTTGGATGCATCGGGAGCAAGCCCCCTCCCACATTTGATTGAGTTCCAACGTTGGAATGCAGGCAAATGTGGGAGGGGGCTTGCTCCCGATAGCGGCCTGAGGGGCTACACATTCAGCCCTGGGTGAACTGGGAAGCCAGTTCGCGCAACAACACCTCGGCATCCAGCACCTTGCCGACTACTTCCTCAGCCTTCTCACGACTCAGGCCCAGACGCTCAAGCAGCGCATCTGGAATGGTCTCGTCGGGCCCGGAACCAATCCCCCGGCTGCGCAACAAGCGTACGGCCAAACACACCAGATTCGGATACTCAGCGTATTGCCCGTCATAGGTCGGATCGTGCTGAAAGCGCAGGGCGGTGGACAGTTCGTCGGGCATGTCCCAATAGCGCATCAGCCAGGCACCGATCTGCTCGCGGGTGATACCTAGCAAGTGCTGCTCGACATAGCTGTGGCACAGGTGCGGGTTGACCTCCAGATGCCGGCAGATCAGCGAAAAGTGCGGCGGGAACACGTGGGCCAGCAGCAGGTAGCCGAAGTTGTGCAGCAGGCCGGCCAGGTACGTCAGGCCGGCTTCCGGGCGCTGGGCGCGGGGTATGGCGCGGGTCAGGCCCTCGATCACGGCGGCGGTGTAGATCGACTGGTGCCAATAGGGCGTGGACTGATGCGGACGGTCCTTGGGCAGGCTCAGGGTCTTGCCCAGGGCCAGGCCGAGGGCCAGGTTGATCACCAGATCGAAGCCCAGTACGCGCACGATGGCATCTTCGACTGAACGGATCTTGCCCGGTGATGCGTAGTAGGGCGACGCGGCCCAACTCACCACCTGGGCGGCGAGGGCCGGGTCGGTTTCCACCACGCCGGTGATGTCATCGATGGTGGCGTTGGGGTCGACGCGCAGCTTGATGATCTTTTGCGCCGTGTCGGCCAGCGGTGGAATCTCGATGGTCGCCTCAAGACGTTGCTGGATACGGCGGGCGGTGAACGCCTGCATCGCCTGGGTGATTTCCTCGCGGTCATCATTGGGGCGGTCGAGGTTTGGGCGGATATTGCTCAGCGGTTCACCGAAGTGCGCGGCGCTGGCCTTGGTCAGCATACCCTTGAACGCGTCGCCGGGGATTTCCAGCAACAGTCCGGCTTCGCCCGAATGCACCAGCAGGCTCGGCTCGTTGAGCAGGCTGCCTTCATACAGGCACGGTGAACTGGTGAGTGCCGGCAGGCCCGGCAGCAGACTCAGGGCATGCTTGCCGAGCATGCGTTCGACGCGCTCAGGGGCAACGGCCGTGAGGCGGCGACCCGTGAGTTCGGCGAGGCGGTTGAGGTCAAGCAACTGGCTTTGGGGGAACAGCACCATGAGTGCGCCAACCGCATCTTCAAGCAACACCGCCTGGACCTTTTTAGCAGGGTTCATGCCAGGTTGTTCGATGACTTCCGTGTAGGGGATGGCGAGCTTGGCGAGCAGCGCCCGAATGACCGGCGGGGCGGTCAGTGGGGCTGTGGCGAGGGCAACTTCTGACATGGCCTGATCCAATTTCTTACATTCATTGGAGTATAACCAGCTTGATACAGGTGTTGGTCGGATAAGTGCGTCAGGCGTCACACTTGGCCGTATTGCTGCCCGTGCCGCAGCCAGCGATCCAGCAACGGGCTGACGTGATCGGGCCAGCGTTCGAGCAAGGCTTGCGCCGCGTCGCGCACTGCAGGCAACAGATCGGCGTCGCGCATCAGGTCGGCAACCTTGAATTGCAGCAGGCCGGTCTGGCGCGTGCCGAGCATTTCACCCGGACCGCGCAGTTCGAGGTCTTTTTCGGCGATGACAAAACCGTCATTGGTTTCGCGCATGATACCCAGGCGCTGACGACCGATCTGCGACAGCGGCGGGTGATACAGCAACACGCAGTGGCTGGCAGCACTGCCCCGGCCGACCCGGCCGCGCAGTTGGTGCAGTTGCGCCAGTCCCAGGCGCTCGGGGTTTTCGATGATCATCAGGCTGGCGTTGGGCACGTCCACGCCCACTTCGATCACCGTGGTCGCCACCAGCAATTGCAGGTTGCCGGCCTTGAACTCGGCCATCACCGCGGCTTTTTCCGCAGGTTTCATGCGCCCATGGATCAGCCCGACCTTGAGCTCGCCCAAGGCGCTGGTGAGGTCTTCGTAGGTGGTCTCGGCGGCCTGGCAGGTCAGCTCTTCAGACTCTTCGATCAAGGTGCACACCCAGTACGCCTGACGGCCTTCGGCACAGGCGCCGCGCACGCGCTCTATCACTTCGACGCGCCGGGTGTCGGTGACCAGCACGGTATTGACCGGGGTACGCCCGGGCGGCAGTTCGTCGAGGATCGAGGTGTCGAGGTCGGCGTAGGCGCTCATGGCCAGGGTGCGCGGAATCGGGGTGGCGGTCATGATCAACTGGTGCGGGTTCATGCGCCCGCCCACGCCTTTCTGGCGCAGGGCCAGGCGCTGTTGCACGCCGAAGCGGTGCTGTTCGTCAATGATGACCAAGGCAAGGTTCTTGAACTGAACTTCGTCCTGGAACAATGCATGGGTACCCACCACCATCGGTGCGCCGGCGGCGATTTGCTCCAGGGCGCTGGCGCGGTTCTTGCCCTTGAGCTTGCCTGCCAGCCACGCGACTTCCAGGCCCAAGGGCTCTAGCCAGCGTTTGAAAGTAATGAAATGTTGTTCGGCGAGGATTTCCGTCGGCGCCATCAGCGCCACTTGGTAACCGGCTTCCAGCGCCTGCAGGGCGGCGAGGGCGGCGACCACGGTCTTGCCCGCGCCCACATCGCCTTGGATCAGGCGCAGCATGGGTTCCTGCTGGCTCAAGTCGTAGGCAATTTCATTACCTACGCGCTGTTGCGCTCCGGTCGGCGCAAAGCCGAGGTTGGCCAGGTATTGCGCGGGCAGTCGCGTGGCCTTGGGCAACGCTGGCGCACGCAAGGAGCGCATGCTCTCGCGCAGGCGCTGCTGGGACAGCTGATGGGTCAGCAGTTCTTCGAAGGCCAGGCGATGCTGGGCCCAGTGATGCCCCAGGGCCAGTTCGTCCACATCGGCGTCGGCGGGTGGGTGGTGCAGGTAGCGGATCGCATCAGCCAGGGGCGCCAGTTGATAGTCGCGGGCCAGCTCCAGGGGCAGCCAGTCGGGCAGGCTTTGCGGGCCGAGCATGGTCAGGGTCTGCATGCACAGCTGGCGCAGGCGTTGCTGGGTCAGGCCTTCGGTCAGCGGGTAGATCGGTGTGAGCGTGGTATCTACCGGTGGGGGCTCGTCGCCGGTAATGGCGCGGTATTCCGGGTGGTAGATTTCCAGGCCCGAAGCGCCAGGGCGCGCCTCGCCGTAGCAGCGCACGCGGGTACCACGCTTTAGGCCCTCTTTCTGCGCGTTGCTGAAATGGTAGAAGCGCAAACTCAAGCCGCCGGTGCCATCCTGCAGGCGCACCACCAGGCTGCGGCGCTTGCCCATCACCACGTCGGCGCCGCTGACGGTGCCTTCGATCACCGCGTCCTGCCCGGGGCGCAAGTGGCCGATGGGCACTACGCGGGTGCGATCCTGGTAGCGCAGGGGCAAATGGAACAGCACGTCCTGGAGGTTTTCCAGGCCGACCTTGGCCAGCTTCTCGGCCATGGCCTCACCGACACCCTTGAGTGCCGTCACCGGCACCTGCGACAGCTCAGTCATACGGTTGCTTAGCTCGCGACGGGCGGCTTGGCCACCGAGCACAGGCGGATCGAATCGGCGAGGATCTCAATCGCTTTGGGGCGTGGGAAGCTGGCGCGCCAGGCGATCGCCACGGTGCGGAACGGCACCGGAGGGGTGAGTGGGCGCACTTCGATCACGCCCTGGGCGTAGTGATGGCTGTCTACGGCTGACAGCGGCAGGATCGAGATGCCCAGGCCGGAAGCGACCATATGGCGAATGGTTTCCAGTGAGCTGGATTCCACCGTGGTGTGCTTGGCGCCGTCGCTGCCCTTGGTCAGGGTCGGGCAGGCTTCCAATACCTGGTCGCGGAAGCAGTGGCCTTCGCCGAGCAGCAGCAGGCTCTTGTCGTTGAGCAGGGCGGCGTCGATGGTGTCCTTCTTGGTCCACGGGTGGGAGGCCGGCATCAACACGTAGAACGGCTCGTCGTAGAGCGGTAGCGTGAGTACGTCCGCCTCGTTGAACGGCAGGGCGATAATGATCGCGTCCAACTCGCCGTTGCGCAGTTTGTCGCGCAGCACGTGGGTGAAGTTTTCTTCGATATACAGCGGCATCTGCGGTGCGACGCGGTGCAGTTGCGGGATCAGGTGCGGGAACAGGTAAGGGCCAACGGTGTAGATCGCGCCGACCTTGAGCGGTGCGGTGAGCTGGTTTTTGCCGGCCTGGGCCAGTTCGCGAATGCTTTGCGCTTGTTCCAGGACCTTCTGGGCCTGGGCCACGATGCCTTCGCCTACCGGAGTGAGGCGCACCGCGCTCTTGCTGCGCTCGAAAATCAGCACACCGAGTTCATCTTCAAGCTTTTTCACGCCCACCGACAGCGTCGGCTGGCTGACATGGCAACGCTCGGCCGCGTGGCCGAAGTGCTGTTCCTGGGCGAGGGTCACGATGTAGCGTAATTCTGTAAGAGTCATAGCGGGCGTCCATGAGGTTGCAGGCCAAGCATACCGGCTGCAATCGATAGACGCACGTTATCAGAACTTTGCTGGGGATTAAGTGAGGAATGTCGGAAATTTTGCTGATGTGGCGCCAGCGCATGCGGGAGAAAATATCTCCCGCATAGCTGTGTAGATGGATCTAGCGGCGACGTTTGTCGATGTTGTAGACGAACGGCGCAACGAGTTCGACGCTGCCATTTTTCAGCAGGTCGGCTGGTGGCTTGGGCAGCGGCTGGGCCTTGCGGATCATCTCCAGCGTCGCACGGTCCAGGTCGGCATTGCCGGAGCGGCCTTCCAGCTCGTAGGACAACACGTTGCCTTCGGCATCGACCACAAAGCGCAAGCGGTTCATACCCTCCTTGCCGCGCTGTTGGGCGGCGGGTGGGTACTTCTTGTACTTCTGCAGGTGCGCCAGCAGGGTGCTTTGCCAGGACGCCTGGGCCGCTATCTGCTGTGCCGATGGGCCTGGTGCGGGCTGGGCCGATTTTTCCGCCGGTGTATTGGTCGGTGGAGTTTCGCTCGGTGGCTCCTCGGAAGGTTTTTCCTTGGGTGGCTCGGGCTTCTTCTCCACGGGCTTGGGCGGTTTCGGTTTAGGCTTGGGCTTGACCGGCTTGGGTACCTGGATCGTTGGCTTGGGCGCCTCGGCCATTTTTGGCAGAGGCAGCTCTTCCACCGGGGCAGGTGGCTGCGGTGGCGTCACCACCTTGGGCGGTGCCGGAGGCGGCGGCGCTGGCATCGGCGCCAGGTCGATGACCATGGCGGCGGGTGGTAACTGGATCACCTGCGGCGCGGACCATTGGAGCGCGATGATGATCGCGACGGCATGCACGCCCAGCACGACGGCGAGGCTGGTGCCATAACGCGTCAGTTTGTGGCGCGTCGTGATCATTTCTTGGCTGCCGTCTCAAGTCCGACCAGGCCCACCTTGAGGTAGCCGGCTGCCCGCAGGGCATCCATCACGCTCATCAGGTCGCCGTAGTCCACGCCTTTGTCGGCCTGGAAGAAGATCGTCGTGTCTTTCTTACCCTGAGTCTTGGCATCGAGCACCGGGCCCAGGCTTTCAGTCTTGACTTCTTCTTCGCCCAGGAACAGGCGTTGGTCTGCCTTGACACTGAGGAAGATCGGTTTCTCCGGCCGCGGCGCCGGCTTGGCGCTGGATGCTGGCAGGTCCACCTTGATGTCCACGGTGGCCAGCGGTGCCGCCACCATGAAGATGATCAGCAGCACCAGCATCACGTCGATAAACGGTGTGACGTTGATTTCGTGGTTCTCGACGAGCTCGTCGTCGCCTTGATTCAAATGCAGGCCCATGGCCGATTACCCCACTTTCACCATGTGCGGTTGCGAGCTGCGCTCGGTAGGCAGGTGATCGAGGTCACGGCTGACCAGCAACAGGACTTCTGCCGATGCATCCGAAACCTGGGCCTTGTAGCCGGCAATCGAACGGGCGAAGACGTTGTAGATCACCACCGCAGGAATCGCGGCAACCAGGCCCAGGGCGGTAGCCAGCAGGGCTTCGGCGATGCCGGGGGCAACAACGGCGAGGTTGGTGGTCTGGGTCTTGGCGATGCCGATGAAGCTGTTCATGATGCCCCATACGGTGCCGAAAAGGCCGACGAACGGTGCGGTGGAGCCGATAGTGGCGAGTACGCCGGTGCCGCTGCTCATGTTGCGGCCGCAGGCCGCAACCAGGCGCTCGAGGCGGAAAGCCACGCGCTCCTTGATACCTTCTTTTTCGCGGGTATTGGCCGACAGGCGCATTTCTTCCAGGGCGTCGTGCACCAGGGTGTTGGCCAGAGTGCCCTTCCTGGTCGCGGTTTCGCTCGCTTCCTTGAGGGTGGTGGCTTTTTTCAGGTGGACGATTTCAGCACGCAGACGACGCTTGGCGCCCAGTAGCTCGAAGCCTTTGGCAATCCAGATGGTCCAGGTGATGATCGAGGCGATGGCCAGGCCGATCATCACGGCCTTCACCACCACGTCGGCGTTCTGGTACATGCCCCATGGCGACAGGTCGTGGGCCATGCCCAGGGTGTTGTCTTCTTCCAGCACTACGCCAGTTTCGTCGGCAGGTGCAGCGTCGCCCGCAGCCTGGGCCGGATCGGTAGCGGCTGGCGCCGGAGCTGGAACGGCCGCCGGGGTAGCAGCATTTTGCTCAGTGGCAGCCGGAGCGGCGGGGGCGGTGGCATCAGCGAATGCGGCGGTCGGTGCCAGCAGTACGCTGAACAGCATCGCAGCAATCGCACGCCAGGCGCGGGATGGGCTGTGAGGCTTGGTTGGCGAAGCGGGGTTTGTATTACGTGTCATGCTGGCCGGACCTGAGAGAAAAAATGGGTGATTGTCCTTCCAGACCCAGGGGGTCGAGGACAAATGGGTGGTTATTATTGCAAGTAATTCTTGTTAACAGAAGTAATACAGTAACTTTATTTGTGCTTTTTCTGGCCGCTGGTCATGCCTGGCGGCTAATCTGCACCTTTAAGAACGGAGTTTTGTGATGTCTGTGCCTTCTGTTGTGATTGCCGGTTGCGGCGATGTGGGTAGTCGGCTGGCTAGCCAATTGCTGGCCTCGGAATGGGAGGTTCATGGCTTGCGCCGCGATATTTCGCGCCTGCCCGACGGGGTGATTGGCATCGCCGGCGACCTGTTCGACAAGGATTGCCCTGACACCTGGCCTATCGGCGGGGTGGATTACCTGGTGTATTGCGCCGCTGCCACCGACCATGACGAAGCCGGCTATCGCGCCGCTTACGTGCAGGGGCTACAACATGTGCTGGAGTGGTTGAAGGACTACGGCCAGGAGCCGAAACATCTGTTGTTCGTATCCAGCAGCAGCGTGTATGGGCAGCAGAACGGCGAATGGGTCGACGAAACGTCAGAGACGCAAGCGAAGGGTTACTCCGGGCAGGTGATGCTGGAGGCAGAGCAAGTGGCGCTCGACAGCGGCATCCCCGCCAGTGTCGTGCGGCTGACCGGAATTTACGGTCCGGGGCGCGAATGGCTGTTGACCCAGGTGCGCCAAGGCTATCGGGTAGCGATTGACCCGCCTTTATATGGCAACCGGATTCACGCTGATGATGCGGCCGGGCTGCTGGCGTTTTTACTGCGGCACGTAGAGCAGGGCGGTACATTGGACAAAGTCTACATCGGTGTCGACGATGCGCCGGCGCCATTGGCCGAGGTGGTGGGCTGGTTGCGCGAGTACCTGGGTGTGACCGAATGGGCTGATGACGCCAGTGTGCGGCGTGCGGGCAGTAAGCAATGTAGCAATGCGCGCATCAAGGCGCTGGGCTGGGCGCCAACATACCCGACTTACCGGGAAGGCTATACCTCCATCCTGAAAGGATGAAACCCGGTCAAAAATGTGGGAGGGGGCTTGCTCCCGATAGCGGTGAGTCAGCCAAGGAAATATTGACTGGTGTGATGCTATCGGGGGCAAGCCCCCTCCCACATTTAGATTCAGGTGATGCTGTTATTACTTTTCAAGCAGCCACTGGCGTGGGCCTGGGGTGAACTGAGGCACTTCATCCGCCTGCGCGGTATTGATCGCCTGGAAGACTTCCAGTTGTTCACCCTTACGCGTGAAAATCCACGGGTTGCCCTGGCCGTTCAGTTGCAGCCAGATGCTGTCGTAGCCGCCGCTCATGGAGGCGCAATCACCCGCCAGGCACAGCGAGTAGCGGTCAACACCGGGCAGGCCGGCGACCTTGCCGTCAGCCTGGAACTGCACCGTGGCGCCGCTGCCTGTGCCGTCGGTGATCTTCCAGTCGCCACCCATGTAGGCCGCGTACAGCGCCCGCTCGAAGTTGGCACCCAGTGGTGCGCCTTCGGGGGCCGGGTCTTTGGCGCGGGCGAACAGCTGCTCTGGCTCATTGTCGTTGGCCACTTGCAGCAATTGTTTGCCTTTGCGCTTGAGTTCGGTGGCGGAGCTGCCGTAGAAGTCCACGCTCCACGCTCCGGGGTTTTCACCCGACAACTTGCCTTCCGCTACTTCAAAACCGTTGTAGTAGCGCGCCTGCAACGCCTTGGTGTTGACCTCCCACTCAAGGTTGGGGCCATAGGATTGCAGGGCTTCACGCAAAGGGCCGCCCTTGGCTGCCGCGTCGATGGCGGCCTGGTTGATCCAGGTACCGCTTACGTCCAGGTCGGCCGGGTTGCTGGCACAGCCGCCCAGCAACAGTGCGAGCAACGAAGAGGCTACAAGCGCTTTGCGCATTACGAAATCCTTATGAAACGAAGCCGGCGCAGCCTTTGGGGCTGCGCCGGGTGTTTTACTCGATGACCAGAATGGCGTCCATCTCAACCTGTGCGCCCTTTGGCAGGGCGGCAACGCCGATGGCGGCGCGAGCTGGGTAGGGTTGTTCGAAGTACTTGCCCATGATCTCGTTGACCTTGGCAAAATGGCTCAGGTCGGTGAGGAAGATGTTCAGCTTGACGATGTCCTTGAACGAACCACCGGCAGCTTCAGCCACGGACTTGAGGTTTTCGAAGACTTGTACGGTCTGGGCTTCGAAGCCTTCAACCAGTTCCATGGTCTTTGGGTCCAGCGGAATCTGGCCGGACATGTAGACGGTATTGCCCGCCTTGATCGCCTGGGAGTAGGTGCCGATGGCGGCTGGGGCTTTATCGCTGGTGATAACTGTCTTGGTCATGAATGACTCCTTGTAATGGATCGGTTATGCACGCATACGGGTGATGCGGATCACACCGGTCAAGGCGCGCAGTTTCTTGATCACGCGGGCCAGGTGCACGCGGTCGTGCACACTGACCACCAGTTGGACCACGCTGATGCGACCATCACGTTCGTCCATGCTGATTTTCTCGATATTGCCGTCGGCGGCGTTGACGCTGCTGGCCAGCAGGGCGATCAGTCCGCGCTGGTGTTCCAGCTCCACCCGCAGCTCGACGTTGAATTCGCCGGTGACATCCTTGGCCCACGAGAGCTGGATGCATTTTTCCGGGTTGTGGCGGATTTCGGTGATGTTGCGGCAGTTGTCCAGGTGCACCACCATGCCTTTTCCCGCAGACAAGTGCCCGACAATCGGGTCGCCAGGGATCGGCGTGCAGCATTTGGCGTAGCTGAGCACCAGGCCCTCGGTACCACGAATCGCCAGGGGGCCTTCAGGGCTTGGCAACTGTTCGCCTTCGCCCAGCAGGCGGCGGGCGACCACGTAGGCCATGCGGTTACCCAGGCCGATATCTTCCAGCAGGTCTTCGATGGTTTCCTGGCGGTATTCGTGGAGCATCGCTTGCACGCGCTCCTGCGGGATCTTGTCCAGGGCGCTGTCGAAGCCATTGAGCACCTTGTTCAGCAGGCGTTCGCCCAGGCTGATGGACTCGGAACGACGCTGCAGTTTCAGGGCATGACGAATATGCGTACGTGCCTTGCCGGTGACCACGAAGTTGAGCCACGCCGGGTTCGGGCGTGCGCCTGGTGCACTGACGATCTCGACCGTGGAGCCGCTTTGCAGCGGTTCGGACAGCGGTGCGAGACGACGATTGATGCGGCAGGCGATGCAGCTGTTGCCGACGTCGGTGTGCACCGCATAGGCGAAGTCGACCGCCGTGGAGCCTTTTGGCAGCTCCATGATCCGGCCCTTGGGCGTGAACACGTAGACCTCGTCCGGGAACAGGTCGATCTTCACGCTTTCGATGAATTCCAGGGAGTTGCCGGCACGTTGCTGCATTTCCAGCACGCCCTTGACCCATTGGCGGGCGCGGGCATGGGTGCCTTTGGGCTGCTCGTCGCCGCTGGACTTGTACAGCCAATGGGCGGCGATGCCGTTGTTGGCCATCTCTTCCATTTCGCGGGTACGGATCTGGATTTCGATGGGCACGCCATGCATGCCGAACAGCGTGGTGTGCAGGGACTGGTAGCCGTTGGCCTTGGGAATGGCGATGTAGTCCTTGAATCGCCCCGGCAGGGGTTTGTACAAATTATGTACAGCGCCCAGCACGCGGTAGCAGGTATCGACCTTGTCGACGATGATCCGGAACGCATACACGTCCATGATCTCGTTGAAGGCCCGGCGCTTGCCACGCATCTTCTTGTAAATGCCGTAGATGTGCTTCTGCCGGCCGCTGACCTCGCCCTCGATTTCGTCGATCGCCAGGCAATGGCTCAGGGACTCTTCGATCTTGTTGACGATTTCCTTGCGGTTGCCCCGGGCGCGCTTGACCGCCTGGTAGATGCGCGCCGAACGCATCGGGTGCATGGCCTTGAAGCCGAGGTCTTCGAATTCGATGCGAATGGCGTGCATGCCCAGCCGGTTGGCGATGGGCGCGTAGATTTCCAGGGTTTCCTTGGCGATGCGCCGGCGTTTTTCACCGGACAGCACTTCCAGCGTGCGCATGTTGTGCAGCCGGTCGGCCAGCTTGACCAGGATCACCCGGATATCCCGGGCCATGGCCATGGCCATCTTCTGGAAGTTTTCCGCCTGGGCTTCGGCCTTGGTCTCGAAGTTCATCTGGGTCAGTTTGCTGACCCCGTCGACCAGTTCGGCCACGGTTTCGCCAAACTGCGCACTGAGCGCTTCCTTGGCGATGCCGGTGTCTTCGATCACGTCATGCAGCATCGCAGCCATCAGGCTCTGATGGTCCATGTGCATGTCGGCAAGAATATTTGCCACCGCAAGAGGATGGGTGACATACGCCTCGCCACTGCGGCGGCGTTGGCCGTCGTGGGCTTGTTCGGCGTAGAAATACGCTCGGCGGACCAGGTTGACCTGGTCTGGGCCGAGGTAGGTCGATAAGCGATCGGCGAGGGCGTCTATGCTCGGCAAAGTGTGAACTCCTGCCGATGGCTGTGACCCCGCGCCGTGCTACGTCGACCAGGCATAGGCTTAGACGTCCTCGTTGGACTCGCCTTCGAACGCTGCAAACAGCGGTTCGTCTTCAACGATTTCGGCGTTGGCGATGAACTCATAGCTCATCAGGCCTTCAGCGATTTCACGCAGGGCTACAACGGTAGGCTTGTCGTTTTCCCACTGGACCAGGGGCTCTTTGCCGCCAGTGGCCAGTTGACGGGCACGCTTGGTAGAGAGCATGACCAGCTCAAAGCGGTTATCCACGTGTTCTAGGCAGTCTTCAACGGTTACGCGGGCCATGGTATTCCTCGGAGCGAATGCAAGATGCGCGCTGCCCGGTTGGGCGAGCGGACTGAGCAGTTTAAAAAATCACCAGCGTTTAGGGAAGCGCTGATTTTTCGCAGACCCTCGCAAAACCGCTGCAAGTGCCAATGTAAGGCCCTTGCAGCAGTTTTGGGAAGAGCCAATCAGCCGAGCAGTTCGGCAAGTAATTTGCCAAAACGTTGCTGTTGACGCTTTTGCTGGAGCTGGTTGGCGCGGAAAATCGCCTTCAAATCGTCCAGGGCCTGGGCGAAATCGTCATTGATGATCAGGTAGTCGTAGTCGACGTAGTGACTCATTTCGCTGACGGCCTCGCGCATGCGGCCTTCGATGATCGCGTCGCTGTCCTGGCCGCGGTTGGTCAGGCGTTGGTGCAAGGCTTCCAGCGACGGCGGCAGGATGAAGATCGAGCGAGCCTTGGGCATCAGCTGGCGCACTTGCTCGGCGCCCTGCCAATCGATTTCCAGGATCAGGTCGTGGCCTTCGTCCAGAGTTTGTTGCAAGTGACTTTGGGAGGTGCCGTAGAGGTTGCCGAAGACTTCGGCACGTTCGAGGAAATCGCCATGTTCGATCATCTTGACGAACTCGGTGCGCTCGACGAAGTGATAGTGCACGCCATTGACCTCGCCCGGGCGCATGGCGCGGGTGGTGTGGGACACCGAGATGCGGATCTGCTCGTCAGCGTCGGTCAAGGCCTTGACCAGGCTGCTCTTGCCCGCGCCCGAAGGGGCGGAAATGATGTAAAGGGTGCCGGTGCTGTGGGTCATGGAGGTTGCCTTACTCAATATTCTGTACTTGTTCGCGCATCTGCTCGATCAACACTTTGAGGTTGACCGCGGCCGTGGTACTGCGCGGATCGAACGCCTTGGAGCCCAGTGTATTGGCTTCGCGGTTGAGTTCCTGCATCAGGAAGTCCAGGCGCCGACCGGCGGCACCGCCAGACTTGAGGACGCGGCGCACTTCAAGGATGTGGGTACTCAGGCGGTCGAGCTCTTCGGCCACATCGCTCTTCTGTGCGAGCAGGACCATTTCCTGTTCCAGGCGAGTCGGGTCAAGGTCGGCCTTCATGTCGGTGAAGCGGTCGAGAACCTTCTGGCGTTGGGTGGCGAGCATCTGCGGCACCATTTCGCGCAGCGTGACTACATCTGCTTCGATCGAGGTCAGACGCTCGTTGATCAGGCGCGCCAGTTCGGCGCCTTCGCGCTCGCGACCGGCCTTGAGTTCCTTCAGGCCCTGGTTGAAGAGGGCTAGGGCTTCTGCATTCAAGGCTTGCGGGTCAGTTGCGTCGGCCACCAACACGCCGGGCCAGGCCAGCACTTCCAGAGGGTTCAGTGCGGCCGGTTGCTTGATCAGGCCGGCAATGGTTTCGGCGGCGGCCACCAGTTGCGCGGCGCGGTCGCGGTCGACCTGTAGTGGCTTGCCGGTAGTTTCTTCGGTAAAGCGCAGGGTGCATTCCAGCTTGCCACGGGAGATGCCCTGGCGCAGTGCTTCACGGACCGCGCCTTCGAGGTCGCGGAACGACTCCGGCAGGCGCAGGTGCGGCTCCAGGTAACGGCTGTTGACCGAGCGCAATTCCCAGCTGAGGGTGCCTTGGGCCCCGGCTTTTTCGACACGGGCGAAGGCGGTCATGCTGTGCACCATGGAGGTACCTCGTGTTGGATAAATAGAGATTGGCCAGGCCGACCTGTAGGAGCGAGCTTGCTCGCGAAGAACGCAAGGGCGTCGCGCTGAATCAGGAGACCCCCGTTATCGTTAGTGTTTTTCGCGAGCAAGCTCGCTCCTACAGTCGAGAGGCGCAGGATTGTAGCGCAGTGCGCAGGAGGCGCCCAAACATGCGCATTCGTAACCGAATTTTTAGAAGTGCCCCGAATCGGCTGGCAGCTCTATAATGCTCGGCAGTTTTTCGTCCTTCGTACAGGTATCCCCTATGAAACGTCCAAGTGGTCGCGCTGCCGATCAGCTCCGCTCGATCCGCATCACCCGCAACTACACCAAACACGCCGAGGGATCCGTACTGGTCGAGTTTGGCGATACCAAGGTGATCTGCACCGTCAGCGTCGAAAACGGCGTGCCGCGTTTCCTCAAGGGCCAGGGCCAGGGTTGGTTGACCGCTGAATACGGCATGCTGCCGCGCGCCACTGGCGAGCGTAACCAGCGTGAAGCCAGCCGTGGCAAGCAAGGCGGGCGCACCCTGGAGATCCAGCGCCTGATCGGCCGTTCCCTGCGCGCCGCCCTGGACATGTCCAAGCTGGGCGACGTGACCCTGTACGTCGACTGCGACGTGATCCAGGCTGATGGCGGTACCCGTACTGCCTCCATCACCGGGGCCATGGTGGCCCTGGTCGACGCGCTGAAAGTGATCAAGAAGCGCGGCGGCCTCAAGGCCGGTGACCCGCTCAAGCAGATGATCGCCGCGGTATCGGTCGGCATGTACCAGGGTGAGCCTGTGCTGGACCTGGACTACCTGGAGGATTCGGCCGCCGAGACTGACCTGAACGTGGTCATGACCAGCACCGGTGGTTTCATCGAAGTGCAGGGCACCGCTGAAGGCGCGCCATTCCAGCCGGCTGAGCTGAACGCGATGCTGGCCTTGGCCCAGAAAGGCATGACCGAAATTTTCCAACTGCAGAATGCCGCGCTGGCCGACTGAGCCGGTGCCAAGGAGAAACGCCATGAGTGACAGCCAGTTGCCGGTTCCGGCACCGTCCAAGGAAGTACGCCAGTTGGCAATGTTGTGTCACTTCGCGGCGTTTGCGGGGTTGGTATTTCCCTTCGGCAGCTTGTTGGGGCCGCTGATCCTGTGGCAGTTCAAGAAGGACGTGGACCCGCTTATCGATGATCAGGGCAAGGAAGCGCTGAATTTCCAGATTACCGTGGCGATCGCCTGGCTGGTGTGCCTGGTGCTGGGCTTTGTCGTCATCGGCTTTTTGCTGATGACCGTGCTGGTGATCGGGGCGCTGATACTGACGATCATCGCCGGGATCCAGGCCAACAAAGGCGTTGCTTACCGCTATCCGTGGACCTGGCGCCTGGTCAAGTAACCGACCGGCCACAAAAAAACCGACATCGCTGTCGGTTTTTTTGTGCCTGGAGATCGACCTCAGATGGTCAATGTCCAGTCGTAGTCCACAATCAATGGCGCGTGCTGCGAAAAGCGCGGCTGGCGCGGCAAGCGTGCACTGCGCACGAACCGACGCAGACCTGGGGTCAGCAACTGGTAGTCGAAGCGCCAACCCAGGTTGAGCATCTCGGCCTGTTCGTTGTCCGGCCACCAGCTGTACTGGTCGCCTTCACGGCTGACTTCACGCAGGGCATCGACATAGCCCATGTTGCCGACAATCTCGTCCATCCAGGCCCGTTCCGGCGCCAGAAAGCCCGGGGACTGCTGGCTGTCGCGCCAGTTCTTGATATCCAGCTTCTGTTGCGCCACGTACAGCGAGCCACAATAAATGTACTCGCGACGTTTGCGTCGCTGTTTATCCAGATAACGGGCGAAGTCGTCCATTAGCTTGAACTTCTGGTTCAAGTCTTCATCGCCGTTCTGCCCCGAAGGAAGCAGCAAGGTCGCGATGCTGACCTTGTCGAAATCGGCTTGCAGGTAGCGCCCGTAGCGGTCGGCTGTCTCGAAGCCGAGGCCGCTGATGACCGCCTTGGGTTGCAACCGCGAGTACAAAGCCACGCCACCTTGGGTGGGCACTTCGGCATCGCAGGCATAAAGGAAGTAGCCATCCAGTTGGAAGGCTGGGTCGTCCAGTTCAAAGGCGGAGGCGCGGGTGTCCTGCAGGCAGATGACGTCGGCATTCTGTGCTTGCAGCCAACTGAGCAAACCACGCTCGACTGCAGCCTGAATACCATTAACGTTCACACTGATGATCCGCATAAATGGCCCCAAAAATCGCGTGCGTGTATGATACACGCCGTCCACCTAATTAGCTAAATCCGTGGTATCTGAGGCTTTTTTCATGCAGGCGTATCAACGCGATTTCATTCGTTTTGCCATCGATCGCGGCGTTCTACGCTTCGGTGAGTTCACTCTCAAGTCCGGGCGCACCAGCCCGTACTTCTTCAATGCGGGCCTGTTCAACTCGGGTTCGGCCCTGGCTCAGCTGGGTCGTTTCTACGCGGCAGCCATTGTTGAAAGCGGTATTTCCTTCGACGTGCTCTTTGGCCCGGCCTACAAGGGTATTCCCCTGGCTGCGGCTACAGCGGTGGCCCTGGCGGAGCATCATGGGCAGGATCTGCCATGGTGTTTCAACCGCAAGGAAGCCAAGGCCCATGGTGAAGGCGGCAGCCTGGTCGGCGCTCCGCTGACCGGCGATGTGCTGATCATTGATGACGTGATCACCGCCGGCACCGCGATCCGTGAAGTGATGCAGATCATCGCGTCCCAGGACGGCGCCAAGGCCGCCGGTGTGCTGATCGCCTTGAACCGCCAGGAGCGCGGCAACGGTGAGTTGTCGGCTATCCAGGAAGTTGAGCGTGATTTCGGCATTCCGGTGGTGAGTATCGTGTCGTTGAACCAGGTGTTGCAGTTCCTGGAAGATGATCCGCAGCTCAAGCAGCATTTGCCGGCAGTGCGGGCGTATCGCGAGCAGTTTGGCGTCTGATACCGACTTTTTGTTGAAATGGGTTTGTGTGGGAGGGGATCTCCATTGTCCTCTCGCTCTATACAAAAAGGCCCCGCTCAATCGGATTGAGCGGGGCCTTTTATTTGCAGCGTTTTAAGGACGCTTGCGGTTGCTGATCAGCGTACCCATGCCGGTATCCGTGAAGATCTCCAACAGCACCGCATTCGGTACACGGCCATCCAGGATCAGCGCGCTACCGACGCCGCCCTGCACCGCGCCCAGTGCGCAACCGATCTTGGGCAGCATGCCGCCGTAGATGGTGCCGTCGGCGATCAACTCGTCCACTTGCTGGGTGGACAGGCCAGTCAGAACCTTGCCTTCCTTGTCCATCAGGCCGGCAATGTTGGTCAGCAGCATCAGCTTTTCAGCCTGCAGTGCTTCAGCCACCTTGCCCGCTACCAGGTCAGCATTGATGTTGTAGGACTCGCCGTTGGCGCCCACACCGATAGGTGCGATCACCGGGATGAAGTCGCTCTTGACCAGCAGGTTCAGCAGATCGGTGTTGATGCCGATCACTTCGCCGACCTGGCCGATATCGATGATTTCCGGCTGGGTCATCTCAGGAGTCTTGCGGGTAACCGTGAGTTTCTTCGCACGGATCAGCTCCGCATCCTTGCCGGTCAGGCCGATGGCGCTGCCGCCGTGGCGGTTGATCAGGTTGACAATGTCTTTGTTGACCTGGCCGCCGAGGACCATTTCCACCACGTCCATGGTCTGCGCGTCAGTGACGCGCATGCCATCGATGAAGTGACTCTCGATCGACAGGCGCTTGAGCAGGTCGCCGATCTGCGGGCCGCCGCCGTGCACCACCACCGGGTTGATCCCTACGGCCTTCATCAGCACGATGTCGCGGGCAAAGCCGGTTTTCAGCTCGTCGCTTTCCATGGCATTGCCGCCGTACTTGATCACCAGCGTCTTGCCGACGTAGCGTCGAATGTAAGGTAACGCTTCGGACAGGACCTTGGCGGTGTTGGCAGCGGCTTCGCGTTCGAGGGTCATTCAGGGCTCCGGGCAATAAATCAGAACGGTAATTGGAGATCAGGGGCAACACGTTTCAGCTGGGCGTGGAACACGTCCTTGATGCGCTGCAACTCAGCCTCGGTATCCGCCTCGAAACGCAGGACCAGCACCGGTGTGGTGTTGGACGCGCGAACCAGGCCCCAGCCTTTGGCGTAATCGACTCGCACACCATCAATGGTGGTCAGGTTGGCGCCTTCACCCCATTGCGCATCGTGCAATGCGTCAATGATGCTGAATTTGCTCTCCTCGGTCACATGGATATTGATCTCTGGCGTAGAAATATCATTCGGGAAGGTCTGAAACAGCTCTTCGGCCGTGGATTTCTCCTTGCTGAGGATCTCCAGCAGGCGAGCGGCACTGTAAATGCCGTCGTCAAACCCGAACCAGCGTTCCTTGAAGAATACATGGCCGCTCATTTCACCGGCCAACAGCGCGCCAGTTTCCTTCATTTTCTTTTTGATCAACGAGTGGCCAGTCTTCCACATTAGCGGGCGGCCGCCATATTCCTTGATCAGTGGCGTCAGGCGGCGGGTGCACTTCACGTCGAAAATGATCTCGGCGTTGGCATTGCGCGCTACCACGTCACGGGCAAACAGCATCAGCAGGCGGTCCGGAAACACAATCTCGCCGGTTTCAGTCACCACGCCCACGCGGTCGCCGTCGCCATCGAAGGCCAGGCCTACGTCGGCACCCACTTCCTTGACCTTGGCAATCAGGTCTACCAGGTTTTCTGGCTTGCCTGGGTCTGGGTGATGGTTGGGGAAGTTGCCGTCGACGTCGCAGAACAGCGGGATCACCTCGCAGTTCAGGGCTTCGAGCAGCTGCGGGGCGATCACGCCGGCCGCACCGTTGCCGCAATCGACCACCACTTTGAGGCGGCGCGCGAGTTTGACGTCGCGGGTGATTTCGTCAGAGTAGCGCTGCAGGATGTCGACTTTGGTGACGGTGCCCTGGCCACTGGTCAGGTCGTTGGTTTTGAGGCGCTTGTGCAGGGCCTGGATCTGTTCGTTGGCCAGGGTGTCGCCCGCGATGACGATCTTGAAGCCGTTGTAGTCCGAGGGGTTGTGACTGCCGGTGAGCATTACCCCGGATTTGCCGGCCAGGACATTGGCGGCGTAATACAGCGCGGGTGTTGGCACCAGGCCGACGTCGCTGACGTGGCAGCCGCTGTCGGCCAGGCCCTGGATCAGTTGCTCGACCAGCTCCGGGCCGGACAAGCGGCCGTCACGCCCCACTGATACGTTGGGTTCGTCCTGGGCCAGGCTCTGGGAGCCGATGGCGCGGCCAATCCAGTAGGCGGTTTCGGCGGTCAGGGTCTTGGGTACCACGCCCCGAATGTCATAGGCGCGAAAAATGCTGTCGGGGAAGGTAGGGGCTACGCGGGCTGCAATACTCATCGCGGGGGAAACTCCATCTGGAAGGGGCAAGGCTGGCCTGAATGTGGCTGGCCGGCAGGCTCAAACTGAAGGGTATGACGGCGTTTTCGGCAGAGAGTTCGTGGTGTAAAAGTGCCATCGGGGCTTTTGGCTTGCCCGTACGGTCAAGTAATACATTGATTTTGCTGGATAAATCTCGTTCGTGAGCTCCGCGCATTCTTCATCCTGAAACGCCGGGCGGTGGCATCGGGCCGGACCAGGGTGTCCGGCCTGATTCAGCTTAGTCAGTGACTGCCGGAATGCCCAAAACCGCCTGCGCCGCGCTGGGTTTCGTCGAACTCTTCTACCAGTTCGAAGTGCGCTTGTACCACGGGCACCAACACCAGCTGGGCGATGCGTTCGCCGATTGCGATGTTGAACGCGGTCTGGCCACGGTTCCAGCACGACACCATCAGCTCGCCCTGGTAGTCGGAGTCGATCAGGCCGACCAGGTTGCCCAGCACGATTCCGTGTTTATGGCCCAGGCCGGAGCGCGGCAGGATCAGCGCCGCCAGGCCAGGGTCGCCAACATAAATCGACAAGCCGGTGGGGATCAGGATGGTCTGGCCCGGTTCAAGGACGGTGTCTTGCTTGAGCATGGCGCGCAGGTCCAGGCCGGCGGAGCCTGGAGTGGCGTAGGCCGGCAGAGGGAATTCGTTGCCGATGCGGGGATCGAGGATCTTGGCTTGCAAAGCGTGCATGGAAATTAAACCTGGTTCAGCCGTTGGGCGATAAAAGAGATCAGTTGGCGGGCAATCTTGCCCTTGCTGGTCTGGGCGAAAAGGGTGGCATGCAGCTCGCGGTCGATCACGCTGCAGGCATTTTCCTCGCTGTTGAAGCCGATGCTCGGGTTGGCGACATCATTGGCAACGATCAGGTCGAGGTTTTTGTCTTTCAGTTTGCGTGCGGCGTAGTCCAGCAGGTGCTCGGTTTCGGCAGCAAAACCTACACTGAACGGGCGATCCGGACGAGTGGCGATGGTGGCCAGGATGTCCGGGTTGCGCACCATTTGCAGGAGCAGGCCGTCACCGCTTGTGGGGTCTTTCTTGAGCTTTTGCGGGGCGACGACTTCCGGGCGGTAATCCGCAACCGCTGCCGAGGCGATGAACAGGTCGCAGGGAATGGCCGCTTCACAGGCTGCCAGCATGTCCCGGGCGCTGACTACGTCGATTCGCGTGACGCGGTCAGGGGTGGGCAGATGCACCGGGCCAGTGATCAGGGTGACCCGTGCGCCTGCCTCGACCGCTGCTTCTGCCAACGCGAAG
The DNA here is from genome assembly GCF_031931935.1 of Pseudomonas sp. rhizo25. Classification (NCBI taxonomy): domain Bacteria; kingdom Pseudomonadati; phylum Pseudomonadota; class Gammaproteobacteria; order Pseudomonadales; family Pseudomonadaceae; genus Pseudomonas; species Pseudomonas sp. rhizo25. Next base: position 295,421 of record NZ_JAUJXA010000002.1, read on the forward strand.
CCCATTTTTCCTGAGCTATGGTTGGTGATGTAGCGCACCGGGTCGATGTTTTCCTGGGTCGGGCCGGCGGTGATCAGCACGTGCTTGCCGGTCAGGGCCAGGTGCTGGAAGCACTCGGCGGCGCACTGTGCCAGGTCGGTGGCTTCGAGCATGCGGCCCATGCCGACATCGCCGCAGGCTTGGCTGCCGGAAGCGGGGCCGAACACCTTGAGGCCGCGGCTTTGCAGGAGCTGGGTATTGGCCTGGGTAGCCGGGTCGCGCCACATGGCCTGGTTCATGGCCGGGGCGATGGCGACGGTGGCGTCGGTGGCCAGTACCAACGTGGTCAGCAGGTCATCGGCAATGCCCTGGGCCAGGCGGGCGATCAGGTCGGCGGTGGCCGGGGCGATCAGTACCAGGTCGGCCCATTTGGCCAGCTCGATATGGCCCATGGCGGCTTCGGCCGCCGGGTCGAGCAGGTCCAGATGAACCGGGTGGCCGGACAGGGCCTGCATGGTCAGCGGGGTGATGAACTCACTGCCGCCACGGGTCATGACCACGCGCACTTCGGCGCCCTGGTCCAGGAGCCTGCGAACCAGCTCTGCGCTCTTGTAGGCGGCAATGCCGCCGCCGACGCCGAGAACGATGCGTTTCCGATACAGACGCTGCATTGGTTTGCCTTTCCAGTTCAGTGATGCCAGTTCAGTGACGCCTGCGATGACCCCTCCCCAGGTGAAATCGCATGCAAAAAAGAGCGCCTACGATAACACAGCGCCCGCTGGGCAACAGCGGAGCAGGTACACACGGAGGTAGGATGAGTATTCGTGATTGGCCCGTGGCGGAGCGCCCGCGGGAGAAGTTGTTGGAAGGCGGCGCGGCGAGCCTGTCCGATGCCGAGTTGTTGGCGATCTTCCTGCGTACAGGGGTTTCCGGTAGAAGTGCGGTCGATCTGGCGCGCCATCTATTGGCGCAATTCGGTGGCTTGCGCCCACTGCTGGAGGCCAGCCAGACGCTGTTCAGCCAGCATCTGGGGCTGGGGCCGGCAAAGTTTGCCCAGCTGCAGGCGGTGCTGGAAATGTCCCGGCGCCACATGGCCGAGCGCTTACGCGCTGATTCGGTGCTGGAGAGCCCGCTGGCCGTGCGCGAGTACCTCAAGGCACTACTGCGCCATGAACCCCATGAGATTTTTGGCTGCCTGTTCCTTGATTCAAGACACCGGGTGTTGGGGTTTGAGGCAATGTTTCAGGGCACCATCGACACCGCGATTGTTTATCCGCGACAAGTGGTAAAGCGTGCGCTGGCGTACAACGCGGCGGCGTTGATCCTGTGTCACAACCATCCGTCCGGGAGTGTAGAGCCCAGTGCAGCTGATCGAAAATTGACCAAGTTGCTGCAAAAGGCGTTGGAGGCGGTGGATGTGCGCGTGCTGGATCACATCATTGTTGGAGATGGTGACCCGCTGTCGATGGCTGAATACGGGTGGATATAACGACACCCGTATCTGTAGGAGCGAGCTTGCTCGCGAAAACCTGATGATCTCGCGGGGCATCAGGGTTTTCGCATTATCGTTAACGATCTTCGCGAGCAAGCTCGCTCTTACAGTGCAAGGTGTTGCGCCTTACGGCTTGACGCTGACTTTCGAATAATCCTGACGCCCGAACGGGCTCACCTGATAGCCCTCGACATTCTTGCGGGCCAGGGCAAACGCTGTCGGATGTGCCAGCGGCAGCCACAGTGCCTGCTGCTGGATCTGCGCCTGGGCCTGTTGATACAGCTTGGTGCGCACACCTTGCTCGCTGGTGGTCTTGCCGGCGCGGATCAACTTATCCAGCGCGGGGTCGCAATAGCGGGCGAAGTTGGTGCCGGACTTCACTGCGGCGCAGGAGAACTGCGGGGTCAGGAAGTTATCCGGGTCGCCGTTGTCGCCAGCCCAGCCCATGAACAGCAGGTCATGCTCGCCGGCCTTGGCGCGGCGAATCAACTCGCCCCATTCGATCACACGGATTTCGGCCTGGATGCCGACCTTGGCCAGGTCGGCCTGCAACAGCTGTGCGCCAAGATTCGGGTTGGGGTTCAGCAGGCTACCGGTAGGGCGAGTCCATATCGTGGTCTTGAAGCCGTCCTTGAGCCCGGCACGGTCGAGCAGCGCCTTGGCTTTGGCGAGATCTTGTGGATAGCCCGGCAAATCCTGGGCATAGCTCCAGGTGTTCGGCGGGTAGACACCATTGGCTGCTTCGCCGGTGCCTTCGAATACGGCCTTGAGGTAGCTGTTCTTGTCAAAGGCCAAGTTGATCGCCTGGCGCACCTCGGGCTTGTCCAACGGTGGGTGCTGGCTGTTGATGGCGACGAATGCGGTCATGAACGCGGCGGTTTTTTCCACCTTCAAGGCTGGGTCTTTTTCGGCCTCGCCCACATCCAGTGGCTTGGGCGAAAGTGCGATCTGGCATTCATCGCGGTGCAGCTTCTGCAGGCGTACGTTGGCATCCGGAGTAATGGCGAAGATCAAGTTATCCACCGCCGGCTTGCCGGCGAAGTAGTCCGGGTTGGCCTTGTAGCGCACCACGGCATCTTTCTGAAAACGCACAAAAACGAACGGGCCGGTGCCGATTGGCTGGCTGTTGAGCTTCTCGGGAGTGCCGGCCTTGAGCAGTTTGTCGGCATATTCAGCCGGGTAGATCGAGGCAAAGCCCATGCTCAGCGACGCAAGGAAGGTGGAGTCGGCGTGGTCGAGGGTGAAACGCACGGTCAACGGGTCAAGGGCGTCAATCTTCTTGACCAGTGCCGGCAACTGCAGGGATTGGGCGTGGGGGAAGCCGCTCTGGGCGATCTTGTGCCACGGGTTGGCCGGATCAAGCATGCGCTCGAAGCTGAAACGTACGTCTTCGGCGGTCAACGTACGGCTGGGGTTGAAATAGTTTGTGCGGTGGAATTTCACGCCCGGGTGCAGCTTGAAGGTGTAGGTCAGGCCATCGGATGAGACTTCCCAACTGTCCGCCAGGCTCGGTACCAGTTTGCCGCTGGCTGCGTCGAAGTCCACCAGGCGGTTCATCAGCACGTCTGCTGAGGCATTGGTGGTAGTCAGCGAGTTGTACTGCACCACATCGAACCCCTCGGGGCTGGCCTCGGTGCAGACGCTCAGGTTGGTGGCCGCGATAGCCGTCGGCGCGATAAAGAGAGGAGCAAGCAATAGCGGTAGGGCAGCGAGGCGCATATTCGGTTTCCTGTGCAGATCGAAGGCCCATCTGCGAGTGCAGTCTGGAAAAAGCCTACCGTAGAGGTCTGATTGATAAATGACTAGCCCATTTTTGCCTGTGCTTTTGGCCCAAATGCTGTTTTGATGGCGCCTCAGCGCGTTTCGCCGTGTACTTCCCCGTGCCTGTGGGCGCTGTAAATCATTCTGTGCGACGAGCGGTCGGCTGTCACAGCGGCCCCTCCTGGCAGTGGTTCAGGCGTCTGCCACTAAGATTTACGGTGGTAAAAACACACGGGCTGTTGTTGCACTGGGGTCTTTCTGGTATAAAGCAGCGCTCTTTTCTAGGGGCCCGGTTCCTTCGCTTGTAGGTGTAGCCGGTAAGACCCTAAAGAAACGCGGCGCCTGGCGCCAAATGACTGAGAGATTAAGCGGCCAACCCATGCCGGGTTGGGCATGTGGTTTTAGAGGGCTGAGGCATGTCGAGAGTCTGTCAAGTTACCGGTAAGGGTCCGGTGACTGGGAATAACATTTCCCACGCAAATAACAAAACCCGTCGTCGTTTCCTGCCGAACCTGCAGCATCACCGCTTCTGGGTTGAAGAAGAGAAACGTTTTGTTCGCCTGCGTGTATCTGCCAAAGGCATGCGTATCATCGACAAGCGCGGCATCACTGTCGTGCTGGCCGAAATCCGCGCCGCTGGCAAGATCTAAGGAGCTCTATCATGCGTGAATTGATTCGAATGATCTCTAGCGCCGGTACTGGTCACTTCTACACTACCGACAAGAACAAGCGTACTACCCCGGACAAGCTCGAAAAGAAAATGTTCGACCCGCGCGTTCGCAAGCACGTGATCTACAAAGAAGGCAAAATCAAGTAATTGATTTTCTTCCTTGTGAAAAAAAGCCCGTATCTCACGATGCGGGCTTTTTTTTGTCTGTGATGTGCTGATCAGGCTTTTTGTTCGAATACCACATAGATCTTGCGGCACGGCTCCAGTACTTCCCAGGTTCCGCTGAAACCAGCGGGAATCACAAAGCGGTCGCCAGCACGCAAGGTCTTGGCGTTGCCCTCGGCGTCGCGCAGCACCGAAACCCCCTGCACAATCTCGCAGTACTCATGTTCGGTGTAGTTGACCTTCCATTGCCCGACTTCGCCTTCCCACACCCCGGCATTCATCTGCCCGCACGGACTGTTGTAGTGGTTATAGAGCGTCTGCTCCGGATCGCCCTTGAGAACTTTTTCGGCGGCGGGGCGGTAGCGGTCGGGGGCCGTGTTGGCTTGGCTGAAATCGACGATATCCTGGATGCTCATGTGCGTGTCCCGTCTGGCCTGGGGTTGGAGAGCCCAAAGTCTATGTTTATTAAAATGAACATCGCAAGGGCGTTTGCCGCCGTTCTGTCAAATATATTGAAACATCCCCAGCCGCTGGTTTAGGGTGGCAGCTGCCTTGAGCCGAACAGCAGGCTGGCCGGGCAAGAATTCGTGAAGGTGCCGGGATGAACCCCAGGCCCCTTGTATTCAATAAGAGGAGGACACTCGCATGACCACCCTGACCCGTGCCGACTGGGAACAACGCGCCAAGGATCTGAAGATCGAAGGCCGTGCCTATATCAATGGCGAGTACACCGCCGCCGTTTCCGGCGACACGTTCGAGTGCATCAGCCCGGTGGATGGCCGCTTGCTGGCCACCGTTGCCAGCTGTGACGCCAGCGATGCCCAGCGTGCCGTGGAAAATGCCCGTGCCACCTTCAACTCCGGTGTCTGGTCGCGCCTGGCGCCGGCCAAGCGCAAGTCAGTGATGATCCGTTTCGCCGCGCTGCTCAAGGCCAATGCCGAAGAGCTGGCGTTGCTTGAAACCCTGGACATGGGCAAGCCCATCAGCGATTCCCTGTACATCGACGTTCCGGGCGCGGCGAATGCCCTGAGCTGGAGCGGCGAGGCCATCGACAAGATCTACGATGAAGTCGCAGCCACCCCGCACGACCAACTGGGCCTGGTGACCCGCGAGCCAGTCGGCGTGGTAGGTGCCATCGTGCCGTGGAACTTCCCGTTGATGATGGCCTGCTGGAAACTCGGCCCGGCGTTGTCCACCGGTAACTCGGTGATCCTCAAGCCGTCCGAAAAGTCACCGCTGACGGCCATCCGTATTGCCGCCCTGGCCGTTGAAGCCGGCATACCAAAAGGCGTGTTCAACGTATTGCCTGGCTATGGTCACACCGTGGGCAATGCGCTGGCGGTGCATATGGACGTCGATACCCTGGTGTTCACCGGTTCTACCAAGATCGCCAAGCAACTGTTGATCCGCTCCGGCGAGTCGAACATGAAGCGTGTGTGGCTGGAAGCTGGCGGCAAGAGCCCGAACATCGTGTTTGCCGATGCGCCGGACCTGCAAGCGGCCGCTGAGTCTGCCGCTGGCGCCATCGCCTTCAACCAGGGCGAAGTCTGCACCGCCGGCTCGCGCCTGCTGGTGGAGCGTTCGATCAAGGACACCTTCCTGCCGCTGGTAATCGAGGCGCTCAAGGGCTGGAAACCGGGCAACCCGCTGGACCCGGCCACCAACGTCGGTGCGCTGGTTGATACGCAGCAGATGAACACCGTGCTCTCCTACATCGAGGCCGGTCACGCCGATGGCGCCAAGCTGGTCGCAGGCGGCAAGCGCACTCTGGAGGAGTCCGGCGGCACCTACGTTGAGCCGACGATTTTCGACGGCGTGACCAATGCCATGAAGATTGCCCAGGAAGAGATCTTTGGCCCAGTGCTGTCGGTGATTACGTTTGACAGCGCCGAAGAAGCCATCGCCATCGCCAACGACACCCAATACGGCCTGGCCGCGGCGGTGTGGACGGCGGATATCTCCAAGGCGCACCTGACGGCCAAGGCCCTGCGTGCCGGTAGCGTGTGGGTCAACCAGTACGACGGCGGCGACATGACCGCGCCGTTTGGCGGGTTCAAGCAGTCGGGTAATGGCCGCGACAAGTCGCTGCATGCCTTCGACAAGTACACGGAGCTTAAGGCGACCTGGATCAAGCTCTAAACCTGCAGGAAACGCCGCAGGCAAATGTGGGAGGGGGCTTGCTCCCGATAGCGGTAGGCCAGTCACCACATGCGGTGGCTGATACCAAGCTATCGGGAGCAAGCCCCCTCCCACACTGTTTTGTGTGAACCTTTAAATCTCCACAGGAGCGTGGCAATGCGTTGGGCGACTTACTTCGCCGTCCTGGCCTCGGTACTCAGCGTTGGTCTGGCTTTGGGCGTCAGTATGCCATTGGTATCCCTGCGCCTTGAAGGCTGGGGCTACGGCAGTTTCGCGATTGGCGTGATGGCGGCGATGCCGGCATTCGGCGTATTGCTCGGGGCCAAGGTCTCCAGCCGAATGGCGTCCTGGCTCGGCACCGCGAACCTGATGCGCCTGTGCCTGTGGGCCGGGGCGGTGTCCATCGGCCTGCTGGCGATCCTGCCCAGCTACCCGGTGTGGCTGGTGCTGCGATTGATGATCGGGGTAGTCCTGACCATCGTATTTATCCTCGGCGAAAGCTGGATCAACCAGTTGGTGGTGGAGCAGTGGCGTGGCCGCCTGGTGGCGCTGTATGGCTGTACCTATGCCTTGAGCCAGCTGTCAGGGCCATTGTTGCTGGGCCTGATGGGTACCGACCATGACTACGGTTTCTGGGTGGGCGTGGGCCTGTTGGTGGTGGCGCCGCTGCTGTTGCTGGGGCGTTCCGGGGCACCGACGGCGGATGCGTTCAGTGTCACGTTCAGCGAGCTGTGGCGGTTCTGCCTGAGCCTGCCGGCGATTGCCTGGGCGGTGGCATTATTCGCTGCGTTTGAAGCGATGATTCTGACGCTGTTGCCGGTGTACTGCCTGCAACAGGGCTTCACTGCCGAAATCGCCTTGGCGATGGTCAGCACGGTGGTGGTGGGTGATGCGCTGCTGCAATTGCCCATCGGCGCGCTGGCCGACTACCTGCCACGGCGCACGCTGTTCCTGGGCTGTGCCCTGCTGTTGCTGACGTCGAGCCTGGCGGTGCCGCTGTTGATGCACACACTGCTGATCTGGCCGGTGTGGGTGCTGTTCGGCGCCAGTGCCGGCGGGTTGTTTACCTTGTCGCTGATTTTGATTGGCGAGCGTTACCGCGACGATGCGCTGGTGCGTGCCAATGCTCATGTGGCGCAGCTGTGGGGCATTGGCTGCCTGGTTGGGCCGCTGGTGGCCGGTGCGGGCAGCCAGTGGATCAGCGGGCATGCGTTGCCGTTGCTGATGGCAGTTGGGGCGTTGGGGCTGGTGGTGTTGTTGCTGCGCCAGGGGGCGTTTGGAGCAGCGCAACCGGTCTGAACTTGTGGGCGTGGGCTTCGTTGGTCTTAGAGCATGCGTTCCAGGCCAATTGAAGTGGCGAACCAGGCATTGAACCTGCGCCACCAACTGCCCGGTTCACGGGTCAGGGTGTGCAGTTGGCCGTTGTCCTCGGTCACCCACACGATCTGGCCATCCTGCAGTTTCGCCTCGTAGCTCAACGCCGGCGCCATACCTTGCAGTGCCAGGTTGCGCACGTGTTCCGCCAGTTCGGGGCTGTCTACCATCACGCCGACTTCGGTGTTCCACAGAACTGAACGTGGGTCGAAATTGAACGAGCCGATAAACGACTTCTCTCGATCGAAGATCATCGCCTTGCTGTGCAGACTGGAGTCCGAGCCCTGGAAGCTGCCTCGACGAAACAAGTGTGGGCCGCTGCCGGCGCTTGGATCGCCCGGTTGCCGACGCAGCTCGTAGAGTTTCACCCCATGCTCCAGCAATGCCTTGCGATAGGGCGCGTAGCCGCCGTGCACGGCCGGTACGTCGGTGGCTTCAAGGGAGTTGGTCAGCAGTCTTACCGAGACACCCGCATCGGCGCGTCCCGTCAGGTACACCAGCCCGGAAGGCCCCGGAACGAAATACGCCGAAATCATGATCAGCTCCTGGCTGACCCCTTCCAGCTCCGGTGCCAGTTGGGTGGTGAGCAATAGGCGCGGATCAGGGTCAGCCTTGGCCAGTACTTTGCTCGGTGCGTCCCACAGCGCCTGGTTCCAGGCCCAGATCAGCTCGCGACGCCAGATGTCCATGCGTGGCTGGGTCTGGTAGGTACGCAAGCGGTTATATAAGGCATGGTTCTTCTGTCGCGACTCGGCCAGTGAGGCTTCCAGGCGCACGCGGGCAGTAGCGAGGTCGAGCCTGGAGGGCTTGTTGGAGACGAACTCGTCGATCGGCTTGCTCAGGGCGCTGTTCCAGTACTGGTCGAAACTGTGGCCTAACTGCTCGGCCACCGGCCCGACGCTGAGCATATCGATATCGGTGAAATTCAGGTTAGGCTCGGCGTCGAAGTACTCATCGCCCAGGTTGCGTCCGCCAACGATCGCCACGCTGTTGTCCGCCAGCCACAGTTTGTTATGCATGCGCCGATGTTGCAGCGACAGGTCGAACGCACGCGCCAGGGTACGCGTGATGCCGGTGCTGCGGCCCAGGTGCAGGGGGTTGAACAGGCGAATCTGGATCTGGGGGTGGGCGGCGAGGGTGGCTATGACCTGGTCGAGGCCGCCGCTGGTGGTGTCATCCAGCAGGATACGCACGCGCACCCCGCGGTCAGCCGCCTTGAGCAGTTCGTCCACGAGCATGCGCGTGCTGATGCCGTCGTGCACGATGTAGTACTGCAGGTCGAGGCTGGTCTGGGCGTTGCGGATCAACTCGGCGCGGGCCATGAAGGCCTCGCTGCTGTTGGGCAGCAGGCGGAAGCCCGAACGCCCCTGGTACGGCGCTGCCTGGGCCTGGATCGAGCGGCCGAATGACGACTGCGTCGCCGCCAGGGCATCGCTGGGAATGCGCGGTACGCTGACCGTCGCGCAGCCACCCAGGGCCAGGGCTCCCAACAGGAAAAACGGTAAAAGCCGTCGAATCATCAAGGGAGCTGCTTCCAGATCATGGCGTTTGTCGGTATATGACGGCAATTGAGCGGTAAAGGTCAGTCCGCCGTTTCTGCCAGCAGTTTGCTTGCGGCGGCGCCGACCTTGCGCACGGCCTCTTCAATCTGTGGCGTTGGCTTGGCAGCGTAGTTCATGCGCAGGCAATTACGGTACTTGCCGGAGGCTGAAAAGATACTGCCTACGGCTATTTGTACACCTTGTTCCACCAGCACACGGTTGAGCTTCAAGGTGTCGAAGCCCTCCGGCAGTTCAACCCAAAGCATGAAGCTGCCCTGAGGCCGACTGGCGCGGGTGCCGGCGGGGAAGTAGCGGCTGACCCAGTCGAGCATCAAGTCGCGATTGCGCTGGTATTGCGTGCGCATCCTGCGCAAATGCGGCTCGAAATAGCCGCCCTTGAGAAATTCGGCAATCGCGATCTGCGGCTGGGTGGCGGTGGAGCCGGTGCTGATGTATTTCATATGCAGCACCCGTTCCAGGTAGCGCCCCGGGGCGACCCAGCCAATGCGCAGGCCTGGCGCCAGGGTTTTCGAGAACGAACTGCACAGCAGCACGCGGCCATCTTCGTCGAAGGATTTGATCGTGCGCGGGCGCGGGTAGCTGTAGGCCAGTTCGCCATACACATCGTCTTCAATGATGGCCACGTCGAAGCGTTGGGCCAGGGTCAGCAGTGCGCGTTTACGCGCCTCCGGCATGATGTAGCCCAACGGGTTGTTGCAGTTCGGGGTGAGCTGGATGATTTTGATTGGCCACTGCTCCAGCGCCAGCTCAAGGGCCTCGAGGCTGATGCCGGTGAGCGGGTCGGTGGGGATCTCCAGGGCTTTCATGCCCAGGCCCTTGAGAGTTTGCATAGCGCCATGGAAGCTGGGCGAATCTACCGCGACGATATCCCCAGGCTCACAAATCGCATGGATACTGGCGGACAGCGCTTCGTGACAACCGGTCGTGATCACGATGTCCTCGGCGTTCAGCTGGCAGCCCGAGTCCAATGACAGGCGGGCAATTTGCTCACGCAGCTCCATACAGCCGAGGATGTTGTCGTAATACAGCCCCGGCAGATCCTGGCGCCGGCTTACGCGGGCCAGGCTGCGTAGCAGCGGCTTCAGGGTGGGCGACAGTACATCCGGCATGCCACGGCCCAGCTGTATGACTCCCTTGCGTGGCACCGCGCGAATCAGCTCCAGCACCAAGTCCCATTGGGATATTTCCACTGGCCGCTGAGCCGGGCGACCGACCTCGGGCAGCGCCGGCAGCTCGCGGCTGGCTGGCACAAAGTAACCAGACTTGGGTCTAGGCGTCGCCAGGCCATTGTCTTCGAGCAACCGGTAGGCTTGCTGTACGGTGCTCAGGCTGACCCCATGTTCAACACTCAAGGCTCGCACCGAAGGCAGTCGATCCCCCGGACGGTAGAAACCCTGCTCAATGCGGGTGCCAAGCAATTCGGCAAGGTTGACGTAGAGGGTCATGATGGTCGCTCCCGAGGGACCAGTACAGATAGGGTGAAAATACAGGATTCAGCCACCCATAGGCAGTGTCTGTATTGGTTTAATAAAAATAGGTTGAATCTGTAATGGTTTTGACCGCTCGCGCATGCTGTCCACTCAAGGCAACACACCAATGAGGGACAGCAAAATGAACGGTATGAGCGATGTGCGGTTGGCGTTACGCAGCCAGGAACTGGAAGCGGGGCAAGCGCGGGCGATGATCGCGCCGACCGAGAGTCGCTGGGGTATGTTCTGGCGCCGTCGTCATACACGCAAAGCCCTGCTGGACCTGACCAGTGAGCAACTGCGCGACGTAGGGCTTAGCGCTGAACAGGCGCGCCATGAAGGTTTGAAACCCTTCTGGCGCGATTGATCAAACCAGTTCCTTGAGGCGGTGCCAGAGCATCCCCAGGGCCAGCAGCGGCGAGCGCAGGTGCTTGCCGCCGGGGAAGGTGATGTGTGGCACCTGGGCGAACAGGTCGAAGCGCCCCTGTTGCTCGCCGCTGATAGCCTCGGCCAACAGCTTGCCCGCCAGGTGGGTGGCGTTGAGGCCATGACCGGCGTAAGCCTGGGCGTAATACACGTTGGGGTTATCGGCCAGGCGACCAATCTGTGGCAGCCGATTGGCACCGATGCCGATCATGCCGCCCCATTGGTAGTCGATCTTCACCTCGGCCAATTGTGGGAACACCTGCAACATCTTCGGCTGCATATAGGCGCCGATGTCCTTCGGGTCACGACCGGAATAGTGGCAGGCGCCGCCGAACAACAGGCGGCGGTCGGCGGACAGACGGAAGTAGTCCACCGTCACGCGTTGGTCGCACACGGCCATGTTCTGCGGCAACAGGTTGGCGGCTTGCGCCTGGCTCAAGGGTTCGGTGGCGATGATATAGCTGCCGGCGGGCAGCACCTTGCCGCTTAGTTGCGGGTTGAGCCCGTTCAGGTAGGCGTTGCAGGCCAATACCAGGGTCTGGGCGCGCACACTGCCTTGGGCGGTGTGCACCTTGACCTCGGGGCCGTAGTCGATGCGGGTCACTTCTGATTGTTCATACAGCTTCACGCCCAACTGCTGTGCGACGCCAGCTTCACCCAGGGCGAGGTTCAGCGGGTGCAGGTGGCCGGAGCCCATGTCGATCATGCCGCCAACATAGCGGTCGGAGCCGATCACACTGCCCATCTCGCTGGCTTGCAGCAGGCGCACCTCGTGGCGATAGCCCAGGCTGCGCAGCTCTTCGGCGTCTTCGGCCAGGGTCTGCAGGTCACGGGGTTTGTTGGCCAGATCGCAGTAGCCCCAAGTCAGGTCACAGGGAATCTGGAAACGCTCCACGCGCTCGCGCACGATCTCCACGGCTTCCAGACCCATCAGTTTCATCTGGCGCACGCCGTCGCTGCCAATCACATTGGCGAACTGATCCAGTCCGTGGCCAACGCCGCGAATCAACTGGCCGCCATTGCGCCCGCTGGCGCCCCAGCCGATCTTGCGCGCTTCCAGCAACACCACGCTGAAGCCGCGCTGGGCCAGTTCCAGGGCGGCATTGAGCCCGGAGAAACCACCGCCGATCACGCACACATCGGCACGCACATCGCCGGTCAATGTCGGGTAATCCGGTTGTGGCAGGCTGCTGGCGGCATAGTAGGAAGCGGTGTGCCGGGCGCTGGCGGTCATGGGGAGCATCCCTGTTTGGAAAATTTGACGCAGGATACAGCGGTCGGACGAGGCTGTCTGCGCAGGGCGTTTTGCGTCAGAATCCACGCTTATTCGCGGTTCGGTGTGTGTTTCGATGAGTTGCAACAGGCAGAAAATCAGCGCGCTGCGTCGACAGATTCCTTCGTTCGAGTGCGTCCCAGGTTGCCATGACTGCTGTGGGCCGGTGACGACGTCGCCTGAGGAAATGTCGCGCCTGCCGCGCAAGACCGCCGCAGAGCAGGAGGCGGCCATGGACGAGTTGAACTGCGTGCACCTGGGGCCCAACGGTTGCACGGTGTATGACGAGCGGCCCTTGATCTGCAGGTTGTTTGGCACCACCAAGACCCTGCCATGCCCCAATGGACGGGGACCGGTGGAGCTGATTCATCCAAGGGTGGAAAAACAGATCCATGAGTACATGGCGAGCACCCGGCAGGTATTGGTCTAGCGGATGTTCTCGGCCAATGTGGGGGCTTGCTCCCACATTTGGATGAGTTGTGCTGGTGAGTCAGTCCGGAATCGGCAGGTTAAGGCTCTCTTTCACCTCTTCCATCACGATATAGCTCTTGGATTCGCGCACATGGGGCAACTTGAGCAGGATATCGCCGAGCAATTTGCGATACGAGGCCATCTCGGAAATCCGCGCCTTCACCAAGTAGTCGAAGTCCCCTGACACCAAGTGGCACTCCAGCACATGGGGCAGTTTCAGTACGGCGCGGCGAAACTCTTCGAAGGTATCGCCCGACTTGTAATCGAGGCTGATCTCGACAAATACCAGCAAACTTCCCTTCAAATGCTGGGGATTGAGCCGCGCGTTGTAGCCCATGATGATCCCTTCGCGCTCCAGGCGTCGCACCCGCTCGGTACAAGGAGTGGTGGACAGCCCGACCTTCTCTCCCAACTCCGTGAACGAGATACGCCCATCGGTTTGCAGGATGCGCAGGATATTGCGGTCAATCTTGTCCAGCTCCCGCTTGGTCTGGGTGTTGGTACGCATAGGGGATACGCCTCTGTGAAAAGGGTTTTTGCCGAGAATTGTCGCCAAATATAGGCATTTATATAGTGAAATGCACTGGTGAATGCTTTTTATACTGCGCCCATCATTGCTCGAATAACACACGTCAGCGGCTAAGCCCGTGATGAGGATATAAAAATGCGCGTTCTGGTCTTGGGTAGCGGTGTCATTGGGGTGACCAGTGCCTACTATTTGGCGCGGGCCGGCTTTGACGTCGTTGTGGTCGACCGTCAGCCTGCCGCTGCCATGGAAACCAGTTTCGCCAACGCCGGCCAGGTGTCCCCTGGCTACGCCTCGCCATGGGCTGCGCCGGGCGTGCCGCTCAAGGCCATCAAGTGGCTGCTGCAACGCCACGCGCCGCTGGCGATCAAGGCCACCGCCGATATCGATCAATACCTGTGGATGGCGCAGATGCTGCGCAACTGCACGGCCAGCCGCTATGCGGTGAACAAGGAGCGCATGGTGCGCCTGTCCGAGTACAGCCGTGACTGCCTTGACGAGTTGCGCGCCGAGACCGGCATTGCCTACGAAGGCCGTAGCCTCGGTACGACCCAGTTGTTCCGCACCCAGGCCCAGCTCGACGGTGCCGCCAAAGACATCGCGGTGCTGCAGGAGTCCGGCGTGCCGTTCGAACTGCTTGATCGCGCCGGCATTGCCCGGGTTGAGCCGGCCCTGGCCAGCGTCACGGATATCCTCGCCGGTGCCCTGCGTTTGCCGAATGACCAGACTGGCGACTGCCAGATGTTCACCACGCGCCTGGCTGATATGTGCAAGCAGTTGGGTGTGGAGTTCCGCTTTGAACAGGACATCCAGCGCCTCGATTATGCAGGTGATCGCATCAACGGCGTGTGGATAGACGGCAAGCTGGAAACCGCCGACCGCTACGTCCTGGCCCTTGGCAGTTATTCGCCGAAGCTGCTCAAGCCACTGGGGATCAAGGCACCGGTGTACCCGCTCAAGGGCTACTCGCTGACCGTACCGATCACCAACCCGGCCATGGCGCCGACCTCGACTATTCTCGACGAGACCTACAAAGTCGCGATTACCCGTTTCGACAACCGCATTCGTGTTGGTGGCATGGCTGAAATAGCCGGTTTTGACCTGTCGCTGAACCCACGCCGACGTGAAACCCTGGAGATGATCGTCAACGACCTTTATCCTCAGGGCGGCGATTTGGCCCAAGCCAGTTTCTGGACCGGCTTGCGCCCGACCACGCCCGACGGCACGCCGATTGTCGGTGCCACCCCATTCAAGAACCTGTTCCTGAATACCGGCCACGGCACGCTCGGTTGGACCATGGCCTGTGGCTCTGGTCGCTTGCTGGCCGACCTGATGGCCAGGAAAACCCCGCAGATCAGCGCCGCAGGTCTCGATATTTCCCGTTATGGCAACCACCAGGAGTCCGCGAAACATGTCAATCCAGCGCCAGCTCACCAATGAGCGCATGAGCCAGATCGTTGTCCACAGCGGTACCGTGTATCTGGCAGGTCAAGTCGGCGACGACATGAGCGCCGGGATTGAACAGCAGACCCGTGAAACCCTGGCTAATATCGAGCGTCTGCTGGACCTGGCCGGCACTGACAAGAGCAAGTTGCTGTCGGTAACGATCTATTTGAAAGACATCGAAGCTGACTTCGCCGGCATGAACGCGGTATGGGACAAGTGGCTGCCCAAGGGCGTCGCCCCGGCTCGCGCCACGGTTGAAGCCAAGCTCTGCGAGCCGCAAATCCTGGTCGAGCTGTCCGTCGTGGCTGCGCTGCCTTAATAACGATCCCTCTCCCGGCGCCGACGCTGTTGGTCGGCACCGGTTTTTTCTTCACCTTGCTGCCTAGAAGCCTGCCGCCATGCGTCCAGCCCGTGCCCTGATCGACCTCCAAGCCCTGCGCCATAACTATCAACTGGCCCGTGAAGTCACGGGGGCCAAGGCCCTCGCCGTGATCAAGGCAGACGCCTACGGCCATGGTGCCGTGCGTGTGGCCCAGGCGCTGGAAGCCGAGGCCGACGGGTTTGCCGTGGCGTGCATCGAGGAAGCCCTGGAATTGCGTGCTGCCGGCATTCGTGCGCCGGTGCTGCTGCTGGAAGGTTTTTTCGAGGCCGACGAGCTGCCGCTGATCATCGAGCATGACTTGTGGTGCGTGGTGCATTCGCTATGGCAGTTGGATGCCATTGAACAGGCCCGCCTGAGCAAGCCGTTGACGGTGTGGCTCAAGCTGGACTCGGGCATGCACCGTGTCGGCCTGCATCCCAAGGATTACCACGAGGCCTATCAGCGCCTGCTGGCCAGCGGCAAGGTCGCCAAGATCGTGTTGATGAGCCACTTCGCCCGCGCCGATGAACTCGATTGCGTGCGCAGTGACGAACAGGTGGCGGTATTCGAAGCGGCGCGAAAAGGCCTGGCGGCCGAAGTCAGCCTGCGCAATTCGCCGTCGGTGCTGGGCTGGCCGACGATGACCAGTGACTGGGTGCGCCCGGGCATCATGCTCTACGGTGCAACGCCATTTGGTGAAGACCAAGCGCTCGCTGCCCGTTTGCAGCCAGTGATGACCCTGGAGTCCAAAGTTATCTGCGTACGCGAGCTACCCGCCGGTGAGCCCGTGGGCTATGGCGCCAAGTTCGTCACGCCCAAGCCGATGCGTATTGGTGTGGTTGCCATGGGCTATGCCGATGGCTACCCGCGCCATGCGCCAACCGGCACGCCAGTGCTGGTGGCGGGCCAGCGCAGCCAACTGTTGGGGCGTGTGTCCATGGACATGCTGTGTGTCGACCTCACCGACATACCCCAGGCGGGCCTCGGTTCCACTGTGGAGCTGTGGGGCAAGACTATCCTCGCCAGTGACGTCGCCGTAGCCGCTGAGACCATTCCCTACCAGATCTTCTGCAACCTGCGCCGAGTGCCACGCCTCTATTCCGGGGCTTAGCCGCCGGCTACGAACCAAGCTGTCCGGGATTTAGGCCCAAGTGTTGTAAATACTGAACGCTGTCGCCATGATAACGCTCAATTACAACAAAGCCTGAATCCTAGGAGGCTCCTGCATTGGACGTCGGCGAACGACTGCAATCCATCCGTAAACTCAAAGGTCTTTCCCAGCGTGAGCTCGCCAAGCGTGCGGGCGTCACCAACAGCACCATTTCGATGATCGAGAAAAACAGCGTCAGCCCCTCGATCAGCTCCTTGCGCAAGGTGCTGGGCGGTATCCCTATGTCCATGGTCGAGTTCTTTTCCGAGGAGATCCTCCAGGAAATACCGACGCAGATCGTCTATAAAGCCAATGAGCTGATCGACATCTCCGACGGTGCCGTCACCATGAAGCTGGTGGGCCGGGCGCACCCGAGCCGGGCTATCGCATTTCTCAATGAAATCTACCCACCGGGCGCCGACACAGGTGAAGAAATGCTCACCCACGAAGGTGAAGAAACCGGGATCCTGCTGGAGGGTCGCCTGGAACTGGTGGTCGGTCTTGAAACTTTTGTGCTCGAAGCTGGCGATAGCTACTACTTTGAAAGCACCAAGCCGCATCGTTTTCGCAACCCGTTCGACGTGCCGGCGCGACTAATCAGCGCAGCCACGCCCGCGAACTTTTAACAGAAGAGGCGTCCTGCCAACGTTGTAGAGACGCCCGTGCAGTATTCCGCGAGGTTGAATCTCCCTTTATTTAATAGGGTTGTTTCGGCCAGGCGGGCTAACCGTTATACTTTCGCCGCCTGCGAAACCGTGGCCGCAGGCGTGAATAGCCACCATTGAGGGTGAACGCGTGAACCTAATTATGAAAATGCTGGCTGCACCAGCAACCGTACTGGCCCTATGGGCTGTCAGCGCCCAGGCTGCGACCAATGATGATATTGCCAAGCGCCTGGAGCCCGTGGGCCAGGTGTGCGTCCAGGGCCAGGAGTGCAAGGGCATGGAAGTGGCCGTGGCAGCGGGTGGCGGCGGTGCGAAGACGCCGGACGAGATTATCGCCAAGCACTGTAACGCGTGCCACGGCACTGGCCTCTTGGGTGCGCCGAAAGTTGGCGACACCGCTGCCTGGAAAGAGCGCGCCGATCATCAGGGCGGCCTCGACGGCATCCTGGCCAAGGCCATCACCGGTATTAACGCCATGCCACCGAAAGGCACCTGCGCTGATTGCTCGGATGAAGACCTCAAAGGCGCCATCAAGAAGATGTCCGGTCTGTAATCAGACGATCTTCGCCAAAAATGCCGCTTACGAGCGGCTTTTTTGTGCCCGCGATTTATGTTTCGAAGCTGTTCATTGCAGCAAAGACCCGGCAAGCTCGGTCCAACTCCAATTCATGGAATGTTCGGGAGCAGTCGGATGGTGCAGTTGTGTTCAATCGAGCAAGCAGTTGACGACGTACTGGCGCGGTTGCCGGCGCATATCCACATGGGTATGCCGCTGGGCCTGGGCAAGCCCAACCTGTTTGCTAATGCGCTATATCGGCGCATCGCCAAGTTGCCGGAGCGGGCACTGACGATCTACACCGCCTTGAGTCTGGGTCGGCCAACCTTGGGCGATGGCTTGCAGAAGCGCTTCCTCGAACCTTTCATCGAGCGGGTGTTTGGTGACTATCCTGAGTTGGATTTTCTCGCCGACCTGCATAAAGACAGCCTGCCGAAGAATATCCAGGTCCAGCAGTTTTTCATGCAGCCCGGCAGCCTGCTCCACAGCACGTCGGCACAGCAGGATTACGTCAGCAGCAACTACAGCCATGCCGCCCGCGACATCAACGCCTCCGGCCTGAACCTGGTGGCGCAACTGGTTGCCAGCAGCGCCGAGCATCCCGACCGCCTGAGCCTGAGCTGCAACCCGGATATCACCCTCGACCTGCTGCCGATGATCGCCAAGCGCCGCGAAGCCGGGGAAACCATCCTCGTTGTCGGCCAAGTCCACAGCGATCTGCCCTACATGCCTGGGGATGCGGAACTGGGCATGGACGCCTTCGACTACCTGCTCGATGAAAAAGACAGCACCACGCTGTTTTCTACCCCGAACATGCCGGTGGGTTTCCAGGACCATTTTATCGGCCTGCATGCCAGCACCCTGGTGCGTGACGGCGGCACCTTGCAGATCGGCATCGGTTCCATGGGCGATGCGCTGACCGCTGCCTTGCTGGCGCGCCAGGCCGATAACGAAGCCTACCGGTTGTTGCTGACGGACATGGATGTGTATCAGTGGGCGCCGTTGATCAGCCGTGAAGGCGGTGTCGAGCCTTTTGCCCGGGGCCTTTACGGTTGCAGCGAGATGTTCGTCAACGGCCTGCTGGTGCTGGCGGATGCCGGGATTATCCAGCGCAAGGTGTACCCGGATGTGGCGACCCAGGCGCAGGCTAATGCCGGCCTGCTGGATGATGCGGCCCAGCCCGATGGCGTGTCGATCCATGGCGGTTTCTTCCTGGGGCCACTCAGCTTTTACCAGCGCCTGCAGGAAATGACCCACGCCAAGCGCCTCGAATTCAACATGACGGGCATCAGCTATATCAACGAGCTGTACGGCCAGGAAGAACTCAAGCGTTTGCAACGCCTGGATGCGCGGTTCATCAACAGCGCGATCATGGTGACACTGCTCGGTGCCGGAGTGGCTGACCAATTGGAAGACGGCCGCGTGCTCAGCGGTGTGGGCGGGCAATACAACTTTGTGGCCCAGGGGCATGCGTTGGAAGGTGCGCGTTCGATCCTGATCCTGCGCAGTTGGCGCGAGGCGGCGGGGGAGGTCAGTTCCAATATCGTCTGGGAGTACGGGCACTGCACCATTCCCCGGCATCTGCGGGATATCGTCATTACCGAGTACGGCATTGCCGATTTGCGGGGTCAGACGGATGCCAAGGTGATCGAAGCGCTGTTGAATGTCACCGACTCACGGTTCCAGGGCGAGTTGATCGACCAGGCGCAAAAGGCCGGCAAGCTGCCCAAGGATTTCCAGCTGGATCCGCGCTTTGGCGACAACACGCCGGAACGGCTGCAAGCGATTCAAGCCAGGCATCGACGACTCTTCCCTGAATACCCGCTGGGCAGTGATTTCACAGGTGAAGAGCGGGATTTGTTGCGGGCGTTGAACTGGCTCAAGAGCAAATTCAAGCTGACGGAGATTCTGGAGTTGGGCAAGGCGGCACTCGACGCGCCGGAGCCGGAGGCATTTCCCGAGCATTTGAAGCGGATGCGCTTGGATAATCCCGAGGGGTTCAAGGAGGATCTGTATCAGCGCCTGTTACTCGCCGGCCTCCAGGCCACCGCGCATTAACAGGCAATAGAGGGTAAATGTGGGAGGGGGCTTGCTCCCGATAGCAGTGGGTCAGCCAACACATCTGGTGACTGATACACCGCAATCGGGAGCAAGCCCCCTCCCACATTTTAAACTGTGTTCACTTGGTATTTGCTGTGGAGCAAATTACTCGATGAAGGTGACCACACCACCGCTCAAGGACTTCACCCGCGCCAGCGATTCAACCCGATAACCCTGCGCATCGAGCTCCGCACGCCCACCCTGGAACGACTTCTCGATCACGATCCCCAGGCCTGCCACGGTTGCGCCGGCCTGCTTGATGATCGAGATCAGCGCCTGGGACGCCTTGCCGTTGGCCAGGAAGTCATCGATCACCAGCACGCGGTCACTGCTGGTCAAGTGGCGCGGGGAGATCGCCACGGTGCTCTCGGTTTTCTTGGTGAAGGAATACACCGTCGCCGACAGCAGGTTTTCCGTCAGGGTCAGCGACTGCTGCTTGCGAGCGAAGATCACCGGCACGCCCAGGTTCAGCCCGGTCATGATCGCCGGGGCGATGCCCGAGGCCTCGATGGTGACGATCTTGGTGATGCCCGAGTCCTTGAACAGCGCGGCGAATTCGTCGCCGATCAGTTTCATCAGCGCCGGGTCGATTTGGTGGTTCAGAAAGGCATCGACCTTGAGTACCTGATCGGAAAGCACGATGCCTTCTTCGCGAATTTTCTTGTGCAGTGCTTCCACGGAAACTTCCTCTGATGGCGCAACAGGCGCCGAAAGTAGATTAAAAAGTAGTCGATTCTAGCGCTTTAACATCGCGCGTATATCCGCCAAGGCGGTGTTGCCGCGCACGGCCTTCACCTCGGTGGGGGTGTCGTCGTTGCCTTCCCAGGCGAGGTCGTCCGGTGGCAGCTCGTCAAGGAAACGGCTAGGGGCACAATCGATGATTTCGCCGTATTGCTTGCGCTTGGCAGCGAAGGTGAAGGCCAGGGTCTGACGCGCGCGGGTAATGCCGACGTAGGCCAGGCGCCGTTCTTCCTCGATGGTGTCGGCTTCGATGCTGGAGCGGTGCGGGAGGATTTCCTCTTCCATGCCCATGATGAACACGTAAGGGAATTCCAGGCCCTTGGAGGCATGCAAGGTCATCATCTGCACACCTTCGGCGCCGTCTTCCTCTTCCTGCTGGCGCTCGAGCATGTCGCGCAGCACCAGCTTGCCGATGGCGTCCTCGACGGTCATTTCGCCGTCTTCGTCTTTTTCCAGGGTGTTTTTCAGCGCTTCGATCAGGAACCAGACGTTGCCCATGCGGTAATCCGCGGCTTTGTCGCTGGAGCTGTTGGTGCGCAGCCAGTTCTCATAGTCGATGTCCATGACCATGCTGCGCAGGGCACTGATCGGGTCTTCGCCGGCGCATTGCTCGCGGACCTTGTCCATGAAGCGCTTGAAGCGCGACAGGCGGTCAGTGAAGCGCGTATCCAGATGCTCGCCCAGGCCGATTTCGTCGGTGGCGGCATACATGGAGATCTTGCGTTCGGTGGCGTAGTTGCCGAGCTTTTCCAGGGTGGTGGAGCCGATTTCCCGACGCGGCACGTTGATCACGCGCAGGAAGGCGTTGTCGTCGTCCGGGTTTACGATCAGCCGGAAGTAGGCCATCAGGTCTTTCACTTCCTGGCGCCCGAAAAAGCTGTTGCCGCCCGACAGGCGATACGGCACCTGGTGGTGTTGCAGTTTCAGCTCGATCAGCTTGGCCTGGTAGTTGCCGCGGTACAGGATCGCGAAATCGCTGTAGGGCCGGTCGGTACGCAGGTGCAGGCTGAGGATTTCCACGGCCACACGCTCGGCTTCGGCATCCTCGTTGCGGCAGCGGATCACGCGGATCTCATCGCCATGACCCATCTCGCTCCACAGTTGTTTTTCAAACTCGTGGGGGTTGTTGGAGATCAGCACGTTGGCGCAGCGCAGGATGCGACTGGTGGAGCGGTAGTTCTGCTCCAGCATCACCACTTTCAAGGACGGATAGTCGACCTTGAGCAGCATCAGGTTTTCCGGGCGGGCGCCGCGCCAGGCGTAGATCGACTGGTCGTCGTCGCCCACTACGGTGAACTGGTTGCGCGTGCCGATCAGCAATTTCACCAGCAGGTACTGGCTGGCGTTGGTGTCCTGGTATTCGTCCACCAGCAGGTAGCGCACCTTGTTCTGCCACTTCTCCAGGATGTCCTTGTGTTCCTGGAACAGCTTGACCGGCAGCAGGATCAGGTCGTCGAAGTCCACCGCGTTGAACGCCTTGAGCGTGCGCTGGTAGTGGGTGTAGACGATGGCAGCGGTCTGTTCCTTGGGGTTGCGTGCGGCTTCCAGGGCCTCGGCGGGCAGGATCAGGTCGTTTTTCCAGGCGCCGATCATGTTCTTGATCTCGTCGACGCCGTCGTCGCCCGCGTATTCCTTCTGCATGATGTCGGTCATCAGGGCCTTGACGTCGGTCTCGTCGAAGATCGAGAAGCCCGGCTTGTAGCCCAGCCGCACATGCTCCTTGCGGATGATGTTCAGGCCCAGGTTGTGGAAGGTGCACACCGTGAGGCCACGGCCTTCACCGCCTTTGAGCAAGGTGCCGACCCGCTCTTTCATTTCCCGCGCCGCCTTGTTGGTAAAGGTCATGGCGACGATGTACTGGGCACGGATGCCGCAGTTCTGGATCAGGTGCGCGATCTTGCGGGTGATCACGCTGGTCTTGCCGGAGCCGGCGCCGGCGAGCACCAATAGAGGGCCGCCGACGTAGTTCACGGCTTCTTGCTGCCGGGGATTGAGTCGGGACATACGGAATTTAAGGAGTCGTTGTTCAAAAGGGCGGGCATTTTAACAGGCTGGAAAGATTCTGCTGCCATAGAACGACGGTGTGACGTACCACTCGATCTAAATTTGCCGGTTTTGCTACTTTGCCGCAGGATGTGGGGAATACTCAGACTATTTTTCACAGTCTGCGTGTTTGATAACACCTATCATCTGCCATGCATTTGTCATGCATTTATCATTGCCAGGCCGCACGTCATAATGCCACCGCCAACGAAATTTTGCCGAGTCTAGGGAGTTAGCGTGTCTACGCCTGTCGAACCCTTGCGTTTGCTGCTGCTGGCCGAAGAGCCAGCGTGGGCAGCGTTGTTGCGCGAGTGCCTGGCGCCGATGGGCGAGGGGGCTGTGCTGATCAGTGCGCCCAACTGGGACTCGGTGAGTCGTCTGTTCGATGACGACCAAGGTGCTGTGCTATTGACCACACCGAGCCTGCAACCCGGCCCCGGCCGCTGCAGCTTGCCGTGTGTATTGCTGCTGGAGCAGGAACCATTGGTTGCGCCGCTGGGTGTCAGCGACTGGTTGATCCTGGATGCGTTGGACGCCGACACACTGCGCCGCTGCTTGCGCCATGTGCGCGAGCGCGGCGTGCTGGAGAACACCTTGCAGCGCCTGGCCGAGCAGGACCCGCTCACCGGTATCGCCAATCGCCAGGGTTTCCAGACCCTGCTGGCGGCGCGGCTGGTGGAAAACGAAGGCCGCGGCCTGGCCCTCGGCCACCTGGACCTGGACAACTTCCGTCATGCCAACGACGCCCTCGGCCATCAGGCTGGTGACCGCCTGATCCTGCAAGTGGTGTCGCGGCTCAAGAGCCAGCTCGAGGCCGGCGACCAACTGGCCCGCCTGGGCAGCGATGAGTTTGCCTTGCTGATCGATACCCGCCGGGCGCCGCAGCGTGCCGAGTGGATGGCCGAGCGCATCACCGAAGTGATGGCCGAGCCGTACTGGGTGGACGGTGAAAGCCTGTTGATCGGCTGTAGCCTGGGCGTGGCCCATGCCCGCGCCCGAGCCGGCGCCGACCCGCTGATGTGGCACGCCCATATCGCCATGCAGCAGGCCAAAAGCACCCAGGGCTGCACCTTTCATATCTTCAACGAACGCATCAACCGCAATGCTCGCAGCCTGGCCGACCTGGAAAGTGAACTGCGCCGGGCCCTGCGCCGCGATGAGTTGGAACTGCACTACCAGCCGCGCCTGGATCTGGACGACGGCCATATCGTCGGTCTCGAGGCCTTGGTGCGTTGGCGCCACGGTGAGCGCGGCTTGTTGCCGCCCAGCGAGTTCGTGCCGCTGGCCGAGCAGAGCGGCCTGATCGTGCCATTGGGCTACTGGGTGATTTCCCGGGCCTTGCGCGACATGCAAGACCTGCGCGAACGCGGTCTGCCGCCGCTGCACATGGCGGTCAATCTGTCGTTCCGCCAGTTCCAGGACAGCCAATTACTGTCAACGCTCAGTCGCCTGATTGCCGAGCGCGGTGTGGAAGCGCAATGGCTGGAGTTCGAGCTGACCGAAACTGCCGTGATGCGCCGCAGCGACTTGGTCAAGCAGACCATGGACGCCCTTGGCCGACTCGGTGTGCGGTTCTCCCTGGATGACTTCGGCACCGGCTTTTCGTCGTTTGTGCACCTCAACAGCCTGCCGATCGCCTTGTTGAAGATCGACAAGAGTTTTGTCGGTGGCATGGAAGAACGCGAGGAAAACCGCAAGTTGGTGCACGCGATGATCAACCTGGCCCACAACCTCAACCTGGAAGTGGTGGCTGAAGGTGTAGAGACGCCGGAGCAGTTGGCATTGTTGCGCTTGTTCGGGTGCGACCAGGCCCAGGGTTACCTGATCAGCAAGCCGTTGCCATTGCCGGAATTGGTCGAATACCTGATGTTTGGGCAAAGCCAGCAGGCGTTGCCGGGCTAAACATTCTGTGGAAGACCCCCATGCTGGAGTGTCAGTTGCTGAATGTGTTGGCTCATACACCGCCATCGGGGGCAAGCCCACTCCCACCATGAGCTTGCAGCTCCTGTCGAATCATCCGCTTCATCTTCGCCTCAAATGCCCACGTCAGGCTCACCGCCGCACACGCCAGCCCCAGCGCCAAGCCCCACCACACGCCGGTTGGTCCCCAGCCTAAAGTGAACGCCATCAGCCAGGCCGAAGGTGCGCCAATCAGCCAGTAACAGCCCAGCCCCACCAGGAAGGTGGTCTTGGCGTCTTTCAAGCCACGGATGCAGCCCATGGCGATGGTCTGCACCCCGTCGAACAATTCAAACCAGGCGGCGACGGCCAACAGGCTGACGGCCAGGACGATGACGTCATGGAACGCCGGGTCGTCATGATCGAGGAACAACCCGATCAGCGGGTCGGAAAACAGCCACAGCACAACGGCAAATCCCAACATCACCATGGCGCCAAAGCCGATGCCGACCCGGCCGGCCATGCGTGCCTGCAGCAACTGGCCGGCGCCGTAATGCTGGCCGATACGCATGGTCACTGCGTAGGACATTCCCGCCGGCACCATGAACGCTACCGAGACAATCTGCAGGGCGATCTGATGCGACGCCAACTGCGTACTGCCCATGGTGCCCATGCACAGCGCCGCAAAGGCGAACAGCCCGACCTCCACCGCATAGGTGCCGCCAATCGGCAGGCCCAGGCGCCACAGCTCGCGCAGGTATTGGGTATTCAGGCGCAGCAGGCCGGTGCTCAGCGGGTAGGCCGCGTAGGCGCGGTTGCTGCGGATGTACCACATCAGGGCCAGCGCCATGCAATTGGCTACGATGGCGGTCACCAGGCCAATACCCATCAGGCCCAGCTTCGGCAGGCCGAACATGCCTTCGATCAACGCGTGGTTGAGCAGGTAATTGACTACTGTACCGCACAGGCTGATCACCATTACCGGCGTGGCTTTGCCGATGGCGCTGGTGAAGCCGCGCAGTGCCATGAAGCTCAGGTAGCCGGGTAGGGCGAAGGGCAGGATCGTCAGGAATTGCCCGGCCGCGTGCACGTTGGTTTCGGTCTGGCCGAACATCAGCAGCACCGGTTTCAAGTTCCACAGCAGCAATGCCGCCGCCAGAGCCATCAACCATGCCAGCCACAGCCCGGCCTGGGTCAGGCGGGTGGCGCCGTCGATATCGCCCGCGCCATGGCGAATGGCGACCAGGGTGCCCACGGCTGCAATCACGCCGATGCAGAAGATCGCCACGAACGAATAGCTCGCCGCGCCCAGGCCACCACCGGCCAGGGCTTCGGGGCTCAGGCGCGCCATCATCAGGGTGTCGGTCAACACCATCAGCATGTGCGCCAGCTGTGAAGCAATCAACGGCCCCGACAGCCGCAGAATGGCCCAGAGCTCGGTACGTGCCGGATGTTGCATGATCATCACGCTCGAATAGTCAGAGTGTTGGGAGAGGGTTGATTCTCGGCGCTTTGCGTCCACTGCACAAAAGGATAAATGCGATCGTTCGCATGATTAAAACTCATGCTGGATTGATTCTGGTAGGGTGCCGATATTGCGCCGTCGGAGCTTTCCCAATGTCTCGTCGTCTTCCTCCGCTGTATGCCCTGCGTGCATTTGAAGCCGCTTCGCGACACAATTCCTTCACCCGTGCGGCGCAGGAGTTGTCCATTACCCAGAGTGCGATCAGCCGCCATATCCGCACCCTCGAAGAGCATTTCGCTTGCCGCCTGTTCCAGCGCAGCGGCCGCAACCTGCAGCTCACCGAAGCCGCACGCCTGTTGTTGCCCGGGGTGCGCGAAGGGTTCGCCGCGCTGGAGCGCGCCTGTCATACCCTGAATGCCGAAGATGACATCCTGCGCATGAAAGCGCCGTCCACATTGACCATGCGCTGGCTGCTGGCGCGGTTGAGTCGCTTCCGCGCCTTGCAGCCAGGCAATGAGGTGCAACTGACCAGTGCATGGATGAACGTGGACGAAGTGGACTTCAACCAGGAGCCTTTCGACTGTGCGGTGTTGTTGAGCTACGGGCATTTTCCGACGGACTGGGACGCCTGTTACTTGTTCCCGGAGTTGCTGATCCCCGTCGGCGCGCCGAACCTGCTGGACGATGGTCCTTGGGACGCCGCGCGCCTGGCGAGTGCGGAATTGCTGCACCCCACCCCCGACCGTCGCGACTGGCGCAACTGGCTGGAACGCATGGGGTTGTCGTCCCAGGTATCCCTCAAGGGCGGGCAGGTATTCGATACCCTAGAACTGGGCATGATCGCTGCGGCGCGAGGCTATGGCGTTTCCATGGGCGATCTGCTGATGGTGGCTGAGGATGTGGCGCAAGGTCGGCTGAGCCTGCCCTGGCCCACGGCGGTCGCCAGTAGGGAAAACTACTACCTGGTGTGGCCGAAAACCCGTCCAGGCGGCGACCGTTTGCGGCGCTTGGCGGAGTTTCTTCAAAGCGAAGTCAAGGCGATGGAATTGCCTCGCGTCGAGCGCCTAGATTGAGTGGACTTAAGTGGTCGTGCAATCGTTTGCGCGATACCCCTGTAATTCTCTCAAGTATTGGCAAATGCCGCCGAAGAAGGGGTGTTGGAACCATCGTGCACCAACGTTTCCCACTAGAATAATTTGCCGAGCAGCGCTAAGAGATCAGGATGATCCTGGCCTCGGCCAGGAGCTCCCATGTCTCAACCTCGTGCCCGGATTGCCTCCCAGTTAGGTCTCGCACTCGCCGTGATTCTGGCTGTCGTTATCAGCGGCAGTACCGTCTTCGCCCTGCGCTCCCTCGACTCCGCCAACCTCGACACCCGTGAGGAACACCTGGCCAGTGAGGCGCGTTTGCTCGCCGACCAACTCAATACCTTCCACAGCACCTTGCGCGAAAGTACCCAGCGTTTGAGCGGGCTGTTTGAAAAGCGCTTCGTCGCCGGCTTGAGTGTGCGTGCTGACCAACCGGTGGCGGTGGCTGGTGTGCAGACCCCGAGCCTTTACCTGGGCGACGAGGTGCTGAACAACAATTTCGAAGAGGTGGATGAGTTCAAGCAGATGTCTGGCGGCGTGGCCACGGTGTTCGTGCGCAGCGGCGACGACTTTATCCGCGTCAGCACCTCGCTGACCAAGCAGGATGGCAACCGCGCCATTGGCACCGTGCTTGACCGTCAGGGCGCAGCTTACCAGCGCGTTGCCGAGGGGCAGACCTATATCGGTCGTGCAGTTTTGTTCGACCGTTCCTACATGACCCAATACAGCCCGGTGCGTGACAGCAGCGGCAAGGTCATCGCCGTGTTGTTCATCGGTTTCGATTACACCGACGCCCAGAACGCCCAGTTTGAAAATCTCAAGCGCTTCCGTATCGGCCAGACGGGCTCCCTCGCGCTGCTGGATGAACAGAAGCATTGGCTGGTGGCGCCAGCTGGCGTGCAGGCGCCGGATGAGGCCATTGCGGTGATGCTCGACCTGGCGAAGAAACCTGGAGCTGGCCGCTTCTGGAGCGACAAGCACGAGGACTTCTACAGCGTCTCGGTGCCGTTCGACGGCGGCCCATGGGCAGTGGTAGCGAGCATGCCCAAGGCTGAGATTCGCGCCGTGACTTGGGAAGTCGGTATCCGCCTGGTAATCGGCAGTGTGCTGGCGATGTTGCTGGCAGTGGGTGCCACGGTGTGGCTGTTGCGCAGCAAGCTGGCGCCATTGAGCGACCTGGTACGCCAGGCAGAAGCTCTTGGCGCGGGCGACTTGAGTGCACGCCTCAACGTGTCCAGCCATGACGAGATCGGCCAATTGGCGCGCAGCTTCAACCAGATGGGTGACGCGCTGTCGACCATGGTTTCGCATATCCGCAACGCAGCCGAACAGGTCAACAGCCGCGCCCAGGCGCTGTCAGGTTTGTCCGGTGGTGCCTATGAAGGCATGGAACAGCAGTCCGGCGAAATTACCAGCATGGCCGGCGCGGTGGAAGAATTCAGCGCCACTTCGTTGAACATCGCCGACAACATGGGCAATACCGAGCGCCTGGCGCAAGAGAATGCCCAGCAGACCCGCATTGGCCGCGATTCGATGCAGGAGGCGTCATCGTCCCTGGAGCATATCGCCACTGCCCTGAACAGCACCGCTGCGGTGATCAACACCCTGGGCCAGCGCTCCCAGGAAATCGGCGGGATCGTTGGTGTAATCACGGCCATCGCCGAACAGACCAATCTGCTGGCGCTCAACGCTGCCATCGAAGCCGCCCGCGCCGGTGAGCAGGGTCGCGGTTTCGCCGTGGTCGCCGACGAGGTGCGCAACCTGGCGTCGCGCACCCGTCAGGCTACCGATGAAATTTCCACGATGATCCAGAGCATCCAGCAGGAAACCGGCAATGCCATCAGCACCATGGAACACGGCAATGTACTGATGCAGGAGGGCCTGTCGCGTAACGCCGCCGTGGCCTCGGCCCTGGCGCGTATCGACGAGCAAAGCCGCTCGGCCGGCCAGCAGTTCGCTGCGATCACCACCGCGACCCAGGAGCAGAGCAGTACCGCCACCTTGCTCAGCAGCAACTTGCAGAGCATTGCACTGGCCAACAGCGAGCAGCGCGAAGTGGTGTCGAACCTGGCGGTTACCGCCAAGGAGCTGGAGACCTTGGCGGCAAGCTTGCGTCAGGAGGTCGACCGGTTTCGTTGAGGCTCAGGGCTCTCCAAGCCCTGGATCCACGCGCTTGCCAATGTCCTTGAGCCGCGCCAGTTGGTCCACCATGCCTGGCGCTTCGTCCAGGCTGGTGACGAAGGTCCACAGATAGGTCATGACCGCGTAGATGTGGCCAGCCTTGACCGCTGGGGTCATGGCCAACTGGCTGATCGCAACCACGAACAGCAAGGCTGCGATCGCACCGATAAACAGGAACGCCGCGGCCTCGCGGTCTGACAGCCAGATACGCAGGCGTGACAGCACCTGGTAGTGGCGTCGCAGGGTTGGCGCGCCGACCTTTTCGACCAGGCCGATCTCTTTTTCCAGACGATTATTCAGGCGCTCGTGCAGCGTCTGATTACGTTGGGCAAAGCGTGGCAACAAGGTCATGCACAGCAGCAGCGCGGCCAGGCACGCCATGCCTACCCATGGCTCAATCACGATCAACATTACCGCCGCGCCCACAATCGACACTAACGCCGTGGCAATGATTGGCACGTGTTTTTCAAAGAAGTCGACGAACTCCCGTGCAAGCACCACCCGTGCCGCCGATTTCGAGGTGCTGTGGTTCTGTAGGCGCTGGTTGAGAATGACCGGCACCGCGAGATCGGCGTAAATGCGCGTGAACGTGCGCGTGTCCAGTGCCCGTCGTGCCGCTCCTACGGCCCAGAACGCCATGACCACGGCGGCATAGAGCAACGCACTGGTGGTATCGCCGCGGATAATCGAATCCACCGCGAACCCGGCAAACAGCGGGTAAGCCAACAACAGTGCGTTCTCAAGCGCCACCAGCGACAAGGTGCAAGACAGCTTGCCGGGATAGGCTTTGGCAATAGCCTTGAGTGTCTGGCTGGCGGACTGTTGACCGATTTTCTTGCTTTCTTCGATCAGAATGTGTGGGGTGACGGATGTCATGGGGTGCACCAAAGGAGTGATAGACGCTATTATTGAGCGACTGCTCAAGTATCCTTGAGCGATCGCTCAAAAAGCAAGCGCCGCTTATCTGTTCACGCTCGAAGGAATTGCTCAATGTCGCGTATCGACCGTAAAGACCAGATCATCGCCGCCGCCCTGGAGCTGTTTCGCAGCAAGGGTTTTGCCGATGTATCCACCCGTGACCTGGCCGAACATGCCGGGCTGTCGCGCAGTCACGTTTATCACTACTTCAGCGACTGGAATGAACTGCGCCGCGAAGCCTTTGTGCGCTTTGCCAATGAGCAATTGCACGAAGTGCGCGAGCCCTTGGCCGATGCGCCACCGCTGGAGGCGCTCGCGGGGTTCTTGCACGACTGCCTGCCCAGCACTGCCGATGCCGGTTGGGCGCTATGGCTCGACGCCTGGGACGAGGCCATGCACGACGCGCAAATGGCCCAGGCTTACCTGGCGATCAACGCCCAATGGCAAGGCATGCTTGCCGAGGTGATCGAACGCGGCGTTGCCGCCGGCGCGTTTCACTGCGAGTCGCCCCAACGCGCTGCACGGCAGATTTTTGCCCTGGCGATGGGCTATGCCGATGACCTGATGCTCAAGCCTTCCACCGAGTCGGCAGAAGCGGCATTGGATGAAGTGCTGGAGGTGGCGAGGCTGCTGCTGGGGTTCTCCTGACCGCTGTCAGCCAATCGCGGCCGGTCGGTATTGCAAGGCTTCCGCCAAATGATGGCGGGCGATGCCGTCTACTTGCTCAAGATCCGCTAGCGTGCGCGCTACCTTGAGCAGCCGGTGTGCGGCGCGCAGGGATAGCGTCAGGCGTTCACACGCGGCCTCCAGCCAGGTTTCATCGGCTTTTGCCAGCTGGCAGTGTTCGCGCAGCCGCGGCAGGTCGAGAAACGCATTGGCACAGCCCTGGCGTTGTTGCTGACGCTCGCGGGCTTGCGCTACCTGGGCGGATGCCTGAGCGGTGGTTTCGCCGATCTGTTGGGAGGGGTTCAGCGCAGTGGTCTCCCGGGCCACCGTCAGGTGCAAGTCAATGCGGTCCAGCAACGGCCCGGAGAGCTTGTTGCGATAGCGCTGGATCTGCTCCGGCGTGCACCGGCAACGCCCACTGGGCTCACCCATGTAGCCGCAAGGGCAGGGGTTCATCGCCGCGACCAGTTGAAAGCGCGCCGGGAAACTCACCCGGTCACGGGCTCGAGAGATCACGATATGCCCAGACTCCAATGGCTCGCGCAGCACTTCAAGCACCTTACGATCAAACTCCGGCAGTTCATCCAGGAACAGCACCCCGTGGTGGGCCAGGGTGATTTCCCCCGGTTGCGGCTTCGAGCCGCCACCCACCAGCGCCGGCCCGGATGCCGAATGGTGCGGTTGCCGGAACGGGCGGTTAGGCCAATGGCTCAGGGGCTGGAGGCTGACCACGGATTGGATCGCTGCAACTTCCAGGGCTTCCTGCTCGCTCAGCGGCGGCAGCAAACCCGGTAGCCGGCTGGCGAGCAGGGTCTTACCGGTGCCCGGGGGGCCACTGAACAACAGGTTATGCGCACCGGCCGCGGCGATCAGCAGCGCACGCTTGGCCGCCAATTGGCCCTGTACCTCACTCAGGTCCGGGTAGGGTTTGTTCAAATACAGCAGGCCGTCGGATGTGTACGGTTCAATCGGCACGTGTCCATTCAGGTGCGCCACCACCTGCAGCAAATGATCCACGGCAATCACTTTCAATCCAGACGCCAGGCACGCTTCCTCGGCATTGGCTCGGGGCACTATCACGGTGCGCCCAGCCTTGCGCGCCGCCAGTGCCGCCGGCAACACACCCTTTACCGCCCGTACCTCGCCGGACAGCGCCAGCTCTCCCAGGCACTCCACCTCGTCGAGCATCAACGCCGGCACCTGCACGCTGGCCGCGAGGATCCCCAGGGCAATCGCCAAATCAAAACGCCCGCCGTCCTTGGGCAGGTCGGCGGGCGCGAGGTTGAGGGTGATGCGACGTGCTGGGTATTGCAGCGCCGAATTCAGGATGGCACTGCGCACGCGGTCTTTGCTCTCTTTCACCGCCGTCTCCGGCAAACCCACCAGTGTCAGTGATGGCAAGCCATTGGCCATATGCACTTCGACGGTGACGGCAGGGGCTTCGACGCCGACCTGGGCGCGACTGTGGACGATGGCGAGGGACATGCTCGTTCCTTGAGTATGAGGGCCGCTTCCTGCGGGTTCTTCAAGGGTAGACGAGGTGTGGAAGAGCGAGGCGGGGGAGGTTTTACAGAACGTATCCATAGTGCGATGCAAAACAAATGTGGGAAGGGGCTTGCCCCCGATGGCGATGCATCAGCCAATATTAATGGTGACTGACACACTGCTATCGGGGGCAAGCCCCCTCCCACATGGATTGCGTTTATTCAGTCGATGTTGGTGTCAGCCGCGCTTCCAGTTCCGCCACTTTGGCCTCGAGGCTCTCCAGTCGCGCACGCGTGCGGGCGAGCACCACCATCTGGCTATCGAATTCTTCGCGGCTGACCAGGTCGAGCTTGCTGAAACCACTTTGCAGCAATGCCTTGAACTGGCTTTCGATTTCATTGCGGGGCAGCGGGGTGTCGCCGCTGAACAGGCGAGAGGCGTGGCCGCTCAGGGCGTCGAGGAAGTCTTTGGGCGCGAGCATGGGAAATATTCCGGAAAACAGTTGGCCGGCAGTGTATCACGCAGCGTCTATAGTCTTTTCACGTCCCCGCTGCGCACGCTTTTCGCGCAGTGGGGCGGGCAGTCGCGCACTGTTTTGATGCGCATTGCCGCCGCGCAAACGCCCCGAGGGTGGGCACAAGTGGGCAAAGGACTGTTTTCAGTGGTTTTTACGGAGCTGGCAAGGTTTCTGCTTAGACGATCATGACCCATGCACTGACGCAGTCGCTGTGACGAATGCAGTGCGCCGAGGGATCAGGGGGTAAAGGTTTCGTCACCAGTGGTTCGCTGGCGTCGTGACGGCATATGCCGAGGCGACGATGCGTTACAAAGCCAGGCGCTGCGCTTAGACTTGAGACGGGTTTGTTTTCCTGGGGCAAGTCCACCAATTCGGGAGAGAGTTTTCATGAAGCTAGTCACTGCCATCATCAAGCCGTTCAAGTTGGACGATGTACGCGAGTCACTGTCCGAGATCGGCGTGCAGGGCATTACCGTTACTGAGGTCAAGGGCTTCGGTCGGCAGAAGGGTCATACCGAGCTGTATCGCGGCGCGGAATACGTGGTCGATTTCCTGCCGAAGGTGAAGATCGATGTCGCCATTGACGACAAGGATCTTGACCGGGTTATCGAGGCGATAACCAAGGCGGCCAACACCGGCAAGATCGGTGACGGCAAGATCTTCGTGGTCAATCTGGAACAGGCTATTCGCATCCGTACCGGCGAAACCGATACCGACGCAATCTAAGCCGCCAAACCCCAACGCCCCAGGAGAAAACAATATGACTCTGCGTAAATTCGCAGGGCTCGGAGCCCTGCTGTCCATCGTAATGCCAGGCCTGGCCATGGCGGCAGATGAAGTGGCTGCTCCAGTCCTCAACTCCGGCGACACTGCCTGGATGCTGACCGCCACGGCACTGGTGCTGTTCATGACCATCCCTGGGCTGGCGCTGTTCTACGGCGGCATGGTCCGCTCCAAGAATATTCTGTCGGTGATGATGCAGTGCTTTGCCATCACTGGCCTGATCAGCATCCTGTGGGTCGTCTACGGCTATAGCATCGCGTTCGATACCACCGGTATGGAACAGGGCGTGGTCAATTTCAATTCATTCTTCGGCGGCATGGGCAAGGCGTTCCTGGCGGGTGTCACCCCGGCCAGCATTACCGGGCCTGCGGCGCTGTTTCCGGAAGCGGTGTTCATTACCTTCCAGATGACCTTCGCCATCATCACCCCGGCGCTGATCGTCGGTGCTTTCGCCGAGCGTATGAAGTTCTCCGCGATGCTGATCTTCATGGCGATCTGGTTCACCCTGGTCTATGCGCCGATCGCGCATATGGTCTGGAGCGGCAACGGTGGCCTGATGTGGGACTGGGGCGTGCTGGACTTCGCCGGCGGCACCGTCGTGCATATCAACGCCGGTGTGGCTGGCCTGGTGGCGTGCATCGTGCTCGGCAAGCGCAAAGGCTTCCCGACCACGCCAATGGCCCCGCACAACCTGGGCTATACCCTGGTGGGCGCCGCCATGCTCTGGATCGGTTGGTTCGGCTTCAACGCCGGTTCCGCTGCGGCGGCCAACGGCACTGCGGGCATGGCGATGCTGGTGACCCAGATCGCCACCGCCGCTGCGGCACTGGGCTGGATGTTTGCCGAGTGGATCACCCACGGTAAACCAAGCGCACTGGGGATCGCCTCGGGCGTGGTGGCCGGCCTGGTCGCTGTCACACCAGCCGCTGGCACTGTGGGGCCGATGGGCGCCTTGGTGATCGGCCTGGTCGCCGGTGTGGTGTGCTTCTTCTGCGCCACCAGCCTCAAGCGCAAGCTCGGCTATGACGACTCCCTGGATGCCTTCGGCGTGCACGGCATCGGCGGTATCGTCGGTGCGATCCTCACGGGTGTGTTTGCAGCCCCCGCCCTGGGCGGTTTCGGCACCGTGACCGACATTGCTGCCCAGGTCTGGATCCAGTGCAAAGGCGTCGGCTTCACCGTTATCTACACGGCGATCGTGACCTTCGTCATCCTCAAGGTACTGGACATGGTCATGGGCCTGCGGGTCACCGAAGAGGAAGAGGCGGTTGGCCTCGACCTGGCGCAACACAACGAGCGCGGCTACAACTTGTAAGCAAATGAAAAAAGATGCCCGGCTTGCCGGGCATTTTTTTGCCTGGCGTTTGTCTGTGGCTAAAGGTACGTGGGTTTTTGTCGACTTTGTGATGGTATCCACACGGCACTTTCAAGGGTGCAAATGTCTTACAGCTATGAAGGCGTATTCGGCGCTTTGTTTTTTCACAGAGCACGCTAGAATGCGCGCCGATGGGCGGAGAACTGTATGTGGCGACAGACCCTGATTACCCTGCGGGCCAAGCCCCGGGGCTTTCATCTGGTAACGGACGAGTTGCTTGCCGGCTTGCCTGAATTAAAGGCGTGTCGTGTGGGCCTGTTGCATCTGTGGCTGCAGCACACCTCGGCCTCGTTGACTGTTAACGAGAATGCCGACCCGGCGGTTCGCCGTGACTTCGAGCGGTTTTTCAACCTGCTGGTGCCAAAAGGTGGCGCAGGGTTTGAACACAACGACGAAGGTCCGGATGATCTGCCGGCGCACTTCAAGGCCAGTCTGCTGGGCTGCCAGCTGAGTTTGCCGGTCAAGGCCGGCCGCTTGGCGATAGGGACCTGGCAAGGTGTTTATCTGGGCGAGCACCGTGATCATGGCGGTGCTCGTAAAGTCCTCGCCACCTTGCAGGGTGAAGAGGCATAAGCCACTGGTTATCCGGTGGATGTTGATTTTTTTCCGGCGACCTCGACAGAGGGTGAAGCTGGGCTATAACTAATCTGCTTTTCGCAAGTCATGAGGTAGAACATGAGCGACGATGATCTGGAACAAGACGACCTCGAAGTAGGTGATGAAGACGAAACCGAAGAAGGTCTTGAAGTAGCAGCGGAAGACGTTGCTGACGATGTCGATGAGAGCAGTGTCGATGAGGCGAGCCCCAAAGCCAAAGGCAAAGCCAAGGCTGCGGTCTCGGTAGACGAGCTGCCGAGCGTTGAAGCCAAGAACAAAGAGCGCGATGCCCTGGCCCGTGCGATGGAAGAATTCCTCGCTAAAGGCGGCAAAGTGGTCGAAGTCGAGCCCAACGTGGTGGCTGATCCACCGAAGAAGCCGGACAACAAGTACGGCAGCCGACCCATCTGAGTCTGCCTCCTGCTTGCCGAAAAAGCCCGCCGTCGCTGCGGGCTTTTTCACGCCTTATGATTTATCCGAGCCTTGTGGTGTTCTAAATGTGGGAGGGGGCTTGCTACCGATCGCGGTGTATCAGTTGCCACATGTGCTGGCTGAACCACTGCTATCGGGAGCAAGCCCCCTCCCACATTTTGATCTGCGGTGTTACTGCCAGCTCTGCAGCAACTCCGGCAACTCCGTCAGGCTACGAATCTCTGCATCCGGACGCTTTGATGCTTCCCACACTTTGCCCGTCGGGTTAAACCACACCGCCCGCAGCCCCGCCTGCTGTGCGCCGGCGATGTCATCTCCAGGGTGATCGCCCACATGCACTGCCGCACTGGCATCCACGCCGCCCCGCTGCAACGCCTCTTCAAACAAGCGAGCATCGGGCTTGGCGATGCCGATATCTTCGGCGCGCAAGGCAAAGTGAAAGTAGTCCGCCAGGCCCACGCGCTGCACGTCCGCGTTGCCATTGGTGATCACTCCCAGCAAAAAGTGCTGGCGCAGCGCTTTGAGCATCGGCTCGGCCTCCGGGAAAACGGTGAGCTGGTGGCGTGCATGGATAAACGCTTCAAAGCAGACATCCGCCATCTGCGCAGCTTCTGGTTGGGGGTAACCGGCTTCCTCGAACGCATGCACCAAAACACGATGTCGCAACAGACTGATGCGGTGTTTGAGTTCAGGATGGCGCTGCAGTACTTGCTGGCGCAGGCTGGCGAAATGCTCCAGGGGCAAGTCCCCGACCTTGGAGGCGTTGACCGCCAGCCATTCGCGCATCGACGCTTCGGCGCTGATGATGACAGGTACGTTGTCCCAGAGGGTGTCGTCCAGGTCGAAGGTGATCAGCTTGATGCTCATAAGTCGCTGCCCTTGATGCGTTTGGCCCGTGGATGGGCGCTGTCATACACCGTTGCCAGGTGCTGGAAGTCGAGATGGGTGTAGATCTGCGTGGTCTTGATATCGGCGTGGCCGAGCAGTTCCTGCACAGCGCGCAGATCCTGGGAGGACTCCAGCAGATGGCTGGCGAAGGAGTGGCGCAGCATATGTGGATGCAGGTTCTGTCCGAGTTCCCGCGCACCGGCGGCCTTGACCCGCAGCTGAATCGCCCGTGGTCCCAGGCGTCGGCCCTGCTGGCTGACAAACACCGCATCGTCCTCAGGATTGGTCAACAGGCGCAGCGGCAGCCATAGCTCGAGAGCTTCCCGGGCCTTCCTGCCGACTGGCAGCACGCGGGTTTTGCTGCCTTTGCCGAGGACTTGCACCAGGCCATCTGCGAGGTCCAGTTGATCGAGGTTAAGGCCGGTCAGCTCCGACAGGCGCAGGCCCGAGGAATAGAACAGCTCAAGGATCGCCTGGTCGCGATGGGCCAGGAAGTCATCTTCCACGGCGCCATCGAGCAACTGCAGGGCGCGGTCGGTATCCAGGGTCTTGGGCAGGCGTCGTTCGCCTTTGGGCGGGGACAGGCCATTGGCCGGGTCGTGGTCGCACAAGCCTTCGCGATTGAGGTAGTGGTAGAGGCCACGCACCGCCGACAGCAAGCGAGACAAACTGCGCGAGGACTGGCCTTGCTGGTGCAGCCGTGCGATCAGACTGCGCAGGGCCTGGATATCCAGGGCCTTCCAGCTGCTGACGTGCTGTTTTTCGCAATAGGCCAGGACCTTGTTCAAGTCCCGACGATAGGCTTCGAGGGTGTGGGGCGACACCTGGCGCTCGTTGCGCAGATGAGCGCAGTAGGCGTCCAGTTGCCGCTCCATGGTCAGCGCACCGCGCGCAGGGTGGTGGTGTGGCGTGGCAGGACACGGCCCAGCACTTCTGCGATGTAGGTCAGGAACAAAGTGCCCACCGAGCTCTTGTAGTGTGCAGGGTCGCGGCTGGCAATGGCCAGTACGCCGTGTAAGCCCTGATGGCTGAGGGCAATGACTGCGGTAGAGCCGATCTGCTTGCGCTGTTCGGCCCCGAACAGGAAGTCCAGTTCATGTTCGCGCAAGGTCCCGCTGACGGTCTTGCCTTCGGAAAGCAGGCCACCGATGGCCGTCTGCGCCTCGCCACCTGTGACCCAGCGCCCCACCGGCATTGGGTTATCGCTGAACAGGATCAGGCTTACAAAAGGCACCTGGAAATCCTCGCGCAGGCTGTCTTCCACGGCGATCACCGTTTCTTCCAGGCTGGCGGCGTCCATCAGGGTCAGGATCAAGCGGCGGGTCTTGTCGAATAAGCGGTCATTGTCGCGGGCCACGTCCATCAGATGGGAGAGCCGATGGCGCATTTCGATATTGCGCTCGCGCAGGATCTTCATCTGCCGCTCCACCAGCGACACGGTGTCACCGCGCTGGTGGGGGATACGCAGGGCCGGCAGCAACTCTTCGTGCTCTACGAAGAAGTCCGGATTAGCCTCAAGGTACGCCGCGACAGCAGCGGCCTCCAGGCTTTCACTCGGGGTAGCGTGTGCGGGTACTTGAGGCTTATCGGTCATTGGCTTGGCTCACTCATAGACGGACCTGTCCTTCGTATACACGCGAGGCCGGCCCGGTCATCATTACCGGGTGGCCTGGGCCTGCCCACTCGATGGACAAGCGTCCGCCGGGCAGGTCGATCAGCAGCGGCGAATCCATCCACCCCTGGCTGATCGCGGCCACGGCAGCGGCGCAAGCGCCGGTGCCGCAAGCCTGGGTTTCGCCGGCGCCACGTTCCCATACGCGCAATTGCGCACGGGTACGGTCGATCACCTGCAGGAAGCCCACATTGACCCGTGCCGGAAAGCGCGGGTGATGTTCGATCTTCGGTCCCAGTTCGTGTACCGGGGCGTTATTGATGTCGGTGACCCGCAGTACTGCATGGGGGTTACCCATGGACACGGCAGCGATATCCACGGTCTTGCCATCCACATCCAGCGGGTAACTGAGGGCCTGCTCGGTGGCCTGGAACGGAATATCCGCCGGCACCAGGCGTGGCGCGCCCATGTTGACGCTGATCTGGCCGTCACTGCGGATATCCAGTTCGATCACGCCGCCTTTGGTCTCGACACGAATCTGGCGCTTGGCGGTCAGGCGCTTGTCGAGCACAAAGCGCGCAAAGCAGCGCGCACCGTTGCCGCACTGTTCCACTTCGGAACCGTCGGAGTTGAAGATCCGGTAGCGGAAATCCACCTCCGGGTTGCTCGGCGCTTCAACCAGCAGCAACTGGTCGAAGCCGATACCGGTGTGGCGATCGCCCCACTGTTTGGCGTGCTTGGGCAGGATGTGCGCGTGCTGGCTGACCAGGTCGAGGACCATGAAGTCATTGCCCAGCCCGTGCATTTTGGTAAAACGCAGCAGCATGGCTTACTCCGGCAGCAGGCTTTCGCCAGCATACAACTGGGCTACCGTCTCGCGGCGACGCACTTCAAATGCTTGATCACCGTCCACCAGCACCTCGGCGGTACGCCCGCGGGTGTTGTAGTTGGAACTCATGACAAACCCGTAGGCACCGGCCGAATGCACG
Source organism: Pseudomonas sp. rhizo25 (assembly GCF_031931935.1). Taxonomy (NCBI): domain Bacteria; kingdom Pseudomonadati; phylum Pseudomonadota; class Gammaproteobacteria; order Pseudomonadales; family Pseudomonadaceae; genus Pseudomonas; species Pseudomonas sp. rhizo25. Next base: position 334,685 of record NZ_JAUJXA010000002.1, read on the forward strand.
GCCAGCAGGTCACCTTCTTCCAGGGCCAACTGACGATCCTTGGCCAGGAAGTCGCCGGTCTCGCAGATCGGGCCGACGATGTCATAGGCGCGGGCAACGCTTGCGCGAGGCGTCACGGCGGTGACATTCATCCAGGCCTGGTACAGCGCCGGGCGGATCAGGTCGTTCATCGCCGCATCGACGATGGCGAAATCCTTGTGTTCGGTGTGCTTGAGGTACTCGACCTGGGTCAGCAGTACACCAGCGTTGGCGACGATATAACGGCCCGGCTCGAACATCAGGGTCAGGTCGCGGCCTTCAATGCGTTCGCGCACGGCCTGGATATAGTCGGCGATCGCCGGTGGTTCTTCATCGCGATAACGCACGCCCACGCCACCACCCAGGTCGATGTGGTGCAGGTAGATGCCGCACTCGCCCAGGCGGTCGATCAGCGCCAGCAGGCGGTCGAGCGCATCCAGGAAGGGTGGCAGGGTGGTCAGTTGCGAACCGATATGGCAGTCGACGCCCAGCACTTCCAGGTTCGGCAGTTGCGCGGCGCGGATGTACACGTCTTCGGCGTCGGCGATGGCGATGCCGAACTTGTTCTCTTTGAGACCGGTGGAAATGTAAGGGTGGGTGCCGGCGTCGACATCCGGGTTGACGCGCAGGGAGATCGGCGCGAGAACGCCCATTTCGGCGGCAACGACCTGCAGGCGCTCCAGTTCGTCGGTGGATTCGACATTGAAGCAATGTACGCCGACTTCCAGGGCGCGGCGCATGTCATCGCGGCTCTTGCCGACCCCGGAGAACACGATCTTGTCAGCCTGGCCGCCGGCGGCCAGTACGCGTTCCAGCTCGCCACGGGACACGATGTCGAAACCGGCGCCCAGGCGCGCCAGGACATTCAGCACGCCCAGGTTGGAGTTGGCCTTGACCGCGTAGCACACCAGGTGCGGTACGCCGTAGAGCGCGTCGGTGAACGAGCGGTATTGGGCTTCGATATGCGCACGGGAGTACACATAGGTCGGGGTGCCAAACTGCTGGGCAATCGCGGACAACGCCACGCCTTCCGCGAACAGCTCGCCGTCCCGGTAGTTAAAAGCGTCCATAAGTGTCCCTTAGTAGGTGTCGTGCTTATGCGCTTTTGACGGCTTTTGCGACGATTGCGCCTGTTCATTCGGGTCTTTGCTGTCATCGGGAAGGTACAGCGGGCCTTTTTGACCACAGGCACTGACGAGACAGGCGACCGCGACGAGCGCAGCAAGGGAAGAGATCAGGCGCTTCATGGCGAAATCCTTGAATATGCATTAATTGCGCCCGAGTATACCGACCACCCGCCAGCTTGCCTATGCGCCGCAATACCCGTCCGGCGGGGGTTTGCCGAGATGACTGGGAAGCGGGTTACGCTGTTAGAGCATATTTCGTACTGCCGTCTGTAATGAAATCGGTATCCTTTGCAATCGGCGAAGCGCGTCCGTATCGTGCGGCGCTTGAGCAAAACCAGACACTTTTGAGGTTGCCACGATGAGTTTGACCGAAGCCCGTTTTCACGACCTGGTGGATACCACCCAGGAGAAGCTGGAAGATATTTTCGACGACAGCGGCCTGGATGTGGATCTGGAAAGCTCGGCCGGTGTGCTGACCGTCAAGTTCGAGAGCGGCCAGCAACTGATCTTCAGTCGCCAGGAACCACTGCGTCAGCTGTGGCTGGCGGCGCGCTCCGGTGGCGTTCACTTCGACTACGACGAAGAAAGCGGCAAATGGCAGTGCGACAAGAGCGAAGAATTGTTGGGCGAGATGCTCACCCGCCTGGTCCAGGAATATACCGGCGTCGAGCTGGACTTTGATGAGTTGGGGCAGGACGAGATCTGACCGTGACCCAGCCTGCACCTGTACGCCCGCCCAAGCCGCTGTTCAGTAATGTCAGCCCGGCGGTGCCGTCACCTTGTATCAGTTTGTGTCGCCTGGACGAACAGAAGGTCTGCCTCGGCTGCTTCCGCCATGTGGAAGATATCCGCGAATGGCGCTCTGCCGACGATGCGCGGCGCCGGGTGATCTGCGCCGAAGCCGAGCAACGCAAGGCACGCGCCTGACGTTGTCTTGTTTATTTGTGTCGCTGTGGTAGTGTCCGGATACACCTCAACTCATCGAGGTCCGTGAGAACCCCGCCTTTTCCTGGCGGGGTTTTGCTTTTTTTGTGCAGAAAAAAGGAGTCTGCCTGAATCATGACCGCACCTTCCATCATTCTTACCCGTCTCGACGTGCAGCGTCTTGAGCAACTGATCGACCGTGAAGGCGAGGACTCGCCGGGCGTCGAAGCCCTTCAACACGAACTCGACCGCGCCGAAGAAGTGGTTGGCCACGATGAAGTGCCTGCAACTGTCGTGACCATGAACTCCAGTGTGCACTGCCGTGAGCAAGGCAGTGGCAAGGACTACCACCTGACCCTGGTCTACCCCAAGGACGCGAATGCCGACGAAGGCAAGATCTCGATCCTCGCGCCGGTGGGCAGTGCCTTGCTGGGCTTGCAAGTGGGCCAGCATATCGACTGGCCTGCGCCGGGCGGCAAGACACTCAAGCTTGAACTGCTCAACGTCGAAGGCCAGCCCAAAGATGGCGGCGCCTTCACGCTCTAGACCTGATCCAGCGCCGCATTGAGTGACTGTTCCAATTCTGCCTTGTAGCGCAGGTACAGATTGCTCGGGCTCTGCACGTCCCCCAGCAGGCCCGACAAATCCAGATCGGTGATATAGCAGCGGTATCGTTCGGTTTCCTGGCGTTGCGCGACAATCTCCCGGGCTACCACGGCAAACAGTTGGTCGCCGAATTCCAGCTCGGAAAATTCCCGCTGATTGCAGTACAACGTAATCCCCACCTGGCCCGGCGCGCCCTTGCCGATAATCGCCTGCACGTCATAAAACGGCTTGTCGGCAGGATTTTGCGGGGCTGGCCTTGGCTCGACGCGGCGCGCGCGGGAGTTGCCTGAGGGCATTAGCTGGTAGTACAGGGTATGAATCTCACCCAGGGGTGGCTGCGCGTCCAGGGACGATAACGCCTCCCGGCGGTAAAGGGTCGATTGCAGGAAGCGCTGCAGTGGCGCCAGCAGACTCTGTTCATCGTGGAATGGCAGGCGCTGCTGCCAGAGGGCATTGAATTCGTCGAGCACGTACAGCTCGGCGAAGCCTTCGTTGACCCGATAGAACACCTGCACACAATCGGCCTGGCCCATGGGTAGCAGCAGCGCCAGGTCGTGGTCTTCCAGGGCCATGGCGTCCAGGTGCCACGGGCTGTAGCTGGCCAGTTCCTCACTGAGGTAGGCAATCAGCGCGTCCTGTGTGGGCAGCGGCACATGAGTGGCCTGGCCCGGTGTCAGTTCCATCACGTGATAGTGCTGCTGCACCTGAAGCAGGTAGCGGTGATTGCCCTGGCTGAGCAGCAGGTTCTGCGCAGTGTCGAATACCTCCTCCACACGCTGGGCAATGAACTGCGCACGGTTGTGACAGAAGCAGCGCACCCGCAGCCGTGGCAGATGGTCCGACGGCAGTTGGTTGAGGTAGTCGCGCAGGCAGTCGAGCAGCGCGTGGGGGCCGTCGTAGCGGCTGACCATCACCTCGTTCCAGCTATTGAGCGTGACCTGGTCCAGGGTCAGCACCAGGTTGTCGCGTACACCGGCATAGCTCAGGGAGTCGGTGCGCTCGGTGGTCATCAGGATATTCAGCTCACGATGATGTTTGAGCGGATCAACGCCGACGTTGATCAGCAACAACACTTCTTCCGGCACTGCCGGACGCAACAGGCGGACTTCATCGACGCTGGCCAGGGGCAGGGCGATGGTCTGCTGCAGGCTGCCCAGCAGGTTGAACAGCTCGAACTCGGTCATGTCGCTGGTGCCTGGGTGCAGCGCCAGGCGGGTACTGCTGTCGATTACCCCGTTGCGGTGGCACCAGGTAAGCATTTCCAGCAGGTCGCGGCTGCGTTTGATCGGCGCGAAGTGCTCCCATTCCAAGGCCGTGAGGTTGCCGTTATACAAGCCCCAATGGTACTGGCCAGTTTCCTTGCGGTTGGGCGACTGCACCAGTGTCAGGGTATCTTCGGCCAGGTCGGGAGCAATACCGGGGTTGATGAACTCAACCTTGCCGGCCTTGCGCTCAAACGCTGCATATAGGCGCCGGCCCAGCACATTGAGGTCACGCTTGTTTATCAGGCTGACGGTCTGTTCGGTACGGGCGAACTGGGTGAGGAAGCGGTAACTGTAGTTCAGCTCATTGACCAGGGCACGGCGTTCGGACGCGACCTGGCGCACTTTCCACTGGCTGCGGCTGTCCAGCAGGGCCAGTTGGCGTTGGTCCCAACCCCACTCAAAAGCCAGGCGCTCGAGCAGCAGCCGTTGCCAACCGGTAGTGCGCTGGCCGACGCTGAGCTTGCGGTTGACCTTCAGGTACAGGCTGCGTCGCACCAGTTCCAGGCGCTCTGGCTCGTTGCGAGCCTTGAGGTACTCCTCGATGCGGCGGTAGACCATGATGTAAGGGTCCAGCTCATCCAGATCGACCTGGTTGGCGAACACCGCCTGTTTAAAACGCAGGCTCAGGCATTGCACGTTTGGGTGTTCACTGGCGTAGACCTCGGTCAGCAACAGCTTGAGCACCGACTTGTAGGGGGATTCGATACCTTTGAACAATTGCCACAGCCCGGCACCCATGAACTCGCCCGGCGGGATGTGGGCAAGGTGGCCAAGGTCTAGGGTCTCGTCGGCGCGGATGAAACGCTTGGACATCAGTGTGTGGGTAAATTCGGCGTAGCGGCTTTCTTCATACACCGGCACCAGCCACCAGATCGGCGTGCGCCCGGCCAGCCATATGGCGGTGCGGTAGAACTCGTCCAGCAGCAGGTAGTGCTGGGTGGTGCCGCAATCGTCGGAACTCAGTTGCGTGTCGCGCTCACCCAATACGAAGCGCGTCGGCTCGATCAAAAAGAAATGCGCTTCGGCGCCCATGCCCAGGGCCCAGACCTCCAGCAATTGGCACTTCTTGCGCAGCTCGGCCAGTTCGTTGTCGTTCAGATCGGGCGCATGGCACACCCACACATCCATATCGCTTTGATCGGCCTGGGCCAGCGTGCCGAGGCTGCCCATCAGGAATAGGCCGTGGATCGGTCGGGGCGGGTTGCCGTGGCGGGGCTTATAAGAGAATGAGCGGGTCAGGCGCTGGGCTTCGGTCAGAGCTTGATCGTCAGGTTCGAAATTCGACAGCCCGGCCGGGGTGGTGCTGGAGACGTAGCCCGGTAACAACGGGTGATTGACGTGGAAAAATAGCGGGAGGAGGGTCAGCACGCTTTGCTGGCGCGGGGTCAGCCCCTCGACGGCACGGGCCATGCGCTCTTCATTGAGTGCCATGAAGCGCGCGCGCAACTGGGTCAGCACCTTGCGGTCGATGCCTTCGTCCAGGTCGGGGCGGATTTCATGGGTGCGGGTCATGTCGAACTCGGCGGCTCGCAGGGCCCGACATGGGCGGCCGTGTAGGAGTTTACAGCCAGAAGCGTAGGAGGTTTAGAGGGGAAATGATTTTGGTGTCAGAATTTTCGCCGTTGCACAGCAACACCCTTGGAATCCGCGAGGGCGGACTCCACGGGCGGTATCAGTTATCAGGCGGCTTCTTTGGTCGAGCTGGTGGTCAGGATAGTCAGCAGGGTTTGCGCTTGTTCGGCGGCGTCGCGACCCAGGCTGGTCAGATAACCGCCATCCGGCTGGTCGATCAGTTTTTTCTCGAACAGGCGCTTGGCAGCGGCAATGGCGGTAGGAGCGGCAGTCTGGTGGACTTTCAGACCTTCCTGGGAACTGCCCAGGTTGAAGAGTGCAAGGATTTCCAGTTCGGCAACCAACTCGGGTGTATACGACATAAGGACTCCAGACTTTCTAAATTTATTAGAGGCTAGCACGCCATAAGGTGAACGCACTTTGGCGGGCTGTCCAGTGAGAAAGTCGTAGGTATTGATATGGCGCAGATTTGTGGCGAGGAAGCGGGCTTCCCGGCCACGCCGAGGCTGGTTTCAGTTGTTTTCAGGCGGTAGTTCAGGGAGCGCTCGCAACGCCGTTTCATACCATTCGGTATCGAAAGCACGGTCTTCTTCGAGCATCTTGTCTATCTCAACCGCCAGCACATGGGCCATGAGGTTCAAAATGTCTTCGCGCTCGTAACCTACCAAGGTCAGTTTATTGAAGGTGGCCTTGGCGGCAGGCGGGTTGTCGCTTTCGATCTGGTTTTCGATGGCCTGGGTCAGCGTGCTTTCGGTGAACTCTTCTTCGTCGTTATCAATATCGGTCGGCTCGCTCATGGCAGGCTCCTTAAGGAAAGGACGTCAGTCTACCGCCATTCAGGTAGGTGATGCTGCTGGTCAGCCCGGCTTCGGGCATCTATAACTCTTGCAGCCAACCCCGCACCCGGCCTGGAGGCTTTGCGATGCTCAAGCTTTACGGATTTTCGGTCAGCAACTACTACAACATGGTGAAACTGGCGTTGCTGGAGAAAGGGCTGCCTTTCGAAGAGGTACCTTTTTATGCCGGGCAAACTCCCGAAGCACTGGCGATAAGCCCCCGCGGCAAGGTGCCGGTGCTGGGCGTGAAGCAGGGGTTTATCAACGAAACCAGCGTGATCCTCGAATACATCGAGCAGACCCAGGAGGGCCCTGCGCTGCTCCCGGCCGAGCCTTTTCAACGGGCTCAGGTGCTGGCGTTGTGTCGAGAAATCGAGCTCTACATCGAGCTGCCTGCGCGAGCGTGTTTCGCCGAGGCATTTTTCGGCATGCCGGTGCCGGAGGCGATCAAGGAAAAATCCAAGGCCGAGTTGTTGCTGGGCATCGCTTCTTTGGGGCGGCATGGCAAGTTCGCACCTTATGTGACAGGTGAAAGTTTTACCATTGCCGATCTGTATTTCATGTACAGCTTGAATCTGGCCTGTGGTGTGGGCGAGAAGCTGTTTGGCCTGGATCTGCTGGCTGAGTTACCAAAGGCGAAGACGCTGCTCGCGCGCCTGAATGAAATGCCCAACGCGCAAAAGGTGGAGGCGGACAGGCAGGCGGCGCTGCCGTCATTCATGGCGATGATTGCGGCCAAAAAATAATCAAGTGTGGGAGGGGGCTTGCTCCCGATGGCGGTGTATCAGGTAAGAAAACCTTAGCTGACCCACCGCCATCGGGAGCAAGCCCCCTCCCACAGTTTTAGCGGCTGGCGAGCAATTCTTTGCCGCGTACTACAGCAGCTTTGACCTGTGCCGGTGCAGTACCGCCCACATGGTCGCGGGCATTCACCGAACCTTCCAGGGTCAGCACGGCAAACACATCCTGCTCGATCTGGTCGCTGAACTGGCGCAGTTCTTCCAGGCTCATTTCCGCCAGGTCCTTGCCGGTGTCTACGCCATATTTAACCGCGTGGCCGACGATTTCGTGACAGTCACGGAACGGCAGGCCACGGCGTACCAGGTAGTCAGCCAGGTCGGTCGCGGTGGAAAACCCGCGCAGGGCCGCTTCACGCATCATCGCGTGCTTGGGCTTGATCGCCGGGATCATGTCGGCAAAGGCACGCAGCGAGTCGCGCAGCGTGTCGGCGGCGTCGAACAGCGGCTCCTTGTCTTCCTGGTTGTCCTTGTTGTAGGCCAGCGGTTGGCCTTTCATCAGGGTCAACAGGCCCATCAGTGCGCCGAATACCCGGCCGCTCTTGCCACGCACCAACTCGGGCACATCGGGGTTTTTCTTTTGCGGCATGATCGAGCTGCCGGTGCAAAAGCGGTCCGGCAGGTCAATGAACTGGAACTGCGCGCTGGTCCATAGCACCAGCTCTTCCGAGAAGCGCGACAGGTGCATCATCGCAATGCTGGCGGCGGCGCAGAATTCGATGGCGAAGTCACGGTCCGACACGCCATCCAGGGAGTTGCCGCCCACGGCGTCAAAGCCCAGCAGTTGTGCGGTGTACTCGCGGTCGATCGGGTAGGTGGTACCCGCCAGCGCGGCGCTGCCCAATGGCATGCGGTTAGCGCGCTTGCGGCAATCCACCAGGCGCTCGTAGTCGCGGCTGAGCATTTCGAACCAGGCCAGTAGATGATGGCCGAAGGTCACCGGCTGTGCGGTCTGCAAGTGGGTGAAGCCGGGCATGATGGTGTCCGATTCACGCTCGGCCTGCTCCAGCAAACCTTTTTGCAGGCGGGTGATTTCGGCCAGGATCAGGTCGATTTCATCGCGCAGCCACAAGCGGATATCGGTGGCTACCTGATCGTTACGGCTGCGGCCGGTGTGCAGTTTCTTGCCGGTCACGCCGATGCGGTCGGTCAGGCGCGCCTCTATGTTCATGTGCACATCTTCCAGGTCGACGCGCCAGTCGAACGTACCGGCCTCGATCTCACCGCGGATGGTGGTCAGGCCGTCAATGATGCTGTCACGCTCGGCATCGGTCAGCACGCCGACCTTGGCCAGCATCGTGGCGTGGGCGATGGAACCCATGATGTCGTGGCGATACAGGCGTTGGTCAAAGGTGACGGAGGCGGTGAAGCGGGCGACGAAGGCGTCGACGGGTTCACTGAAGCGGCCGCCCCAGGACTGGTTGGTCTTGTCGGTGCTCATGGATTCGCTCGTGATCTGTTTGAAAGAGGCATGGAGGTGTGCCGGCGATAATAACAGGGTTGCCCTTGGTGGCGGTGTTGCGGGTGCCTGGCAATTTTATTTGCGGCGTAGATGGCTAAGTGCCTTGCCGCCGGCCGCATCCGGGACGAGACTGGAGGCAGGTACTTATTGAAACGATATTTGACGATTGAGCAATATCGTCTCGGTGAGCGTCTACAGTTGCACTGATAGTGTGTGAATGCACCAAAGTCGACTGATGCGGTCATAACCAGACTATCCATTAAACAGGGGGGTATTCGGATTGTGTATCAGTGAACCCTACGACGATGCCCGACGGCAGCAGGTCCTGGGCGCTATTGAACAGGTCCGGGTAAATTTGGGTGCCGCTCTCAGGGCACTTTTTGCCGCTCGCGCTAGTCTTAGCGTGGATCGCTGTGACGTAAGTCACCGCACCTGTCTACGCTATCCTTGTGCGAGACTCACGCAGGAATCCAGCGCAATATGAATGTCCTGATCGTTGATGACGAACCCCAAGCCCGCGAGCGACTGAGCCGTCTGGTCAGTGAACTCGAGGGTTATACAATCCTTGAACCGAGTGCCGCCAACGGTGAGGAGGCGTTGACCCTGATCGACAGCCTCAAGCCGGACCTGGTGCTGCTCGATATCCGCATGCCGGGCCTCGATGGCCTGCAAGTGGCCGCTCGCCTGAGCGAGCGCGAATCGCCACCGGCCGTGGTGTTGTGTGCGGCCCAGGATGAGTTTTCTGCTCAGACGCTCGAAGACAGCACTGTCAGTTTTCTCGTCAAGCCGGTCAGCGCCGAAGCCTTGCTCAAGGCTTTGAAGAAAGCCGAGCGACCCAATCGCGCCCAGCTCGCTGCCTTGACCCAGCCGGCCGCCCAAAGTGGTAACGGGCCACGCAGCCACATCAGTGCGCGCACCCGCAAGGGCATCGAGCTGATACCCCTTAGCCAGGTCGTCTACTTTATTGCCGATCACAAGTACGTGACCCTGCGTCATGAGTCGGGCGAGGTATTACTCGATGAGCCGCTCAAGGCTCTCGAGGACGAGTTTGGCGACCGCTTCGTGCGCATCCATCGCAACGCGCTGGTAGCCCGTGAACGTATCGAGCGCCTGCAACGTACGCCCCTGGGGCACTTTCAGCTATTCCTGAAGGGACTCAACGGCGATGCACTGATTGTCAGCCGACGCCACGTCGCCGGCGTGCGCAAGATGATGCAGCAGCTTTAGCCCAAGGGCTGCGGCGCGGTCTGCATTCCTTATCCCGGTGCGATGTGGCCAGGGAGGCCCCGCACTTGCTGATTCAAATCAAAGCGTATTTGCCTGAGCTGTTATTATCCGCTGTAACTATTCAGTTCGGATTGATCCATGTCCTCTCGCGAAATCCGCATCGCCACCCGTAAAAGCGCCCTGGCCTTGTGGCAGGCCGAATACGTCAAAGCACGCCTTGAGCAGGCCCATCCGGGCCTCAAGGTATCCCTGGTGCCCATGGTCAGTCGTGGCGACAAGCTGCTCGACTCGCCACTGTCGAAAATCGGCGGCAAAGGCTTGTTCGTCAAGGAGCTGGAAACCGCGCTGCTGGAGAACGAAGCCGACATCGCCGTGCATTCGATGAAAGATGTGCCCATGGACTTCCCTGAAGGCCTGGGCCTTTTTTGCATCTGCGAGCGCGAAGACCCGCGTGACGCCTTTGTTTCCAACACCTACGCATCCCTGGATGAATTGCCGCTGGGCAGTATCGTCGGCACCTCCAGCCTGCGTCGCCAGGCTCAGTTGCTGAGCCGGCGCCCCGATTTGCAGATCCGTTTCCTGCGCGGCAACGTCAACACTCGCCTGGCCAAGCTCGACGCCGGCGAATATGACGCAATCATCCTTGCCGCTGCCGGCTTGATCCGCCTGGGCTTCGAAGAGCGCATCACGTCAGCCATCAGCATCGAAGACAGCCTGCCCGCGGGCGGGCAGGGTGCGGTCGGCATTGAATGCCGCACCGCCGACGGCGAAATCCACGCACTGCTCAAGCCCCTTGATCACGCGGATACCGAAGTGCGTGTCACCGCCGAGCGTGCCTTGAACAAGCATCTCAATGGTGGCTGCCAAGTGCCAATCGCCTGCTATGCGGTGCTCGAAGGTGAAAACCTGTGGCTGCGTGGCCTGGTCGGCGACCCGGACGGCGGTACGCTGCTGACCGCCGAAGTGCGCGGCCCGCAACGTGATGCCACGGCCCTGGGCATCCAGGTCGCCGAGGAGTTGCTGGGCAAAGGCGCTGGCGCCATCCTGCAGAAAGTCTATGGCGAGGCCGGCCCGCAGTGACCGACTGGCGCGTGCTGCTGACGCGGCCTGCCGAGGACTCGAAGGCCCTGGGGGCCTTGCTGTCCGAGGCTGGTATCTACAGCAGCAGCCTACCCTTGCTGGAAACCGAAGCGTTGCCGGTCACGCCCGAGCAACAAGCGTTGTTCGGCGCGCTGCAGCGCTATTGCGCGGTCATCGTGGTGAGCAAACCGGCCGCGCGCCTGGCCTTGCAACGATTGAAGAGTACTCCGGCGCCAATGCCCTGGTTCAGCGTTGGGGCGGCGACGGCGCAGATACTGGCCGATCATGGCCTCGATGTTCACTATCCAGCCACTGGCGATGACAGCGAGGCCTTGCTTCAATTGCCTGCATTGCGCGAGGCTACTGCCCGGCCGGGTGCAAGGGTGCTGATCCTGCGCGGCAAAGGCGGGCGGGAGCTGCTGGCAGAGCGTTTGCGCGAGCAAGGTGCTAGTGTCGACTACCTGGAATTGTATCGGCGTTTTCTCCCGGCTTACGAGGCGGGCGCACTGATGCAGCGCATCCAGTTGGAACGCTTGAACGGCCTGGTGGTCAGCAGTGGGCAGGGTTTTTTACACTTGCAGGCCATGGCCGGCCCCGATTGGCCAGAGGTGGCACAGCTGCCATTGTTCGTGCCCAGTCCGCGCGTCTATGAAATGGCGCGGGCCGCTGGTGCAGAAAAAGTTGTGGATTGTCGTGGCGCGAGTGCCGCGGCTTTGTTAGTGGCGTTAGGGAGCTATCCCGTTCCCACTCTCTGATACGCAAAGGACGGATACGTGAGCGAAACAGCCTTGCCTAAAGATGAAGCTCAGCCCGCGCTCGATGCGCCGGTCGAGACACCGGTCAGTACGCCACGCCGTGGCAATGGCCTGGCAATCGTCGCCTTGCTTCTGGGCGCTGTGGGCGTAGCCGCCGGCGGCTGGGGGATCTGGCAGGTCCGCGCGCTGCAAGCCAGCAGCCAGCATCAGCTGGGCCAGGTGCAAACCCTGGATGACCAATCCCAGAGCCTCAAGCAAAGCCAGCAACAATTGGCCGCCCGCCTGGCGCAGTTGCCGGGCGCGGATGAACTGGAAGAGCGTCGCCGCCTGGTCGCCCAACTGCAGGGTGATCAGCAGCGCCTGAACCAGCGTCTGGAAACCGTGTTGGGCGCCAGCCGCAAGGACTGGCGGCTGGCCGAAGCCGAGCACCTGATCCGTCTGGCCAGCTTGCGCTTGTCCGCCTTACAAGACATCAACAGCGCTCAGTCGCTGGTCCAGGGCGCCGACGAAATTCTTCGCGAGCAGAGCGACCCAGGCGCTTTCGCCGCGCGCGAGCAACTGGCCAAGAGCCTGGCCGCGCTGCGTAGCACCGAGCAACCAGATCGTACCGGCCTTTACCTGCAGCTGGCGGCCTTGCGTGACCAGGTCGTGCAGTTGGCGGCGATTGCGCCGGAGTATCAACTCACCGAGCCTTCCTCCCAAGGGCGTCCTACCAGCGATACGGAGAACTGGTTGAGCCAGTGGTGGGAGCAGATTTCCCGTTACTTCCGCATCGACTTCAACCCGGATGACAACATCCGCCCATTGTTGGCGGGCCAAGGCTTGAACCAAGTGCGACTGGCCCTGAGCCTGGCGCTGGAGCAAGCACAATGGGCCGCACTGAATGGCGAGTCGGCGGTGTACAGCCGCTCGCTGGGTGAAGCGCGTAGCGTGTTGCAAGACAACTTCAACCAGGACAACCCGCAGAGCAAGGCGATGCTGGCGCGTATCGCTGAACTCGAGCCCAAGGCCGTTTCGGTGGTGACCCCAGACCTGGCGGCGAGCCTGGCCGCAGTGCAGGCGTACCTCGAACGTCGTCATCAGTCTGCCGATGATGCCAAGGCCTCGGCTGGCCAACCGGCGACCCAGGAGTAGAGCTGATGAAGCGTTTCTATGTGATCCTGGTGCTGGCGATTGCGGTCGCACTGGCGCTGGGCGTGGGCATTTCGAAACACACCGGCTACGTGCTGATTACCTATCCCCATTTGCTGCATTACGAATCGAGCCTGTGGGCTACCTTGGTGGCGGTATTTGCCATCGGCCTGGCGATCTACCTGGTGCGCGTGTTGTTGAGCCTGGTCACCACATCCAGTGGCGTGGTCAATCCCTGGTCGCGGCGCAACCGCAGCCGCCGTGTGCAGATTGCTATCGAGCAAGGCCAGATGGACCTTGCCGAGGGCCGCTGGGCCAGCGCCGAACGCCATTTGCACCGCGCCGCGGAAGCAGAGCGCCAGCCGTTGTTGTATTACATCGGTGCCGCCCGTGCGGCCAATGAGCAGGGCCGTTATGAGGAGTCCGATGGCTTGCTCGAGCGCGCCCTGGAGCGCCAGCCCCAGGCCGAACTGGCGGTTGCGCTGAGCCATGCGCAATTGCAGATGGACCGAGGCGATACCGACGGCGCCCTGGTTACCCTGCAGGCGATGCACGAGCGTCATCCGCATAACGCGCAGGTGCTACGACAGTTGCAACGCCTGCATCAGCAGCGTGGCGACTGGTCGTCGGTGATTCGCCTGTTGCCTGAACTGCGCAAGGACAAAGTGCTGCCTGCGGGCGAGCTGGCCGAGCTGGAGCGTCGCGCCTGGGGCGAGAACCTCAGCCTGGCTGCCCAGCGTGAAGAGCAAGGTGAAGCGGGCTTGCAGTCCCTCGAACGGGCATGGGAGCAATTGACTTCGGCCCAGCGCCAGCAGCCACAGCTGGTGCTGGCGTATGCCGACCAGCTGCGTCGACTTGGCGCGGATGCCAAAGCCGAGGAGGTGCTACGTGGCGCGCTCAAGCGTGGCTATGACAGTCACTTGATCCGGCTGTATGGCCTGCTGCGCGGCAGTGATCCTGCACGTCAATTGAAGTTTGCCGAAGGCTGGCTCAAGGATCATCCTGGCGATGCCAGTTTGCTGTTGACGCTGGGCCGCCTCTGCCTGCAAAACAGTCTGTGGGGCAAGGCACGGGACTATCTGGAAAGCAGCCTGCAAGTGCAGCGCAATCCTGAAGCCTGCGCCGAACTGGCCCGCCTGCTGGCCCAGTTGGGCGACACCGAGCGCAGCAACCAATTGTTCCAGGAAGGCCTGGGGTTGCTGGACAATCGTCTGCTGTCCTCGCCGCTGCCAGTCCCTGTGCGAGTTTGAAGTAGGAAAGGGTGAACAGATTGGCTCCGACCTATCTGACACCCGGTCCGCCATGCCCCCGTAAACACTTGGCTTAAGCGGTGTTGTTACTAATTCCTACTTGTTGTAATTGGATTTCCTCCTGGCTCTGGCGGGATGTCCTTACGTTTTCGCGGAATAGTCTGCTCTAGAGCGTATTGAAAGGGGTCGGGCCTTTACTCTACCGTAGCGTCCTATCTCTTGCAGTGCGGATAAACAATGTCTTTGGCCCCTTTACGCTCTTTGTTTTTCCTGGCGTTCATGGCAGGTGCGCTGACGTTGGGCGCGTCCTTTTATCTGGAATATGGCGCGCTGCTACAGCCTTGTTTTTTATGCCAGGTACAACGCCTGTTGCTTGCCACGTTTACGTTGATCAACCTGGTCGCTGCTCTTTATAACCCTGGGCGCTTGGGCGTTTGCCTGTATGGGCTGGCGAGCATGGGATGTGCGCTGCTTGGCGCCATTACCGCGGGGCGCCAAGTGCTACTGCAGAGTATGCCGCCAGGCCAGGTCCGGGATTGCTGGCCCAACCTGCAATCCATGATTGAGAGCCTGTCGTTCTGGCAGGCCATACGTGCAGTGTTCAACGGCACTGTCGATTGCGTCGAAATCACCTGGACGCTATTTGAACTGAGCCTTCCCGAGTGGAGCCTGTTGTTCTTCGTAACCATGCTGATCCTGGGCACCATGCAATTTTCAAGGTTGTTATTTTGTAGGCATTTGCGCCCTGCAAGGCCATGAAAACCGAACGCAGTTTGTAGGAGTGGATTAAACACTTGTATGAACTTTCTCTCCTGCGTACCTTGAAGCCACAGTCGTGCGGGCATAATCTGGCCCGCACGCGTTATCCAAACCGTTTGTCAGACGCGGCCTTGTCCGGCTGCTGCTTTATCCTCGAAGTGTTGCGCAGGTACATAGCAGCAGCACCCCCCTATAGGGAAGAGAGATCATCATGCTGGAAAGTTGTCAGAATGCTCAGGAACGCTGGGGTGGGGTGCACAAGCTGATCGACAGCTGGTTGAAGGCACGCCACGAACTGGTTCGGGCCTTTGATGCTCTCGGTGCCAAGCCCGAAGCATTGGGTGAGAATCGCGAGCGATTGCAGGATTTCTGTGGAGCACTGGTGGATTATGTATCGGCAGGCCATTTCGGCGTCTACGAGCAACTGACCAAAGAGGCGCAAGCCTTCGACGACCAGCGTGGCCTCGACCTGGCAGAGACTATTTACCCGCGCATCGATGTGATCACGGAGAAACTGCTGGCGTTCACCGACCTGTGTGATGCAGGGAAATGTGTAGCGGAAAAATTCAAAGAATTGGGTGCGCTGCTGCATGAGCGTTTCGAGTTGGAGGATTGCCTGATCGAAGTGCTGCACAACGCTCACAAGGAAGAGCCGGCCACCCAGGTCTGAACCTTGACGACGATATAAAAAAACGGTGCGCATGTCGCACCGTTTTTTATGGGTCAGTGGCGAGTGCCGAGCAGTTCAATCTCAAACACCAGCGGAGTAAAGGGTGGAATCAACTCACCCGCCCCATCTGCGCCATAGGCCTGGGATGAAGGAATTACCAGGCGCCATTTCGCACCCACCGGCATCTGTTGCAACGCACTGCTCCAACCGCTGATTACGCTGTCCAGGCGAAACCATTGCGGCTGCGTACTTTTGTCGAAGACAGTTCCGTCGGGTAGTCGCCCCACGTATTTCACCTGCACCTCATCGCTGGCCAGCGGTTTATTACCTGTGCCAGGCGCCAGCTCGGTGAGCAGGATCCCGTCTGCCAATTCGCGCACGCCAGTGACGGCTTTCTCCTGCGTCAGGAATCGTTGTTCGGCGGCAAGTGCTTTTTCGCTTTGAGGGATTTGGGCGTCGGCGGCGCTCTGTGCTTCGTGCTGGGCGAGTATCTGTTCGATACGTGCGTTGTCCAGCGCAAGCGGCTTGCCTTGGTAGGCTTGCCTGAGGCCGTCCACCAGTGCCTGGATCTGTAGGTCAGGGACTTCCTGGCGTAACCGTTCGCCGAGGCTTGCGCCGAGACTATAGGCAAGATCGTGCGGATCCGAGGCGGTGGTTTTTGACGGCAGTTGCTCGCTCGCATCCGCTAAGCAGGTCGCCAAGCCAAGCACTAGAAAAAGGTAACGCGACATGGGCAGTCTCCCGGCGAAAGTGCGACGGATTATGCCAGGGTGAGTGAGTAAAAAGTGGCGCGGTTTTTCGTTATATCGATAAGAATTTTCGTACGGTGCAACGCAAGGCAAACGATACTGTCAACATGCCCTAGCGGCGGTAAGAGCAGAGGGCTAGTATGAGCCGCACCCACGTCAGCCAGGAGGTAAACCATGTCGGCCAAACAGAAGCCTGTAAATACCCCGTTGCACTTGCTCCAACAACTTTCGGGCAGCCTGCTCGAACATCTCGAAAGCGCATGTTCCCAGGCGTTGGCCGATGCAGAAAAACTGCTCGCCAAACTGGAAAAACAACGCGGTAAAGCCCAAGAAAAACTGCACAAGTCCCGCACCAAATTGCAAGACGCCGCTACAGCCGGCAAGTCCAAGGCGCAAGCCAAAGCCAAGGACGCCGTTAAAGAACTTGAGGACCTGCTGGATGCCCTCAAGGATCGTCAAGCTGAGACCCGCAGCTACATTTCCCAACTCAAGAAAGACGCTCAGGAAAGCCTGAAGCTGGCCCAGGGCATTGGTCGTGTGAAGGAAGCCGTAGGGAAAGCACTGGGCGCTCGTGCCCCTGCAAAAGTTGCAGCCAAGCCGGTTGCGAAAACTGCTGCTGCGAAACCGGCTGTCAAGCCAGCTACCAAAACCGCTACTGCGAAACCAGCCGCCAAGCCAGCTGCCAAAACCGCTGCTGCGAAACCAGCCGCCAAGCCAGCTGCCAAAACCGCTGCTGCGAAACCGGCCGCCAAGCCAGCTGTCAGAACCGCTGCTGCGAAACCAGCCGCCAAGCCAGCTGCCAAAACTGCTGCTGCGAAACCAGCCGCCAAGCCAGCTGCTAAAACCGCTGCTGCGAAACCAGCCGCCAAGCCAGCTGCTAAAACCGCTGCTGCGAAACCAGCCGCCAAGCCAGCTGCCAAAACCGCTGCTGCGAAACCAGCCGCCAAGCCAGCTGCTAAAACCGCTGCTGCGAAACCAGCCGCCAAGCCAGCTGCGAAACCTGCTGCCGCGAAACCGGCCGCCAAGCCAGCTGCTAAACCTGCTGCCGCGAAACCAGCCGCCAAACCCGCTGCTGCAAAACCAGCACCCGCCAAGCCAGCCACTCCAGCAGCACCTGCTGCCAATGCAACCGCTTCAACCGCTCCAACCGCATCGACCAGCAGCACCCCTGCATCGATAGCGCCAAGCACCACCCAAACCAACGCTTCTTAAGTGTTGGCGACTACGACGCGCAGCCGCTGCAGCGCGTCGTGGTCAAGGTTGGCGGCTTCGGTCGCCAAGCCTTCAAGCCATCCGTACTGACCCACCCCCTCATTGATAGGCCATGCCTGCGCCAGCGTTTCCAAGCGCATCAGCAATGCTCGCTCGGCTTCCATCTCTAGAGTCTTGACCCGCTCCCGTAGCGATGCCAGTTGCGTATCCTGCTGCGCCATGGTTCGCCATTGCACACGCACTTGTCGCAACGGTTCGACCACCTGTGTCCGCCAGGGGCGAGCTAGCAGCTGCAATGCCTGCACGCGTTCGAACGTATACGCCACCCCTCGTTGTTCCAGCCACGCACCACACAGCAACAGGCACACATCCGCTCCTTGTTCCTGCAAGCGCAGGCAAGCAGCCTCTACACCCGGGCGAGCGTAGGTCGAGAGGGCAAAGCTCCACAGGTCAGCGCACATATTCACACCCAAGCCAGCGGCCAACGAAGCTGGTAGACTCCGCCGCCATTATGATCCGACTTCAAAGCCTAACATTACAGCGTGGCCCGCAACGTCTTCTTGAAGACGCCGAGCTGACCCTGCACGCCGGTCACAAAGCCGGCCTGATCGGTGCCAACGGCGCCGGCAAATCCACGTTGTTCGCCTTGTTGCTGGGTGAGCTGACCCCGGACTCCGGGGACTGCCTGCTGCCGGCCGACTGGCGCATCGCCCATATGCGCCAGGAGATCGACACCCTGGACCGCATCGCGATCGACTACGTGCTCGATGGCGACCTGCGCCTGCGCCAGGTGCAACACGACCTCGCCGAAGCCGAAAAAGCCCAGGACGGTGCCGCCCAGGCCCGCCTGCACGCTGAGCTGGACAGTGCCGACGGCTATACCGCCGACGCCCGTGCCCGCAAGATGCTTGCCGGCCTGGGTTTTACCAACGAGCAGATGGACCGTCCGGTCGCCGACTTCTCCGGTGGCTGGCGCATGCGCCTCAATCTGGCCCAAGCGCTGATGTGCCCTTCGGACCTGCTGCTGCTCGACGAACCGACCAACCACTTGGACCTTGATGCGATCCTGTGGCTGGAAGACTTCCTCAAGAACTATCAGGGTACGTTGCTACTGATTTCCCACGACCGGGATTTCCTCGATGCCGTGGTCGATAACATCGCCCACGTCGAACAGAAGAAGATCACCCTTTATCGTGGCGGCTATACCGCGTTCGAGCGCGCCCGCGCCGAGCGCCTGGCCCAGCAGCAACAGGCCTATGAGAAGCAACAGGCGCAACGTGCGCACATGGAAAGCTACATCGCCCGGTTCAAGGCCCAAGCCACCAAGGCCCGCCAGGCCCAGAGCCGGATCAAGGCCCTGGAGCGCATGGAAGAGCTGTCGGCGGCCCATGTCGATTCGCCGTTCGATTTTGTATTCCGCGAATCGGTGAAGATCTCCAGCCCATTGTTGGACCTCTCTGATGCGCGCCTGGGTTATGGCGACAAAACCATCCTGGAGAAGGTCAAGCTGCAGCTCACGCCAGGCGCTCGTATCGGTTTGCTGGGCCCCAACGGCGCGGGCAAGTCGACGCTGATCAAGAACCTCTCGGGCGAGCTTGAGCCTCTGTCTGGTCGCCTGACCCGTGGCGAGAACACGGTGGTGGGTTACTTTGCCCAGCACCAACTGGACTCGCTCGATTCCAAGGCCAGCCCGCTGTTGCACCTGCAACGCCTGGCGCCGACCGAACGCGAGCAGACCTTGCGTGATTTCCTCGGTGGTTTTGACTTCCGTGGTGCGCGCATCGATGAGCCAGTGCTGAATTTCTCCGGAGGCGAAAAAGCCCGGCTGGCTCTGGCCCTGATCGCCTGGGACCGCCCGAACCTGCTGCTGCTTGACGAACCGACCAACCACCTGGACCTGGAAATGCGCCTGGCGCTGACCATGGCCCTGCAGGAATTCAGCGGTGCGGTATTGGTGGTCTCTCACGATCGCCATCTGCTCAAGAGCACCACCGATAACTTCCTGCTGGTGGCTGACGGTAAGGTCGAAGAGTTCGACGGCGACCTGGACGACTATGCGCGCTGGCTGACCGATTACCGCCTGCGCAATGCGCCGGCCAGTAACACGCCGGTCAATCCAGACAAGACCGACAAGAAAGCCCAGCGCCAGGCTGCCGCCGCATTGCGCCAGCAGTTGGCCCCGCACAAGCGTGAAGCCGACAAGCTGGAAGCCGAGT
The DNA here is from genome assembly GCF_031931935.1 of Pseudomonas sp. rhizo25. NCBI lineage: Bacteria > Pseudomonadati > Pseudomonadota > Gammaproteobacteria > Pseudomonadales > Pseudomonadaceae > Pseudomonas > Pseudomonas sp. rhizo25. The sequence goes on from NZ_JAUJXA010000002.1 coordinate 354,341, forward strand.
TGGGCAAGGTGCACGAGCGCCTGGCCAGGATCGAAGCCAGCCTGGGCGACAGCGCCGTGTACGAGGCCGTGCGCAAGGATGAACTGCGCGACCTGCTGGCCGAACAGGCCAAGCTCAAGGTGCGCGAAGGGCAGTTGGAGGAAACCTGGATGGAGGCCCTCGAGTTGCTCGAAACCCTGCAAGCGGAGCTGGAGGCGCTGTCCTGATGGAAGCGTTGCAACTGCCGTTGCCGGCGCAATGGGTCGAGCCCGTATGGATCGGCGTGCAAATCCTGCTGATCCTGTTGGCCGGCTACCTGGCCCAGCGCTTTGTCGCCAAGGGCCTGACCCGCCTGGGTGAGCGCTACCCGCTGCCGCCGCAGTTACTGATGCCCCTGCGTGGCGGCCTGCGCTGGCTGATCATGGGCAGTGCGCTGATCTTTGTGCTGGGCCGCCTGGGTGTGTCCGCCACTGTCTTATGGACGGCGCTGTCGGGGTTTGTCGCGGTGGCGGCAGTGGCGTTCTTCGCCATGTGGTCGGTGCTGTCCAACCTGTTGTGCGCGATCCTGATCTTTACGGTCGGGCCGTTCCGTCTCGGTGACATCGTCGAACTGGTGGACACCGTCGACAAACCTGGCGTGAAGGGCCGGGTGGTGGCGATCAATCTGCTCTACACCACGTTGATCGAAGTCGAGGAAGCCGGCACCAGCAGCGCGATGGTGCAGGTGCCCAACAGTTTGTTCTTCCAGCGTTCGGTGCGACGTTGGCCGGGAACAGGTACGAATATCTTGTAGGAGCGAGCTTGCTCGCAAAAATCGTCAACGGTAACGCAGTGCATCCAGCCGGCCCGTATCGCTTGTGAGTTTTTCGCGAGCAAGCTCGCTCCTACAGAAATTTATAGCCAGGCTTTGGTCGGTGGAGTTAGCTTAAGGCACAACCGCTAACTCCCTTCTGAGGTGCGCAATGGCTCTCGACACGTGGCTGGCTTTCTTCCTGGCCAGTTGGATCATTTCTCTTTCCCCTGGCGCCGGAGCCATCGCCTCGATGTCCAGCGGTCTGCAATACGGTTTTGTGCGTGGCTACTGGAACGCCATCGGCCTGCAGCTTGGCCTGGCGATGCAGATTGCCGTGGTGGCGGGCGGCTTGGGCGCCATTCTGGCGGCGTCGTCTACCGCGTTCTATGCAATCAAATGGTTTGGGGTGGCCTACTTGGTGTACCTGGCCATTAAGCAATGGCGCGCCTTGCCCATGGACATGACCGATGACGCCGCCGTACGCCCGATCGGCAAGCCGATGGCGATGATGTTCCGGGGGTTCCTGGTCAACGCCAGCAACCCCAAGGCCCTGGTGTTCATGCTGGCGGTGCTGCCGCAGTTCGTGAACCCGCAGGCTCCGTTGCTGATTCAATACCTGATCCTCGGTGCGACCATGATCAGTGTCGATATGATCGTGATGGCGGGCTACACGGGGTTGGCCTCTAAAGTTCTGCGGCTGCTGCGCACGCCCAAGCAGCAGAAACGCGTAAACCGCACCTTTGCCGGTTTGTTTGTCGGTGCCGCCGGTTTCCTCGCAAGCTTGCACCGCGCCACAACGTAACTGAACAAGCCGGCACAAAAAGGTGGGAGGGGGCTTGCCCCGATAGCGGTGAATCAGTCGATGAGTCTGTTGACTGAAACTCCGTCATTGGGAGCAAGCCCCCTCCCACATTGGTTTTGTGGCGATATGAAATAACACCTTGAGTCGAATCCATTAAAGCTCAACAATAGTGTTACTTCGTATTTCCACTTGAGATTCATTCATGACTGCCCCTTTCCGCTTTCTTGCGTGGCTGCTGTTGCCGGCGCTGATGTCGTGCAGCTTCAATCTCTTGGCCGCAACCGCCGAAGGCGCGCCACAAGCCCTGCATTTGCTGGACTACATTGGCGCCGACTACCCTCCGACGGTAGAGGCGGGCAAGGTGGTGGACGACTCGGAATACCGCGAGCAGGTGGAGTTTCTTGGGGTGTTGCAGGGTCTGGTGGCCGATCTGCCGGATAAGCCTGAGCGCGCCGAGCTGGTAACCGGCGTCGAGGAACTGCTGGCGGCGGTCAATGCCCGCCAGGACGGTGCGGGTGTGGCTCGTCAGGCCCGTCAGTTGGGTGCCAAGCTGGCGGTGGCCTATGAAGTCAGCCAGGCCCCGGCCATCACGCCCGACCCTACACGCGGCGCGCCGCTGTACGCTCAGCACTGTTCGGTCTGCCACGGTACGGCCGGTGCCGGTGATGGCCCGGCGGGCGTGGGCCTTACGCCGCCACCCGCGAACCTGCGCGATGCTGCACGCCTGGATCGCTTGAGCCTGTACGCGATCTACAACACCCTCGGCCTGGGTGTCGAAGGCACCGATATGCCATCGTTCGCTGATCAACTGGACGACCGTCAGCGCTGGGACCTGGCTACCTACATCTCCGGTTTCACCGCCGACCCGGCTGCCGCCAAAAGCGCGCAGGCGTTCAACTTGGCCGACCTGGCGCGCCAGACCCCCAATGAAGTGCTCGCCGCCAATGGTCCGGCCGCCGCCGCGGCTTTCCGCGCCCAGCGTGCGCAGCCGCCGCAAGTCCAGCGTGGCCCCGCGCAGTTGCTCGACTACACCGCCACCACCTTGGACAAGAGCCTTGCAGCCTTCCGCAACGGTGACCACGAGCAGGCCTACGACCTGTCGGTCGCCGCTTACCTCGAAGGTTTCGAACTGGTGGAAAGCTCCCTGGATAACGTCGATGCCAATGTGCGCAAAGACACCGAGAAGGCCCTGATGGCCTATCGGCAATCATTGCAGGACGGTTTGCCTACCGAACAGGTGCAGCAACGCCTGGACGCGGCCAAGGGCAAGCTTACCGAGTCCGCCGGCTTGCTGGGCGGCGATGGCTTGAGCTGGTCGTTGAGCTACATTTCCGGCTTGTTGATCCTGCTGCGCGAAGGTCTGGAAGCGATCCTGGTGCTGGCGGCGATCCTGGCCTTCCTGCGCAATACCGGCCAGCAATCGGCGGTACGTAGCGTCAACGTCGGCTGGGGCCTGGCGCTGTTGGCCGGCTTGGCCACCTGGGCCTTGGCGGCGTATGTGATTGACGTCAGCGGTGCCCAGCGCGAACTGCTCGAAGGCTGCACGGCGTTGTTTGCCAGCGTGATGGTGTTGTGGCTCGGCGTATGGATGCACGATCGGCGTCACGCGGCGGCCTGGCAGGACTACATCAAGAGCAGCCTGGTGGGCGGCGGTGGGCGTTTCGGTTTTGCGGTACTGGCGTTCTTCTCGGTGTACCGCGAGCTGTTCGAGGTGATCCTGTTCTACGAAACCCTATGGCTGCAAGCCGGCCCGGCCGGGCATAACGCGGTATTGGCGGGTGGGGCCACGGCGCTGGTGCTGCTGGTGGGCCTGGCCTGGGTGATCCTGCGCGGTTCGGCGAAGCTGCCGTTGGCGCTGTTCTTCGGTATCAACGCGGCGCTGCTGTGCGCGCTGTCGGTGGTGTTCGCCGGGCACGGTGTCAAGGCCTTGCAGGAGGCGGGCATCTTCGGTACGCGCCCGGTGGCGTTCTTTGACTTCGACTGGCTGGGCATCCATGCCGATGCGTATTCGTTGGGTGCGCAGGCCGTGGCGATCCTGGCGATTGTGGTGCTGTATGGCCGTAGCCGGCTGACCGAGAAGCGCCGGGCGGCGGCGTAGCATGCGAGTATGGATCGACGCCGACGCCTGCCCTGGGGCGGCCAAGGACCAGGTAGTGAAGTTTGCCCTCAAGCGCCAGTTCGAGGTGGTGCTGGTGGCTGGGCAAAGCCAGATCAAGCCGAGCTTTTCCTGTGTGAAGCTCATCGTTGTGCCCAGCGGGCCGGATGCGGCTGATGACTACCTGGTTGAGCATGCTGTGCCCGGTGAACTGGTGATCTGCAGCGATGTGCCCTTGGCCGACCGGCTGGTGAAGAAGGGCGTCACAGCCCTTGACCCACGGGGCAAGGAGTTCAGCCCGGCGAACATGAGTGAACGCCTGGCGGTGCGTAACCTGTTCACCGACCTGCGTGAGCAGGGCCAGATGGGCGGCGGGCCACCGCCCCATGGGGAAAAAGACAAGCAAGCGTTTGCTAATGCGCTGGACCGAATCCTGACCCGTTTGATGAGGCCTCTGTAGGAGCGAGCTTGCTCGCGATGAACCTGAGAGCGCTGCGTTCATCCAGCTTGCCCGCGTTATTGTTGACGTTCTTCGCGAGCAGACTCGCTCCTACAGAAAGAGGGCGTTAGTCATTTTCGTGGGTCAGTTCCAACACCCGGTCCACCAGCTTGTTGATGCCTGATGCGACCTCGCTGATGTTTTTGCCGAGCATATACGCCGGTGTGCTCACCAACTTGCGCGCCTTGTCTTCGACGATGTCCTCCACCGTGCATTCGTGGTGGGTGGCGCCCATCTTGTCCAGGGCCGCCGCTGTGTCGGCATCGTTGCCGATGGTGCAGGTCACGCCCGGGCCGTAGATCTTCGCGGCCAACGCAGGCGAAATGCAGATCAACCCCACGGGTTTGCCCGCTTCGGCGAAGGCTTCGGCCAGCTCCAGTACCTGCGGGTTGACGCTGCAGGCAGCGCCTTCCACGGCGAAGTCAGACAGGTTCTTCGCCGCGCCGAAGCCGCCAGGCACGATCAGCGCATCAAAGTCTGCGGCGTTGGCTTCGCGAATGTCCTTCACTGCACCGCGGGCGATGCGCGCCGACTCCACCAGTACATTGCGTGTTTCAGGCATTTCCTCACCGGTAAGGTGATTGATCACGTGCAACTGGGCGATATTCGGCGCAAAACATTCGACTTGAGCGCCGCGCTGGTCCAGGCGCAGCAGGGTGATCACGCTTTCATGGATTTCTGCGCCGTCGTACACGCCACAGCCGGAAAGGATCATTGCAATCTTTTTGCTCATGGGCATTTCTCCTGATTCATGGCGTTAAATGTCTACTAATTTGTAACCTGTTGCCAATGGGATCTCATGGCGGTGCACCTAATCTTGATGTAACAAAAAATACACCGGACTAACCCATGGACTTCGTGCCTTACGCGGTACCGTTTTTCATCGCCCTGATCGTGGTTGAACTGCTGGCCGACCGTTGGCGCGGCGCGCGCAACTATCGAGTGGCAGATGCCATCAACAGCCTCAGCACCGGCGTACTGTCCACCACCACCGGGTTGTTGACCAAGGGTGTGGGTCTGCTGACCTACGCATTCGCCCTTAAGCACCTGGCGCTGTTCGAGTGGTCGACCCAGAGTGCCTGGACCTGGGTGTTCGCCTTCGTGTTCTATGACGTGTGCTACTACTGGCTGCATCGCATGGGTCATGAGCGCAATATCCTCTGGGCCGCGCATTCGGTGCACCACCAGAGCGAGGACTACAACCTCACCACTGCCTTGCGCCAGACCAGCACCGGTTTCCTGCTGAGCTGGATCTTCTACCTGCCCCTGGCTGTGGTCGGTGTGCCGCTGGTGGTGTTTATCAGCGTGGCGTCGCTCAACCTGCTCTATCAGTTCTGGGTCCATACCCGTCACGTTCCCAAGCTTGGCTGGTTCGAGTGGTTCTTCGTCACACCGTCCAATCATCGGGCCCACCATGCACAGAACGCTCTCTACATGGATCGCAACTACGGCGGGGTGTTCATTATTTGGGACCGACTGTTCGGCACGTTCCAGGAGGAAGACGACAACGAGCCGGTCATTTTCGGTGTGACCACGCCCCTGGCCAGTTGGAACCCGCTGTGGGCCAACCTGCAGTTTTATGCGCAGTTATGGCATGACGCCCGACGTACTGAAAGCTGGTGGGACAAGTTGCGCATCTGGTTCATGCGCACCGGCTGGCGTCCGGCGGACGTCAAGGCCAAGTACCCGATGGCCAAGCCGGACCTGAGCCAGTTCCGCAAATTCGAGGTGCCGCTGGATGCGCGGCAACAGGTGTACATCGCTTTGCAATTTGCAGCGTATGTGGGATTTGGCAGCTATCTAATGAATTTCGGCGAGGCGATGCCCTCGGCGGCACTGGTCCTGGGCTGGGGAACCATGGCGCTGGGCCTGTTTACCTTGGGGGTGGCGCTGGAGAATCGCCCGTGGGCGTTGAAGGTCGAGCTGGCGCGGCTGGCGCTGAATGCGCCGTTGGTATGGCTGGCACCGTTGGTGGGTCTGTGGCCCGCCAGCAACCTGGCCTGGCTGGCGCTGGCGAGCTACAGTCTGCTGAGCGTGATCGGCCTCTACTGTTGCAGAAGCCGGCTTACTCGACTGGTGTCTTAGGTGTTTCCACCGGGGCTGGCTCGGCAGCCAGCCGGGCCTTGGCCTCGGCACACTCCTCCCGGGCGATACGGGCATTCTTGAAGCGGCGGCGCAGCCACAGGACAAGGCCCAGCACCAGCAGCGCGCCCAGCACCCACAGCTCATATTTCTTGACGCTGCCGAGCATGCCTTCCAGCACTGCGCCGAAGTGATAAGCCGCAGCCCCCAGCGCAGCAGCCCAAATCGCCGCACCGATACCGTTAAGGATCAAATAGCGCAGTGGCGGATAGCCGGACAGGCCAATTGCCACGGGCATCACTGTGCGCAAGCCATAGACGAAGCGGAAGCTCAGTACCCAGATATCCGGGTGCTTGCGGATATGTTCCAGCGCCTTGTCGCCCATCAATTGCCAGCGCGGCTTGCGTGCCAGCAGCTTGCGGCCATGCTTGCGCCCCATGTAGTACCAGAGCTGGTCGCCGGCGTAGCTGCCAAAGAAGGCAACGACCACCACCAGGTTGATATCCATGTAGCCACGGAACGCCAGGAAGCCTGCGAGCACGAGGATGGTCTCGCCTTCGAAGAACGTGCCGAGGAAGAGGGCAAAGTAACCGAAGTCATGCAGAAATTGTTGAAGCATGGTCTGGGGTGCTGGCGAAATGAACGCGCAGCCTACGCCTTCACGAAGATTCATGAAAGTATCGAGATGTGTCACGAAGTGAACAATTCCTACATAAATGACGAATGCGACTACAGGTCGCATCGATAAGCACAACTGTCATTCCTTCGTCATAATGGCCGCTTATAACTGCAACGCTCGCCCGTAAACGCGGGCTCAGGAGTCTGTCGTGAGCTTTACCCCTGCCAATCGCCTGTTCCCCGCTACCCGCCTGCGTCGCAATCGCCGTGATGATTTTTCTCGTCGCCTGGTACGTGAAAATGTACTGACGACGAATGATCTGATCCTGCCGGTATTTGTGCTCGATGGTGAAAATCGTCGGGAAGCGGTGGCATCGATGCCAGGTGTGGAGCGTTTGACCATTGATCAGTTGCTGATCGAGGCGGCCAATTGGGTCGAACTGGGAATCCCGGCGCTGGCACTGTTTCCGGTGACGCCGTTGGAGCTCAAGTCCCTGGACGCCGCAGAAGCCTGGAACCCGCAAGGGATCGCCCAGCGTGCCACCCGCGCCCTGCGCGAGCGCTTCCCGGAGTTGGGCGTGATTACCGACGTGGCCCTGGACCCGTTCACCACCCACGGCCAAGATGGCATTCTTGACGAAGACGGTTACGTTCAGAACGACATTACCGTCGATGCGCTGGTCAGGCAGGCGTTATCCCATGCCGCAGCGGGTGCCCAGGTGGTTGCGCCGTCGGACATGATGGACGGTCGCATCCAGGCAATTCGTGAAGCGCTTGAACTGGCCGGCCATGTCAATGTGCGGATCATGGCTTACTCGGCCAAGTACGCCAGCGCCTACTACGGCCCGTTCCGCGATGCGGTGGGCTCGGCCCTGAACCTGGGCAAGGCCAACAAGGCCTCGTACCAGATGGACCCTGCCAACAGCCACGAAGCCCTGCACGAAGTTGCGGCGGACCTGGCCGAAGGCGCCGACATGGTGATGGTCAAGCCCGGGATGCCTTATCTGGACATCCTTTATCGGGTCAAAGAGGAATTCAAGGTGCCGACCTTTGTCTACCAGGTCAGCGGTGAATACGCCATGCATATGGCCGCAATCCAGAATGGTTGGTTGAGTGAAGGGGTGATCCTCGAATCCCTGACTGCCTTTAAACGTGCCGGCGCCGATGGCATCCTGACCTACTTCGCCGCCCGCGCCGCCCAATTGCTTAGAGAGCAACAATAGCCCTCACAGGAACACTCGATGAATACCGAAGGACTCTCAGAAGTGGCTGTAAAAGACGCTCACCCGGTGGTTGAACAAGTCGCCGAGACCCCGCCGGAACTGGAGCCGGCCGCGCCTGCGGTGGTCGTTGAAGCACCTGCGCCGGCGCCGGTGGCCGTGGTCACCAACCTGGATGACAGCAGCCTGTACATCCACCGCGAGCTGTCACAGCTGCAATTCAACATCCGCGTGCTGGAGCAGGCGCTGGATGAGTCCTACCCGTTGCTGGAGCGACTGAAATTCTTGCTGATCTTCTCCAGCAACCTGGACGAGTTCTTCGAGATCCGTGTCGCCGGGCTCAAGAAGCAGATTACCTTCGCCCGCGAACAAGCCGGTGCCGACGGCCTGCAACCGCACCAAGCCCTGGCTCGCATCAGCGAGCTGGTGCACGGCCATGTGGATCGCCAATACGCAATCCTCAACGACATCCTGCTCCCGGAGCTTGAAAAGCATCAGGTCCGCTTCATTCGTCGTCGCCACTGGACCGCCAAGATCAAGACCTGGGTGCGGCGCTACTTCCGTGACGAGATTTCCCCGATCATCACCCCCATCGGCCTCGACCCTACGCACCCGTTCCCGTTGCTGGTGAACAAGAGCCTCAACTTTATCGTTGAGCTGGAAGGTATCGATGCGTTTGGTCGCGACTCTGGCCTGGCAATCATCCCGGCACCGCGCCTGTTGCCACGGATCATCAAGGTACCCGAGGAGGTAGGCGGCGCTGGCGACAACTATGTATTCCTGTCGTCAATGATCCATGCCCATGCCGATGACCTGTTCCAGGGCATGAAGGTCAAGGGCTGCTATCAGTTCCGCCTGACCCGCAACGCCGACCTGGCGCTGGACTCCGAAGATGTCGAAGACTTGGCCCGTGCCCTGCGCGGCGAGCTGTTCTCGCGGCGCTACGGCGACGCTGTACGCCTGGAAGTCGCCGATACCTGCCCGAAACATCTGTCGGACTACCTGCTCAAGCAGTTCAACCTGGCCGAGTCCGAGCTGTACCAAGTCAACGGTCCGGTGAACCTGACTCGCCTGTTCAGCATCACCGGCCTGGACAGCCACCCGGAGCTGCAATACAAGCCGTTCACCCCGCAGATCCCGAAACTGCTGCAAAACAGCGAAAACATTTTCAGCGTGATAAGCAAGCAGGACATCCTGCTGCTGCACCCATTCGAATCCTTCACCCCGGTGGTCGACCTGCTGCGCCAGGCCGCCAAGGACCCGCATGTCCTGGCCGTGCGCCAGACCCTGTACCGCAGTGGCGCCAACTCGGAAATCGTCGATGCGCTGGTGGATGCTGCGCGTAACGGCAAGGAAGTCACCGCAGTGATCGAGCTGCGTGCGCGTTTTGACGAAGAGTCCAACCTGCAACTGGCCAGCCGCCTGCAAGCGGCCGGTGCGGTGGTGATCTACGGTGTGGTCGGCTTCAAGACCCACGCCAAGATGATGCTGATCCTGCGTCGTGAAGCCGGTGAGATCGTGCGCTACGCCCACTTGGGTACCGGCAACTACCATGCCGGCAACGCCAAGCTCTACACCGACTACAGCCTGCTGACGTCCGACGACGCGCTGTGCGAAGACGTCGGCAAGTTGTTCAGCCAGTTGATCGGCATGGGCAAGACCTTGCGCATGAAGAAGCTGCTGCATGCACCGTTCACCCTCAAGAAGGGCATGCTCGACATGATTGCCCGCGAGACCCAGTTCGCCCTCGACGGCAAACCGGCGCACATCATTGCCAAATTCAACTCGCTGACCGATCCGAAGATCATCCGTGCGCTGTACAAAGCCAGCCAGTCCGGCGTGCGCATCGACCTGGTGGTGCGGGGTATGTGCTGCCTGCGTCCGGGTATTGTCGGCGTGTCGCATAATATCCACGTGCGCTCGATCATCGGTCGCTTCCTGGAGCACACACGAGTGTTCTACTTCCTCAACGGCGGCGAAGAGCAGATGTTCCTCTCCAGTGCCGACTGGATGGAGCGCAACCTCGACAAGCGGGTGGAGACCTGTTTCCCGGTGGAAGGCAAGAAGCTGATCATGCGGGTCAAGAAGGAGCTGGAAAGCTACCTCACCGACAACACCCACAGCTGGAGCCTGCAGTCGGACGGTCGCTACGTGCGTAACACGCCGACCGGCAACCAGAACCCGCGCAGCGCGCAGGCGACGTTGCTGGAGAAGCTGGGTAGCCCGATTCTTGCGGTGAACTAAACCCCAGCACCAGCGAGGTCTAAAAAATGTGGGAGGGGGCTTGCTCCCGATAGCGGTGAATCAGTCGACACATTAGTCGGCAGGGCCACCGCCATCGGGAGCAAGCCCCCTCCCACATTTATCTATCGGTGTGCTTTTTAGCGCAGGTTCAGGCTGAACCCCACCCGCGTCAGCCATTCCGCTTCCTGGGCGAAGTCCGCCTGGGTCAACTGGTTTTCATCCAGCCAGCCCTTGGGGAACACCACGTCAAGGCTGTCGCCAACGGCATGCAGTTTCACCTGGGGCATTTCCTGGGTACCGCGAATGTGGTGGAACAGGATCGCAAATCGCAACAGCGCGCACAGGCGGATCAGCTTGATGCCGTCTTTGCCGAACTCGGCAAACTTATCCTTGGGAATATTGCGACGATGGCCGCGCACCAGCAGCGCGAGCATCTGCTGGTCCTCCCGGGAGAAACCGGCCAGGTCCGAATGCTCGATCAGGTAGGCGCCATGCTTGTGGTAGTGGTAGTGGGCGATGTCCAGGCCCACTTCATGCACCTTGGCGGCCCAGCCGAGCAGCTCCCGCCAGACACCGTCTTCAAGGTCCCAATCCTCGGCGACCTGGTCGAAAGCGTGCAAGGCTTTGCGCTCCACACGAGCAGCTTGTTCCAGGTCGACGTGGTAACGCTCCATCAGCGAGCTGAGGGTGCGCTCGCGCACGTCTTCGTGGTGATGACGGCCCAGCAGGTCATAGAGCACGCCCTCGCGCAGGGCGCCGTCACAGTGGTCCATGCGTTGCAGTTCGAGGGCGTCGAAGATAGCCTCGAGAATCGCCAGGCCCGCGGGGAAAATGGCGCGTCGGTCGGGTTTGATGCCGTCGAAGTCGATTTTTTCCGCATCCCCAAGCTTGAACAGTTTGCGCTTGAGCCACGCCAAACCTTCGGCGTTTACCTCGCCAGTGCCATGGCCGCCGGCTTTCAAGGCCAGGCCAATGGCGCGGATGGTCCCGGACGAGCCGATGGCTTCATCCCAGGTCAGGCGGTGCAGGGCGTGTTCGATACTCATGATCTCCAGCCGTGCCGCGGTGTAGGCCTGGGCATAGCGCGCCGGCGTGATCTTGCCGTCCTTGAAATACCGTTGGGTAAAACTCACGCAGCCCATCTGCAGGCTTTCACGCAGCAGCGGTTCAAAACGCTGGCCGATGATGAACTCGGTGCTGCCGCCGCCGATGTCCGCCACCAGGCGTTTGCCGGGAGTATCGGCCAGGGTATGGGACACGCCGAGGTAGATCAGGCGGGCTTCTTCACGGCCCGAGATGACTTCCACCGGATGCCCGAGGATGTCCTCGGCACGATGGATGAACTCGTTGCGGTTGCGAGCTTCGCGCAAGGCGTTGGTGCCGACGATGCGCACGGCGCCAGTAGGCATGCCGTTGATCAGTTGCGCAAAACGCTTGAGGCAATCGAGCCCGCGCTGCATGGATTCTTCATTGAGCTTGCGCTCGTCGTCGATCCCGGCGGCCAGTTGCACTTTCTCGCCGAGCCGCTCGAGGATGCGGATCTCGCCGTTCTGGGCCTTGGCCACGACCATGTGAAAGCTGTTGGAGCCCAGGTCGATGGCGGCGATCAAGGACAGGTTCTTGGCTTGGGATTGCGGCATGGTTTGGGGATCTCGGTCGATAACCTCGCCATCGTGCCACGATCGACCGCTGACGCCAACGCGTTGTGCTTCGGTAATTTTATGAATGCTGTCTGTAAGGGTGTTTCATTATAAATGTAGGAGAAATTTGTATGTGGCCGTTGAAGAGGTGCTTCGGGGGGTAAGAGTATTTAATCATATGCGGTTGCCAAGATACCCATGACTTTGCTTACAGGGGTTGGAATAGTTCTTTGTCCGATACCTTGCTTGGGACTACTCTGCTAATGGATAAAGGTTATTGCTTGATTTAACCCGATACCACAATAAATGACGTGTTGTCTGATTCAATTGCTAAGCGCCAAGGCGCCAGACTGTCACTCGGCAATTCTGCCTAGGTGTTATTTATTTATAGTTTTGTATTACGGAAGATAAGGCGTTGGGCGACGGAGTCGCCAAGACCGAAAATAAAGAGCGCCTGAGAACTTCAAGTGACAGGACAAACATGAAAAAAATTATTGGATTGACCTTAGGTATTGCGTGCCTGGCTGCGACCCTGAGTGCCCAGGCAACCACCAGTGCCCAGTTGGTCGTCAGGGGCACCATTACCCCCGCTGCATGCAATCTCAGTCTGGCAGGCAGTGGCATCATCGACTACGGTACGATTCGCTCCGGCGAGTTGTCCCGCACGTCGTTCAACCCGCGCGAGGAGAGGACCACTTCTCTTGTCATCAATTGCGGCGCCACACCGGCCAGGTTCGGGCTCACCCTTACTGACCTGCAAGCGGGCAGCAAGGTGACAGGTATCCTGGGGGCAGGCTTTAGCGAAGCGCAAAACTTTGGCTTGGGCATGGTGGGAGGCCGGCGAACCGGTGGTTATTCTGTGACCCTCAGGGACCTGCGGTCTTCCGCAACGGTGCTGCATCCGATCATGCGTACAGGCCTGGGGGCCTGGCAGAACAGTGATGGCAAAGTTGCCCAGTCGCCAAGCCAGTATTCTTGGCGTAACAGCGTGACTATCACACCGGCCTCTATCAGCCAACTGACCGGCACACTTGCAGTGAAGGCGGTAATCAACAGGGCTCAGGACTTGGATCTGAGCCGCGACGTTTCCATTGATGGTCGCGCCACGCTGGTATTGAGTTACATCTAAACAACTGAAAACAGCCGATCAAGAAACCACTATTTCTTATTGGTTGTTTTTCTGTGGGCGGTTGATAGCAGATCGTCAACTTCATGAGTTGCGGAGAATGCCGAGTGCGTGTTTTTTTAATAAGTTTTGCGCTGCTGTGGAGTGTTTGTTTCAGCGCTGTTGCCACGGCGGACGGTATGTTGCCGGAAACAACGGTGGTGGTGCTATATGAAGAAGACGGTGAAGCCACCATCAATATCAAGAATACTGACGAGGCACCGGCGCTGCTTCATTCTGTTGTTGAAAACGTGCCTGAGGACCTGGAGCCGCTACTGATTGTCACACCGCCTATCACTCGAGTGGAGGCAGGGGAGACGCAGCTGGTGCGCTTTATCAGCACCTTGAAGGAGCCGCTCAAGACCCAACGGCTCAAGCGTATCTCCTTCGAGGGCATCCCCCAGGCTCGGGCCGCGGGTGGTGCGACCATCGGCATTACCCTGCGTCAGAATTTGCCGCTGATCCTGCATCCGCAGGGGCTGGCGCGGCACCACACGCCTTGGGAGTTGCTGAAGTGGAAGCGGGCGGGGCAACAACTGACCGTCCATAACGACAGCGCCTATGTCGTGCGCCTGGCGCCGGACGTACAACTGCTGCCAGGAAATACCTCGGCTATGTTGCCGCGTACCTACATCTTGCCGGGCGAGGTGCTGGTGGCGAAGGTTGACGCAGCCTTGGACGGCACCGCGCAAGTTCAGATTCAGCCAGCAACGGTCTATGGGTTTTCGGTCGATAGCTACCGAGCTCCGATCAACACCGATGAGGGTTGATCGACCCATGATGATGCCTCTGAATAACCGTGTCGCCGCCCCTTCGCGGCCTTGCAAACCCACATTGCTCGTCGGGTTTGCGGCGCTATGGAGCTTGCCTGGTCTCGTGGCTGCGCTGGAGATCGGCGAGGGATTCGATCTTGCAGCGCTCACCACCCACGGCATAGACCCCAAGGTTTCCGACTACTTTCGCAGTGCGGCGCGCTTCCGCGAAGGCGTCAAGGTGGTGGGGGTGCGCGTCAATGGAAACCCCCTTGGACTGGTCGATGCCCGGTTCGACGCACAGGGGGGGCTGTGTTTCACCCCTGGGCTGCTGGAGAAGGCTGGACTGGTCAAGCCCCGGGGCGTTCTTCTGGAAGGCGTCACGCCGGACCAGACTTGTCATGATTTCCTCGGGCAGTTCCCGACGACGATGGTGCGCCTGCGGCCCGGTACTGACGAAGTGGTGCTCGTGGTGCCCACCCAGGCCCTGCGTGAGCCGCAGTGGGAGGCCGGAAGTTTTTCCAGGGGTGGGGCGGCGGCCTTGTTCAACTATGACGTGCTGGGGTATGACAGCCACTCGCGCAGCGGGCCCACACGGTTCGTGTCGGCCTATACCGAAGCGGGTTTCAACCTGGAAGACTGGATCGTCCGCAGCCGCCAGTTCTATGTGTCTGACAACGGCAAGACGCGCACTGAACATCTGCATGCTTATGCGCAGCGGGACATCGCCGCGTTGCATTCGACTTTCCAGGCGGGCCAACTGTCCAGTAATAACCCGCTGTTTGGTGGCATCCAGCTCTCCGGCTTGCAGTTTTTTCCCGATGGGCAGTCCCGGATACCCGCAGGCAACAACAATGCGGTGGTCGAGGGTTTGGCCCAAAGCCAGTCCCGGGTTGAGGTGCGCCAGTCCGGCGTGTTGATCCACAGTACCCTGGTGCCCGAAGGACCGTTCCGGTTGACCGGATTGCCCCTGCTCAATGGCACCAGTGATCTTGACGTCAGTGTGATTGACGTGCGGGGCGCCAAGCGCAGTTTTGTTGTGCCGGCGGCGTCGTTCGCGGGGGCTGCCCCGGCGGCGCCTGGCTATTATTTCTCGCTTGGCGAACTGCGCAGAACGGCAGGTGAAGAGGGCCCGTCACCGTTGATTGCCATGGGCAGCGGCACCTGGGGGCTGGGGCGCGATTCGTCTGCGGGTTTTGGCTTGTTGAGTGCCGATGATTATTGGGCGGTGGGTGGCAGCCTGAGCAGTGTGTTTTTCCAGCGGGTTTCGGTTAACGCACGACATAACCTGTCCCGAGACAGCCACAAGGCTGTGTCCGGTTCACGTAGCAGCCTGTCCGTGAGCAGCCCGGTGGTCGCCAATATCGATGTCAACTTAAGTGCAACCACCCAAACGCGCGGTTACCGCGAAGTCACTGAAGTGGGGCATTCGCTCAGAACCGATGAGCTGGACTCGTACTTCAAACACCAATACACGGCGGGCATGAGCTGGAACGACGCCATCCTGGGCATATTTTCTCTGAACTACACGCGCAGTGCTCAATTTGGCGGGCAAACCACCGAACATGTGTTCGCCTCATGGAACAAGACGTTTGGCCGCGTCGATGTTGCATTCATCGCGGATTCGCAAGTGGGTGGCAAACGGGCCCGCCGTGACGCTTCATTTGCCGGCAGTGGGCCTGACAGTTCTCTGGATAACGACCTGTCCTTGCGCTTACAGGTCAGTGTGCCGCTGGGCGGGGATCGTCGTGTAAGCAGCTTCACCAGTCGCCGTGGAGACCAGTTCACCGCGGGGACTGCGCTGAGCGAAAGGGTCAACGAGTATGTGAATTACGAAGTCGGCGTCGAGCGCGACATCCGGGCCCGGGAGCAATCGGTGCGTGCTCAGGTTGACCTGCTGCCACGTTATACCCGGGTGGGCCTGGGCGTCAGTCGCGACCCCCTGGGCACCAGCTACACGGGGCAGTTGCAGGGCGGTGCAGTGGCTCACGAAGGTGGCCTGACCTTCTCGCCTTATACCGTACAGGACACGTTCGGCGTCGTTTCGGTCGGCGATATCGGTTCCGCGAAAGTCCAGACACCACAGGGCCCGGTCTGGACCGACTTCAGCGGGCAAGCCGTGATCGCGGGCCTGCCGGCCTACACCAACAGCCGAGTCGAGGTGCAGACCCAATCGTTGCCCAAGCGGGTGGACCTGAAAAACGGCACCCAGGTACTTGCCGCGGGTCGAGGCTCGTTCAACTCCGTGGATTTCGACGTAGTGAAAGTGCGTCGAATGCTGGTCACCGCGAACGATCAGCACGGCCGGCCATTACCTCAGGGCGCCTCGGTATTCGGCAAAGGCAATCGTTTCATCACCAGCGTGGTGGGCGAGGGCATGATTTTCCTCAACGACGTCACTGAGTCGCAAACCCTGCGGGTTTCATTGCCGGACTCTTCCACTTGCTTGTTGAACATTGACCCCGAGACCAAGCCAGACAATGACAAATTCTATGAAGCCGCATCGGCGGTTTGCCAAGGTGGTTAAGGCTGCAAGCCTGCCCTTGGCGCTATGTTGCACGTTGCTGGCGCCGTCTGATGCGTTGGCTGAAAACTGTCGCCTATCGCTGAGTCAGCCGCGCATCGATTATGGCCCGATACGCAGGCATGCAGAGGCTGAAAGCACCACAGTGGCGCTGACGGTCCGCTCGATCAGCGTGAATGTACTCTGCATTGAGCCAGCGGCCATGGCCCTGCGTTTTGTTGGCGTTGCCGCCGATGGGCAGGGTTTTCGGTTTGGCCGCGAGGGGCGTTACCGGTTGAGCCTCAAAAATGCCCAGGTGGATGGCCGCTCCGTCGATTGGGCGGTTGCCCATGTGCCTGGCGCACCAGCCAGCGGCCAGTTGCTGCCCGGCCAGGCGGTGGTAGCGCACGCAGGCGGCCGGTCGGTGGTCGGTCGGCGACTCACGGCCCTGGTGGATATCCATGCCGAACTGCCCTCCGATGCCTTGGCGGTCCGCAGTGAAATCCACTTGGAGGGGCAGGGCAGCTTTGAGCTGGTCAGCTCGGTTGTTCCACCGAGCCAATGAAATTGGCAAGCTCGGCGGTTCCTGGGTTGGCAAACAACATTTTCGGGTCGCCGGTTTCATGCACTTTGCCCTGATGCATGAACACCAGTTTGTCACCGACTTCCCGGGCAAAGCGCATTTCGTGGGTGACCATGATCAGGGTCATGCCGTCCTGGGCCAGTTGGCGCACCACACTGAGCACTTCATTGACCAGCTCCGGGTCCAGGGCCGACGTAATCTCATCGCACAAGAGCACCTTGGGTGACATCGCCAATGCCCGGGCAATGGCCACCCGTTGCTGCTGGCCACCGGACAAGCGATCGGGGAAGGCATCGAACTTCTCGCCCAGCCCGACCCGCTCGAGCATCTGCCTCGCCAGTTGGGCCGCCTTGGCCTTGGGCACTTTCTGCACCACCTGCGGCGCCAGCATTACGTTTTCACCAACGCTCAAATGCGGAAACAGGTTGAACTGCTGGAACACCATGCCGACTTTCTGCCGCAGGCTGCGCAGGTCGGCGCGGGCGGCATCCAGGTATTCGCCGTCCACTTCGATCACACCGTCATTGATCGACTCCAGGCCATTGAGAGTGCGCAGCAAGGTGGACTTGCCCGAGCCGCTGCGGCCGATGATCGCCACCACCTGGCCTTCATCCACCGTCAGGTCAATGCCCTTGAGCACATGGTGATCGCCGTAATATTTATGCAGGGCAGAAATTCTAAGCAGAGGCATGCAGTTTCCTTTCCAGGTAGCGCGCACTGAGGGACAGGGGGTAGCAGAGCAGGAAATAACCGAGGGCCACCAGGCCGTAGACCATGAAGGGCTCGAAGGTGGCATTGGCGAGCATGCCGCCGGTCTTGGTCAGTTCGGTGAAGCCGATGATCGAGGTCACGGCGGTGCCTTTGACCACCTGCACCGAAAAGCCCACCGTGGGCGCGACGGCAATGCGCAGCGCTTGCGGCAGGATCACATAGCGAAGTTGCTCGAGTGGGTTCAGGGCCAGGCTGGCGGAGGCCTCCCATTGGCCATGGGCGATGGAGTCCACGCAGCCGCGCCAGATTTCGGCCAGGTAAGCACTGGTAAACAGGGTCAGGGCGATTGCCGCTGCCAGCCAGGGCGATATATCCACGCCGAGCAGAGCAACACCGAAGAACACCAAGAACAACTGCATCAACAATGGCGTGCCCTGGAACAGTTCGATATAGGTGCGGGCACTATTGCGCAGGAACGCTTTACGGCTGATGCGCATCGTCATCACCAGCAGGCCGATCAGGCCGCCGCCCACGAACGCCACCAATGACAAGAGCAGCGTCCATTGCAGACCGGTGAACAGGTTGCGCACGATGTCCCACAAGGTGAACTCACTCATCGGCTGTTCCTCATCACAAACCGCCGGCCTATCCAGTTGAGCAACTGGCGAATCATCAGCGCCATGCACAGGTAAACGAGGGTGGTCAGGGCATAGGTTTCAAATGCACGGAAATTACGCGACTGGATAAAGTTGGCGGCAAAGCTCAATTCTTCAGTCGCGATCTGCGAACACACCGCCGAACCCAGCATCACGATGATGATCTGGCTGCTCAGGGCCGGCCACACCTTGCCCAGCGCCGGCAGCAACACCACGTGGCGGAACGCTTCGAAGCGCGTCATCGCCAACGCTGCAGCCGCTTCCAGCTGCCCGCGTGGGATCGCCTGGATCCCGGCGCGGATGATCTCGGTGGAGTAGGCGCCGAGGTTGATCACCATTGCCAGTACCGCGGCTTGCCACTCAGTGATTTTCAACCCCAGGGACGGCAGGCCGAAAAAGATGAAGAACAGCTGCACCAGGAAGGGGGTGTTGCGGATCAATTCAACATACACACCAAAGATCCACGCAAACGGCTGGATCTTCCACGCCCGTGCCACGGCGCCGACGGTGCCCAGGGCAACCCCGAGGATCGCGCCGATGGCCGTCAGCTCCAGGGTGAACAGTGCGCCGCGCAGCAGCAGGTCGGTATTGGCCAGCACTGGCACAAAGTCGAATTGATAGGCCATCTGTAAGCTCCGCTTCAGAGATCGGCAGGCAGCGGTTCTTTCAGCCACTGCAGTGCATTCTTTTCCAGGCTGCCGTCAGCCTTGGCCGTGACCAGGATCTGGTTGACCTTCTCCAGTAACGCTGGCTCGTTCTTGTTCACACCCACGTACACCGGTGAATCCTTGAGCTTGATCTTCAGCGCAGGTACGCGTTTGGGATTGCGTTCGCTGATGGCGACCATGACGACATTGCCGCTGGCGATCAGGTCGACCTGGCCGGCCAGGTAGGCGGCGATGGTCGAGTTGTTGTCCTCGAAGCGCTTGATCGTGGCTTCCTTGGGGGCCACTGCGGTCAGCTCGATATCCTCGATGGCGCCGCGGGTCACACTGATCGTTTTGCCCTTGAGGTCATCGGTGCTGCCAATGGCGGCCTCGGGCGGCCCGAACACGGCCAGGTAAAACGGGGCGTAGGCCTTGGAGAAGTCGATGACCTTTTCACGCTCGGGGTTTTTGCCCAGGCTGGAGATCACCAGGTCGACCTTGCCGGTGGTGAGGAACGGAATACGGTTCGTGCTGTTGACCGGGGTCAGCTCCAGCTTGACCTTGAGCTGGTCGGCCAGCAGCTTGGCGGTGTCGACGTCCAGCCCCCGTGGTTGCATGTCGGGGCCGACCGAACCAAATGGCGGGAAGTCCTGGGGCACGGCGACCTTGAGGGTGCCACGGGCGACGATGTCATCCAGACCATTAGCCTGGGCGGGAGCCTGGCTCAGCATCAGGCTGGCAAACAGGGCAGTGAGCAGGGCGCTGTAGCGCTTGGTCATGACAACTCTCCGAGAAAGGCGAAGGGATTTTCTGGATTTGCTCAGTGCACAGCCCATGCCATTCCTCTTGTAATGGCCTGCAACGCTTGGATTTGCTGGGCGGCGGCGGTCTTACTGGTCTGAACAGTTGTCGCCCGTTTCGCACCCTTTTCGGGCGTCGACAAAACTATGCGAGCCCCTTTGGGGCGTGGCTTGCAGCCGGTTGTAAATAGCTTTACAACTAGCGGCACAGTGACCTGGAAACCTGGTTTTTTATGAATTCCATCGCCCAAGCCGTACCGGAGGCGGCCCTGCAAGCCATCCGCAAGCTGATCAAGGAGCAGGGCTTCGGGCCGGGCGATGCGTTGCCTTCCCAGCGTGACCTGGCGGTGCAATTAGGGGTGAGCCGGGCGTCGTTGCGCGAGGCATTGTCGTCCCTGAGTGCCTTGGGCGTGGTCAGCGTGCAGCCGGGTAAAGGCGTGTTCGTGCAAGGCCTGCAAGACGCGCCGGGGTTCGCCTGGCCCTTTGCGGCGCAGGCCACGCCACTGGATATCTTCCAGTTGCGCTACGCATTGGAGGGGTTCGCGGCGGGGTTGGCGGCGGTGACACTGACCATTGATGAGCTGGATAGCCTGGAAGACAATGTTGCGGCGATGCGCAACGTGCTCAAGGCTGGAGACTTCGAAGCGGCCGCCCGTCTGGACTTCGAGTTTCACCAGCGCATCCTGCTGGCCAGCGGCAACCAGGCGATGGTGAGCATTCTCAGTGCCAGCGCCGAGGTGTTCCTGGAGAGCCAGAAACTACCGTTCATCCGACCGGAACGAGCCATGGAGACCTGGCAGGAACACCGCAAGATCCTGCGGGCCCTGGCCCGGCGCGCCAGTGCGACATCACAGAAAGCCATGCAGGAGCACGTACGCAATGCGGCGTTGCGCACCGGCATAGCATTCGTGACGCCCGTCACGTCGTGAATGGGTTATACCCACACTCATGCAGCGCCATAGCAAGACTCAATCAGACGCGGCTTCCTGAACGGGGGAAGGGCAGCTATGATGAGCAACGTTTTTTTTGCTTACATTCCGGAGACATCCATGAGCAACGATCTTATCAAGCACGTCACCGACGCGACCTTTGAGGCCGAAGTACTCAAGGCTCAAGGCCCGGTGCTGGTTGACTACTGGGCTGAATGGTGTGGCCCTTGCAAAATGATCGCTCCGGTCCTGGACGACATTGCAACCACCTACGAAGGCAAGTTGACCATCGCCAAGCTGAACATCGACGACAACCAGGAAACCCCAGCCAAGCATGGCGTGCGCGGCATTCCTACGCTGATGCTGTTCAAGAACGGTAACGTCGAAGCCACTAAAGTGGGCGCACTGTCGAAGTCCCAGCTGCAAGCTTTCCTCGACGCGAACATTTAAGCGTTGTCGAAAAAGCCCCGCAAATCGCGGGGCTTTTTCGTGAAACAGGGCTAGACGCTCAGAAATTCAGGTGGTACATTCGGCCCCGCACTGGTTTCTCCACTGCCCCCTGCAAGCCGTCGCCGACGCATTCCTTTTCGATTAGTACGCGATCCTGTCGCCTTCTCTGCGGCGCGGCCTCATTAAGCCAAAAGCTTAATTTCCCCCCTCCATAAAATGATTACGTCATTCCTATATGAATCTGACTGAACTCAAGCAAAAGCCGATTACCGACCTGCTCCAGCTGGCCGAAGAAATGGGCATAGAAAATATGGCCCGTTCGCGCAAGCAGGACGTGATTTTCTCCCTGCTCAAGAAGCACGCGAAAAGCGGCGAGGAAATCTCCGGTGATGGCGTGCTGGAGATTCTCCAGGACGGCTTCGGCTTCCTCCGCTCCGCAGACGCCTCCTATCTCGCCGGCCCAGACGACATCTACGTCTCGCCGAGCCAGATCCGTCGCTTCAACTTGCGCACCGGTGACACCATCGTTGGCAAGATCCGTCCTCCGAAGGAAGGCGAGCGTTATTTCGCCCTGCTCAAGGTCGACACGATTAACTTCGATCGCCCCGAGAACGCGAAAAACAAGATTCTCTTCGAGAACCTGACCCCGCTGTTCCCGACCGTGCGCATGAAGATGGAAGCCGGCAACGGTTCCACCGAAGACCTCACCGGTCGAGTGATCGACCTGTGCGCCCCGATCGGCAAGGGCCAGCGTGGCCTGATCGTCGCACCGCCGAAAGCCGGCAAGACCATCATGCTGCAGAACATCGCAGCGAACATCGCACGTAATAACCCTGAAGTTCACCTGATCGTGCTGTTGATCGATGAGCGTCCGGAAGAAGTGACCGAAATGCAGCGCACCGTGCGCGGTGAAGTGGTTGCCTCGACGTTCGATGAGCCGCCAACCCGCCACGTGCAGGTTGCCGAGATGGTGATCGAGAAGGCCAAGCGCCTGGTCGAACACAAGAAAGACGTGGTGATCCTGCTCGACTCCATCACTCGTCTGGCGCGTGCCTACAACACCGTGATCCCAAGCTCCGGCAAGGTGCTGACCGGTGGTGTCGATGCCCACGCCCTGGAGAAGCCCAAGCGTTTCTTCGGTGCTGCGCGCAACATCGAGGAAGGCGGCTCGCTGACCATCATCGCCACCGCACTGGTCGAGACCGGTTCGAAGATGGACGAAGTGATCTACGAAGAGTTCAAGGGTACCGGTAACATGGAGCTGCCTCTGGACCGTCGCATCGCTGAAAAGCGTGTGTTCCCTGCGATCAACATCAACCGTTCCGGCACCCGCCGTGAAGAGTTGCTGACCGCAGACGACGAACTGCAGCGTATGTGGATCCTGCGCAAGCTGCTGCACCCGATGGACGAAGTGGCTGCCATCGAGTTCCTGATCGATAAGCTGAAAACCACCAAGACCAACGACGAGTTCTTCCTGTCGATGAAGCGCAAATAATAAGGCGTTTCAGGTCCAAAAAAATGGCGCCCCTCAGGGGCGCCTTTTTTTATGCGTCGAGATTTTGCGGCATTTGTGGCATAAGTATCCGTTAAGTAACAAAAATTGACGCGTGACTACGCTAACTCCTTTCGTCACAGACTGATCACATCCTTATGACCACTCTTGCTTACCGCAGAGACATCGACGGCCTGCGTGCCATCGCTGTCCTCGCAGTCGTGTTATTTCATTTTGGCGTTCCTGGCATTACTGGCGGTTTTGTTGGCGTTGATGTGTTTTTCGTCATTTCCGGCTTTTTAATTACGTCAATTATCTGGCGTGAGCGCCAGGCTGGCCGCTTCAGTTTTATCGACTTCTGGGCTCGCCGCGCCCGGCGTATCTTGCCCGCGCTGTTTGTGATGATCGCCGCGACACTGGTAGCGGGTTGGTTTCTGTTGGCGCCTAAGGACTACGAGGAGTTGGGCCGGTCGGCGCACTATCAGGTGACCTTTACCTCCAACTTGCTGTTCTCGCGCCAGCATGGCTATTTCGATGTGTCTTCAGACATCAAGCCTTTGCTGCATACCTGGTCGCTGGCGGTGGAGGAGCAGTTCTATATCTTCTTCCCGCTGTTGCTGGCATTGCTGTCGAGCCGCCTGAAACACTGGCGCCTGGCGCTGTTCGCGGTGCTGCTCGGGTCTTTCGGCATGAGCGTCTGGGCGGTTGAGCATGAGCCGCAAAAAGCTTTCTTCCTGTTGCATCTGCGGGCCTGGGAATTGCTGGCCGGCGCGATGCTGGCAGTGTTGCCCAAGCATGAGTGGCGCGCTTCGCCCGCTTTGGCGCAAGGGGTCAGCCTGGCCTCCATGGCACTGATTCTGATCGCTGTACTGGGTTATGACGCGAAAACGCCGTTTCCCGGCGCAACCGCTCTATTGCCTGTGCTGGGGGTCGTCGGCTTGATCTGGGCCAACGGCCAGCAGCACACCTGGGTAGGGCGGTTGTTAAGTACGCGGGTAATGGTGGGTATCGGGCTGATTTCCTATTCCTGGTACCTGTGGCACTGGCCGGTATTCGTGTATGCCAACTATGCCGCAGTGGATGGCTTGAGCGCCTTGGAACTGGCTGGGCTGATGCTGCTTTCGCTGGTGCTGGGTTATCTGTCCTGGCGCTTCGTGGAAACGCCGTTCCGGGAAAAACGCTTGCTGGCCGGACGCAAGGCGATTCTGGCGTCAGCCTTGGTCGGCATTCTGGGGCTTGGCTTTACCGGCTTGGCGATACGCGAAGCTGACGGCGTGCCTTCGCGTTTGTCCGAACAGGCATTGCGTTTTGCCCAGGCCAAGAAGTGGAGCCCGGACCTACTGGCGTGCATGGCTGACAAAGACACCCCCGATGATCGGCTGTTCTGCCATTTCGGTCCGAAAAGCCAATCTGTTTCAGCGCTGGTATGGGGTGACAGTCACGCCACTGCGCTAATACCCGCGCTCAAAGAGGGGGCTGATCGCCACAATATCAGTCTGGTAGAGGCCAGTTTTGCCGGCTGTATCCCGCTGGATGGCCTGGAGAATATTGCTCGATGCGCGCACTTCAACCATCGCGTCGAGAAGGCCATGGCCGAGCAGGTGTTCAGCGATGTGGTGCTGGCGGCCCGTTGGAGCCTGTACGTCTATGGGCAAATGTCGGGTGACAAGGAGCATGCGCTTAAGGACCCCGGCACTGGCCAGTATGTGCGTGCCGTCGCCGAGCAACGCTTCGCCCAAGGCCTTCGTGAACGCATCCAGGGCTTGCGTGCTGCCGGCCATAAGGTCTGGCTGGTCAAGGAAGTGCCGCTGCAGGAGATCATCGTGCCTTATCGTCTGAGCCGCCTGGCGATGATGAACCGGTCAGTGGACGGTGAAGGGCTCGCCGTAGCCGAGCATGTGAAGCGCCAGGCCTTTATCACGCAGTTGTTTGACGAACTGGCGGCGGGCGACAGCGGTGTCAAGGTGCTGGACCCTGCGCCCCTGCTGTGCGGCAGCGATGGTTTGTGCCGGGTCGAACTCAATGGTCGAGCGTTGTATACCGACGATAACCATCTGTCAGACGTTGGTGCCCGGCACATCGAAGCCTTCCTGGAACCATTGTTCAGTTCCTTGCAATCACGAGGGCTGACGGCCAATTAAGCTGCCAGCCGCCCTCAGAGCAGGTAGGATGTACGCCTATTTTACGGGTGGCATGGTTAATGAAATTCAAGGATCTTCGGGATTTCGTGCAGCAACTTGAGCAGCGCGGAGAGTTGAAACGTATCCAGATGCCGATTTCTCCGGTGCTGGAAATGACTGAGATTTGCGACCGCACCTTGCGCAGCAAGGGCCCGGCGCTGTTGTTCGAAAAACCGACTGGCTTTGACATTCCGGTACTGGGCAACCTGTTCGGCACCCCCGAGCGTGTGGCCTTTGGCATGGGCGCCGAGTCGGTCAGCGAACTGCGTGAGATCGGCAAGTTGCTTGCCTTTCTCAAGGAGCCCGAGCCGCCCAAGGGCTTGAAGGACGCCTGGTCGAAGCTGCCGATCTTTCGCAAGATCATTGCCATGGCCCCCAAGGTGGTCAAGGACGCGGTATGCCAGGAAGTGGTCATCGAGGGCGATGATGTAGACCTGGCCATGCTCCCGGTGCAGACCTGCTGGCCGGGCGACGTTGGGCCGCTGATTACGTGGGGCCTGACCGTCACCAAGGGCCCGAACAAGGACCGCCAGAACCTCGGCATCTACCGTCAGCAAGTCATCGGCCGTAACAAGGTGATCATGCGCTGGCTGAGCCACCGTGGCGGCGCTCTCGACTTCCGGGAGTGGTGCGAGAAGCATCCCGGCCAGCCATTTCCGGTTTCAGTGGCTTTGGGCGCCGATCCGGCCACCATCCTCGGCGCCGTGACGCCTGTGCCCGACAGCCTGTCCGAATACGCCTTCGCCGGTTTGCTGCGCGGTAACCGCACCGAATTGGTCAAGTGTCGCGGTAACGACCTGCAAGTGCCGGCCACCGCCGAAATCATCCTCGAGGGCGTGATTCACCCGGGCGAGATGGCCGATGAAGGCCCTTACGGCGATCACACCGGCTACTACAACGAAGTCGATAGCTTCCCGGTGTTTACCGTCGAGCGCATCACCCATAGGGTCAAGCCGATCTACC
Source organism: Pseudomonas sp. rhizo25 (assembly GCF_031931935.1). Lineage (NCBI taxonomy): Bacteria > Pseudomonadati > Pseudomonadota > Gammaproteobacteria > Pseudomonadales > Pseudomonadaceae > Pseudomonas > Pseudomonas sp. rhizo25. The sequence goes on from NZ_JAUJXA010000002.1 coordinate 380,144, forward strand.
ACAGTACCTACACGGGCCGTCCGCCGGATGAGCCGGCCATCCTCGGCGTGGCGCTCAACGAAGTGTTCGTGCCGATCCTGCAAAAGCAATTCCCCGAAATCACCGACTTCTACCTGCCGCCGGAAGGTTGCTCGTACCGCATGGCGATCGTGACCATGAAGAAGTCGTACCCGGGACATGCCAAGCGGGTCATGTTGGGTGTGTGGTCGTTTTTGCGACAGTTCATGTACACCAAATTCGTTATCGTCACTGACGACGACATCAATGCCCGGGACTGGAACGACGTGATCTGGGCCATCACCACGCGCATGGACCCCAAGCGCGACACAGTGATGATCGATAACACGCCGATCGACTACCTCGACTTCGCCTCGCCGGTCTCGGGGCTGGGCTCGAAGATGGGCCTTGATGCCACCCACAAGTGGCCGGGTGAGACCACTCGCGAGTGGGGTCGGGTGATCGTCAAGGATGAAGCCGTCACGGCGCGTGTCGATGCGATCTGGAAAGAATTGGGAATAGATTGATGCGTGTAACCCTGCAACCTTCCGGCGCTGTGCTGGAGCTGGACCCTGGCGAGCGAATCCTCGACGGCGCACGTCGCCTGGGCTATGAGTGCCCCCAAGCCTGCCGCAATGGTGTATGCCATGTGTGTGCGGCGTTGCTGGTGGAAGGGCGGGTACGCCAAGCCGGCGAGGTGCGTGATCATGGTGAATTCTTCACCTGTATTGCCGAACCCTTGGAGGACTGCGTTGTGTTGTGGGATGGGGTACTGGCGCCGGGGGAGTTGCCGTTGCGCAAATTGTCGTGCCAATTGATTGAGTGCTTAGACGTCGGCGGCGATGTGTGGCGTGTACGCCTGCGTGCCCCGGCGGGCAAGGCGGTGCGTTACCATGCCGGGCAATACCTGATGATCGAGCGGGCGAATGGCGAGAAATCGGCGTTTTCCCTGGCATCGGCGCCCCATGCCGGACGTGAGCTGGAGCTGCATGTGCTGGCCCGCGAGGACAGCGCACGCAACCTCATTGAACAATTGCAGTGCAACCAGATGGCCCGCGTCGAACTGCCGTTCGGCGACACCCACCTGGCCGAGTTGCCGGACGGGCCGCTGGTGCTGATGGCCGCCGGCACCGGCATGGCGCAGATGCACAGCCTGATCGAGCACTGCCGGGCGTCCGGCTTCAAGCACCCGGTGCACCTGTACTGGGGCGTGCGTCGCCCGGAAGATTTTTACCAGATCGAGCATTGGGAGCAATGGCAGCAATTGCCCAACCTGTTCCTGCACAAGGTGGTCAGCGACCTGTGTGGCTGGGAAGGCCGCTGTGGTTTGCTGCATGAAGCGGTGTGCGAGGACATTGCCGACCTCAATAGCGTGCATGTCTATGCCAGCGGTTCGCCAGCGATGATCTACGGCACCCTGGACGCACTGGTCAACGCCGGAATGGATGCGCACCGTATGCGCGCCGATGTGTTCGCCTACGCTCCACGGCCCTAGAGACTCAAGCTGAATCCATGTGGGAGCTGGCTTGCCTGCGTAGCGGTCTGTCAGCCAACACCGCTATCGCAGGCAAGCCAGCTCCCACAGTAGACACGTGCTGTGTCAGTGTCAGAACCGTACGCCGGTCGTCACCATCGCTGCATTGAACCCCAGCAGCACCAGCTCCGCCGCCACTGGCCCATAGTGGGTACCCACCGACGGAATGATCACCGGCGCTACGCCGAATCGGTTCAACGGAATCTTGTCGCGATACTCGCCGCGATAGCCCTGGAGCAGCCCGCCGGTCAATTTCGCATACACCGGGTAGTCGGCCATGTCATAGCGCTTGCCCGCATAGGCGTAGTAAGAGCGCTGGCGGAACGAGTTGCGAAAGGTCACCCCGCCATACACCAGGCCCGACGCCTCGTTGCGTTCCAGGCCGATCAAATCCTGCTTGTTGTTGTGCTCCGGGTCTGGCGCAAAGTGCCGGGTGTAGACACTGGTCTGGGCATACCAGAAGCCCTTGTCATCGGCAGGTGGGGTTTCGGTAGCCAGTGCGGTGGTGGCCTGGGCCAGGAACAGCAGGCCAGGCAGGCGGAATTTCTTCATGGAGCGACCTCGATAGTCGATGTGATGAGCGGCTAAGTGGGTCGTGATGTGTGCGCTATTTTGACTGCTTGGCGCGTACCCAGGCTGAACCGGGGCTGAAATTACCGAAATTACCGGTTTAGATCCTGACGAGTGGGCGGGTGCGCTTATGCTTTTGCTTATTCTTTTAAGGTATTTATTCTGGCTGATAAATGTCTTTAAGCTATATGGCAACGGGCTACCGACTTCATCAACAGTAACCAATCACTGACCGCCACCGCCGCCAGCCGGATCGATCATACGAACTCAGAGTGTTGCAGTTCTATTCTTGATTCAAAGGGGAGCGGTATGGGGAGCTACAGGAAACACACGCTATACATGGCGATTTTGTCGGCCAATTTGCTGACCGTTGTGGGGTTCAATCCAGTACAGGCAGACGAAACAGCCGCCGCCGATGCGCCCAGGCTCGACACGGTGATCGTGACCGGCACCCGCGCCCAAGAGCGCACGGCCAGTGCTTCGCTGTCGCCAATCGATGTGATCTCCGGTGAGACGCTACGCAGCACCGGCTCCGACGAACTGGGCGCCGTATTGGCGCGCTTGATTCCGTCGATCAACTTCCCACGGCCAAGCCTGGTGGATGGCGCCGAACTGGTGCGCCCGGCGCAGTTGCGCGGCTTGTCGCCGGACCAGGTGTTGGTGCTGGTCAACGGCAAGCGCCGCCATACCAGTGCCTTCGTCAACCTGGGCGGTGCCGTTGGGCGCGGTTCGGCCCCGGCGGACTTGAACGCGATCCCGCTGTCGGCGGTGGACCATATCGAAGTGCTGCGCGATGGTGCTTCCGCACGTTACGGCTCTGATGCGATTGCCGGGGTGATCAATGTGATCCTCAAGCACGCCGACCATGGCGGCTCGATTTCCACCAAGTTCGGCGAGTACAAGAAAGGCGACGGCATTCAGCGTAATGTCAGCGGTAATACTGGCCTGGCGTTGGGCGACAGCGGCTTTATCAACCTGTCGGCCGAAGGCGCCGACAACGATTACACCAACCGCGCCGGCAACGATTACCGCCCAGGTAGCATTGGCTCCACCACCTACGGCCAGCGTGTGTTCCGTCAAGGCGAGCCGGCCACCAATGAAGGCAAGTTCCAGTTCAATTCGGAATATTCCTTCAGCGATGCAGCCGAGTTCTACACCTTTGGTGGCTACAGCAAGCGCCGCGGTGAAACAGCGGCGTTCTACCGGGCCAGCAACGCTTCCAATAACATCCCTGCACTGAACCCCAACGGCTACCTGCCGCTGATCAAGGGCAACCTGGAAGACACTTCACTGGTGGTGGGCATGCGCGGCCTGCTGGCCTACGACTGGCATTACGACTTGTCGGCCAACTACGGCAAGAATCAGTACGAGCTGGGCACCGAAACCATCAACACCTCCCTGGGCCTGGCGACGCCGCGCAAGTTCAACAACGGCACCCTGAGCAACGACCAGAAACAAGTCAGCCTGGACCTGTCCCGAGAGTTCGACGTGGGCTTGCTGCCGTACCCGGTCTCCGTGGCGTTTGGCGGTGAATACCTGCATCAGGGCTACGAAATCGAAGCGGGCGAGCCTGCCTCCTATTACCAGTCCGGCAGCTCGGGCCTGGGTGGTTTCCGCGACGCGGATGCCGGTACCAGTACCCGGCACAACTGGGCGCAATACCTGGACCTGGAAACCAATTTCACCGAAAAACTCAGTGTTTCGGCCGCTGTGCGCCATGAGGATTACAGTGACTTCGGTTCAAACGTCAGCGGCTCGCTGTCAGCCCGCTACGACTTCACCCCGCAGGTGGCCTTGCGCGGCAGCATCTCCAACGGTTTCCGTGCGCCGTCCCTGGCCCAGCAGAACTTTGCCTACACCTCGTCGCAGCTGATCGGCAGCACCATCCAGGAGGCTGGTACCTTCCCGGCCAACAGCCAGGTGGCCCGCCTGCTGGGTGCCGAGGACCTCAAGGCCGAGAAGTCGCGCAACTACAGCCTCGGCCTGGTGCTGGAGCCGGCCGATGACCTGACCGTCACGCTCGACGTGTACCGCATCGATATTCGCGACCGTATCAGCCTGTCCTCCAACCTCAATCTCAACCCGGCGACGGTTGCCTACCTGCAAGCCAATGGCGTCGGCAATATCAACTACACCACCGCCCGGTACTTCAACAACGCCACGGACACCAGCACCGATGGGGTCGACCTGGTGGCCAACTATCGCTACCAGTTTGATAACGGCATCCGTTGGAACAGCACCCTGGGCTATAACTACAACCACACCAAAGTCACTGACGTGAAAGCCAACCCGGCGATTCTCGACAGCCTCGGGGCCAACCTGGTACGGGTCGATCGTCGTGAGCGTATCGGTTTGCTCGGCGACACCACGCCCCAGCACAAACTGAGCCTGGGCAACGACTTCACCTTTGGCCCGTGGGCGCTGCACAGCAACCTGGTGCGCTATGGCGAGTTCACCAGCTATCAGGCGGACAAGATCAACGACCAGACTTTCAAGGCCGCCTGGGTGCTGGACCTGTCAGCCGACTACAAGCTCAAGAACTGGACCTTTACCCTGGGGGGCGACAACGTTACCGACAAATATCCAGAGAAGGTCAATGCCTACGCCAGCAGTGGCGGCAATCTGGCCTATAGCACTTTTTCGCCGTACGGTTACAGCGGCGCGTTTTATTACGGTAAAGTCGCTTACAACTGGTAACACACAGGAGGCGCACCGCTTTTCGCCATGACCGCCATTGAAACCGATCTTTTGCAGTTGGCTTACCCTCCGCGGCTCGATCTTGGGCCGCAACTCACTCACGAACAATTAATGAGCTCGATGCAGGCCACTATGGCCCGGCACAAGGGTGGGCCAGTGTGGCTGTTTGCCTATGGTTCGCTGATCTGGCGCCCTGAATGTTCGTCGACCGAACGGGTGCGCGCACGGGTTCATGGTTATCACCGCGGCTTGTACCTGTGGTCCCACGAGCACCGGGGCACGCCGGAGTTGCCGGGGTTGGTGTTCGGGCTGGATCGCGGCGGGTCCTGCAGCGGGTTTGCCTACCGCTTGCCGGAAGACCAGTTGGAGGCCTCGCTGTACGCCTTGTGGCAGCGCGAGATGCCTTACCCTTCTTATCGGCCACACTGGCTCAGTTGCCGGTTGGAAGATGGCAGTACCGTGCAGGCGTTGGGGTTTGTGTTGGAGCGGCACTTGCCCAGCTACGCCGGCAACTTGCCCGATATTGTGCTTAATCACGTGCTGCAAAGCGCTTGCGGGCGTTACGGCACCACTCGCGATTATGTCGAGCAGACCGTGAACGCCCTGCGTAGCCACGCCATGCCAGATAAGAACCTGGAGGCGCGGCTCAAGCGTTGTGCCAAGGATTGCCCGGGTGCTTAACGCGCCGAGCTGACGCTGTTGGTGTGCCACAGCGTAGGAATCAAGAACGCGATCGCCAGTACGCAGGCACCGACCAGTAACACGAACCCACCGTCCCAGCCGAAATGGTCAACCGTGTAGCCCATGGCCGCACTGGCTGCCACCGAACCACCCAGGTAACCGAACAAACCGGTGAAGCCCGCTGCGGTGCCGGCGGCTTTCTTCGGTGCCAGTTCCAGCGCCTGCAGGCCGATCAGCATTACCGGGCCGTAGATCAGGAAGCCGATGGAGAACAGCGCGATCATGTCGATCATCGGGTTGCCCGGCGGGTTGAGCCAGTAAACCAGGGTCGCCACGGTCACCAGGGCCATGAACACGATACCGGTCAGGCCGCGGTTGCCACGGAAGATCTTGTCCGACATCCAGCCGCACAACAACGTGCCTGGGATACCGGCCCACTCATAGAAGAAATACGCCCAGGACGACTTATCGACCGTGAAGTGCTTGGCTTCTTTCAAGTAGGTCGGCGCCCAGTCCAGTACGCCGTAGCGCAACAGGTAGACGAACACGTTGGCGAAGGCGATGTACCACAGCATTTTGTTGCGCAGCACGTACTTGACGAAGATTTCCTTGGCGCTGAATTCGTCTTCGTGGCTGGCGTCGTAGCCTTCCGGGTAATCGTTCTTGTACTGCTCGATCGGTGGCAGGCCCACCGATTGCGGAGTGTCGCGCATGGTGATGAAGGCAAACGCCGCCACCGCCAGGGCCACCGTGGCCGGCACATAGAACGCCGCATGCCAGTCGTTGAACCACGCCATGCCCAGCAGGAACAGCGGGCCGATCAGGCCACCGCCGACGTTGTGCGCCACGTTCCATACCGACACCACGCCGCCGCGTTCTTTCTGCGACCACCAGTGCACCATGGTCCGCCCACTTGGCGGCCAGCCCATGCCCTGGGCCCAGCCGTTGATGAACAGCAGGATGAACATCATGGTTACGCTGGACGTTGCCCAAGGCGCGAAACCGAAAATGAACATCACACCCGCTGAAACCAGCAGGCCGAAGGGCAGGAAGTAGCGTGGGTTGGAGCGGTCGGAGACCAGGCCCATGAGAAACTTGGACAAGCCGTAGGCAATCGCAATCGCCGACATCGCCAGGCCCAGTTCACCGCGGGTATAACCCTCGTCGATCAGGTAGGGCATGGCCAGGGAGAAGTTTTTGCGCAGCAGGTAATAGCCGGCGTAACCGAAGAAAATACCGGCAAAGATCTGCCAGCGCAGGCGTCGGTAGGTACTGTCTATTTTTTCTTCAGGCAGGGGCGCCTGGTGTGCGGCAGGACGAAAGAAAGCAAACATTCAAGAGCTCCAAATTTCTTGTTTTGACTGCGGATGCGAATGTTACAGTTTCGTTACCGAAAATAGCATCGCCTCTTATCTGCAAACACAGGAAAGGGGAGCAATCGCATGTTCTTTTACGAACATGTCGCTAATAGATAAGTATGGGTCGTGATCAGTTCTCTTGAGCACTGGGGATCAAAATGTGGGAGGGGGCTTGCTCCCGATAGCGGTGGTTCAGTCACTCATGGACTCACTGACCGACTCCTATCGGGGGCAAGCCCCCTCCCACATGGACCGCATTTCAAATCTGTCAGCGGGTTTGTACGACAACCTTGCCAACCGCCTTGCGTTGCCCCAGGTCATCAATCGCCTGGGCCGCCTGCTCCAGCGGATACACCTGCGACACCAATGGCCTCAACTTGCCCTCGGCATACCACGTGAACAACTGCTGAAAATTCGCCGCGTTATCCTGCGGCTGGCGCTGGGCAAACGAGCCCCAGAACACCCCCACTACCGCCGCGCCCTTGAGCAATGCCAGGTTCACCGGCAGTTCAGGAATGCGCCCGCTGGCAAACCCCACCACCAGCAGGCGGCCGTTCCAGGCGATGGCGCGGATGGCCTGGTCAAACAGATCTCCGCCCACTGGGTCGTAGATCACATCGGCGCCATTGCCGTCGGTCAGGCGCTTGACCTCGTCCTTGAGGCTGGCTTCGCTGTAGTTGATCAGCTCATCGGCGCCGGCCGCCTTGGCCACCGCGAGTTTATCGGCGCTGCTGGCGGCAGCGATCACCCGGGCGCCCATGGCCTTGCCGATTTCCACGGCGGCCAGGCCCACGCCCCCGGAAGCGCCGAGCACCAGCAGGGTTTCGCCGGGTTGCAGGTTGGCGCGCTGTTTGAGCGCGTGCATCGAGGTGCCGTAGGTCATGCTGAAGGCGGCAGCGGTGTTGAAGTCCATGCTTGGCGGGATCGGCAGCACGTTATAGCCGGGCACCGCGACCTGCTCGGCAAAGCTGCCCCAGCCGGTCAACGCCATTACGCGGTCACCGACTTTCAGGTGGCTGACTTTCTCACCCACTTCACTGACCACACCCGCCGCTTCGCCACCGGGTGAGAACGGAAAGGGCGGCTTGAACTGGTACTTGCCCTCGATGATCAGGGTGTCCGGGAAATTCACCCCGGCTGCGTGTACGTCCAGCAGGATCTCGTTCTTCTTGATCGCAGGGCTGGCGATTTCTTCCAGCACCAGGGTTTCGGCGGGGCCGAAGGCTTTGCACAGCACAGCTTTCATCGGACTATTCCTTTTGGCGTCGTGGCCGATAAGTGTAGGAGGGTACGCCCGCGGGTCAACGAGCATGCCCGGGCCTGATAAGCCGCCATAAGCTTGTGCTCAGCCTTGCTAGCGTTATGCTACCGGGCAACCGAATTCGAGGAATGAACTGTGAAAGCGTGGATCCTGTTGATGCTGGCCCTGACATTGCCGATGGCTGTCCAGGCCGAAGAGGCCAAGGAAGGCGAGGCGCCGAAGGTCAGCTATATCAGCCTGACGCCGCCATTCGTAGGCAACTATGGCCTGGATGGCACGGCGAAGCTCAAGGTGTACAAAGCCGACATCGCCCTGCGCGTAACCGGCACCGAAGCCGCCGCGGCGGTCAAAGCCAACGATCCACTGATTCGCAATCAGTTGGTGGCGCTATTCACCCAGCAGACCAGCGAGGCCATGAGCACCGTTGAAGGCAAGGAAAAACTGCGCCAGGAAGCCCTGAAACAAACCCAGCAAGTGATGAACGATGAGACCGGCAAGCCGGTGGTCGAAGACCTGCTCTTCAACAACCTGATCATCCAGTAAGTCGCTGCGCGACTTTCTCGCAAGCCCACTCCCACATTGAAATGAAATCCCCTGTGGGAGTGGGCTTGCCCGCGATAGCTGTCGGTCAGGCGCCTCAAGACGCCAGACTCTTCCTGAACCGCGCCAACGCCACCGCAAAAAACACCAAGCCAATCCCCGCCAGCGCCAGCAAATCCGGCCACACCACGCTCACCCCAGCATCCCTGAATAAAATCGCCGCACTCAAACTCACAAAGTGCGTCGACGGCGAACCCTGCATCACCCACTGCAGCCACTCGGGCATGCTGTCCAGCGGCGTACTGCCGCCAGAGAGCAACAGCATCGGGATGATCACCGGGATCGCCAGCAGGCCGAACTGCGGTGTCGAGCGGGCGAGGGTAGCGAGGAAGATCCCCAGCGCGGTGCTCGCAAACAGATACAACGCCGTCACCAACAGGAACAGGCTCATGGAGCCGGCCAACGGCACGCCGAGCAAGCCTTTGACCACCAGTTCCAGGGACAGCCACGTACACAACACCACCACCAGCATGTTGCTCCAGATTTTTGCCAGCATGATCTCCAGCGCGGTCAGGGGCAGCACCAGCAGGTGATCGAGGGTGCCGTGCTCGCGTTCGCGCAGCAGGGCGGTGCCGGTCAGCACGATGGCGAGGATGGTGATGTTGTTGACGATCTGGATCACCGCCAGGAACCAGCCACCTTCCAGGTTGGTATTGAACAGCGCCCGGGTGGTCAGCAGGGCCGGGGCTTTGCCGGCAGCGTCGGCCTGGCCGCTGTAGGTCAGCAGTTCGCGTTGGAAAATCCGCCCGATGTAACCGGCGCCCATGAAGGCCTGGCTCATTGCCGTGGCATCGACGTTCACCTGCACGCCCGGCTGGCGCCCCGCCAACAGATCGGCCTGGAAATTCGCCGGTACATTGACGACGAAGGTGTACTGACCGCTGTCCATGACCTTGTCCAGCTGGTCGTAGGCCAGTGGCGCCGGCGCTTGGAATTCTGGCGGCTGCAGGGCCTCGGCCATTTGTCGCGAGAGCGCACTGTGATCTTCATCGACAAAGGCCACGCTGGCGTTGTGCACGCCAATCACCGAGCCGGCAGCGGGCATGTAGATCGCCACGGTGAAGGCGTAGAACAGAAATAGCAGCAACACGCTGTCGTGGCGCAGGCTGGTGAGTTCCTTGAGCCCCAGGCGCAGGATATGGGCGAGCTTGTGCATCAGGCCTCCTGCTTCTTGAGCATCACCAGGCTCAGCCCGGTGAAACCGACGAAAAACCCGAACAACGCCAGGCACTGCGGCCACAACTGGCGCAGGTCCAGAGCCTTGGTGAAGGTACCCACCGCAATATCCAGGAAGTGCCCGGCGGGGAACAGCATGCCCATCAGTGCCGCTGCGCCTTCCAGGGAGGAGCGCGGCACGATCAGCCCGGAAAACTGGATAGTCGGCAGGCTGGTGATGATCATGGTGCCGAGGATAGCTGCGATCTGGGTGCGGGTGAATGCCGAGATCAACAGGCCCATGCTCGTGGTCGCCAGCACGTACAACAGGCCACCGAAAGCCAGGGTCAAGCCGCTGCCTTTGAACGGTACACCGAACAACCAGCGGTTCATCGCCGCCAGCAGCGCCAGGTTGACCAGGCTGACGGCCAGGTAGGGCGCCTGTTTGCCCAGCAGGAACTCCAGGCGTGTCAGCGGCGTGGCGTAGAAATTGGTGATCGAACCCAGCTCTTTTTCGCGCACGATGCCCAGGGCGGTGAGCATCGCCGGGATAAATGCCAGGATCAGCGCCATTACGCCCGGGCCGATAGCGTTCACGCTGACCACGTCCTGGTTGTAGCGAAAGCGTGTTTCCAGCTTGACCGCGGCTTGTGTGCTGCGGGGCAGGCTGCTCAATTCGGCCAACTGCTGGAGATTGCCTTGGTGTACCGCTTCGACGTAGTTGCGGCTGGTTTCGGCGCGAAACGGCATGCCGCCATCGATCCATGCAGCCACGGTCGGTTGGCGCCCGGCGTACAGGTCGCGGCCAAAACCCGGTGGGATTTCCAGGGCCAGTTTGATTTCCGAGCGTTGCAGGCGCCGGTGCAATTCATTGGCGTCGCGGATGGGGGCTTGCTCGGCGAAATAGCGTGAACTGCGAAATGCTTCCAAGTAGGCGCGGCTTTGCGGAGTCTGGTCCTGGTCGTAGACGGCGAAGGCGAGGTTTTCCACATCCAGGGAAATGCCGTAGCCGAAGATCACCATCATGAACATCGCCCCGAGCAAGGCAAAAGCCATGCGTACCCTGTCGCGCAGCAACTCCTTGCCTTCGCGACTGGCCACGGCCAACCACCGTGCCAGGCTGAAACCGCGTTTGCTCACCGGTGGCGCGTGGGTGTCGTTGACGGTTGCCCGGGGGGCTGCGGGTTCGGGTTCTCCTTGGGCCTGTTCCAGGCAGGTGACGAAAGCCGCTTCCAGGGTGTCGCCGTGGAACTGCTGTTGCAACGCCTCGGGTGTGTCGCAGGCCAGCACTTTGCCGGCATGCATCAAGGAGATGCGGTCGCAGCGCTGGGCTTCATTCATAAAGTGAGTGGACAGGAAGATGGTCACACCTTGTTCCCGCGACAACTCGATCAGCAACCGCCAGAAATCATCCCGCGCCGCCGGGTCGACGCCCGAGGTAGGCTCATCGAGGATCAGCACTTCCGGGCGATGCAGCACCGCAACCGCCAAGGACAAACGCTGGCGCAGGCCAAGGGGTAACTCGCCGGAGGGCTGGTCGGCCACTTCACCGAGGTCGAAGCGTTGGATCAGTTCATCAATACGCGGGCCGCTGTCAGCCTTGGGCAGGTCGAACAGTTGCGCATGCAGCACCAGGTTCTGGCGCACGCTCAGCTCGCCATACAGCGAGAAGCTTTGCGACATAAAGCCCACGCGCTTGCGGGTCGCCAGGTCCTTGGCGTCTACCGGTTTGCCCAGCAGGATTGCACTGCCCTCGGTGGCCGGCATCAGCCCGGTCAGCACTTTCATGGTGGTGGTCTTGCCGCAACCGTTGGAACCGAGGAAGCCGAAGATCTCGCCGCGGCCAATGGCAAAGCTGACCTTGTTCACCGCGGTGAAATCGCCAAAGCGCAGGGTCAGGTCGTGGGCTTGAATGGCGATATCGGCGTTGCCGCCTGTGCGCGGTGGAATTACCAGTGGCTGGTTGTCGTGGGCACTGTCGCCCTGGAAGTGGGTGAAGGCCTCATCGAGCTTGCCGCTGGGCGTTATCGTCGCCAGTTCGCGGCTCAGTCCATCGGCGATCAACCTGCCACGGTCGAGCATCAGGCAATGCTCGAATTGCTCGGCCTCTTCCATGTAGGCGGTGGCCACCAGCAGTGTCAGTTGCGGGCGCTCACTGCGTACGCTGTCTACCAGTTCCCAGAAGCGTCGGCGTGACAGCGGGTCGACGCCGGTGGTGGGCTCGTCGAGGATCAACAGGTCCGGATCATGGATCAGCGCGCAGCACAGGCCGAGCTTCTGCTTCATACCGCCGGAGAGCTTGCCTGCCGGGCGCTCGGCAAAACGTGCGAGGTCGGTGGCGAGCAGCAGGTTGTGCATGCGCTGGTCGCAATCGGCTTTCGACAGGCCGAACAAGGTGGCGAAGAAACGGATGTTCTCGCTGATGGACAACTCGGGGTACAGGTTACCGCCCAGACCCTGGGGCATAAAGGCGATGCGCGGGTACAGGCTGTTGCGATGGCGACGGTCTTGGATAGAACCGCCGAGCACCTGCAACTGGCCCACCTGCAGCTTCTTAACCCCGGCGATCAACCCCAGCAGGCTCGACTTGCCGGCGCCGTCCGGGCCGATCAACCCGCAGCGGGTGCCAGCCGGCAGGCTGAAGGCGATGTCGAGCAGTGCCTGTTGCTTGCCGTAGCGGTGGTTGATCCCCGTGGCGTGCAGCGCCAGGCCGCTCATTGCAGGTTGGCCGGCCAGTCGATATCGGCTGTGCGCACATAACCCGCGCCGGGCATGCCCGGCTTGGCTTGCGGCACGGCACTGGGTTGAGTCAGGTGCAATTTGACGCGGAACACCAGTTTCTGCCGCTCATCGCGGGTTTCCACTTCCTTGGGGGTGAACTGGGATTTGTCCGCGACAAAACTGATTTTGGCCGGCAACGCCTGCTGCGGCAGGGCATCGAGCAGGATGCGCGCTTCACTGCCGACGGTCAGGCGACCGGTGACGGAGGCGGGCAGGTAGAGGTTCATGTACTGGTCATTGGGGTCAATCAGCAGCAACACGCGCCCACCCGCGCCGAGCACTTCACCTGGCTCGGCCAGGCGCAACTGGATGATGCCGTCGATGGGCGCACGCAGGCTGCTGTCATCGATTTCGCTGGTGAGCTGGGCGACCTGGGCCTGGGCCGCACCGATGGCGGCCTTCACTGCGTTGACTTGGGCTTGGGCCGCGATCACCGCCGCATTGCCGGTGTTCTGGCGTGCTTGTTGCTGGTCGATCAATTGGCTGCTGGCGAAGCCGCGCCGGTACAGCTCCTGGGTACGCTTGAGTTCCTGGCTGGCCAGCAATTGCTCGCTTTGGCGCAACTGCACGTTGGCTTCGGCGGCGGCGAAGTTTTCCTTGGCGCGCAACACCTCGGCTTCGGCTTGGGCGCGCTGGGCTTCCAGGGTGCGGGTGTCCATACGCGCCAGCAGCTGGCCCTTGAGCACTTTGTCGCCTTCATCCACGCGTACTTCGGCCAGGCGCCCGGGGATCTTGGCGGCGATCTGCACTTCGGTGGACTCCAGCCGCCCGTTACCTATGCTCAAGCCTTCGGGCAGGCGGTCCTGGGTCGAGCGCCAGTAACCAAAGGCCCCGGCCCCTAGCAACAGGACGATCAGGGCGGAGGCGAAAAGACGGGAGGTGCGGTGGTTCGTAGACATGGCTGCATCCTGCGGCGTTAGCGTCCCAGTGTGACGGGTTTACCCCGTGAGGGTCTTGATATCGGTCAGTTAAAGCAGATGAAGGATGGCCGCCCACTGTTCAGGCGTGACCGCCATGACCGAAAGCCGGCTGCCTTTCTGCACCAGCGGCATTTCGGCAAGGGCGGTTTGCTGCTTCAAATCGCCCAGGCTCAGCACCTTGGGGAAGGTCTTGACGTGGGCCACGGTGATTGCGCTCCACGGGTTTTTCTCTGCGCTGGCCTTGGCGTCGAAATAAGGGCTGTCGGGTTCCAAGGCAGTAGGGTCCGGGTAGGCGGCCTCGATGATTTTGCCGATGCCGGCAATACCGGGCTGCGGGCAACTGGAGTGATAGAAGAAAAATTCATCGCCCACGGCCATCGCCCGCAGAAAGTTGCGTGCCTGATAGTTACGCACCCCATCCCAGCGCGCTTGGCCGAGCGTTTCCAGGCCGGTGATGGAGAGTTCATCGGGCTCGGATTTCATCAGCCAGTAGGCCATTTTTGGGCTCCTGAAAAAGGCATTGGGCAAGTTGTCGGGCAATTCCATCACAAACCGACAGTCGGTTGGCGTCAAGGTTTGCGTGTTGGTTCACGTTGCCGCAGAATGCGCGCTTTTAGGCTTGACGCAGCTGCAACGGACTACTTTGGAACGTTGTTGTCATCGTGTACGAGATGCCTGAAGGGGGGCAATCGATGCAACGTAAACCGGATTTACTATGGATTTTGGTTATTTTGTTTGGTCTGGGCGTCGTGACCACCGGTTATGCCCAGAGCCTGTGGTCGAACAAGACCGATGCACCGGTTGAACTGGCTCAGCAGCAGCCACAACCGTTCAAGCGTTAACTCGAAGCATTAACTAAGGCGCCGCTGTTTCCAGCGGCGTTTCTGCGACATACCACTGCTTATCGGTCACCGTCCCCGCCAACGGCACATCCCAGCTTGCCTGCGCCAGTCGCCCGACTTTCTGGCATTCGTGGGCCAGCCCCAGCAGCGTCGGCTTGCGCCAGCTATGGCGGCGGGCCAGATAGGCCAGGCTGCGGTCGTAGAACCCGCCGCCCATGCCCAGGCGCCCGCCCACATCATCGAAGCCCACCAGCGGCAACAGCACCAAATCCAGCGCCCACACCTGGCGTTGGCGATGGGCATTGACCCGTGGCTCAAGAATGCCAAAGCGGTTGGGCAACAACTTTTCCCCAGGCCGCACGCGCTGGAACACCATCTTGGTGCGCGGCCAGGCGCTCAGTACCGGCAGATAGGTGGCCTTGCCCCGGCGCTGGGCTGCATGCAGCAGCAGGCGCGGATCGATTTCACCGTCCGTCGGTAGATATAAGGAAATATGTTTGGCCCGGCGTAACAGCGGGTGCTGTGCCAGTTGCCGATACACCCCAAGGGCGGCCTGGCGCTGCTCGCTCGGCGTGAGTGCCCGGCGGGCTTTGCGCAACATGCGTCGAAGTTGCGGACGGGAAAGCGGCGCAGGTTCGGTCATGGTTTTTCGGCTCATAAAACAATGCCAGTCCTGGGACTGGCATTGAGTTTGGAAATTCAGGCTCCCCGACAGAGCCGCTGTCGACTTAGCCCTTGAACCCGAAAGTTCAAGGTGGAAGAAGCAGTAGGCTTTAAGGCTTTCCGTCTAGCGGACATGCACACCAGCCCAACGTGCAACTTCCAGGGTAGTGCGAATCGGCTCAGGGACATCGCCGACTGGCAAACACGCCAGGGAGTGACGCGAGTATACCTTAAACAGACTCGGCAATCAGCCCTTGGGTGTGTCTGAATCGGTAGAAAGCACCAGATCCACGCGCTCCAGCAGGTCACGTACCTGCTCGCGGGTCGAGCCGCTGGCCTGTACGTCAGGGCGTTCCTGCTTATGCAACAGGTCGTGGGTAATATTCAGCGCGGCCATCACGGCGATGCGGTCGGCGCCGATGACTTTGCCGCTGCTGCGGATTTCACGCATCTTGCCGTCCAGATAGCGGGCAGCACTCACCAGGTTGCTGCGTTCTTCCTGGGGGCAGATGATCGAATATTCTTTGTCGAGGATCTGCACGGTTACGCTATTGCTTGAACTCATGAGTCTTGCTCCAAGGCCTTCAGGCGCGAAATCATCGATTCGACCTTACGCCGGGCGATTTCGTTTTTTTCAATGAGGTGAGCGCGTTCCTCGCGCCAGGTCTTTTCCTGAGCTAATAGGAGTCCGTTTTGACTCTTTAGTTGCTCGACCCGATCAATTAGCAGTTCGAGTCTGGCCATCAGCGCTTGCAGGTCGGTGTCTTCCATTGGGTTCCACTGGATTTGTCTGATGAATGGCAACTGCAGGATAAACGATCTGACGCCCTCGATAGTCTTGGTGCGTCTGCCGGTGCTAGGATACAGCGCTCCATTCTAGACATTGCGCCGTCTGGCGCCTAGCTCACCATGCCCATTCAGAATTCCCCGTACGACGCTTTTTCCAAACTGCTGAGCACCAGCGGTCACCCATGCTCGCCTGCCGAACTGCACGGCGTGCTGTTGGGCCGCAGTTGCACCGGTGTGGGCTTTGATGCCGACAACTGGCTGGCTGATGTAGCCGAGCTGCTGGAAACCGAACCCAACGAAAACGTGCGCAACGCGTTGATTGGCCTGCAAGAGATGGTCAAGGGCGAGCTGACCGGTGACGACGTCACCGTGGTCCTGCTGCTGCCGACCGATGACGCGCCGCTCACCGAGCGCGCTGCCGCCCTGGGCCAGTGGTGCCAGGGTTTCCTCCACGGTTTCGGCGTTAACGCCGGCGGCCTGGAGCTGAGCACCGACGCCAAGGAAGTGCTGCAGGACCTGGCAGCCATCTCCCAGGTGCAAGATGCCCTGGAAGAATCCGAAGACGGCGAAGGCGACTACATGGAAGTCATGGAATACCTGCGCGTCGCGCCGTTGCTGCTGTTCACCGAGACCCGAAAGTCCGCTGAACCGGTCGCGGCCAAGCCGTCGTTGCACTAAGAAAGGAAGCCCATCTGCCCATGATTCATATCCCCAAAGCGGAATACACCCGTCGCCGCAAGGCGCTCATGGCGCAGATGGAACCCAACAGCATCGCGATCCTGCCGGCTGCCGCCGTGGCCATCCGCAACCGCGATGTCGAGCACGTGTACCGCCAGGACAGCGACTTCCAGTACCTGAGCGGCTTTCCGGAGCCCGAGGCGGTGATCGTGCTGATGCCCGGTCGCCAGCACGGCGAATACGTGTTGTTCTGCCGTGAGCGCAACGCTGAACGCGAGCTATGGGATGGCCTGCGCGCCGGCACTGAAGGCGCGATCCGTGACTTTGGCGCCGACGACGCATTCCCTATCACCGATATCGACGACATCCTGCCCGGCCTGATCGAAGGCCGCGACCGGGTATATTCGGCCATGGGCAGCAACGCCGAATTCGACCGGCATGTGATGGAGTGGATCAACGTGATCCGTTCCAAGGCGCACCTGGGCGCCCAGCCACCGAACGAATTCGTTGCCCTGGATCATCTGCTCCACGATATGCGCCTGTATAAATCGGCGGCAGAAGTGAAGGTGATGCGCGAGGCGGCGCGAATTTCCTGTGCTGCCCACGTGAGGGCAATGCAGGCCAGCCGTGCCGGGCTGCATGAGTTCAGCCTGGAAGCCGAGCTGGATTACGAATTCCGCAAGGGCGGCGCGAAAATGCCGGCCTATGGCTCCATCGTCGCCGCCGGGCGCAACAGTTGCATCCTGCATTACCAGCAGAATGACGCGCTGCTCAAGGACGGCGACCTGGTGCTGATCGACGCCGGTTGTGAGATCGACTGCTACGCCAGCGACATCACCCGCACCTGGCCGGTCAACGGCAAGTTTTCGCCTGAGCAAAAGGCGATCTACGAGATTGTGCTGGCCTCCCAGGAAGCCGCCTTCAAGCAGATCGCGCCGAACAAACATTGGAACCAGGCCCACGAGGCGACCGTGCAGGTCATCACCGCCGGGCTGGTGAAGCTGGGGCTGCTGCAAGGTGACGTTGACGAGCTGATCGCCAGCGAGGCCTACCGCGCTTTCTACATGCACCGCGCCGGCCACTGGCTGGGCATGGATGTGCATGATGTGGGCGAGTACAAGGTCGGCGGTGAATGGCGGGTGCTGGAAGTCGGCATGGCCTTGACCGTGGAGCCGGGCATCTATATTTCCCCGGATAACCAGAACGTGGCAAAGAAATGGCGTGGCATTGGCGTACGCATCGAGGACGACGTGATAGTGACCAAGCAAGGCTGTGAAATCCTGACTGGCGGCGTGCCCAAAACCGTTGCCGAGATCGAAGCGCTCATGGCGGCTGCCCGATGAGCCGGGTCAACCTGGCAATCATCGGCGGCGGCCTGGTGGGCGCCAGCCTCGCCCTGGCGTTGCAGGCCGGGGCCAAGACGCGGGGTTGGAAGATCGTGTTGATCGAGCCCTTTGCGCCGGGTGACAGCTACCAGCCGAGCTACGATGCGCGCTCTTCGGCGCTGTCGTTTGGCGCCCGCCAGATTTACCAGCGCCTGGGCTTGTGGCAGGCCATCTCCCAGCGTGCCGAGCCGATCAAGCAAATCCATGTGTCGGACCGTGGGCGTTTCTCCACGGCACGTTTGTCCGCCATGGAAGAGGGCGTGCCGGCCCTGGGCTATGTAGTGGAAAACGCCTGGCTCGGCCAATGCCTGTGGCAAGGCCTGGACAAGGACGTGGTGAGCTGGCGCTGCCCGGCGGAAGTCACACGCATGGAACCACTGCCCGATGGCTATCGCCTGACTCTCAACGATGAAACCGTGCTGGAGTGCGACCTGGCGGTACTGGCCGATGGCGGCCGCTCCGGTTTGCGTGAGCAACTGGGCATTGGCGTGAAGACCCGGCCCTACAACCAGAGCGCACTGATCGCCAACATCACTCCGAGCGAAGCCCACAATGGCGAAGCGTTCGAGCGCTTTACCGATGAAGGGCCGATGGCCTTGCTGCCGCTGCCGGACAACCGTTGCGCGCTGGTCTGGACCCGCATCGGCATGGACGCCCAGCGCCTGGCCAGCCTTGACGAGCGAAGCTTCCTGAGCGAATTGCAGGGTGTGTTCGGGTATCGCCTGGGCACCCTCAAGCAGGTGGGTGCCCGTCACCTGTACCCGCTGACCCTGGTGGAAGCCGAAGAGCAAGTGCGCTCGCACCTGGCGGTGCTTGGCAATGCGGCGCACAGCCTGCACCCGATTGCCGGGCAGGGCTTCAACCTGTCCCTGCGCGATGCCAATGCCTTGGCCGAGGCGTTGCTGGCCGGGCCGGCCGTGCCGGGCGACCTGGCGACCCTGCAAGGCTATCGCGAGCGCCAGCGTCTGGACCAGCAACTCACCGTGGGTTTCTCCGACCAGGTCACGCGCCTGTTTGGCAGCGGCCAGCCGTTGATGGCGCTGGGTCGCAACCTGGGCCTGCTGGGCCTGGACCTGTTGCCGCCGGCCAAACGCTGGTTCGCCCGCCAGGCCATGGGCCTGGGCACGCGCGCCGATGTCTGAACCGGCCCACTACTTTATCGGCGGCCTGTGCCGCACACGAGACAAGGCTTAAAGCATGGACATGCACGCAGATGTGCTGATTGTCGGGGCCGGAATGGTCGGAAGCGCGCTGGCGCTGGCGTTGCAGGGCAGTGGCTTGCAGGTGCTGCTGCTCGACGGCAGCCCCTTAAGTGTCAAACCGTTCGAGCCAGATGCGGCGTTTGAACCGCGGGTGAGCGCGTTGTCGGCTGCCAGCCAGCGCATCCTCGAACGCCTGGGCGTGTGGGACGGCATCGTCGAGCGTCGCGCCAGCCCTTACGGCGAGATGCAGGTGTGGGATGGCAGCGGCACCGGGCAGATCCACTTCTCGGCGGCCAGCGTGCATGCCGAGGTGCTCGGGCATATCGTCGAAAACCGCGTAGTGCAGGATGCCTTGCTGGAGCGCCTGCACGACTGCGACCTCGGCCTGCTGGCCCATGCGCGCCTTGAGCAGATGCGCCGCTCCGGCGATGACTGGCTGCTGACCCTGGCTGACGGGCGCAAATTGCGTGCGCCGCTGGTGGTGGCCGCCGATGGCGCCAACTCCGCAGTACGCCGCCTGACCGGCACCCCGACCCGCGAGTGGGATTACCTGCATAACGCGATCGTCACCAGCGTGCGCAGCAGCCAGCCGCACCAGCGCACGGCCTGGCAACGCTTTACCGATACCGGCCCGCTGGCGTTCCTGCCGCTGGTACGGGATGGGCAGGAAGACTGGTGCTCGATTGTCTGGTCGACCACGCCGGCTGAATCCGAGCGCCTGATGGCTCTGGATGATGAACGCTTCTGCCGGGAACTCGAGCGTACCTTCGAAGGCCGCCTGGGCACTGTGATCAGCGCCGACCCACGAGTTTGCGTGCCGTTGCGTCAGCGCCATGCCAAACGCTATGTGGCCGAGGGCCTGGCGTTGATCGGCGACGCGGCCCATGTGATCCACCCGTTGGCAGGGCAGGGCGTGAACCTGGGCTTCCTCGACGCGGCGGTGTTGGCCGAAGTATTGCTGGCGGCCACCGAGCGCGGCGAGCGCCTGGCGGACGTGAAGGTGCTGAGCCGTTACGAGCGGCGGCGCATGCCGCACAACCTGGCGTTGATGGCGGCGATGGAAGGCTTTGAACGCCTGTTCCAGGCTGATCAACTGCCGTTGCGCTGGTTGCGTAATACCGGCTTGAAAATCGTCGACCAGATGCCCGAAGCCAAGGCAGTGTTTGTGCGCCAGGCGCTAGGTTTGACTGGCGATCTACCAGAACTCGCTAAACCCTGAATTGAAACACAGTCCCCTGTGGGAGGGGGCTTGCCCCCGATGAGGCACTCAATCCTCGCGCATATTCGGGATGTGCAACATCTGGTAACGCCTCCGCCGAGCGTTACCAAATGTGAGTCCTTATCATTTGCCCTCAATTTGCAAATGAGAGAGACCGCACCCATGTTGGCACCCAAGCGCCTCCTGACTGCCCTGGCACTCATCCTGATCGGCAGCACTACCGTGCAGGCGGCCGACGAAGTGGTGGTCTACTCCTCGCGTATCGACGAACTGATCAAGCCGGTTTTCGATGCCTACACCAAGAAGACCGGCGTGCAGGTCAAGTTCATCACCGACAAGGAAGCGCCGCTGATGCAGCGCATCAAGGCCGAGGGCGAGAACGCCACCGCCGACCTGCTGCTCACCGTCGATGCCGGCAACCTGTGGCAGGCTGAACAGATGGACATCCTGCAACCCTTCACCTCTGCCGTCATCGACAAGAATATTCCGCTGCAATATCGCTCATCGGCCCACGCCTGGACCGGTTTGAGCCTGCGTGCACGCACGATCGCCTATTCCACCGACCGGGTAAAACCGGGCGAACTGACCACCTACGAAGCCCTGGCCGACAAGCAGTGGGAAGGCCGCCTGTGCCTGCGTACGGCGAAAAAGGTCTATAACCAGTCGCTGACCGCGACCTTGATCGAAACCCATGGCGCGGCCAGGACCGAAGAGATCGTCAAGGGCTGGGTCAACAACCTGTCCACCGACGTGTTCTCCGATGACATTGCCGTGCTGGAAGCCATAAACGCCGGGCAGTGCGACGTGGGTATCGTCAACACCTACTACTACGGTCGCCTGCACAAGCAGAAGCCGGACCTGGCAGTGAAACTGTTCTGGCCGAACCAGGGCGACCGTGGCGTGCATGTGAACCTTTCGGGCATCGGCCTGACCAGGCACGCGCCGCACCCGGAAGCGGCCAAGGCACTGGTGGAGTGGATGACTACGCCTGAGGCGCAGAAAATCTTTGCCGACGTGAACCAGGAGTTCCCCGCCAACCCGGCGGTGCCGCCATCGGCGGAAGTGGCGAGCTGGGGCAAGTTCGTGGCCGATACCTTGCCGGTGGAAGTGGCGGGCAAGCGTCAGGCCGAGGCCATTCGCCTGATGGATCGCGCCGGCTGGAACTGAATGTGTAAATTGCCACAGATCTAAATGTGGGAGGGGGCTTGCTCCCGATGGCGGAGTGTCAGTCTAATCATCAGTGACTGGCACTCCGCTATCGGGGGCAAGCCCCCTCCCACATTGTTTTGTGTTTGTCTTTGAATAGTCTGTTCATAGAGAGCTTTTCCTTGGCCCACCCCGCCCAACGCCGTTGGTACCTGCCGGTCTTTTCCGTCGCCGCCCTGGTGCTGCTGCCGCTGAGCGTGCTGCTGCTGTCCTGGCAAAGCATCGACCACCAGATCTGGTCCCATCTCTGGGATACTCAGATGCCTCGATTGCTGGGCAACACCTTGACCCTGGTACTCGGCGTCGGTCTAGGTGTGACACTGTTGGGTGTCAGCCTGGCCTGGTTGACCAGCCTCTGCGAATTCCCCGGGCGACGCTGGCTCGATTGGGCGCTGATGCTGCCCTTTGCGATCCCGGCTTATGTGCTGGCCTTTGTGTTCGTCGGCCTGCTGGATTTCGCAGGGCCCGTGCAGACTTTGCTGCGCGAATGGTTCGGTGCCGGGCTGCGTTTGCCGCGAGTGCGCTCCACCAGCGGCGTGATCATCGTGTTGGTGCTGGTGTTCTACCCTTACGTCTACCTGCTGGCGCGCACGGCGTTCCTGGCCCAGGGCAAGGGCTTGATGGAAGCGGCGCGGGTGCTGGGGCAGTCGCCCTGGCAAGCGTTCTGGCGCGTGGCCTTGCCGATGGCGCGCCCGGCGATTGGTGCTGGCGTGGCCTTGGCCTTGATGGAGACCCTGGCGGATTTCGGCGCCGTCTCGGTATTCAACTTCGACACCTTCACCACCGCCATCTACAAGACCTGGTATGGTTTTTTCAGCCTTTCCAGTGCCGCGCAGCTGGCCAGCCTGTTGCTGCTGGTGGTGATGCTGGTGCTGTATGGCGAACGGCGCGCGCGTGGGGCGAGCCGACCGAGCAATGAGCGACCACGAGGCAAGGCGTTGTACCACCTGCGCGGGCTCAAGGCGGCTGCGGCCAGCGCCTGGTGCGGCCTGGTCTTCGCCTGCGCGTTTGTGATCCCGATGCTGCAACTGGTGGCCTGGTTCTGGCAGCGCGGGCGCTTCGACCTGGATGAGCGCTATACCGGCCTGATCGTCCACACCCTCTACCTGGGCGGTATCGCGGCGCTGATCACCGTCAGCGTGGCGTTGGTACTGGCCTTTGCCAACCGCCTGGCGCCGACCCGGGCGATTCGCTCCGGCATCAGCCTGGCCAATGTCGGCTATGCCTTGCCGGGCTCGGTGCTGGCGGTGTCGATCATGCTGGCGTTCAGCTATCTGGACCGTGAGCTGGTGGTGCCGCTGTCCGGCTGGCTGGGAGGTGCGGGCAAGCCCTTGCTGTTGGGCAGCCTGTCTGCACTGGTGTTGGCGTACCTGGTGCGATTCCTGGCCGTAGCCTACGGGCCGCTGGAAAATAGCCTGGCGCGAATCCGTCCGTCGCTGCCCGAAGCTGCACGCAGCCTTGGAGTGAGCGGCCCACGACTGTTTTGCAAAGTGTATCTGCCGTTGTTGTTGCCGGGCACCTTGAGCGCGGCGCTGCTGGTGTTCGTCGACGTGCTCAAGGAAATGCCTGCAACCCTGCTGATGCGCCCGTTCGGCTGGGACACCCTGGCGGTGCGCATCTTTGAAATGACCAGTGAAGGCGAATGGGCGCGGGCCTCTTTGCCGGCGCTGACCCTTGTGCTGGTCGGGTTGTTGCCGGTCATCGGGCTGATTCGCCGCTCTGCCCGACAAATCGGTTAGGTGCCAGTCCTACAGCTTGAGGCTACAATGCGCGGCATTCGGTGCGCTCCGTCTTTCGGGTCGACCTGCTGTATGTGCCTGTGGGCCTTGTAATTCAGGGTGTTCGGCGCAGGTGGCAGCTCTGCGCACCTTCGCCAAGCCCGGAAGGAGAAACCCATGGGACAGCGTACGCCTCTGTATGACCTGCATCTCGCCCTCGGCGCGAAAATGGTCGATTTTGGCGGTTGGGATATGCCTTTGCATTACGGCTCGCAAGTTGAAGAGCACCATCAGGTGCGACGCGACTGCGGGGTTTTCGATGTATCTCATATGACCGTAATCGATGTCAGCGGCCTTCAGGCCAAGGAATGGCTCCAGCACTTGCTGGCCAATGATGTCGATCGATTGCACGGCTGTGGCCGTGCGTTGTACAGCGCCATGCTCAACGAGCAGGGCGGGGTAGTGGACGACATGATCGTCTACCGCACCGAAAGCGGTTACCGACTGGTGGTCAACGCCGCCACCCGCGATCAGGACATGGCCTGGATGCAAGGGCAATTGGGCAGTTACCAGGCGCAACTGCATGAGCGGCCCGAGTTGGCCATGCTCGCCATCCAGGGGCCCCACGCCCGGCAGAAAATCGCTGAACTGGTGACCCAGTCCCGTGGCACCTTGATTCATCAGCTCAAGCCGTTCGAAGGCCAGGCCGACGGTGACTGGTTCATTGCCCGCACCGGCTATACCGGTGAAGATGGCCTGGAAATTGTCCTGCCCGCCGACCAGGCCCCGGGGTTTTTCAACGATCTGGTGGGTGCCGGCATTTCCCCTATCGGCCTCGGCGCCCGCGATACCTTGCGCCTGGAGGCCGGCATGAACCTGTACGGCCAGGACATTCATCAGGCTGTTTCGCCCCTGGCGGCCAACATGGCCTGGAGCATTGCCTGGGAGCCCGTCGGACGCAACTTCATTGGCCGCGCCGCCCTGGAGGCAGAAAAAGCCGCCGGTGTGCAGTTCAAACTGGTGGGGCTGGTGCTCGAGGAGCGCGGGGTTTTACGGGCTCATCAGGTGGTTCGTATCGCCAATGTTGGCGAAGGAGAGATCACCAGTGGTAGTTTCTCGCCTACGCTAAGCAAATCCATTGCCCTGGCGCGTGTACCGACGGCGACTGCCGACCGGGCCGAAGTGGAAATCCGCGGCAAATGGTACCCGGTGCGAGTGGTCAAGCCGACCTTCGTGCGCCATGGCAAAACCTTGATCTAACTATTTCCGGCAGGCCGAAGGCCGCTGACATTTCTTCTTGAGGACACAGACTATGAGCAATATCCCTGCCGACCTGCGTTTTGCCGAAAGTCATGAGTGGGCGAAAAAGGAGGGTGATCTTATCGTGGTGGGCATCTCCGAGTATGCACAGGATGCTCTGGGCGATGTGGTGTTTGTGGAAATGCCGGAAATTGGCAAGGTGTTTGCCGCGGGCGATGCCGCAGGTGTGGTTGAGTCGGTGAAGGCCGCTTCGGATATCTACTCGCCGGTTGCTGGCGAAGTGATCGCGGTCAACGAAGAGTTGGGTGGTAGTCCGGAGCTGTTGAACTCTGCCCCCTACGATGCGTGGATCTTCAAGCTCAAGCCAAGCAACCCGGCCGAGCTGGACAAGCTGCTCGACGCTGCCGGTTACGCAGCCGCTATCAGCGAGTAAAAGCAAGACCCATGTGGGAGGGGGCTTGCCCCCGATAGCGGTGGGTCAGTTAAAAATATACTGACTGACACTCCGTCATCGGGGGCAAGCCCCCTCCCACATTTGATCGCGCTTGCCTTAAGTGGTCAGCCGGCTTTCAACACTGCTTTAACCGCCGCCACAGCCCGCTCTACATCCGCCTCCGTCATCGCCGTAAACATTGGCAACGACACGATCAAACGCCCGACACGCTCTGCCACTGGGAACATGCCTTCCTTGAAACCCTGCGCCCGATACAGGCTCAGCAGGTGGATGGGTGGGTAGTGATAGCCAATGCCGACGCCCTGGGCCTGCATCTGCTCCATGAACGTCGCACGTGCCTGCAGGCCATCGTGACGCTCCGGCAGCACCAGTTGGAACAGGTGCCAGTTGCTGTTTTCGAAGTCCGGCGGCGGTAGTTGCGCGCCGTATTTCTCTTCAAAATCACTGCCAAAGCACTTGAAGTAATGGCGCGCCAGGTTCTGGCGGTGGGCGGTGATCTTCTCGATATGCGCAAACTGCCCCAGGCCAATGGCTGCGGCAATGTCGGTCATATTGAACTTGCCGCCCAACACATCCACATCCAAGCCGTCGAAACCGCTGCGGGTCACGCCCTGCAGGCGATACTTCTCTGCCAGGCGGGCCTCCTCGGCGTTGTTCAACACCAGGCAGCCGCCTTCGGACGAAGTGATGTTCTTGTTCGCCTGGAAGCTGAACGATACGAAGTCGCCGGTGGCGCCAATTCGCTCTCCATCCCAACTGGACCCCAGGGCCTGGGCTGCATCTTCGACGATACGCAGGTTGTACTTGTTGGCCAGTGCGTAAAGCATCGGCATATCCAGGGGCAAACCGGCCAGGTAGACCGGGATGATCGCCTTGGTTCGCGGGGTGATGGCCGCTTCAACCTGGGCCAGGTCAATGTTGCGGGTTACCGGGTCGATATCGGCAAATATGGGCGTGGCACCCACCTCGAGGATGACGTTGGCCGTGGCAACCCAGGATATTGGCGTGGTGATGACCTCATCCCCAGGGCCGATGCCGGCGATGCGCAAGGCGATTTCCATGGTGCAGGTGCCCGAGTTGAAGGTGCGCACCGGGCGCCCGCCAAAGTACTCCGACAACTGCGCTTCGAACGCCTGCACCTTCGGCCCGCTGGTGATCCAGCCGGAACGCAGGACATCGCCCACCGCCGAGATGGTGGCTTCATCAATGGTAGGTTTGGAAAACGGCAGGAAGGGCAGTTGGCTCATGTCGAAGAGGGCATCCGTTTCAGGTAGGCGACAGGTACTAATAGGCGAGTCAGTAACGCATGGTTGCACGGCGAGACTGAATATAGCCTGTCGCTCGTGAACGATTCGTCAGCGTGCAGGCAAAAAAATGCCGCTTGTAAAAGCGGCATTTTTTATCGGGCATGGTTACTCGGCTACGGCATTCTTCGCGAGGATGGCGTTGGCCAGCTCCATGTCAGTGGCCTTGAGGCCAGGGTTATCGGCGCGGACTTTCTGCATGGCCGCTTCCAGGTACGGGCCGCGAATGCCGCCGTCGCTGGCAACGAAGCTGCCTGCGTCATCCTGGGCGGCAACGACCAGCTTGTGGTCCTTGAAGGTCAGGTAAGTCGAGCCGGTGGTGGCGCCCGACGAGATGACATTACGCCAGAAGCTATCGGCCATGGCTGAGCCGACAGGAAGGGAAAGCACAGCGAGGGTGGCGACAGCATATTTAAGACGCATGATGGGTGACTCCGGTGGGTTATCTGTACGTTTTGATTGTAGTTAAGCCGATCCAGTTCCATCACTGACTAAACAGTTTCAACCTTTAAAATCACCCCATCCTGGCCAACCACGCGTACTTGAGCGCCTGCTGGGGCATCGGCACCGGTGACCATCCACACGCCATCGCCGACTTTAATCTTGCCCCGGCCATCCACAATCGCCTGATGCACCATGAAGGTGCGCCCGATCAATTCGGAGCCACGCTCGTTCAACCCCGGTTGATCGCTGACCTTGGCGCTGCTGCGTTGGCGCTTCCACCAATACACGGCCGTCAGGATCGACAGCATGGCGAACAGCAGCAGTTGCCACTCCAGCCCGAGCGGCGGAACCAGGAACTTGATCACCCCCACTGCAGCCGCAGCGATACCCATCCACAGCAGGTAGCCTCCGGCACCGAACACCTCGAGAATCAACAGCACGGTGCCCAGCGCCAACCAATCCCAGAACGACAAATGCAGCAAAAAGTCCCACATGGTGTTGGCCTCAGCCTTTCTGGTTGCCGAAAGTCGCCTTGACGATTTCGCCGATACCGCCCACGGCGCCAATCACCTGGCTGGCTTCCAGCGGCATCAGGATGACCTTGCTGTTGTTGGCCGACGCCAGCTTGCCCAAGGCATCGATGTATTTTTGCGCGACGAAGTAGTTGACCGCCTGCACATTGCCCGATGCGATGGCTTCGGACACCACTTGTGTCGCCCGAGCTTCGGCTTCGGCCTGACGCTCACGCGCTTCGGACTCCAGGAACGCGGCCTGACGGCTACCTTCGGCTTCGAGGATCTGCGCCTGCTTCTTGCCTTCGGCGGTCAGGATTGCCGACGCACGCAGGCCCTCGGCTTCAAGGATCTGTGCACGCTTGATTCGCTCGGCTTTCATCTGGCCGGACATGGCGGCCATCAGGTCGGCGGGTGGGCTGATGTCCTTGATCTCGATACGGGTGATCTTGATGCCCCACGGCGCGGTGGCTTCATCCACAGTACGCAGCAGTTTTTCGTTGATACCGTCGCGCTGGCTCAGCATGGCATCCAGCTCCATGGAGCCAAGTACGGTACGGATATTGGTTTGCAGCAGGTTGCGGATGGCATGTTCGAGGTTGTTGACCTCGTAGGCGGCCTGGGCGGTGTTGACTACTTGGAAGAAGCACACGGCATCGATCTGCACGGTGGCGTTGTCGGCCGTGATGACTTCCTGGGGCGGGATATCCAGCACGCTCTCCATCACGTTGATCTTGCGACCGATGCGGTCCATGACCGGGATGATGATGTTCAGGCCGGGCTTGAGGGTGTTGGTGTAGCGACCGAAACGTTCGACGGTCCACTGGTAGCCTTGGGGCACCACTTTGAAACCCATGAACAGGATGGCGATGGCCAATCCCACGAAAAGAAGCAGTACGGTTCCGATCTGCATAACGATTCCCTATCTGAAGGTGTCAGTGAACGACATTAGGCCGATTGTAACGGTCTGGTCACGGATAAAGACGGTTTCACGGCCCAACAAACAAAGGATTTGTTTCTGAATCCCCAGGCGTGACCCGTAATACCTCCGTCATCGTGGTCAGGCCGGCCTTCACTTTATCGATGCCGGCCATGCGCAGGCTGCTCATGCCCTGCGCCAATGCCCCGCGGCGCAGTGCCTGTATGTCCGCGCCGGGAGTGACCAAACTCTTGAGCGCTGGGTCCATGCGCATGATTTCGTAGAGCCCGGCTCGGCCCCGATAACCGCTGTCACGACATTCCGCACAGCCAACCGCCTCGAAGCCGCCAACATCTTCCAGCGCTGCCGGGCGCTTGCAGTGGGTGCACAACACCCGCACCAGGCGCTGCGCCATAACGCCTATCAGCGTAGCCTTGATCAAATAATGAGCAACGCCCAGTTCCTGTAGTCGGCTGATGGCGCTGGGCGCGTCGTTGGTATGCAGGGTCGAGAGCACCAAATGTCCGGTCAACGCTGCCTGGATCGCCATCTCTGCGGTTTCCTGGTCGCGGATTTCGCCGATCATGATGATGTCCGGGTCCTGGCGCAGCAGGGCGCGGATGCCGCTGGCGAAGGTCAGGTCGATGTTGTGCTGCACCTGCATCTGGTTGAAGGCCGGCTCGACCATTTCAATCGGGTCCTCCACGGTGCACAGGTTGACTTCCCGGGTCGCCAGTTGCTTGAGGGTGGTGTAGAGGGTGCTGGTCTTGCCCGAGCCGGTCGGGCCCGTGACCAGGATGATGCCATTGGCTTGCCGGGTCATGGCGTGCCAGCGCTGCTGGTCAGCGCTCGACAAGCCCAACTGGTCGAAGTCCTTGAGCAATACCTGGGGGTCAAAAATCCGCATCACCAGCTTTTCGCCAAACGCCGTCGGCAGGGTCGACAGGCGCAGCTCCACCTCGACGCCCGCCGGGTTCCTGGTCTTGACGCGTCCATCCTGGGGCTTGCGTTTCTCGGCCACATTCATTCGCCCGAGGCTTTTCAAACGGCTGACCACCGCCTTGGTGACCTGGGGCGGAAATTGGTAGACGTCGTGCAACAGCCCATCGATGCGAAAGCGCACCCGGCCCTGATCGCGGCAGGGCTCGATGTGGATATCGCTGGCCCGTTGGGCAAAGGCGTACTGCAACAGCCAGTCGACGATGTTGATGATATGTGCGTCATTGGCATCCGGCTCCTTGTCGCTGGCGCCGAGGCTAAGCAATTCGACGTTGCCAGGCGTCGTCATCTTTTGATCGGCGCCACTGACCGACTTGGCCAGGCGGTAAAACTCGTTGATACAGCGCTGGATATCCCGGGGGTTGGCAACTACGCGCTTGATCGAACGCTTGAGCACCTGGGCGAGCCCGGCTTCCCAGGCGCTGACATGGGGCTGTGCGCTGGCGACCGTGACGCTCTGAGCATCCACGGCCACTGCAAGAATGCCGTGGCGTTGGGCGAAGGCATGGGACATCAGGGGCACCACCGTTGCTACGTCGATCTGCAACGGGTCTATGCGCAGGTAAGGCTGGCCCACATGCCCAGCCAGCCATTGGGTCAGGCTTTCCAGGCAAGGGCCTTCGGCCGCGATGCGTTCCAGGGGATGCAGGCTGCAGGGCACTGCCGAAACGTTTTGCGCCGCCTGCGCTGTGATCAGCCCTTGATCGATCAATGCCGGCAACAATTGATGCAGTTCCAAGGGGTGATCGTGGGAGGCGACGGACATGCAGGTTTTTCCTGGGAGGCTTGGGATGTAAATCCAAGGCTAGCCAGCCTCTGGAATTCCTCCTCCCTGGGTGTTTTGCAGGCTATTACCCAGCACTTGCCGCCAGCGCTTGAGGCCGCTCGACATCAGCCGACCAAAGCTTGAGGTCGCATACGCTGATCAGGTTTCGGATCTTTTCACCGATCACTTGGGCGCGGTGCCAGCTCAGGCCGTCCATCACGATATCGATGTTCAGCAGGTCGGCTGCCCGGCTCACACTGACCTGGGCAGGGGTCAGGAACTGCAGCGCGAAATAGTTCAGCACCCGGCACAGCACGTCCGGTTCTGCTTCTGCGACGATGTGATAGTGCGCCTGGCAATGGGCGCTGTTGACGGCCCAGGCATCTACACGGGTGGCAGGGTGGTTGGTTTCAACGGCATGCATGCTGACTCTCCAGATTCGACTGGAGAAATTTTTACATTCGCCTCGGGAGAATTCTTATCTAAGATGAGCTTCTTTTGCGATTAATCAAATCGAACAATTCAAAATAAGCTTATTTGCAGGTATTTCAATGCACAGCGAGTTGGACGTCTATGACCGCCGCATCCTGGCCCTGCTGCAAGAGGATGCCTCGCTCTCCAGCGCTCAGATCGCCGAGCAGGTCGGCCTGTCGCAGTCTCCCTGTTGGCGGCGCATTCAGCGGCTCAAGGAAGAGGGGGTGATCCGCGGCCAGGTCACCTTGCTGGACCGCAAGAAAATCGGGCTTAACACGCAGATTTTCGCCGAGGTCAAACTCAATGCCCACGGCCGCTCCAACTTCACCGAGTTCACCGAGGCGATCCGTGGGTTTCCGGAGGTTCTGGAGTGTTATGTGCTGATGGGAGCGGTGGATTTTCTGCTGCGTATCGTCGCGTCGGACATCGAGGCGTACGAACGGTTTTTCTTTGACAAGTTGTCGATGGTGCCGGGGATCCAGGAGGTCAATTCGATTGTGGCTTTGTCGGAGATCAAGTCCACTACCAGCCTGCCAGTATTGCGCTGACAGGCAGGGCCCTTAATGTAGGAGCGAGCTTGCTCGCGAAAAACTCAAGAGCAACGTGGGTGCCAGGCTTTGCGCGTTATCGTTAACGATCTTCGCGAGCAAGCTCGCTCCTACAGGGTAGATAGCGTTACAGACGCAGAAGCGTCTTCCAGGCCCGATTCTGATAGACCGCAATCGCCTGATGCATACGCGCATCCAGCGACTCATCGGTAATCGGCTGGTTAGCCAGGTGCGCGAGCTTGTTCAGCTCGCCGTACAAGCGGTCCAGTTCTGGAATGTCCACCACATGACGCGCATGGTGCAGCCAGGCCTGGATGCGTTCGATGCGCGGCAGTTGCTCGGCCAGGTCTTCCGGCTGTTGCTGGTAGCGTGGCAGTTGCAAGGCGACGGCGTCATCGGCCAGCAGGCGTGGCAGCCAGTTGGTGATTTGCGCAGCGCCCTGGCGGTTACCGCGCACGTTACGCTCGGCGGTCCAGGTGCGGGCCAGCAGCCAGCGCGAGGTGTTCAGTGAGAACAGGCCCCAGCGCACGTCGGCCAGTTCTTCGACGAACTGCTCCGGCGCGGCTTTGCGAATGTCTTCATCGTCATCACCGGCCTGAACCAGCGGGCGCCAGTCTTCCAGCAGTGCATCCAGGGCGCTGCGCAGCTCGCTGGTGGACTGACGCGGAGCGGCCTGGCCGAGGCTGCCGATCAGGGCGCGCAGTTCGCCGAGGTTTTCGACCCAGTCCTGCAGCAGGCGCCAGTGGCCGTTGAAACGGTATTGCTCGGCCAGGCGCTGGCTGCTGCCCAGCAGGTGCCACATGATTGCGGCGAAAGCATCGTCCAGCGGCATTTCGGCGTGGATCTGCGGCGCAGGCAGGCTCAGGGAGTAGCTGCTGGCATCGTACAGGCGATAGCCACGCTCGGCCTTGCTGATGTCACAGGGCATCAGCGCCAGGGTCGCGGCCAGTTCGGCGGCCAGTTCCAGCAGGGCAGCGGGTTCGCCTTCGCGCAGTTCCAGTTCCAGCTCGCAAATTTCTTCCTTCTGCTTGCCGACCACCACATGGCCCAGGTCCAGGGCGGCTTCGATCACCACCTTGGCCTTGCCGCGGCCCCAGGCGATTTCGGCGCGTTCGCGGACGAAGTCGGTGGTGAAGATCGGCTTGAGGGTCTTTTTGTCCAGCTCAGCCAGTTGCTCGGGCCAGCATTCGCCGTCGAGTTTCTTCACGTCGAGCTTGGCTTTGGGCAGGTCCCAGTTGTACTCGTTGCGTTCCGACAAGCCGGCGACGCTTTGGCCACGGGTCTTGAGGGTCTGGATGATGTCGTCACCGT
Source organism: Pseudomonas sp. rhizo25 (assembly GCF_031931935.1). NCBI lineage: Bacteria > Pseudomonadati > Pseudomonadota > Gammaproteobacteria > Pseudomonadales > Pseudomonadaceae > Pseudomonas > Pseudomonas sp. rhizo25. Next base: position 412,391 of record NZ_JAUJXA010000002.1, read on the forward strand.
CCTTGCGCAGGCGCAGGGCAACCTTGGCCTGGGCCAGGTCGCGCTCGGGGGTGTCGAAGTACTGGTTCATCAACTCACGGCGTTCCCAGCCACTTTTGTTGCGTTTTTTCAGTAGCGGGTGCTCACGCAGCGCGGCGAGGGTTTCGCGGCTGACGCGGAGCTTGATTTCGGTTTCTTTCTGCATGGCCGGAAAATCCAGGATCGGGAGCGCAGCCGGGGAAAAATGTGGCTGCCAAGGTCGTGCAGTGTACAGGACTGAGCCAGGCAACGTGGCGCAACGGTTTATTGTGTCGTGCAGATGCCTCTATAGTGAGGTTCATCCGGGAAGTTGGGAGACCGCGCATGCCGTTACCGTCCATGAAAGAGCAGTTCGCCGCCTTGATCGCCGCGCCGTCGGTGAGCTGCACCCAAGCGTCGCTCGACCAGACCAACCGCCCGGTGATCGATCTGCTCGCCGCGTGGCTGGGCGACTTGGGCTTTGCTATCGACATCCAGCAAGTCAGCCCTGGCAAATTCAACCTGCTCGCCAGTTTCGGCAGTGGCCCCGGTGGCTTAGTGCTGGCGGGCCATAGCGATACGGTTCCTTATGATGAGGCGCTGTGGAAGACCGATCCGCTCAAGCTGACGGAAGTCGATGGCCGTTGGGTAGGGCTGGGCAGTTGCGACATGAAGGGTTTTTTTGCCCTGGCCATTGAAGCGGTGTTGCCGTTGCTGGACCAGCCGTTCAAGCAGCCGCTGCTGATCCTCGCCACCTGTGACGAGGAAAGCTCCATGTCCGGTGCACGCGCCCTGGCCGAGGCGGGGCGGCCTCTGGGGCGGGCGGCGGTGATTGGCGAGCCGACGGGCCTCAAGCCGATCCGCCTGCACAAGGGCGTGATGATGGAACGCATCGACATCCTCGGCCGCAGCGGCCACTCGTCGGACCCAAGCCTGGGCCACAGCGCCCTCGAAGCGATGCACGATGCCGTTGGCGAATTGCGCGGCCTGCGCCTGGCCTGGCAGCGCGAGTATCGCAATGCGCAATTCAGCGTGCCGCAACCGACCATGAACTTCGGCTGCATCCACGGCGGCGACAATCCCAACCGCATTTGCGGCCAGTGTTCCCTCGAATTCGACCTGCGCCCTTTGCCGGGCATGGACCCCGAGGTGCTGCGTGCGGCGATCCGGCAGAAGCTCGAACCCCTGGCCGAGCGCCACAAGGTCAAGATCGATTACGCGCCGTTGTTTCCCGAAGTGCCGCCTTTCGAGCAGCCTGAGGACGCCGAGTTGGTGCGGGTGGCGGAACGTTTGACCGGTCATCGTGCCGAAGCAGTAGCGTTCGGCACCGAAGCGCCTTATCTTCAGCGCCTTGGTTGTGAAACCCTGGTGCTTGGCCCCGGCGACATCGCCTGTGCCCACCAGCCGGGCGAGTACCTCGAAATGTCACGCTTGACGCCTACAGTGCGTCTATTGCGGGAACTGGTCGAACATTACTGCCTGAAACCTGCATAAATTAACCTTTGCCCATTCGTACATAAGGAGAGCGAGCGTGTCGCCAAGCCTGTTCCGACGATAACCATCAGCCCGCTGTGCGTTTTTGCGACTCATCCATTTTTCGGCTGCTTTTTATTACAGGCCCAGGTTCCATGCCCGAATACGTCAATTGGCTTCGCCACGCTTCGCCCTACATCAACGCCCATCGCGACTGTACCTTTGTGGTCATGCTGCCCGGCGATGGTGTGGACCACCCCAACTTCGGCAATATCGTCCACGACCTGGTGCTGCTCCACAGCCTGGGTGTGCGGCTGGTGTTGGTGCACGGTTCGCGCCCACAGATTGAAACCCGCCTGCAGGCCCGCGGCCTGACCCCGGCATACCACGAAGGCTTGCGCATCACCGATGCGTCGACGCTGGAGTGCGTGATCGATGCAGTAGGCCATTTGCGTATCGCCATTGAAGCGCGCTTGTCCATGGATATGGCCTCGTCGCCGATGCAGGGCTCGCGCCTGCGGGTGGCCAGCGGCAACCTGGTGACCGCGCGGCCGATTGGTGTGCTTGAGGGCGTCGACTACCATCACACTGGCGAAGTACGTCGGGTCGACCGCAAGGGCATCAATCGCCTGCTGGACGAGCGTTCCATCGTGCTGCTGTCGCCATTGGGTTATTCGCCCACCGGTGAGATCTTCAACCTGGCCTGCGAAGACGTCGCCACCCGCGCCGCCATCGATTTGGGCGCCGACAAGCTGCTGTTGTTTGGTGCCGACCTGGGCCTGATCGATGAAAACGGTCGTCTGGTGCGTGAGCTGCGCCCACAGCAAGTGCCAGCGCACCTGCAACGCCTGGGCAGCAACTATCAAGCCGAGCTGCTTGATGCCGCTGCGCAAGCCTGCCGGGGAGGAGTGGGGCGCAGCCATATCGTCAGCTATGCCGAAGACGGCGCCTTGCTTACCGAACTGTTCACCCGGGACGGCGGCGGTACGCTGGTGGCCCAGGAACAATTCGAGCTGGTACGCGAAGCGGCGATTGAAGACGTCGGCGGCTTGCTCGACCTGATCAGTCCGTTGGAGGAGCAGGGCATCCTGGTGCGCCGCTCGCGGGAAGTGCTGGAGCGTGAGATCGAACAGTTCAGCGTGGTCGAGCGCGAAGGCATGATCATCGCCTGCGCGGCGCTCTACCAGATTGCGGATTCAGATGCGGGGGAGTTGGCTTGCCTGGCAGTTAACCCTGAATATCGCCACGGTGGGCGCGGCGATGAATTGCTGGAGCGCATTGAGACCCGGGCCCGGGCCCAGGGGTTGAAGACGTTGTTCGTGCTCACTACTCGTACGGCCCACTGGTTCCGAGAGCGCGGGTTCGTGCCGAGCAGCGTGGACCGCCTGCCGTCGGCGCGGGCTTCTCTTTACAACTATCAGCGCAACTCCAAGATCTTCGAGAAAGCGTTGTAAATGTGGGAGGGGCGGTGCGACGATTCGACTTGCTCCCGATAGCGGTGGGTCAGTTAACAGATAAGTCACTGACAGACCGCAATCGGGAGCAAGTCGAATCGTCGCACCGCCCCTCCCACATTGGACCGCGTTTATTCTGTGATGAACTTGTCGGTCACATAGGCCGAATAATCCGGCAACACTGTCTCCACCTTGCCTTGCTCCTTCAAGAACTTCGCCGTCTCCCCAATCGCCTTCGCCGTGCCGCCCTTGAGCAGGGCGTCGGTCTGTTGTGCCTGCGCATCGGGAAACGTCGTGCCCGCCAGCAACTCTGGAATATCCACGGCGTTGGAGCCTGTCAATTTGGCGATCTTCTGCACCGGTTCCGAATCCACCGTCCAGCTTTCTTTATGGGCGGCATAGTCGGCGAATGAATCGAGGGTGACCTTGGCAAACTTGGCCACTACCTCAGGATGTTTTTCCGCGAAATCCTTGCGCGCTACCCACACTTCAAACGTCGGTGCGCCCCATTGGCCCACCTGCGCCGCATCGGTCAGGGTCTTGCCGGTCTTGCGGATTTCGCCCAGGGCCGGTGACCACACGAATGCGCCGTCGATATCGCCGCGCTTCCAGGCGGCGGCGATCTCGGCCGGTTGCAGGTTCACCACTTTGACTTGTTTAGTGTCCAGCCCCCAGTGCTTCAGCGCGCCGAGCAGGCTGTAATGGGAGGTTGAGACGAAGGGCGTGGCGATGGTTTTGCCGATCAGGTCTTCGGGTTTGTCGATGCCACTTCCATTACGCACTACCAAGGCTTCAGAAGTGTTGATCTGTGCCGATACGATAAACGCGACGATGGGTAGATTGCGCGAAGCGGCTGCGGCGAGGGGGCTGGAGCCGAGGTTGCCGATTTGTACATCACCCGAGGCAATGGCCGTGACCACCTCCGGCCCGCTGTTGAACCGGCGCCAGGCGATTTTCTCGCCAATGGTTTTTTCATAAAGGCCGTCGGCCTGGGGGACTTTGCTGGGGTCGATGCCGGTTTGATAACCGACGGTTAAATCGGCGGCACTGACACTAAAAGAAAGTATTAGCGATACAAAAACTGTAACAAATTGACGGGAGGATGTGCGTTTGGCCATGATGGCGTCGCCTTTTTGATCGTGAGTGACGTGTGCAACCGTACGGTCACACTAATCGATCTAAAAAAGCACTGGTAAATACCCTTTAGGAATTAGCTTATGGAGCGGAGAGTCTATCCTGACCCGTCTGCTGCATGGAAAGTCTTATTCCTGGATCGTATGAAAAAGAATGAAATAATTCTTTTTGGGTGTATGAAAAACTCATTACCCTGCAGGGACCAAATCAACTGCGATTAGACCAAGGTAGTAGACACACAAGGTTACGATTGACTTGGCAGTCACTATCTGGCGCTAATCGCGCATCTGTGGATCCAGGGCGTCAGACCCGGGACCAAAGAAATACAAAAATTAGAAATGAGAGGAGCGGTACATGAATAAGTCCACCTTGGCACTGGCTGTAGCCCTGGGCGCAGTTGCCCAGCAAGCAGGCGCTGCCGGCTTTATCGAAGACAGCAAGGCCACACTGGGCCTGCGTAACTTCTACATCAACACCGATAACCGTGAAGGCACCGCCAACCCGAGCAAGAACGAAGAATGGGGCCAAGGCTTCGATCTGCGCTTTATCTCCGGTTATACCCAAGGCACCGTTGGCTTCGGTCTTGACGCTATCGGCCTGCTGGGTGTTCGCCTGGACTCCGGCGGCGGTACCAACGGCGCAACTGCCAGCTCCTACGGCGGCACCATCTTCCCGAGCAAGTCCAATGGCGAAGCCGTTGATAACTACTCGAGCCTGGGTCTGACTGCCAAAGCCAAGATCTCCCAGACCGAACTGAAGCTGGGTACCTTGCAGCCTAAGCTGCCGGTCATCGTCACCAACGATGGTCGTATGCTGCCGCAGACCTTCCAGGGTGGCCAGATCACCTCCAGCGACATCAAGGACCTGACCCTGGTCGCCGGCCAGATCGAAAAAGCCAAGGGCCGTAACTCCAGCAACAACGAAAGCCTGTCCATCTCCGGCGCCAACAGCCGTGGTGCGAACTGGCGTTCGAGCAACAAGTTCTACTACGCCGGTGGTGACTACAAGATCACCAAGGACCTGACCGCCCAGTACTACTACGGCAACCTGGAAGATTTCTATAAGCAACACTTCCTGGGCCTGACCCACAACTGGGCTATCGGCCCTGGCGTGCTGAAGTCCGACCTGCGTTACTTCAACAGCTCCGACGACGGTAACAATGGCAACCAGTCTGCCTACTTCTCCACAGGTAACTACGGTGGCGTCAACAACGGTCGTGGCAAGGTGGATAACAACCTGTACAGCGGTCTGTTCCTGTACTCGGTTGCCGGTCACACCTTCGGTGGCGGTTACCAGGTCAGCAACGGCAGCAGCGACTTCCCTTGGTTGAACCAAGGTGACGGCTCGTCGGCCTACATCACTACCGACATGCAGATCCAGAAATTCGCCCGTGCTGGCGAGCGCACCTGGCAAGCTCGCTACTCCTACGACTTCGCCAAGGTCGGCGTACCTGGCCTGACCGCCGGCGTCGTGTACCTCAAGGGCGACCATATCGACACCGTTGCCAGCAACCGTGCCGAGTTCACCGGCCAGTCCGAGTGGGAACGTGACATCACTGTTGCCTACGTCGTACCGGAAGGTCCGCTGAAGAACGTTGGCGTGGCGTGGAAAAACGCTATGTGGCGCAGCGATATCGCCAACGCACGTAACCAGGACGAAAACCGCCTGATCGTCAGCTACTCGATCCCGCTGTTGTAAGCCTGTAAAACCTTGCCCGGCGCAATGCCGGGCAAGGTGTCTTGCTTGTCCAAGTCGGGCTCAACCCCCGCAAGCCCTTCCTGAACCCTCTTTTACAGCGTCTCAAGGCCTTCTCGAACCTTGAAAACAATGTTGGTCCTCGCTTGTACCCAAGTCCAATGAACACATTTTTAATATTCCTTTATCGTCTAGATAAATCGATATTTATTCTTTTTAAAAAATCCCAGATCCATGCACAGTGGGCTCCATAAGCATCCATCAGGAGCCACACCATGAGCCTAAGACTGGGCGACATCGCCCCCGACTTCGAACAGGATTCCAGCGCCGGCAAGATTCGTTTCCACGAATGGCTCGGAGACAGCTGGGGTGTGCTGTTTTCCCATCCGGCGGACTTCACCCCGGTGTGCACGACCGAGTTGGGCTTCACTGCCAAGCTCAAGGACGAATTTGCCAAACGTGGCGTCAAGGCCATCGCCCTATCGGTAGACCCGGTGGACTCGCACCACAAGTGGATCGAAGACATCAACGAAACCCAGGACACCATCGTCAACTTCCCGATCCTGGCCGATGCCGATCGCAAGGTCTCGGACCTCTACGACCTGATCCATCCGAACGCCAGTGACACGCTCACTGTGCGCTCCTTGTTCGTGATCGACCCGAACAAGAAGATCCGCCTGACCATCACCTATCCGGCCAGCACCGGGCGTAACTTCCATGAAATCCTGCGGGTGATCGACTCACTGCAACTGACCGACAACCACAAGGTCGCCACCCCGGCCAACTGGCAGGATGGCGATGAAGTGGTGATCGTGCCGTCGCTCAAGGATGAGGAAGAGATCAAGAAACGCTTTCCGAAGGGCTACCGCGCCGTGAAGCCGTACCTGCGCCTCACCCCACAACCCAACCGTTAAGGCGTTACGCACAAGCCCTCTGTAGGAGCGAGCTTGCTCGCGAAAAACGTTAACGGTAACGCGTAGTTCTAGATGAGCGCGGCGCCTATGAGTTTTTCGCGAGCAAGCTCGCTCCTACAACTGGTACTTACATAGCAGGGGTTTTCAGGCCGTTTTAACGGCCTTTTTTTTCGCCTGGCGAATAATAAAACGCATATGTTTTTATGGAATAAACAAATGAATAAATAAGATTTATAGATATATAAATCTGCTGCTAAGGTCTGTTCCATCTTGGCGCCATCGCCACACCGCGAACCGCTGACACTTGCTTAAGGAATTCCCTACATGCTGGTCGTAACACTTGGAGGTAGTCCCAGCCAGCGTTCCCGCTCCGGGGTGCTGCTGGATAAAACCCGTCAATGGCTGCAACGCCAGGGCGTGGAGGTGGTGAGTTACCAGATACGGGACTTCCCGGCAGAGGACTTACTGCATGCGCGCTTCGACAGCCCCAAGGTCATCGACCTGCTGCAACAGGTGGCCAATGCCGACGGCCTGGTGATCGCCACGCCGGTGTACAAGGCGTCGTTCTCCGGCGCGCTGAAAACCGTGTTGGACCTGCTGCCTGAACGCGCCCTGGCGCATAAGGTGGTGTTGCCGATAGCCACCGGGGGCAGCATCGCCCACATGCTGGCGGTGGACTACGCCTTGAAGCCGGTGTTGTCGGCCCTTAAAGCCCAGGAATTGCTCCACGGTATTTTTGCCGAGGACAGCCAGATCGCCTATGGCGAAGGCAGCGTCCAGGCGCAACTGGTGCCAGTGCTCGAGCAGCGTCTGCACGAGGCCCTGGAGCAGCTCTACAGCGCCATGGCCCGACGCCCGAAACCACTGGACCCCGATGTATTGAATGAACGTTTGTTGAGCGCTCGCTGGAGCATCTGAGCCTCACCCAATATCGAGAAATACTCACCTTACTCAGCCGTCAACGGCCAAGCAGGTGCAGCCAAAACCCTAATCGCAACTGTGGAGAGAGCGCCATGCGCACTGTCATCTTGCGTCGTGGTCTGGTCGCACTGTTTGCTGCGGCTGTGTCCTTCGGCGCCATTGTTCAAGCCCAAGCTGCTGAGACGCTGCGGATCGGTTATCAGAAGTACGGCACCCTGGTGCTGCTCAAGGCCAAGGGCTCCCTGGAAAAACGCCTCGCCGCCCAGGGCGTGCAGGTGCAGTGGACCGAGTTCCCCGGTGGCCCGCAGTTGCTGGAAGGCCTGAACGTCGGTTCCATTGATTTCGGCGTCACTGGCGAAACCCCGCCGGTCTTTGCCCAGGCTGCCGGCGCTGATCTGCTCTATGTCGCCTACGAACCGCCAGCGCCCACCAGCGAAGCCATCTTGGTGCCCAAGGACTCGCCGATCAAATCGGTAGCCGAGCTCAAAGGCAAAAAGGTCGTGCTCAACAAAGGCTCCAACGTGCACTACCTGCTGGTGCGTGCCCTGGCAGATGCCGGCCTCAACTACACCGACGTGAAGACGGTCTTCCTGCCGCCCGCCGATGCCCGTGCCGCATTCGAGCGCGGCAGCGTAGACGCCTGGGTGATCTGGGATCCCTACCAGGCTGCCGCCGAAAATCAACTGCAGGCCCGCACCCTGCGTGACGGCACCGGCATCGCCGACAACCATCAGTTCTACCTCGCCACCAAACCCTATGCCGAGCAACACCCTGAAGTGATCAAGGCATTGGTGGAAGAAGTGCGCGCAGTGGGCGAGTGGTCCAAGGCCAACCCTGAGCAGGTCACCGAACAAGTCGCGCCACTGCTGGGCCTGCCGGCCGACATCACCCTGACCTCGGTGAAACGCCAGGGTTACGGCGCGCTGTTCCTGACGCCCGAAGTAGTCGCCGCACAGCAAAAAATCGCCGACACCTTCTATCAACTCAAATTGATCCCCAAGCCCTTGAGTATCAAGGACGTGATCTGGACGCCACCCGCCGCGGTTGCCAAAGCGCCGTAATTCGACTTCTTCAGGAGACAACTCCATGAGCCTCAATATTTTCTGGTTCCTGCCTACCCATGGCGACGGCCATTACCTTGGCACCGCCGAAGGCGCTCGCGCCGTCGACCACGGTTACCTGCAGCAAGTGGCCCAGGCCGCTGACCGCTTGGGTTTCGGTGGGGTGTTGATCCCCACCGGTCGCTCCTGTGAAGACTCGTGGCTGGTGGCGGCCTCGCTGATTCCAGTGACCCAGCGCTTGAAATTCCTCGTCGCGCTGCGCCCCGGGATCATTTCCCCGACGGTGGCTGCACGTCAGGCCGCGACTCTCGACCGTCTGTCCGGAGGCCGTGCGTTGTTCAACCTGGTCACCGGTGGTGACCCCGAAGAGCTGGCCGGCGACGGCTTGTTCCTCAGCCACGAAGAGCGCTACCAGGCCTCGGTGGAATTCACCCGCATCTGGCGCCGAGTGCTGGAAGGCGAAACCGTGGACTACGACGGCGAGCACATCAGCGTAAAAGGCGCCAAGCTGCTTTACCCGCCGGTCCAGCAACCGCGCCCGCCGCTGTACTTCGGTGGTTCTTCCGAAGCCGCTCAGGACCTGGCAGCCGAACAGGTGGAAATGGTCCTGACCTGGGGCGAGCCCCCGGCGGCGGTCGCGGAAAAAATCGCCCAGGTTCGCGCCAAGGCCGAAAAACTCGGACGTACCCTGCGCTTCGGCATTCGCCTGCATGTGATTGTGCGCGAAACCAACGAAGAAGCCTGGAAAGCCGCCGACAAACTCATCTCCCATCTGGACGACGACACCATCGCCCGGGCCCAGGCATCCCTGGCGCGCTTCGACTCGGTCGGCCAGCAACGCATGGCGGCCTTGCATGGCGGCAGCCGTGACAACCTGGAAGTCAGCCCCAACCTGTGGGCCGGCGTCGGCCTGGTGCGGGGCGGTGCCGGGACTGCGCTGGTCGGCGATGGCCCAACGGTTGCGGCGCGGGTCAAGGAATACGCGGACCTGGGCATCGATACCTTTATCTTCTCCGGTTATCCGCACCTGGAAGAGTCTTATCGGGTCGCCGAGCTGTTGTTCCCGCATTTGGATATCGAACGTCCCGAGTTGCCGAAAAGCGCTGGCTACGTCAGCCCCTTCGGCGAGATGGTCGCCAACGATATCCTTCCCAAAGCTGCGTCACAGAGTTGAGGCGCCGCCATGGACTTTGAAAAATTCAGCCATCGCGTGGCGCCCTGGGTGCTGCCGATCTTGTTGTTGGCGGTGTGGCAGTTGTCAGTGTCGGCGGGGTGGTTGTCGACGCGCATTTTGCCGGCGCCCAGTGCGGTGATCGAAGCCGGGGTCAACCTGGTGGTCAGTGGCGAAATCTGGACGCACCTGGCCATCAGCGGCTGGCGTGCCGGCCTGGGCTTTGTGATTGGTGGCAGCATCGGCCTGGCCCTGGGCTTTATCACCGGGTTGTCGAAGTGGGGCGAGCGCTTGCTGGACAGCTCTGTGCAGATGATTCGTAACGTGCCGCACCTGGCGCTGATCCCGCTGGTGATCCTGTGGTTCGGCATTGACGAAACCGCGAAGATTTTCCTGGTGGCCCTGGGCACATTGTTCCCGATCTACCTGAACACCTACCACGGCATCCGCAACGTCGACCCGGCGCTGGTGGAAATGTCGCGCAGCTATGGCCTGTCGGGGTTCAGCCTGTTCTGGCAAGTCATCCTGCCGGGCGCGCTGCCGTCGATCCTGGTTGGCGTGCGTTTTGCCCTGGGCTTTATGTGGCTGACGCTGATCGTGGCGGAAACCATCTCGGCCAGCTCCGGTATCGGCTACCTGGCGATGAATGCCCGTGAATTCCTGCAAACCGACGTGGTGGTGCTGGCCATCGTCATGTACGCCATCCTCGGCAAACTCGCCGACCTGGCGGCGCGTGGCCTGGAACGGGTATGGCTGCGCTGGCACCCGGCGTATCAAGTCAAAGGAGGTGCGGCATGACAGCTCAACAACCCCCGCGCCTGCTCAAGGGCATCCCCCTGGCGGTGCGCAAATTACGCAAATCCTTCGGCACTCGCGAAGTGCTCAAGGACATCGACCTGCATATTCCGGCCGGTCAATTCGTGGCCGTGGTCGGTCGCAGCGGCTGCGGCAAGAGTACCTTGTTGCGCCTGCTGGCGGGGCTGGACAAGGCCAGTGGCGGCGAGCTGCTGGCCGGCTCCGCGCCGCTGCACGAGGCGATTGAAGACACACGATTGATGTTCCAGGAAGCGCGTTTGCTGCCGTGGAAAAAGATCATCGACAACGTCGGCCTTGGCCTTACGGGCAACTGGCGCCCCAGGGCGCTGGAGGCCCTCGAAGCGGTGGGCCTGGCCGAGCGCGCCAATGAATGGCCAGCTGCCTTGTCCGGTGGCCAGAAGCAGCGCGTGGCATTGGCCCGTGCGTTGATCCACCAGCCGCGCCTGCTGCTGCTTGACGAGCCGCTGGGGGCGCTGGACGCCCTGACCCGCATCGAGATGCAGCAACTGATCGAGAACCTCTGGCGCAAGCACGGTTTCACTGTGTTGCTGGTGACCCACGACGTCAGCGAGGCCGTGGCGATTGCCGACCGTGTGATTCTGATTGAAGACGGCGAAATCGGTCTCGACCTGAACGTCGACCTGCCGCGCCCACGGGCCCGTGGTTCACACCGCCTGGCCGCGTTGGAGGCCGAGGTGCTCAACCGCGTGCTGTCGCTGCCCGGCTCACCGCCGGAACCCGAACCTGTTTCACCGCTGCCGACGCAATTGCGTTGGGCTCAATAACCCACACAGGAAAAACATCATGACTATTAAAGCCATCAACGTGCGTAACCAGTTCAAAGGCACCATCAAGGAAATCGTGGTCGGTGACGTGCTGTCGGAAATCGACGTACAGACTGCGTCCGGCATCGTTACTTCGGTGATCACTACGCGTTCGGTCAAAGAGCTGGAGCTGGTGATTGGCAGTGAAGTGATTGCCTTTGTGAAATCCACTGAGGTGTCGATTGCCAAGTTGTGATTGCTTGAGACCGCTATCGGGAGCAAGCCCCCTCCCACACTGGACCGCGTTTATTCAGGAACAATAAGGTCAAAATGTGGGAGGGGGCTTGCCCCCGATAGGGCCGGCCCAGCCAACACAAGGCTCACCGCTTGGGCAGATACGCCGGCAAATAAAGCCCCACATAGGCATCAAACACGCGCATCCCTTCTTGCGCCATACGCGGCGTAATCAGCCCATGCTGATGCACTGAACGCGCATACACGCGGTCGCTCAGCTCCAATGCCAGGGCAAATACATCCACATCCTTGGGCAAGCTCGGCACTTCGAAGTGGCGGTTGAACACCTCCAGCATCAAGGCCCCCAACTCCAGATCATGCTGACGATCGGCCTGGGTCACCTCAGTCAACCCGTGCTGTGCCAGGATCAACTGACGTGCAGCCGCGTCCTGGTCGTAAACGTTGAGCATGCGCTGTTCAACGATGCAGGACAGGTCGCGCCAGTGCTTGAGTGAGTCATGTTCGATGGGCGCCTGGATGGCGGCGCGGAAGGCGGCGTGTACCTGGGCGGTCAACGCCTCCAGCAACGCCGGCACACTGGCGAAGAAGTGATACACCGACGACGGTGGAATCTGTGCTCGTTCGGCCACGCTGTAGATCGACAAACTCGCCACGCCTTCGGTGGCCAGCAAGGTGCGGGCGGCGTCGAGGATCGCGTCGATCCGCGCCTGGCTGCGGGCGCGGGGTTTGCGAGGCGTGGCGGGGCGGGTGGGCATGGAAGTCTCCTACAAGGCAGCGGGCATTGTATGAGCAGGGAGGTGTGTTGTCTTTCAAACCGCCATCGGGAGCAAGCCCCCTCCCACATTTAGATCTGTGAATACATTCAAAATGTGGGAGGGGGCTTGCTCCCGATGAGGCCAATTCGGTCTCCCGGAATAAGCCCATAAAAAAGCGCCACAGACCCTGAGCCTGTGGCGCTTCTTCAATGCCGCAACCACTTACACGGTATGCAGGTACCAGTTGTACTCAAGGTCGGAGATGGAGTGTTCAAACTCTTCCAGCTCACTTTCCTTACAGGCGACGAAGATATCAATGTACTTAGGATCGATGTACTTGGCCATCACCTCGCTGTCGTCCAACTCACGCAGGGCATCGCGCAGGTTGTTCGGCAGGCTTTGCTCGTTCTGCTCGTAGCTGTTGCCTTCCACCGGTGCGCCTGGCTCGATCTTGTTGGTCAGGCCGTGGTGCACGCCCGCCAGGACCGAAGCCATCAGCAGGTAAGGGTTGGCATCGGCGCCGGCCACACGGTGTTCGATACGTACGGCATCGGACGAGCCAGTGGGTACGCGAATCGCCACGGTGCGGTTATCCAGGCCCCAGCACGGCGAATTGGGCACGTAGAACTGTGCGCCGAAACGACGGTAGGAGTTGACGTTGGGGCACAGGAACGCCATTTGGGCGGGTAGGGTCTCCAGCACACCGCCGATTGCGTGACGCAATGCGGCGTTCTGCTCGGGATCCTCGCTGGCAAAGATGTTCTTGCCGTCCTTGTCCAGAATGGAGATATGCACGTGTAGACCGTTGCCTGCCTGGCCCGGGTAAGGCTTGGCCATGAAGGTGGTGTCCATCTCATGGTCGTAGGCGATGTTCTTGATCAGGCGCTTGAGCAGTACCGCGTAGTCGCAAGCCTTGATCGGGTCGGCGACGTGGTGCAGGTTCACTTCGAACTGCGCTGGAGCGCTTTCCTTGACGATGGCGTCGGCCGGAATGCCTTGCTCCTTCGCACCTTCCAGGATGTCCTGAAGGCAGTCGACGTATTCGTCGAGGTCGTCGATCAGGTAGACCTGTGTCGAGTGCGGGCGTTTGCCGGAAATAGGCGAGCGGGGCGGTTGTGGGCGGCCGTTCACGTTCTCCTGGTCGATCAGGTAGAACTCAAGCTCGAAGGCGGCGCAGATGGTCAGGCCGAGGTCGTCAAACTTGCTTACAACTTGGCGGAGCACTTCGCGCGGATCGGCGAAGAAAGGTTCACCTTCAAGTTCGTGCATGGTCATCAGCAATTGCGCGGTAGGGCGTTTTTGCCAGGGCTCATTGCACAGGGTATCGGGGATTGGATAACAGATTCGGTCAGCATCACCGATGTCCAGGCCCAGGCCGGTGCTTTCCACCGTCGAGCCGTTGATATCCAGGGCAAATAAAGAGGCAGGCAGGTTAATGCCCTTCTCGTAAACCTTGTGGAGGCTGGTGCGTTCGATGCGCTTACCGCGCACCACACCATTCATATCCGCAATTAGAAGGTCTACGTACAGAACCTCAGGATGATCCTTAAGGAACGCGTTCGCTTCGTTAAGCTGAACGGCACGCGGGGGTACCGACATGATGCAACACCTTTGTTGTTAAAAATATCAATCATTGATCTTTTCTGGTTTCAGTCAACCCGAACGGCATGCCGAAGTCAAGCGAGGGCTTTTTTGCCCTAAAAAAGCGCCGTGAGGGCTTTTTTGCGGGGTTTTGGGGCGGTTTTCCGGGTTTAACGTGCTTGGGACCAGCAGGCTTGAGCGGGGCGTGTAGGATTTTTTACGGGGGTGTTGTGTAAAAAAATGAACAAGGCTAAGCTCGATTCAAACCCATAACAGCAATAATACCGGGGTGCTTCATGTTTTTCCTGCCGCCACTTGGCGTCTTGGCCTGCTCCAGTCGGGCTTTTTCACCCGTTCATGTGTCCTGCGTGAACCCCTGCGCCCCGGTCAATATTCTTGACGCCCGGGCCGACCTCTTCTTTGCTTCTTCACTGCCCTCGAGTTTGCCTCTCAATGGCTTGCGCCTGCGGGGTTGCTCATGATTCTGCACAAGTTTGGCGTGAGGAATGCAACGCTGCAGCAAATGGCAGGTAAGCTCCTACCCTGAATGTAAAAACGACGCGGATGCTGCGTCAACCAACGCCTGGCCTTTTAATGGATGCCAGGAAACCCAGCCCAGAGGCATTTATGAGTAACAACCTCGACCAGCTCACCGATTGGTTGAAAGACCACAAGATCACAGAAGTCGAATGCATGATTGGCGACCTCACCGGCATCACCCGGGGCAAGATCTCGCCGACCAACAAGTTCATCGCGGAAAAAGGCATGCGCCTGCCCGAGAGCGTTCTGTTGCAGACCGTGACCGGCGACTATGTCGAAGACGACATCTATTACGAATTGCTCGACCCTGCCGATATCGACATGATCTGCCGCCCCGACCAGAACGCGGTGTTCCTGGTGCCGTGGGCTATCGAGCCGACCGCCCAGGTGATCCACGACACCTACGACAAGCAAGGCAACCCGATCGAGCTGTCGCCGCGCAACGTACTCAAGAAAGTCCTCAAGCTCTACTCCGATCGTGGCTGGCAGCCCATCGTGGCGCCGGAGATGGAGTTCTACCTGACCAAGCGCTGCGAAGACCCGGACTTCCCACTGCAGCCGCCGATTGGCCGTTCCGGCCGCCCGGAAACCGGTCGCCAGTCCTTCTCTATAGAAGCCGCCAACGAATTCGACCCATTGTTCGAAGACGTCTACGACTGGTGCGAACTGCAGGAGCTGGACCTCGACACCCTGATCCACGAGGACGGCACGGCGCAGATGGAAATCAACTTCCGTCATGGCGATGCCTTGTCCCTGGCCGACCAGATCCTGGTGTTCAAGCGCACCATGCGTGAAGCCGCGCTCAAGCACGATGTGGCCGCTACCTTCATGGCCAAGCCGATGACCGGCGAGCCCGGCAGCGCGATGCACCTGCACCAGAGCATCATCGACATCGCTACCGGCAAGAACGTTTTCTCCAATGAAGACGGGACCATGAGCCAGTTGTTCCTCAACCACATTGGCGGCCTGCAGAAATTCATCCCCGAGTTGCTGCCGTTGTTTGCCCCCAACGTGAACTCGTTCCGCCGCTTCCTGCCCGATACCTCGGCGCCGGTAAACGTGGAGTGGGGCGAAGAAAACCGCACCGTCGGCCTGCGCGTACCGGATGCCGGCCCGCAGAACCGCCGCGTGGAGAACCGCCTGCCGGGCGCCGATGCCAACCCCTACCTGGCGATTGCCGCCAGCCTGTTGTGCGGCTACATCGGTATGGTCGAAGGTCACAACCCGAGCGCTCCAGTAGTCGGCCGTGGTTACGAACGCCGCAACCTGCGCCTGCCGTTGACCATCGAAGACGCCCTGGAGCGTATGGAAAACAGCAAGACCATCGAGAAATACCTGGGGCAAAAATTCATCACAGGCTACGTCGCGGTCAAGCGGGCCGAGCATGAAAACTTCAAGCGTGTGATCAGTTCGTGGGAGCGGGAATTCCTGCTCTTCGCCGTCTGATGCGCCGGGCGCGTCGTAGGAATTGGCGCGCCTTCACCTGAAAAGTCTAGGAGATTGGTATGTCCAGCAACAACCCGCAAACCCGTGAATGGCAAGCCTTGAGCAATGATCACCACTTGGCGCCGTTCAGCGACTTCAAGCAATTGAAAGAGAAAGGCCCACGGATCATCACCAAAGCCCACGGCGTTTACCTGTGGGACAGCGAAGGCAACAAGATCCTCGACGGTATGGCCGGCCTATGGTGTGTGGCGATCGGTTACGGTCGCGATGAACTGGCCGATGCCGCCGCCAAGCAGATGAAAGAGCTGCCGTACTACAACCTGTTCTTCCAGACCGCACACCCGCCGGTGCTGGAACTGGCCAAGGCGATTTCCGACATCGCACCGGCCGGCATGAACCATGTGTTCTTCACCGGCTCCGGCTCCGAAGGCAACGACACCATGTTGCGCATGGTCCGCCACTATTGGGCGATCAAGGGCCAGCCGAACAAGAAAACCATCATTGCCCGCAAGAATGGCTACCACGGCTCCACCGTGGCTGGCGCCAGCCTGGGCGGCATGACCTATATGCATGAACAGGGCGACTTGCCGATTCCGGGCATCACCCATATCGCCCAGCCATATTGGTTTGGCGAAGGCGGCGACATGAGCCCCGATGAGTTCGGTGTGTGGGCGGCCAACCAGTTGGAAGAGAAGATCCTGGAACTGGGCGTGGACAACGTCGGTGCCTTTATTGCCGAGCCGATCCAGGGCGCCGGTGGCGTGATCGTGCCGCCAGCCACCTACTGGCCGCGCATCAAGGAAATCCTCGCCAAGTACGACATCCTGTTTGTTGCCGACGAAGTGATCTGCGGTTTTGGCCGTACCGGTGAGTGGTTTGGTAGCGATTTCTACGACCTCAAGCCACACATGATGACCATCGCCAAGGGCCTGACCTCGGGCTACATCCCCATGGGTGGCCTGATCGTGCGTGATGAAGTGGTCGAGGTGCTGAATGAAGGCGGCGATTTCAACCACGGATTCACCTATTCCGGTCACCCGGTAGCGGCGGCGGTGGCCCTGGAAAACATCCGCATCATGCGCGACGAAAAAATCGTTAACCGTGTTCAGGATGAAACGGCACCGTATTTGCAGAAACGTCTGCGGGAACTGGCAGATCACCCACTGGTGGGCGAAGTGCGCGGCGTGGGCATGCTCGGTGCGATTGAGCTGGTCCAGGACAAGGCCACGCGCAAGCGTTATGAAGGCAAGGGCGTCGGCATGATCTGCCGAACCTTCTGCTTCGAGAATGGCCTGATCATGCGTGCCGTGGGCGACACCATGATCATTTCGCCGCCATTGGTGATCAGCAAGGCTGAAATTGACGAGCTGGTCAGCAAGGCTCGCCAGTGCCTGGACCTGACCTTGGCGGCATTGCAGGGCTAAGTGCTAGGCTCAGTGCGCAGCGGCGTTCGGGCGCTGCGCACCGGGCAGTTATATGTGAGGCTTTGGTTGAAAGCCGGCCTCGGAACTTGCCAGACTGTCGCCCTGTTTTGTTGCCCTTTGGCTGGGCCGTAAAACATATAAAGCTTGTGGCCCAAAAAAGAAAAAATCGGAGCATCACCCAATGAAGGCATTAGGTTTGAAAAACGCTGGCAAGACCCTCCTCGCCTTGTCGCTGATGGGCGCAATGGCGGGCGCGGCCCAGGCAGACAGTAAAGTGCTGCACGTCTATAACTGGTCCGACTATATTGCACCGGACACCATTGCCAACTTTGAAAAAGAATCGGGCATCAAGGTGGTGTATGACGTTTTCGACAGCAACGAGACCCTGGAGGCCAAGTTGCTGGCAGGCAAGTCCGGCTACGACATTGTCGTGCCGTCCAACAACTTCCTGGCCAAGCAGATCAAGGCCGGTGTGTACCAGGAACTGGACACGTCCAAGCTGCCTAACTACAGCAACCTGAACAAATCCCTGCTTAAGGCCGTGTCGGTCAGCGACCCGGACAACAAGCACGCGTTCCCGTACATGTGGGGCTCGATCGGCATTGGCTACAACCCGGAGAAGGTCAAGGCTGCGCTGGGCGTAGACAAGATCGACTCATGGGATGTGCTGATGAAGCCGGAAAACATCGCCAAGCTGAAAAGCTGCGGCGTGAGCTTCCTCGACTCGCCAACCGAAATGCTGCCGATTGCGCTGCATTACCTGGGCCTGCCGACCGACAGCCAGAAGAAAGCCGATCTCAAGCAGGCCGAAGACCTGTTCTTGAAGATCCGTCCTTCGATCGGCTATTTCCACTCGTCCAAGTACATCTCCGACCTTGCCAACGGCAATATCTGCGTAGCCGTGGGTTACTCGGGTGACATTCAGCAGGCCAAGTCCCGTGCGGCTGAAGCCGGTGGCAAAGTGAAAGTGGCGTACGACATTCCGAAAGAAGGCGCTGGCAGCTTCTTCGACATGGTTGCCATCCCCAAGGATGCCGAAAACGTCGAAGCGGCTTACACCTTCATGAACTACCTGCTCAAGCCCGAAGTCATGGCGTCGATCACCAACAGCGTGCGCTTCCCGAACGGTAACGAGAAGGCCACCGCATTGGTGGACAAAGACATCACCAGCGACCCGGGCATCTACCCGTCGGCGGACGTGCAGGCCAAGCTCTACGCGATTGCTGACCTGCCGGCTGCAACCCAGCGGGAAATGACACGCAGCTGGACCAAGATCAAGTCGGGCAAGTAAGTCCTGTTAGTTGTGGGAGGGGGCAATTTCCCCCCTCCCACAAATTAGATCAAAGAAAGTTTTGCCGGATCGGTTTATCGAGGGTAAGTTGCGCGCCGGTTTTGTTGCCGGGCAACAACTCTAAGGCCCAACTATTTAAGAGGACCTCCACTTGCCAATTTCTTTATTTCGCAAAGCCATGCTGGTGGGTGCAGGTATCACGCTGGCTGCCAGCGTGCAGGCCGCACCGACGGTGCATATTTATAACTGGTCGGACTACATCGGCCCCGACACCCTGGCCAACTTCGAAAAGGTCAGTGGCATCAAGCCCGTGTATGACGTGTTTGACTCCAACGAAACCCTGGAAGGCAAGTTGCTCGCCGGGCGTACCGGCTACGATGTGGTGGTGCCGTCCAACCATTTTCTCGGCAAGCAGATCAAGGCCGGGGCGTTCCAGAAGCTCGACAAGTCACTGCTGACGAACTACGCCAACCTCGACCCGGTACTGCTCAAGCGTCTGGAAAAGAACGACCCGGGTAACCAGTACGCAGTGCCGTACCTCTGGGGTACCAATGGCATCGGTTACAACGTCGATAAAGTGAAGGAAGTGCTGGGCGTCGACCATATCGACTCCTGGGCGGTGTTGTTCGAGCCGGAAAACATGAAGAAGCTCGCCACTTGCGGCGTGTCCTTCATGGACTCGGCAGACGAAATGCTGCCTGCGGTGCTCAACTACATGGGCCTGGACCCTAACAGCACCAACCCGGCCGACTACAAGAAAGCCGAGGAAAAACTGCTGAAAGTGCGGCCCTACGTGACCTACTTCCACTCCTCCAAATACATCTCGGACTTGGCCAACGGCAATATCTGCGTGGCGGCCGGCTTCTCCGGCGATGTGTTCCAGGCCAAGGCCCGTGCGGCTGAGGCAGGCAAAGGCGTGAATATCGCCTACGCGATCCCGAAAGAAGGCGGCAACCTGTGGTTTGACGTGTTGGCGATCCCCAAGGATGCCAGCAACGTCAAGGAAGCCCACGCCTTCATCAACTATTTGCTGCAGCCTGAGGTGATCGCTCAGGTCAGTGATCAGGTCGGTTATGCCAACCCTAACCCAGGGGCGGACAAGCTGATGGAGCAATCGATACGCACTGACGCAGCGGTTTACCCACCGCAGGCGGTTCTCGAGCGGACTTTCGTCAACTTCGAGCTACCCCCGAAAGTGCAGCGTTTAATGACCCGTAGCTGGACCAAGGTCAAGACGGGCAAGTAAGGCTCAAACTATCCTGGGTTCGCCCGCCTAAGGCGAACCGCACCGTTTTTTTTGGGAGTTTCGTAAATGGCAGTTGCCTCCGGCGCCTATAAGAAAGCCCTCGAGGGCGACCAGACACCGAAAAAGGTGCTGGTCAAAATCGACCGGGTCACGAAGAAGTTCGACGAGACGATTGCCGTGGACGATGTGTCCCTGGAAATCAAGAAAGGCGAGATCTTCGCCTTGCTCGGCGGTTCGGGTTCGGGCAAATCCACCTTGCTGCGCATGCTCGCAGGTTTCGAGCGCCCCACCGAAGGCCGCATCTACCTCGACGGGGTGGACATCACCGACATGCCGCCCTACGAGCGGCCGATCAATATGATGTTTCAGTCCTACGCCTTGTTCCCGCACATGACCGTGGCGCAGAACATCGCGTTCGGCCTGCAGCAGGACAAGATCCCCAAGGCCGAAGTCGACGCCCGCGTGGCCGAGATGCTCAAGCTGGTGCAGATGAGCCAGTACGCCAAGCGCAAGCCGCACCAGTTGTCCGGTGGCCAGCGCCAGCGTGTGGCCCTGGCCCGCTCCCTGGCCAAGCGCCCGAAACTGCTGCTGCTCGATGAGCCCATGGGCGCATTGGACAAGAAGCTGCGTTCGCAGATGCAACTGGAGCTGGTGGAAATCATCGAGCGCGTCGGCGTGACCTGCGTGATGGTGACCCACGACCAGGAAGAGGCCATGACCATGGCCGAGCGTATCGCGATCATGCACCTGGGCTGGATCGCCCAGATCGGCAGCCCCATCGATATCTACGAAACCCCCACCAGCCGCCTGGTGTGCGAGTTCATCGGCAACGTCAACATCTTCGACACCCAGGTGGTGGACGACGCCGAAGGCCACGCAGTGCTCAAGTGCGCTGATCTGGACCGCGATATCTACGTGGGCTACGGCATCGCCACCGCGGTGGAAGACAAATCGGTGACCTACGCCATCCGCCCGGAAAAACTGCTGGTCACTACCCAAATGCCGACCTGCGAGCACAACTGGTCCAGCGGTAAGGTGCACGACATCGCCTACCTGGGCGGGCACTCGGTGTTCTACGTGGAGCTGCCGAGCGGCAAGCTGGTGCAGTCCTTCGTCGCCAACGCCGAACGCCGTGGCCAGCGCCCAACCTGGGGTGATCAGGTTTACGTGTGGTGGGAAGACGACAGCGGCGTGGTACTTCGCTCATGAACATGAAGAAATTCAAGCGGCGCTTGGATCGCATAATCCCCAATGGCAAGCAGGTGGTCATCGGGATTCCCTTCCTGTGGCTGTTTCTGTTTTTCGCACTGCCGTTTTTCATCGTATTGAAAATCAGCTTTGCTGAAGCCGACGTGGCGATCCCGCCCTACACCGAGATCTACACCTACGTTGAGCAAAAGCTGCAAGTGGTGCTGAACCTGGCCAACTACAGCCTCTTGGCCGGCGACGAGCTCTACATCGCCGCGTACCTGGGCTCGCTGAAGATGGCGTTTTTCAGCACGCTGCTGTGCCTGCTGATCGGCTACCCGATGGCCTACGCCATCGCTACCGCACGCAAAGAGATGCAAACCGTGCTGGTGCTGCTGATCATGATGCCGACCTGGACCGCGATCCTGATCCGCGTGTATGCGTGGATGGGCATCCTCAGCAACAACGGCTTGCTCAATGGCTTCCTGATGTCCATGGGGCTGATCAGCGAACCGTTGCAGATCCTCAACACCAACATCGCGGTGTATATCGGCGTGGTCTACTCGTACCTGCCGTTCATGATCCTGCCGCTGTACGCCAACCTGGTCAAACACGACCAAAGCCTGCTGGAAGCCGCCTCCGACCTCGGTTCAAGCACCTTCAACAGCTTCTGGAAAATCACCGTGCCGCTGTCCAAGAACGGCATCATCGCCGGCTGCATGTTGGTGTTTATCCCAGTGGTGGGCGAGTTCGTGATTCCTGAACTGCTCGGCGGCCCGGAAACCCTGATGATCGGTAAAGTGTTGTGGCAGGAATTCTTCAACAACCGTGACTGGCCGGTGGCTTCTGCCTTGGCCGTGGTGATGCTGGCGATCCTGATCGTGCCGATCATCCTGTTCAACCGCAGCCAGGCCAAAGAGCTGGAGGGCAAGATATGAAGCGCTTTCGTTTCTCCAGCTTCATGCTGGTCGCAGGCTTGTTGTTTATCTACCTGCCGATGTTGATCCTGGTGATCTATTCGTTCAACGAATCCAAGCTGGTGACGGTGTGGGGCGGTTGGTCGATCAAGTGGTACGTGGGCCTGCTGGACAACACCCAGTTGATGGGCTCGGTGGCACGCTCCCTGGAAATCGCCTGCTACACGGCGGTGGCCGCAGTGGCGCTGGGCACCTTGGCGGCCTTTGTGCTGACGCGCATCAGCCAGTTCAAGGGCCGCACGCTGTTCGGCGGCCTGGTGACGGCACCGCTGGTGATGCCGGAAGTGATCACCGGCCTGTCGCTGTTGCTGCTGTTCGTGGCCATGGCGCAGATGATCGGCTGGCCCCAGGAGCGTGGCATCGTCACCATCTGGATCGCGCACACGACGTTCTGTGCGGCGTATGTAGCAGTGGTCGTGTCGGCGCGCCTGCGTGAGCTGGACCTGTCGATCGAAGAGGCGGCTATGGACCTGGGCGCACGGCCGTGGAAGGTGTTCTTCCTGATCACCATCCCGATGATCGCGCCGTCGCTGGCGGCGGGCGGCATGATGTCCTTTGCGCTGTCCCTGGATGACCTGGTACTGGCCAGCTTCGTGTCGGGCCCGGGCTCGACCACCTTGCCGATGGAAGTGTTCTCGGCGGTGCGCCTGGGGGTCAAGCCTGAGATCAACGCCGTGGCGAGCCTGATTCTGTTGGCGGTGTCGCTGGTGACCTTCCTGGTGTGGTTCTTCAGCCGCCGGGCCGAAGAGCATCGCAAGAAAGCCATCCAGCAAGCCATCGAAGAAGCCGCAGCGGATGGCTGGCAACAACCGGACAAGCGCCGCGCGCCAGCGCCGGTCTGACTGCCGGAACTGGGCTCAAAATGTGGGAGGGGGCTTGCCCCCGATAGCAGTGGGTCAGTAACAGATGCAGTGACTGACACTCAGCAATCGGGAGCAAGCCCCCTCCCACATTGATGGCATTCCAATTTGGTTATGCTGCCCATGGCGACTTACGAATCACCTCAACAAAATTCATCGGCTTGAACCCCGGCTCCTGATCCACCAGCACATCGGTCTTCACGTTGCCAAACGTGGTCTGCGGGCGATGGCGCAAGCCGTCGGCAAACGCGCAGATGATGCACTCCTTGAACCCTTCACCCCTTGGATGCGCATGCACCACCGCTTCGCGCTGCACGCTGCTGAACGCGGCGTAGTCCATGCCCAGCACGTCCATCTCAACACCGGCGGTCACCAGCGCCACGGTGGGGCGCAAGTGCTTAGGCACGCCAGGCGTGGTGTGCAGGGCGATCGACAGCCACACTTGTTCGATGTCGTCATCGCTCAGCCCATAGGGCTTGAGGAACGCGGCGGCGGCATTGGCGCCGTCCACTTCGAAGCGCTCGTTGTCACTGCGATGGCCTTCCACCAGGCCGAGGTCGTGGAACATCGCGCCTACGTACAGCAACTCCGGGTTGTAGGCCAGTTGCTTGCGCTCACCGCTCAAGGCGCCGAACAGAAATACCCGGCGCGAGTGGTGGTAGAGCAGGTCGGACTCGACGTCGCGGATATATTCGGTGGTGGCCTTGGCCAAGGTGCTGTCGGGGATCTGGATGCCGGCGATGGTGGTGCTCATGGTGGTTCTCCTCTGGAAAGCACCTAGTCTGGTCGCGCGTGCGTGACGCAGCTATCGCGACGAGGGAGCGTTCTCGGCCAATGTGGATACACATCGTGCCAAGGGTGTACTCGGTCAAATGTGGGAGCTGGCTTGCCTGCGATAGCATCACCTCGGTATACCTGATGAACCGAGGTGTCTGCATCGCAGGCAAGCCAGCTTCCACAGGGTTTTGCGTCAGCCCAGAGATAAAGGTTTCCCATGCACAAAACCGTCGCCATCCTGATTTTCCCCGGCGTCCAGTCACTGGATGTGACCGGGCCGATGGACGTGTTCTGCGAGGCCAACCGCTTCCTGGCTCCCGAAGATCACTACCAACTGGAGGTCATCGGCTTCGGTCACGGTTCTATGGCCGCCTCCAACGGCCTGTCCTTGCAGGCCCACAAACACTACAGCGAAGCCCTGCAACCCTACGATCTGCTGCTGGTCGCCGGCGGCCCGCAACTGCCCTTCGAAAACTTCGGTCCCCAGTTTGATGACTGGCTGCGTGCTGCCACCGCAAGGGCACAACGCTTCGGCTCGATCTGCAACGGTGCCTTCATGCTGGCCCGCGCCGGCCTGCTGGAGGGTAAAACCGTCACCACCCATTGGGGCGATGCCGCGGACCTGGCGCGTGTGTGCCCCTCGGCCCGGGTCGAAGCCGACCGTCTCTACGTGCAGGACGGCAACCTCTACACCTCGGCCGGGGTCACGGCGGGTATCGACTTGTCACTGTACCTGCTGGCCCAGGACCACGGTCCGGAAGTCGCGTTGAGCGTGGCCAAGCGCTTGGTGGTGTTTACCCAGCGTTCGGGCGGGCAGTCGCAGTTCAGCCCGTTCCTCACGCCCCATGCCGAAACCACCTCGGCGGTGGCGCTGGTGCAGTTGTACGTGCTGGCCAACCTGACCGGCGATTTGACCATCGCCGACTTGGCCAGGGCCGCCAATATGAGTGCGCGCAATTTCTCCCGGGTGTTCGCCCGAGAAGCGCGGGTCACGCCAGCCGAATTTGTCGAGCGTGCGCGGGTGGATGCGGCGCGGGTGATGCTTGAAAGCAGCCACGCGCCGCTCAAGACCGTGGCCTATCAATGCGGGTTTCGCGACGCCCAGCACATGCGCAGTGTGTTCAACCGCCGGCTGGGCGTTACGCCGCAACAGTTCAGGCTTAACTTTGCGGCACCGGTGTAGCGATCATGTCTATCTGGCAGGCAGCAGCTTGAGGGTTCCGCGGGTATTGGCCGTGACTTCCTCTTCACTGAAATGCGCCTGCTCATACCCGCCCTCGATATAGCTTTGCGCCTGATCGCCATAGTGCGTATCAAACGGCACGCCGCTTTGCCCCACGGGGTTGATGGTCAGGGCATGGGTCGGGTCGGCGAAGTCGATCAGGCGTCGCGTTGACGGCCCATAAGTCACCGGCCACGGTGCCGGGCCGATCGGGGCGGTCTGGTTGTTCGGCACTTCGTGGCTGCCGGGTGCCGGGAACGGGCCGACGTTGAAGAGCTTATCCAATGGCTTTTGCATGCCCAGCGGGTGGCCGTGGGTCAGGGTGTGCGCCTTGCCCCATTGCCACTGCGCCGGGTCATCGCCGAAGGTGCTCTTGAGGTGCGCGAGGCTATTGTCCCAGGCGAGTTTGACGGTGTCGGTACGCTTGCCATTCCACCAGGGTGAATCCGCCGAGGCGGCCAGGCGTGGCAATGCGGCGTCGATCACACGGGTGCTGATCAGGGTCTTGAACAACGCGTCGCCCAGTTTCGGGTGGAAGGTTGCGTCGGCGAGGTTGAACAGCAACTGGTTGAACAGCGTTGCGCTGGTGGAGTCCAGCGGGTAATCGCCTTTCCAGTTGGCCAGTTGTTCCACCAGCTTTAACTGCGCCGGGTCCTTGACCACTTCCCGCAGCACCGGCAACAGTGGCGCCAGCAGCCGCGGGCCATAGGCGGTAGTGGTGCCCAGTTGCAGCGCCTGGCTGTTGGTCACATCCCACTTCACGCTCTTATCGCTCAACTGCGCGTTCAACTGCTGGCCACGGTCGGCCAGGTTGTAATAGCCGGGAATTTCCATGCCTGTAGGGGAGGCCGGCTGCGCGTTGGCCGACACCACATAGCCACGCGACGGGTTTTCTTCCTGGGGGTTGGCACTGAAGGGGTAGAAGCCCAGCTTGTCGGCCTGGGCGGTACTGCCATCGAGGATGAACGCCGGGTTGACCCCTGCCGGGCGCATCGGCAACTGCGCCGCCGCCCACCAGCCGATATCACCCTTGGCATTGGCCCATATGATGTTGAGGCCTGGCGCCGAGACCTTGGCCGCAGCAGCACGTGCCTTGACCAGGGTATCGGCACGGTTGAGCTGGTAGAAGCCTTCCAGGATCGGGTTCTCGCTGTCGAGGAACGCCCACCACATGGCAATCGGCGTGCTGCCGGCGTTCTCGCCGAGCACGTCATTGATGATCGGACCGTGGGGCGAGCGGCGCAGGATGAGGGTCACCGGCACCTGGCCCTTGACCTGGATCTGCTGCTCGCTGCTGGTCATGTCGACCCATTGGCCGTGATACCAGACCTGGTTGGGGTTGTCCGGGTTGACCTTCTCGGCGACCAGGTCGAGGTCGTCGTTCTGGAACATGGTCAGGCTCCAGCCAAAATCCATGTTGTGCCCCAGGAACGCCACTGGCACCAGCGCGTTGTGATAGCCATACAACTCAAAACCGGGCGCTGACAGTTGCGCCTCGTACCACACCGATGGCACCGAGAAGCGGATATGGGGGTCACCCGCCAGCAGTGGTTTGCCGCTACGGGTGTGGCTGCCGCTGACGGCCCAGGCATTGCTGCCCTCGAATTGTGGCAGGCCGTTGTCAGCCAGGGCCTGTTCGCTCAGGGCGGCGATAGCGCCGAGGGTGTTCCAGTCGTCGTTCGCCAGGTTGAGGGCGCCTTTGGGTTGCCAGTCGAGGTCGAAGACTTTCAAGTAGTCGCTGCCCAAGCGGTCGCGCACGTAGGTCAGCACCGGCTCGGTACGAAAGGCCGCGGCAAAGCTGTAGGCCATGTACCCGGCAACGCTGATGCTGTCTTCGGCGGTGAACGGGCGCTTGGGGATGCCCAGCACGTCGAACTCAATGGGGCTGGGATGGCTGGTCTGATATTGGTTGATCCCGTCCAGATAGGCCTGCAGGGCTTTCGAGGAGGCTGAGTCAGGGGCCATGTGCTCGGCGTAGCTCGAGGCGCGTTCGCGAATACGCAGGCTGCGGAACAGCTTATCGGTCTCGAGCAGCTTCGGCCCCAGCACTTCGGCCAGCTCGCCCCGGGCCAGGCGCCGCATGATCTCCATCTGGAACAGGCGGTCCTGGGCATGCACATAGCCCAGGGCGCGGTACAGATCGGTTTCGTTCTCGGCGCGGATATGCGGCACGCCACGATCGTCGTAGCGCACCGTGACCGAGCCTTGCAGGTGGGCCAGGGTTACCGTGCCCTGGCGCGTGGGTTGCTTGCTGTAGAGGTACCAACCGGCGCCCAGGGCGACCAGCACAATCAGCACCGCGAAAACCTGCAAGACGCGCTTCATGAACATTCCTTACCAAAATGGACGGGCTACAGATCCTTAGGCCACGAACAATAGCAGCCTACCGCGAGGGTGTGAGTGGCATTCACTTCGCGTCCGGTTCCAAGGGCCTTGAGAATCGGCTCGATAAAACTGTTGCTGGCGTTGCAGGTCAGCCCCTCGCTGTAGGGGCCGAAATAGGCCAGCTTGCCTGTGCGGTCCCAAATGCCCACTGCTGGGCTGGCGGGTATTCGGTCGGCGCCGGGCAGGGCGTCGATGACTTTCATGTGGCGCAGGTTGTCGGGCAGCTGGCCGCGGCTGCCGGGTTTTTGCAGGGCATAGAACTCCACTCCTTGGGGCGCGTACTGCTCGATCAGCTCGCCCAGGTGTTGCTGGTTACCAACATTGCACGGGCAGGCCGGGTCCCAGAAGTGCACCAGGCGAATCGGGCCAGGGCCACTGAGGGCGGCAGGCAGTTGCAGCGCATCGCCGGAGAACACCGCCGTGTGCTCGCTGAAGGCGCGCAGGTAGCGGCCCTGGAACCAGTCATATGCGGCCCACAGCACGCCGGCGCAGATAACCAGGATCAGACTGGCGAACAGGGCATTACGGTAGGGCGGTCGCATTCAGAGGTATCCTCGCAGGTCGCGTAGCTTGCCATGCTTGTCCTGACAGATGAATATCGCAGCTCGATATTCATCTTCACCGCCAGTCTGGAAGCCTTTATGCCCGTCACCTTTGACCCTGATCATCTGCGCGAAAGCTTGCGGCCGTTGGTGGACGCGCAACCGCTCAGCGCCGAAGCGCGGGTCTACCAACGTTTCTATGGGCTCGACCTGGCCGCCCGCAAGGTGCCGGCCGTGAGTCGCCTGGGGCGTTTCGAGGTGGACGGGTTCGAAGTGGTGGCCCAGGTGTGGTGGCCGCCTGCGCCGGTGGCGACGATGTTCATGTTTCACGGCTTCTACGATCACATGGGACTGTACCGCCACGTGGTGGACTGGGCATTGGACCAAGGCTTCGTGGTGATTGCCTGCGACCTGCCGGGTCACGGTTTGTCCAGCGGCCCGCGCGCCAGCATCGATGAGTTTGCGGTGTACCAGCGGGTGGTGCAGGGGCTATTCGCCGAGGCCAAGGCGCTGCAATTGCCGCAACCCTGGCACCTGTTCGGGCAGAGCACCGGAGGCGCCATTGTCGTGGATCACCTGCTCAACCACGGTGCCGACAGCCCGGCCCAGGGCAAGACCTTTTTGTTATCGCCACTGGTACGGCCGCGGGCCTGGGGTTGGTCCCAGGTCAGCTATTACCTGCTGCGCCCGTTCGTCAAAGGCATCGCCCGGCGTTTCAGCGATAACTCCAACGATCCTGAATTCAAGCCGTTCCTTGAAGCCGACCCGCTCCAGCCCCGCCAATTACCCACCGCCTGGGTGGGGGCGCTGGCGCGCTGGATCAAGCGCATCGAAGCCGCGCCACGCAGCCCACGGCGGCCGGTGATCGTGCAGGGTGAGGAGGATATGACGGTGGACTGGCAGCACAACTTGCGCGTGCTGCGCAGTAAGTTCGATCAACCTGAGGTGTTGATGCTAAAGCGCGGCCGGCATCACCTGGCCAATGAGATTCCAGAGATTCGCGAAGAATACTTCCGGTATTTGACGGACCATCTGAACTGATACGGTCCAAATGTGGGAGGGGGCTTGCTCCCGATAGCGCTGGGTCAGCTACACATAAGTTGACTGACACACTGCTATCGGGAGCAAGCCCCCTCCCACATTTTGTTACTGCGCCAGGCTTGAGGTGCTTTGGCCGACTGCCAGCCCTGCGCGAATGGCTGCCAGGGCGGCCTGGTAATACGCCTTACCCTGGGGCGACTCGGCAAACGTGGCGAACTCCTCCAGCTCCGGGTCGGACAAATCCCGGTAGACATACAGCAGCGTATTGTTCAGATCCTTATCAATCTGCGCCATCAGCCGTTCACGCTGTCCATTCAACATGCCTTGGGCCTGACCGCCGCCAAGCAGGCCGGGGATCATCTGGCTCAAGCTGTCGGCCGCCACGCCGGCAATCGCCAGGCTGACTTCCGCGCCGGCTTCACGAGCAGGCAGCGCCTGGGCCAGGTGGCCGATGATCAGGCTGCGGGTGGCTTCGGCCTGGATTTTCGGCAGGCCCTGGGCGTTCTTCGCCAACTGGTCGCGGCGGGTAGCCAGCAATTCGGCAGCGACAATCTTGCGCCCCAGGGGCGATTGGAAAAATGCCAGGGCCGGTTTCGGGTCTGGCAGGTGCTTGCGCAGTTGCTCCTCGGCACGCTGGTCCATGGCCTGGGCGGCAAAGCGCTTATTGCTGTTGTCCACCAGCGCCTGGTACACCGCTGGCGGCAGACTATTGCGATAGCGTTGCTGGGCGGCACTGAGGGCGTCATTGAAATGCGCACGTTGTTCGGCCCAGCCGGCGACCTTGTATAACTGGTCATAGCCGTCTGCCCAGGCGGGCAAAACGCAGAGCATCAACACGGAAAATAACAAACGACGCATATGGACTCCTGTCAGTCGGCCACTATTGTCCGTGTCGGGCGTAGGATTTGTCGAGAAGTCCTATCAGTCACCTGACTAAAGTGTATTCAGACGCTCAGCGGCTCTGTCGGATTCACAGGCGTATGGATACTATGCGCGCCATGCAAATACCCCTCGATCACCCGCTGCTGCAACGCATCGTCGACGACCTGGCCGAAAAAGGCTGGTCGCAGCAGAATGGCTTCCTGCCCCAGGCTCTGACCCTGGAACTCGCTGCTGAGTGCCATAAACGTGCGGCTGAAGGTGAACTGGCACCGGCAGCGGTGGGGCGCGGGCCGGCTCAGGAGATTCGCGAGGGCATTCGCGGTGACCATATCCAGTGGCTGGAGGAAGGTGACGCGGCGGTCTGCGATACCTATATGGCGGTGATGGACAGCCTGCGCCTGGCGATGAACCGCAGCCTGTTCCTTGGCCTGGAAGATTTCGAAAGCCACTTCGCGATGTACCCGCCCGGGGCCTTTTACCTTAAGCATGTGGACCGTTTTCGCGATGATGACCGGCGCATGGTCTCGGCGGTGGTCTACTTGAACGACGCCTGGTTACCCGAACACGGCGGCCAGTTGCGCATGTACCTCAAGGGCGGCGTTGAATACGACGTGGTGCCGACCGGTGGTTGCCTGGTGGTGTTTTTGTCGGGCGAAGTGCCCCACGAGGTACTGCCTGCCACCCGAGAGCGGCTGTCCTTGACCGGTTGGTTTCGCCGACGGGGCAACGAGCCGTTTTAAGCCGGCAAAGGATTCTAAAGTCTCGCCTTGAACAAAATGTGGGAGGGGGCTTGCTCCCGATAGCGGAGTGTCAGCTACACATTTATCAACTGACCCGCTGCTATCGGGATCAAGCCCCCTCCCACATTTGATCTACTGTGCCTTGGCTGCCGGTGTGTCGCTGTCGAACCACTTCTGCGCCATCGCCTTCAATCTGCCATCCGCCTTCACCCGCTCCAGGGCCATGTCCAGGCTGCTCTTGAACGCTGGGTTACCTTTCTGGAATGGGATCACAAGGTCCGGCTTCTCGCGATAAGCCGTGCTGTAATCGAACCGATCCTTGAGTTCGGCAGTCATAGCGATATGGTTTATTGCCACGTCGTACTTGCCGGTTTCCACACCTGGCAACAGGTCGCTGTCGTCGGTGGTGATAAAAGAAGGGCGTACGTCCATTTCCTTGGCCAGCTGCTCGCCCAGCTCGACCTCAAAGCCGGTGAGTTTGTCGCCGTCCTTGAAGTTGTAGGGCGCGGTATTGGCTTCCAGGGCGATGCGCAGTTCACCGCGATCATTGACGTCGTCGATCAGTTCGGCGTGAGCCAACGGGCTCAGCAGGGGAAGCAAAAGTAACAGGCCAGGCGAAAAGCGCATGGTCACTCCTAAAGAATTCGTACGGGCGAGACGCCGTTCAGCATCGCTTTGCTATGGTGTCGAGTGCCTTGGACAGCAATTTGTCGCGAAGTTGTCATAACCCCACAGATTTCACCGAAAAACTGGAGAAGCGAATGAAAGCCCTTTTTTCCCGCGCCACCCTGGCCAGCCTGTTGCTGGGTGCTTCGATGTTGGCCACAGCCGCCGACGGTATTCCGCGCAGCGCTCCACCGGAAGGTGCCAAGGTGTTTATCGTCTCGCCGAAGGATGGCGCCACCGTCGATAAAACCTTCACCGTGAAATTCGGCACGGAAGGCCTGAAACTGGCCCCCGCCACCGACCAGGCGCCAGGCACCGGCCACCACCATCTGCTGATCGACCAGAAAGAACTGCCGGATGCGAAACTGCCGATCCCGGCCACCGACACTGTGATCCATTACGGCAAGGCCCAGACCGAGACCGAAGTGACCCTCACCCCAGGCAAACACACCTTGCAGCTGGTGGCCGGCGACAAACTGCACATGCAGTTCAACCCGACTGTAGCCTCTAAAGTGATCACGGTTAACGTTAAGTAAGATTTGTTCAGATGAAAAAAGGGAGCCCCATGGGGCTCCCTTTGTCGTGGTGCAGTTGAAACCTTAGAACAACACGCGGCTACGGATAGTGCCGTTGATGTGCTGCAGCTTCTCTTGCGCCAGGTCCGAGTACTCGGCGTCGACGTCGATGACCACGTAGCCAACCTTCTCGTTGGTCTGCAGGAACTGACCGGAGATGTTGATGCCGTTTTCCGCGAAGACCTTGTTGATCTCCATCATCACGCCCGGAATGTTCTGGTGGATGTGCAGCAGGCGGTGCTTGCCCGGGTGAGCCGGCAGAGCCACTTCCGGGAAGTTGACCGACGATACCGAGGTACCGTTGTCGCTGTACTTGACCAGTTTTTCCGAGACTTCCAGGCCGATGTTGGCTTGGGCTTCAGCGGTGGAACCACCGATGTGCGGAGTCAGGATGACGTTGTCCAGCCCACGCAGCGGGCTTTCGAAGATGTCGTCGTTGGAGCGCGGCTCCACCGGGAACACGTCGATGGCGGCGCCGATCAGGTGCTTGTCCTTGATCGCCTCGGCCAGGGCGTCCAGCTCGACCACAGTGCCACGTGCAGCGTTGATCAGGATGCCGCCTTTCTTGATCGCGCGGATTTCCTTTTCGCCGATCATCCACTGGGTTTCAGCGGTTTCCGGGACGTGCAGGGTGACGATGTCGGACATGCCCAACAGCTCGGTCAGGCTCGACACCTGGGTGGCATTGCCCAGTGGCAGCTTGGTCAGGGTGTCGTAGAAGAACACCTGCATCCCCAAGCCTTCGGCCAGGACCGACAGTTGCGTACCGATCGAGCCGTAACCGACGATACCCAGCTTCTTGCCGCGGATCTCGAAGGAGTTGGCCGCGCTCTTGATCCAGCCGCCACGGTGGCAGGAGGCGTTCTTCTCGGGGATACCACGCAGCAGCAGGATAGCCTCGGCCAACACCAGCTCCGCCACAGAACGGGTGTTGGAGTACGGCGCGTTGAACACCGCGATGCCGCGCTCGCGCGCTGCGTTGAGGTCGACCTGGTTGGTGCCGATGCAGAAACAGCCGACAGCCACGAGTTTCTTGGCGTGGTCGAAGATCTCTTCGGTCAGCTGAGTGCGGGAGCGAATGCCGATAAAGTGCGCGTCGGCGATCTTTTCCTTGAGCTGGGCTTCCGGCAGAGAACTGGTGATGTACTCAATGCTGGTGTACCCGGCGGCTTTCAGAACGTCGACAGCCGATGGGTGGACGCCTTCCAGAAGAAGGAACTTGATCTTGCTCTTATCGAGAGAAGTCTTGCTCATCTGCGTAAACCTGTATCCCGGAGAAAATTGGCAGGGAGTCGAGCAGCGCAAGCTGACCCGGACGGCAGGAAAGCCGTCACCGCAGAAACGCCCTTTGGGTCTGTCCTGCGGGGGCGGTATGCTAGCATACGCACCCCGCTAAACACCTATTCCTGCGACGTGAAGCGTTCTCAGGATGACCATGAATTGTTCGAGAGTTCTGTCGATGACCCATCCTGCCCTGATTGATGAGCTAAAGACCCTGGTTGAGCCCGGCAAAGTGCTGACCGATGCAGACTCCCTGGAGGCTTACGGCAAGGATTGGACCAAGCACTTCGCACCCGCGCCCAGCGCCATCGTGTTCCCCAAGACCACCGAGCAGGTGCAGGCCATCGTGCGTTGGGCCAATACGCACAAGGTAGCGCTGGTGCCGTCCGGCGGGCGTACCGGCCTGTCGGCAGCGGCGGTGGCGGCCAATGGCGAAGTGGTGGTGTCGTTCGACTACATGAATCAGATCCTCAATGTGAACCTCACCGACCGCACTGCGGTGTGCCAACCGGGGGTGGTCACCAAGCAACTGCAGAACGTCGCCGAAGAAAACGGCCTGTACTACCCGGTGGACTTCGCCTCGTCCGGTTCCAGCCAGATTGGCGGCAATATCGGCACCAATGCCGGCGGGATCAAGGTGATTCGCTACGGCATGACCCGCAATTGGGTGGCTGGCATGAAGGTGGTCACCGGCAAGGGCGATGTGCTGGAGCTGAACCGCGACCTGATCAAGAACGCCACCGGCTACGACATGCGCCAGCTGTTTATCGGCGCTGAGGGCACCCTGGGGTTTGTGGTCGAAGCCACCATGCGCCTGGACCGTGCCCCGAAAAACCTCACCGCCATGGTACTCGGCACCACCGACTTCGACTCGATCATGCCGGTGCTGCACGCGTTCCAGAGCAAGCTGGACCTGACGGCCTTCGAGTTCTTTTCCGACAAGGCCCTGGCCAAAGTCCTCGGCCGTGGCGATGTGCCGGCGCCGTTCGAAACCGAGTGCCCGTTCTACGCGCTGCTGGAATTCGAAGCCACCACCGAAGAAGTCGCCAACCATGCCCTGGAAACCTTTGAGCATTGCGTCGAGCAGGGCTGGGTACTGGACGGCGTGATGAGCCAGAGCGAAACCCAACTGCACAACCTGTGGAAGCTGCGCGAGTACATCTCCGAGACCATTTCCCACTGGACGCCGTACAAGAACGACATCTCGGTGACCGTCTCCAAAGTGCCGGCGTTCCTGAGTGAGATTGACGCGATTGTCGGTGAACACTACCCGGACTTCGAAATCGTCTGGTTTGGCCATATCGGCGACGGCAACCTGCACCTGAACATCCTCAAGCCGGAAAACCTGAGCAAGGATGAGTTCTTCGCCAAGTGCGCCACTGTGAACAAGTGGGTGTTCGAAACCGTCGAGAAGTACAACGGCTCGATCTCCGCCGAGCACGGGGTGGGCATGACCAAGCGCGATTACCTGACCTACAGCCGCTCGCCGGTTGAAATCGAGTACATGAAGGCGGTGAAAGCCGTGTTCGACCCGAACGGGATCATGAACCCCGGCAAGATCTTCGCTGTTTAACCGCACCTTGAGGAGTCGTTCCATGAGCTACCAGCACAAGTATGTCGACGGCACCAATATCCACTTCCCCGTGGGTAAAGTGGTCTGCATTGGGCGTAACTACGCCGAACACGCCAAGGAACTGGACAACCCGGTGCCGACCGAGCCCCTGCTGTTCATCAAGCCGGGCAGTTGCGTGGTACCGCTGGAAGGCGGTTTCAGCATTCCAACCGAGCGCGGTTCGGTGCATTACGAAGCGGAAATCGCCGTGTTGATCGGCAAGCCATTGTCGACCAGACCCAGCCGTGAAGAAGTGCTCGACGCCATCTCCGGCTTTGCCCCGGCCCTGGACCTGACCTTGCGCGACAAGCAGGCCGAGCTCAAAGCCAAGGGCTTGCCATGGGAAATCGCCAAGTCCTTCGATGGCGCGGCGGTGATTGCACCCTTCGTGGTCAGCAGTACCTTTGAGGATCTGACCGATATCGGCATTCGCCTGAGCATCAACGGTGAAGTGCGCCAGGACGGTAACAGCGCGCAGATGCTCAACCCGATTGTGCCGATGATCCAGCATATGGCTGGGTGCTTCTCCCTGCAGGCGGGTGACGTAATCCTGACCGGCACCCCGGCTGGCGTCGGGCCGCTGAATGTGGGCGATGAACTGGTATTGGAGCTGGCGGGTGTGAACCGTTTCGAAAGCGTCGTTCGCTGACTGCCTGAAGAAATGCGGTGAAAAATGTGGGAGGGGCGGTGCGACGATTCGACTTGGTACCGATTGCGGTGTATCAGTAGCAGATATTCTGACTGACACACTGCTATCGGGAGCAAGTCGAATCGTCGCACCGCCCCTCCCACATTGGTTTTGTGTATATCCCAAGTATGGGCTTTTGCATTTTTTTCACACACCATCCGGATAATTCCAGCCACTTGCGCGCGGGCCTTTGAATCCTGTGCTATCCCCTACAGCTGACTTTCCGGAAAAGCGCTCAATGGCCGTGCCTCTGCCCACTTCAAAACCCTCGCTTCGCTCCCGCTTGTCCATGCGTTGGTATTCCTGGGTGTTTTTGGCCGGTGCGATTCTGTATGGGGTTGCCTGGGCCATGCATTGGGACGATCGCGGTGTGTTGTGGGTGCTGGAGCGCTTTGAGAGCCCGGCCGAACGCCAGGAGAGCGTATGGCTCCCGGATTATCACGCGGTCATCGATGCCAAGTTGCTGCCCGGTATGGAGAAGGATGAGGCTTCGGACCTGTCCTACAACCCCCAGACCAAAACCTTGTTTTCCGTCATGGGCAAGAACCCGTTCCTGGTCGAACTGAGCCTGCAAGGCGATGTGTTGCGCAAGATGCCGCTCAATGGCTGGAACAATCCGGAAGGCTTGACGGTGCTGGAAAACGGCCTGATGGCGGTGGTCGATGAGCGTCAGCACAGCCTGACCATTGTCAGGGTCGACGCCGCTACCACCGCGTTGAACAAGGCTGACTTCCCCAGTTATGACCTTGGCCCATCCGCAGACCAGAACAAGGCCTTTGAGGCCATTACCTGGGACAAGCGCAACCAGCAACTCATACTGGGCGAAGAGCGCCCGCCGGCGCTGTTCACCTGGAAAAGCGATGGCAGCCAGCGCCTGGCTGGCAGCAAGGCCAAGCTGGCCAGTAGCGAACTGGACATGCGCAACCTCTCGGCGCTGGAAATCGATTCCCGTACCGGGCACTTATTGGCACTGTCAGCCGACTCCCATTTGTTGCTGGAACTGGACGAGAAAGGCGAGCAAGTCAGCTTCATGACCTTGCTCGGTGGCTTCAATGGCCTGAAAGACACCATCCCACGCGCCGAAGGGGTGACCATGGACGAGAGCGGCAACCTGTACATGGTCAGTGAGCCAAACCTGTTCTATCGTTTTGAAAAGCAGAAATAACTGACGAATAACGTCAGACTTTTCTTTATAAACGGCATTCGCCAGACAGTCCGGTGCGTTTAAGTTTAAATTCAGGCGACCTTGATATCTATTCGCCAGTTTTTTCTCTGAGCCCGCCCCAATGCGTCGACTTGCCCGTCCCAAACCTGCTTTCTTCATCCTGCTGTTGCTTGCCCTGGTTGCCGCCGGGGTGGTTGCGCAGCAGTTCCGCCTGTTCGAGCGTGCCTGGTTCAATTGGCAGGTGTGGCGCCAGCCCGCCGATGAGCGCGCGATTGGCCTGGCGGACTATCGCGTCATCGTCGAAGGCCAGGTGATCGAAGGGCTCGACGACGACGTCTCGGCCCTCACCTACGACCCGGTGCGCAAAAGCCTGTTTACCGTCACTAATAAAAACGCCGAGCTGGTGGAGCTGTCCCTGGACGGCAAGATCCTGCGGCGCATTCCCCTGGTGGGCTTTGGCGATGCCGAGGCGGTGGAATTTATCAGCGACAACATCTATGTCATCAGCGATGAGCGCCAGCAGCGGCTGATCAAGGTGCACGTGGACGATGACACGCAATTTCTCGATGCCGCCGACGCCGAGCAAATGACCCTCGGCGTGCATATTGGCGGCAACAAGGGTTTTGAAGGATTGGCCTACGACTCGGTAGGCAAGCGCCTGTTCGTGGCCAAGGAGCGTGACCCGATGCTGATCTACGAGGTCCACGGATTTCCCCATTTCAAGCCGGAAAAAACCTACTCGGTGCACGTGATCAACAACCCCAAGCGCGATGCCGGGTTGTTTGTACGCGACCTGTCGAGCCTGCAATACGACGAGCGCAGCGGGCATCTGCTGGCGCTGTCGGATGAGTCGTTCCTGGTGTTGGAGCTGGATATCGACGGTCGCCCGTTAAGCAGTCTGTCGCTGCTTAAAGGGCGCCATGGCCTGAGCAAGCGCGTGCCCCAGGCCGAAGGGATCGCCATGGACGACGATGGCACCTTGTACATGGTCAGCGAGCCGAACTTGTTCTACGTGTTCAAGAAACCCTGATCAGAACATCCATTGCACGCCCAGTGAATAGCCGGTCTGGCTGCCTTCGGCATGCCCCAGTCGGCTATTGACCTCGGCATACACGCCCAATTCCGGGGTGATCGCCAATTGGCTGCCGATCTGCGCCCGGCCGAAGCTCTTGTCCACTGAACCGAGCCTGGCGGTGCGCGCCTGGCCATCGGCGCGAGCGCTCAGTTGCAGGTCGTCGAGGCGACCGTCGGCCAACTCCTTGACCCAGGCGATGTCGCCATAAGGTAGCAGGCTCAGGCCGTAGGGCAGGGCGACCGCGCCACGCACGCGCCAGCCGAGGCTGGCTTCCAGGGAGTCGAAAGACTGTTCTTCGTATTCCAGGGCCGTGCGCAGGTTCTGTTTTTCGTGGAATTTGTCGATGCGGTAATGGCTGTAGTCCAGGCCGGCGAACGGCCCGCTCTTTAAGGCACCGAAATCAAAGTCATAGCCGCCAAGGACCCGTGCGCCCAATGCCAGAGCGTCGGTCTCGCCGCTCAGTTGCTGATCGAGCAGGATCGGCCCGCCACTGGCCTGGATCACCAGGTTGCGCTTGGATTCGAAGCGCGTGCGGCCGACGCTCAGGTCACCGGCCAGCCAGCTTGGTCCGCCATCGTTGAGCAGCGCATAGACGGCTGCCTGCCAGGTGTCACTGTCCAGTTTGCCGCGATGCTCGAGTTTGTCGCGGCCATTGAGGTAGCTCAGACTGGCGCCGATATTCAGGCTCGAGATCAGTTGGTAGTCGCCGAGGGCATGCAAGCCCAGGCGCCGGGCTTCGGGGTTGGGGGCGCTGTCGAAGCCACTGTCCGGGTTGTATTCGCCATCCACGCCGATTTCGCCATCAAAGCTGCCCACCTCCCGGCTGGCAGCCTGCAGGGTCAGCCAGCGGCGATCATGCAAGCGCACCATGGCCTGATGCTGGCGCTGCAGGTTGTCTTGCATATTGCGTGCGACCGCGCCACCGGACGCCGTTGAGGCCATCAGGTCGGCGTTGGTCAACTCCAGCACCAGGCGGCTGAGCAGGCGTGAATAGTCGCGCAGGCGCTGCTCGATGCGCGCCTGACCGAAGGCATCGGTGAGCACGGCCTTGTTGTCTTCGTTCGGGTCGTGCCAGGTCGAGCCACCGGGGATTTTCGGGTTATCGGTCTGGGTGTAGCCGTCCAGGTCACCCAGTTCCCAGTTGGTGGCCTCGACATAAAGGATCGGGATGTTCAGCGGTTCAAAGGCCTCGCCATCGCTGCAACAGCCGGTACCCTGGGGGTATTGCGGATCCAGGCCGGGGTTGGTGAACAGCGGGATGTTCAACTCCTTGGCGATCTGGAACGTGTGCTCGCGCAAAGACGCCAAGGCCGGGTTGGCGGTGCTGTTCTGGCCGGCGTGGGCGTACATCATGTCGCCGGTGATCAAGCTGTCGAGGTTGATCATCGCGAGCATATTGGCGCGCTGGCTGGCGCTGAGCGAGTCGACAAAGGCGCGGGAGCCGCGTAAGCCCTCTTCTTCGGCGCCGAAGCCGACTATTTGCAGGCCATTTTCCAGTTGCAGGCCGCCGAGGTTCTTGGCTACCTCGGTCAACACGCTGGCACCGGAGCCATTGTCGTCAAGGCCTTGCAGGGCTGGGCGACCAAAATAGGTGTCGAAATGCGCGCCAATCACCACGTACTGCGGCTTGGTGCCGGCGGCGTAGGCCACTACGTTTTGCGAAGCGCGGCTGCTGTTGTTCCAAGTGAAGTCCTGGCGGCTGATGGAATAGGCCGTGCCCATCTGGCTCTGCATCCAATCCGCAGCGCCGGCAAAATTGGCCGTACCGCGATAACGACCGGGGTAGTCATTGATCAGTTTTTCCAGGGTGGTGTTGGCGTGCTGGCCGTAATCGTAGGCTTGGGCTTGCGCGGACAGCAGGGCACCGGCAACGCTGATGGCGAGGG
This sequence comes from Pseudomonas sp. rhizo25, assembly GCF_031931935.1. Taxonomy (NCBI): domain Bacteria; kingdom Pseudomonadati; phylum Pseudomonadota; class Gammaproteobacteria; order Pseudomonadales; family Pseudomonadaceae; genus Pseudomonas; species Pseudomonas sp. rhizo25. The sequence continues at coordinate 451,891 of NZ_JAUJXA010000002.1, forward strand.
CTAGGGGCTTTATCACAAGGTCTTCCTTGAGGTGATGGGAATGTTCAAAGCCCAGACCCTTTGCACAATGCGCGCCTCATTCCGTGGGCGGCTGCAAATTGGCGCATTGTTAAACGCGTGGGTCGCGTGGCTGTAATTTGTAACGGATTGGATACCAGGCGGGACTTGGCATGCCGTGACCGAGCGCACGGTTTTGGAGGGGAGTGCTGCGAAAGGTAGCGTTTTTGTTACAGCGAGGGCTCTCAAATGTGGGAGGGGGCTTGCTCCCGATAGCGGAGTGTCAGCTACAGATTAGTTGCCTGACACACAGCCATCGGGAGCAAGCCCCCTCCCGCAGTTGTTAAGCCTTGAGGGTTTTCACGCCTTCCGGGGTGCCCAGCAGCAACACATCGGCCGGGCGCGCTGCGAACAGGCCGTTGGTGACCACGCCCACGATGGCGTTGATCTGCGTCTCCAGCTCAACGGGGTTGGTGATCTGCATATTGAACACATCGATGATGATGTTGCCGTTGTCGGTCAACACACCTTCGCGGTACACCGGGTCGCCGCCCAACTTCACTAGCTCGCGGGCCACGTGGCTGCGGGCCATGGGGATGACTTCCACCGGCAACGGGAAGGCGCCGAGCACCGGCACCAGCTTGCTGGCATCGGCGATGCAGATGAAGGTCTTGGCTACGGCTGCGACGATCTTTTCGCGGGTCAGGGCTGCGCCGCCGCCCTTGATCAGGTTCAGGTGTTCGTCGCTTTCATCGGCGCCGTCGACGTAGAACTCCAGGTCGCTCACGGTGTTGAGCTCGTACACCGGAATGCCATGGCCTTTAAGACGTGCGGCGGTGGCTTCGGAGCTGGCGACTGCGCCGTCGAACGCGCCCTTGTGTTGGGCCAGTGCGTCGATAAAGCAGTTGGCGGTGGAACCGGTGCCGACACCGACGATGCTCTTGTCGTCGAGCTTAGGAAGGATTAAATCGACAGCGGCCTGGGCCACTGCCTGTTTGAGTTGATCCTGGGTCATGCGGGCTCCGGAACGGGCGGGGAATTATCGAGGGCGGCGAGTATAACCCAACAAAACCTCGGGATTCGTGTGGTCGCCCGGCCAAAAGCCGGGTTAGACTCCCTGGCCCTGCCCAACCCGTGAAGTAGATGCCTGCCGATGCTTGAACACTACGTCAAAAAGATCCTCACCTCGCGCGTTTATGACGTTGCCGTGGAAACCCCCTTGCAGACTGCCCGCCAGCTCTCCGAGCGGCTGGGCAACAAGATTTGGCTCAAGCGCGAAGACTTGCAGCCGGTGTTCTCGTTCAAGATTCGCGGCGCTTATAACAAGCTGACCCAGTTGAGCAGCGAGGAACGTGCCCGCGGCGTGGTCACGGCTTCGGCGGGCAACCATGCCCAGGGCCTCGCCCTGGCGGCCAAGGTGTTGGGGGTCAAGGCCACCATCGTGATGCCCAAGACTACCCCGGAGATCAAGGTCGAAGGCGTGCGCTCCCGTGGCGGTAAAGTAGTGTTGCACGGCGATTCCTTCCCGGAAGCACTGGCCTACTCGCTCAAGCTGGTCGATGAAAAGGGCTACGTCTACATTCACCCCTACGATGATCCGCACACTATTGCCGGGCAGGGCACCGTGGCGATGGAAATCCTGCGCCAGCACCCTGGGCCCCTGGACGCGATTTTCGTACCGGTGGGCGGCGGCGGGCTGATCGCCGGCATCGCCGCGTACGTGAAATACCTGCGCCCGGAGATCAAGATCATTGGCGTCGAGCCGGACGACTCCAACTGCCTGCAAGCCGCCATGGCCGCGGGCGAGCGCGTGGTGTTGCCCACCGTCGGGATCTTCGCCGATGGCGTGGCGGTGGCGCAGATCGGCCAGCATACCTTTGACATCTGCAAGGACTATGTCGATGAAGTGATCACTGTCAGCACCGATGAAATCTGCGCGGCGATCAAGGATATCTACGACGACACTCGCTCTATCACTGAGCCGGCAGGCGCGTTGGGCGTGGCCGGAATCAAAAAGTACGTCGAGACCCGAGGCGTCAGCGGCCAGACCTTTGTTGCCATCGATTCTGGCGCCAACGTCAACTTCGACCGCCTGCGCCACGTGGCCGAGCGTGCCGAGCTGGGCGAAGGCCGCGAAGCGATTATCGCCGTGACCATCCCCGAGCAACCGGGCAGTTTCAAGGCGTTCTGCGAGGCTGTGGGCAAGCGCCAGATCACCGAATTCAACTACCGTTACCACACCGGCAGCGAGGCGCACATCTTCGTCGGCGTGCAGACCCACCCGGAAAACGATCCACGCAGTGCGCTGATCGCCAGCCTGACCAGCCAGGGCTTCCCGGTGCTGGACCTGACCGAGAACGAACTGGCCAAGTTGCACATTCGCCATATGGTCGGCGGGCACGCGGCCAAAGTCAGCGACGAGTTGGTGTTTCGCTTCGAATTTCCGGAGCGGCCGGGGGCATTGTTCAACTTTCTCAACAAGTTGGGCGGGCGCTGGAACATCTCGATGTTCCATTACCGCAACCACGGCGCGGCCGACGGCCGTGTGGTTGCCGGGCTGCAAGTGCCGGCGGATGAGCGTCACCTGGTGCCGGCGGCCCTGGCTGAAATCGGTTACCCGTACTGGGATGAGAGCGAAAACCCGGCCTACCAGTTGTTCCTCGGTTGAGCGACTACGCTGACTGAGCGGCCTTTAAAGGAATCGAGACCATGGAAACGCTGACCACCCTCAAGGTTATCCACATCACCGCCACCGTGTTGCTGCTGCTCAGTGGCCTCGGTCTGGCCGTACTGGCCTGGCGTAAGCGCAGCGCAGGCCCTGCTGTAACTGTGCAACGCCCGTGGGCGTTTGTCTGGTTGCTGATGGGCATTTGCCTGGTCAGCATGCCGTTCACCGGCTGGTGGCTGGTACACCTGCTGGGCTGGCCATTGGGGCAAACCTGGATCCTGGGTTCCAGCATCCTCTACACCGTGGCGGCGCTGGCCTGGTTCTGGCTGGTGGCGCGGCTTAATCGCCTGCGCAAAGGCGAGGGCGGTAGCCTGAATTTCACCCTGGTGCTGGCGGTGGTCAGTCTGGTGGGGTTTGTGGCGATTGCCGGGCTCATGGGCGCCAAGCCGGTTTAGGGCTTCAGATCGCGTCGACTGCATCGGGGGCAATCCCCCTCCCACATTTTCGACCACATTCTCATGTTGGAACTCGGTCAAGTGTGGGAGGGGGCTTGCCCCCGATAGGGCCATCAGCTACGCAGCGTAATCACCGGCCAACCGCGCTTCTGGGCTTCAGCGCGCAGATTCGGATCCGGATCCACCGCCACCGGATGCGTCACCTGCTCCAGCAACGGTAAGTCATTCATCGAGTCGCTATAGAAATAGCTGTCTTCCAGGCTATACCCGGTCTCCTCCAGCCAACGGTTCAGGCGCGTCACCTTGCCTTCGCGAAAGCACGGCACATCGGTGCTGCGCCCGGTATAGCGGCCGTCCAGCATTTCGCATTCTGTGGCGATCAGGGTCTCGACGCCCAGCCGTGCGGCAATTGGCGCAGTGACGAAACGGTTGGTGGCGGTGATGATTACCAGCTTGTCGCCCGCGGCGCGGTGTTTGGCCAGCAGTTCCACCGCCTTGGGCAGCATGATCGGCTCGATGCAGTCGCGCATATAGTCGTTGTGCCACTCGTCCAACTGGGCCATTTCGGTGCGGCCGAGGATTTCCAGGCAAAAGTTCAGGTAGGCGGCATTATCCAGCGTGCCGGCCAGGTAATCCTGGTAGAACGCATCGTTGCGGGCCTTGTAGGCGATGGGGTCGAGAAACCCGCGCTCACACAGGTAATCACCCCAGGCGTGATCGCTGTCACCACCCAGGAGCGTGTTGTCCAAGTCGAATAAAGCCAGGCGCATTGCAATTACTCGCTGAAAAGTCTGTAAAAAGGCGTCCAGAATACGGTCTTTTCACAAGAGTGCACATAAGGTAAGAAGCCTCGTTGCCGCTGGAACAACCTTTGTGGAACAATGCGGCGACATGCGTTTGCGAGGTTGTTGCCGTGATCGACCCCGATGGTTTCCGTCCTAATGTCGGGATTATTCTTACGAATGATGCCGGACAGGTGCTATGGGCTCGCCGAATCAACCAAGATGCCTGGCAGTTTCCTCAAGGTGGAATCAACCCCGACGAAACCCCTGAAGACGCCTTGTACCGTGAGTTGAACGAAGAAGTCGGCCTTGAGCGTGAAGATGTGCAGATTCTGGCCTGTACCCGTGGCTGGTTGCGTTATCGTTTGCCGCAACGCCTGGTGCGTACCCACAGCCAACCGCTGTGCATCGGCCAGAAGCAGAAATGGTTTCTTCTGCGCCTGATCTCCAATGAGCAGCGGGTGCGGATGGATTTGACCGGTAAACCGGAGTTCGATGGCTGGCGCTGGGTCAGTTATTGGTACCCGTTGGGCCAGGTGGTGACATTCAAGCGCGAGGTTTATCGTCGCGCTCTCAAAGAGCTTGCCCCGCGCCTTTTAGCGCGCGACTGACGACGGAGTTCGACCCCGAGCCATGCTCAATACGCTGCGCAAGATCGTCCAGGAAGTTAACTCCGCCAAGGATCTCAAGGCGGCGTTGGGGATTATTGTGTTGCGCGTCAAGGAAGCCATGGGCAGCCAGGTCTGCTCGGTTTACCTGCTGGACCCAGAGACCAACCGTTTTGTGCTGATGGCCACGGAGGGCTTGAACAAGCGCTCCATCGGCAAGGTCAGCATGGCGCCCAATGAAGGTCTGGTGGGCCTGGTGGGGACGCGTGAAGAACCCCTGAACCTCGAACATGCGGCCGACCACCCGCGTTATCGCTACTTTGCCGAAACCGGCGAAGAGCGCTACGCCTCGTTCCTCGGCGCGCCGATCATCCACCACCGCCGCGTAGTCGGCGTGTTGGTCATTCAGCAAAAAGAACGCCGCCAGTTCGACGAAGGTGAAGAAGCCTTCCTCGTGACCATGAGCGCGCAACTTGCCGGGGTTATCGCTCACGCCGAGGCCACCGGTTCGATTCGCGGCCTGGGGCGCCAGGGCAAGGGCATCCAGGAAGCCAAGTTCGTCGGCGTACCGGGCTCGCCTGGGGCTGCGGTGGGCAAGGCGGTGGTCATGCTGCCGCCGGCCGACCTGGACGTGGTGCCGGACAAGAGCGTCGATGACATCGACGCTGAAATCAAACTGTTCAAGACCGCCCTCGAAGGCGTGCGCGCCGACATGCGCAACCTGTCGAACAAGCTGGCCACCCAGCTGCGCCCCGAAGAGCGTGCGCTGTTCGACGTGTACCAGATGATGCTCGACGACGCGTCCCTGGGTAACGAAGTCAAGACCGTGATCAAGACCGGCCAGTGGGCCCAGGGTGCGTTGCGCCAGGTGGTCACCGATCACGTCAACCGCTTCGAAATGATGGACGACGCCTACCTGCGCGAGCGGGCCTCTGATGTGCGCGACCTCGGCCGCCGCCTGCTGGCGTACCTGCAGGAAGACCGCAGCACCAACATGGTCTTCCCCGACAACACCATCCTGGTCAGTGAAGAATTGACGGCCACCCAGCTCGGTGAAGTGCCTGAGGGCAAGCTGGTGGGCCTGGTCTCGGTACTGGGCTCGGGTAACTCCCACGTCGCGATCCTGGCCCGGGCCATGGGCATCCCGACGGTAATGGGCCTGGTGGACCTGCCGTATTCCAAGGTCGACGGCATCGACATGATCGTCGACGGGCATCGCGGTGAGGTGTTTACCAACCCCAGCGACGTGCTGCGCAAGCAATACGCCGAAGTGGTGGAAGAAGAGAAGCAACTGGCACAGGGCCTCGACTCGTTGCGCGAGCTGCCGTGCGTCACCCTCGACGGCCACCGGGTACCGCTGCTGGTCAACACCGGCCTGCTGGCCGATGTAGCACGCGCCCAGCAACGTGGCGCCGAAGGGGTGGGGCTGTACCGCACCGAAGTGCCGTTCATGATCAACCAGCGTTTCCCGAGTGAGAAGGAGCAGCTGGCGATTTATCGCGAGCAACTTCAGGCCTTCCACCCGCTACCGGTGACGATGCGCAGCCTGGACATTGGCGGCGACAAGTCACTGTCGTATTTCCCGATCAAGGAAGACAACCCCTTCCTTGGCTGGCGTGGCATTCGCGTTACCCTCGACCATCCTGAAATCTTCCTCGTCCAGACCCGCGCCATGCTCAAGGCCAGCGAGGGGTTGAACAACCTGCGCATCCTGCTGCCGATGATCTCCGGCACCCATGAGCTGGAAGAAGCCCTGCACCTGATCCACCGGGCCTGGGGCGAAGTGCGCGATGAAGGTGCCGACGTGCCGATGCCGCCGATTGGCGTGATGATCGAGATCCCCGCGGCGGTGTACCAGGCCAAGGAACTGGCGCGGCAGGTGGACTTCCTCTCGGTGGGGTCCAACGACCTGACCCAGTACCTGCTGGCCGTAGACCGTAACAACCCACGGGTGGCCGACCTCTACGACTACCTGCACCCGGCGGTGCTGCAAGCCCTGCAACACGTGGTGCGCGACGCCCATGCCGAGGGCAAGCCGGTGAGCATCTGCGGCGAGATGGCCGGCGACCCGGCGGCGGCGGTGCTGTTGATGGCAATGGGCTTTGACAGCCTGTCGATGAACGCCACCAACCTGCCGAAGGTGAAGTGGATGCTGCGCCAGGTTGAATTGGGCATGGCCAAGGATTTGCTGGCCGAGCTGATGACCATCGACAACCCGCAAGTTATCCACAGCTCGCTGCAGTTGGCGCTGAAGAATCTGGGGCTGACCCGGATGATCAACCCGGCTTCGGCGAAAACCCTCTAAAGGCTGGCACTGAACAAAATGTGGGAGGGGGCTTGCTCCCGATTGCAGGGTGTCAGCCAGAATATCTGGTACTGACCCACCGCTATCGGGAGCAAGCCCCCTCCCACATTGGTTTTGGGGTGTGGTTAAAAATTGAGTTCGACCTCACCTAGTCGCCCGCCGTGGGGTCCAAAACTACGCTCCAGCATCCTGCGCGTCCCATCGGCATTCACAATCAGCGCCGTGCTCGCCCGTGTCCCGTAACTGGGGCTGGCGATAAACACACTCGACAACAGGCTTTCGGTCGCCAGGCCTACGCCGGTGTCCGGCAGTTCAGCAAACGGGGCAGTCTGCGGGTCGCTCAGAATCCCCAGCAGTACCTCAGGCTCGGGGTTCTCCAGCACCGCACTGAACGCTGCCTTGGCTTTCACCAGCTTCGGCCATGGTGTATCCAGCCCAGCATTGGATAACCCGTACACCCCAGCCTTCAACCGCGTCGGCTCGGTATCATTGGCGTTGTAATGCCACAGCTCATCCCGCGTGCCCACCAGTAGGTTAAACCCGGCATATTCAATCGAGCGTCCGTTAACGTCGGCTAAATAGTCTTCAATCGGCAGCGAACCACTGAGAAACCGCGCAACCAGTTCCCCCCGGGACTTGCGTGCTGGTGGTTGGTGCGGGTCGCGGATATTGGTCAGGGCGGCAAAACGCCCTCCGGCGCTGACGCCCAGCCAGGTACCGCCGGCCTCCTGATCTCGGCCGGCATAGACCTGTGGCGCATCCGACCACTGGGCCAGCGGCAGGCTGGGGCGGGCGTAGAACTCATCGCGGTTGGCCGCAACGATCAGCGGTCGGGCATGGCCCGGCCGCCAGGCGAAAACAATCAGGCACATCGGGCGACCCCTTTTGTGTTTTTGCCACTCTACCCACAGACGCGCAGGCGTTCCATCGCAACGAAGTTGGGCCGCGCGCCTTCCATCCGTTAACATGCCGGGCTGTTTGGTGTGTATGTGAACTTCTTAATTTGATATCGGCGCTGTAACGCAGGCTTAATCGCACCTCGGCATGGTCCGGTGCGTCATGACTAAATGTTTTAACGAGGAGTCGCAATGCTGCCTTACCCGCAGATCGACCCGGTGGCCCTGGCCATCGGTCCGCTGAAAATCCACTGGTACGGGTTGATGTACCTGATCGGCATCGGCGGTGCCTGGCTGCTGGCTTCCCGGCGCCTGAACCGGTTCGACCCGACCTGGACCAAGGAGAAGCTCTCCGACATGGTGTTCTGGATGTCGATGGGGGTGATCGTCGGCGGACGCCTGGGGTATGTGCTGTTCTACGACTTGTCGGCCTATATCGCCAATCCGACGCTGATCTTCGAAGTGTGGAAAGGTGGCATGGCCTTCCACGGCGGGTTTATCGGCGTGATGATCGCCGCCTGGTGGTTTGGCAGGCGCAACGGCAAGTCGTTCTTCCAACTGATGGACTTCGTCGCGCCATTCGTGCCGATCGGCCTGGGTGCCGGGCGCATCGGTAACTTCATCAACGCCGAGTTGTGGGGCAAGCCGACCGATGTGCCGTGGGCCATGGTGTTCCCGCCGTTCAGCGACCCGGCGCAACTGCCGCGCCACCCGTCGCAGCTCTACCAGTTCGCGTTGGAAGGTGTTGCACTGTTCCTTATCCTTTACATTTTCTCGCGCAAGCCACGCCCGACCATGGCTGTGTCGGGCATGTTCGCGCTGTTCTATGGGATCTTCCGCTTTATCGTCGAATTTGTAAGGGTGCCGGACGCGCAGCTGGGCTACCTGGCGTGGGGCTGGCTGACCATGGGCCAGGTTCTCAGCCTGCCGATGATCCTCGCGGGCCTGGGCATGCTCTGGTGGGCGTACAATCGCCCGCAGCCGCTGAAGAACGCCGCGCTTTAAATTCGAATGCCGTGGCCCTTGCTTGAAGGGCCGCGGCTTCAACGCTACGGGTAACCACATGAAGCAATATCTCGAACTGCTGCACGACGTCGTGACCAATGGCCTGACCAAGGGCGACCGCACCGGCACCGGCACCAGGGCCGTGTTTGCCCGTCAGTATCGGCATAACCTGGCCGACGGCTTCCCGCTGCTGACCACCAAGAAGCTGCACTTCAAAAGCATCGCCAATGAACTGATCTGGATGTTGAGCGGCAACACCAACATCAAGTGGCTCAACGAAAACGGTGTGAAAATCTGGGACGAGTGGGCCACCGAAGACGGTGATTTGGGCCCGGTGTATGGCGAGCAGTGGACCGCGTGGCCGACCAAGGATGGCGGCACGATCAACCAGATCGACTACATGGTGCACACGCTCAAGACCAACCCCAACAGCCGCCGCATCCTGTTCCACGGCTGGAACGTCGAATACCTGCCGGACGAAACCAAGAGCCCCCAGGAAAACGCGCGCAACGGCAAGCAAGCCCTGCCGCCGTGCCACCTGCTGTACCAGGCATTCGTGCATGACGGTCATCTGTCGATGCAGCTGTATATCCGCAGCTCCGACGTGTTCCTGGGCCTGCCGTACAACACCGCCGCGCTGGCGTTGCTGACCCACATGCTGGCCCAGCAGTGCGACCTGATCCCCCACGAGATCATCGTCACCACCGGCGACACCCACGCCTACAGCAACCACATGGAACAGATCCGCACCCAGTTGGCGCGCACACCGAAAAAACTGCCGGAACTGGTGATCAAGCGTAAACCTGCCTCGATCTACGACTACAAGTTCGAAGACTTCGAGATCGTGGGCTATGACGCGGATCCAAGCATCAAGGCAGACGTGGCTATTTAAAGCCTGCCTCGGTCAGAACTGTGGGAGGGGGCTTGCTCCCGATGGCGGTGTATCAGTTACAGAGGTTATGACTGATCCACTGCTATCGGGAGCAAGCCCCCTCCCACATTTTAATCGTGTTCACTTAGGTTCAATGGCCGTGGCTTCTGCCCACGTGCGAAGGCTCGGCCTCGCTGGCCGCAATCCCTCCGCTGACTTCCAATCGCTGCAAAATCCCGCACTGTTCCCCACCGCCGCAACGTTGGCGCAGGTCCAGCAATTGCTCCTGCAAGGCCAGCAACCCATCGATCCGCGCTTTCACGTGGTGGATATGCTCGTCGATCAGCGCATTCACGCTTTCGCACTGGTCCTGGGGGCTGTCGCGCAGCCCCAGCAGGCTGCGGATTTCCTCGAGGGTCATGTCGAGGCTGCGGCAATTGCGGATAAAGGTCAGCCGCTCGGTGTGTGCCTGGGTATAGACCCGGTAGTTGCCATCGGTGCGCGCAGGCGGTGGCAGCAGGTTTTCCTTCTCGTAATAACGGATGGTTTCCACCGGGCAGTCGGTAAGTTTGGCCAGTTCGCCGATCTTCATCGCAGCAATCTCCACATGGGTGCTTGACCCTATAGTGGCTACAGGGTCTTTACTTGGCAACAGGCACCTTTACGGAAGCAACCTGATGAGCCACTCCATTCACACCCCGCACAAGCACGATCACGATCACGACCATGCTCATGACCATAAGCACGACCACGGTCACGATCACAACCATGATCATGGCCCCGCAAAGCTGACGCCTGTGGATAACCACGGCCACGCGGGCTCATGCTGCTCCGGCGCTGCCGGGCCTGCCGTGGTGACCCTGAGCGAAGCGCCCACCGCCGGCTCGCGGCTGAGCACCTTCCGCATCGAAGCCATGGACTGCCCCACCGAGCAGACGCTGATCCAGAACAAACTGGGCAAGCTCGCCGGTGTGCAGCAGCTGGAATTCAACCTGATCAACCGCATCCTCGGCGTCACCCATGACCTGCCGAGCACAGCGCCGATCATTGATGCGATCAAGTCCATCGGCATGCAGGCCGACCCTATCGAAGAAGGCAGCCCTGCCGCCGCACCGCCCGCCAAGAAACATTGGTGGCCATTGGCGGTATCTGGCGTGGGTGCCCTGGGCGCGGAAGTGCTGCATTTCACCGGCGTGGCACCGACCTGGGTGATCGCGCTGGTGGCGCTGGTGTCGATCCTCAGCGGCGGCCTCACCACCTACAAAAAGGGCTGGATTGCCCTGAAAAACCTCAACCTGAACATCAACGCGCTGATGAGCATCGCGGTGACCGGCGCCATTTTGATTGGCCAGTGGCCGGAAGCGGCGATGGTGATGTTCCTGTTCACCGTGGCCGAGTTGATTGAGGCCAAGTCCCTGGACCGGGCGCGCAATGCCATCAGCGGCCTGATGCAGATGACGCCGGAACAGGCCACGGTAAAACAGGCCGACGGCTCGTGGATGGAACAAGAGGTTAAAAGTATTGAGCTTGGTGCGATCGTTCGGGTAAAGCCCGGCGAGCGTATCGGCCTGGACGGTGAGGTCACTGCCGGTCAATCCACCATCGATCAGGCACCGATCACCGGGGAAAGCCTGCCGATTGAAAAGACCATCGGCGATAAAGTCTTCGCCGGCACCATCAACCAGGCCGGGTCCCTGGAATACAAAGTCACTGCGGCGGCCAACAACTCGACCCTGGCGCGGATCATCCACGCCGTGGAGCAGGCCCAAGGCGCACGGGCGCCAACCCAGCGGTTTGTTGATAGTTTCTCGAAGGTCTACACCCCGGCAGTCTTCCTGTTTGCCCTGGGCGTGGCGGTGATTCCACCGTTGTTCATGGCTGGCGTGTGGTTCGACTGGATTTATCGCGCCCTGGTGCTGCTGGTGGTGGCTTGCCCCTGCGCCTTGGTGATTTCCACCCCGGTGACCATCGTCAGTGGCCTGGCCGCAGCGGCGCGTAAAGGCATCCTGATCAAGGGCGGTGTGTACCTGGAGGGGGGTTACAAGCTCGACTACCTGGCCCTCGACAAGACCGGCACCATCACCCACGGCAAACCGGTGCAAACCGATTACCTGCCGCTGTTCCCCAATCTCGAAGGCAGCGCCCCGGCCCTGGCCGCCAGCTTGGCCGGGCGTTCCGACCACCCGGTGTCCCTGGCGATAGCCAATGCGGCGGTGGATAAAAACCTGACGATTCATGCTGTGGATAACTTCGAGGCCCTGGCCGGACGCGGTGTGCGCGGCGATATCAACGGCCAGACCTATCACCTGGGTAACCACCGTCTGGTGGAAGACCTCGGCCTGTGCTCCCCGGCGCTGGAAGAAAAGCTCTTCGCCCTGGAAAAACAAGGCAAGTCCGTGGTGCTGCTGCTGGACAAATCCGGCCCGCTGGCGCTGTTTGCCGTGGCCGACACCGTCAAGGACAGCAGCCGCGAAGCTATTGAGCAATTGCACGACCTGGGCATCAAGACCCTGATGCTTACCGGGGACAACACTCACACCGCTCAGGCGATTGCCAGTCAGGTCGGCATCGACCAGGCCCAGGGCGACTTGCTGCCCACCGACAAGCTGCAAGCTATCGAAACCCTTTACGGTCAAGGCCATCGGGTGGGCATGGTCGGCGATGGTATCAACGACGCCCCGGCCCTGGCGCGCGCCGAGATCGGCTTTGCCATGGCCGCGGCAGGCACTGACACAGCCATCGAGACCGCTGACGTAGCGCTGATGGACGACGATTTGCGCAAGATTCCGGCTTTCATTCGATTGTCGCGGCAAACGTCGAGTATCCTCAAGCAGAACATCGCCCTTGCGCTGGTTATCAAGGCGATCTTCCTGGCGGTCACATTCATGGGCATGGCGACCATGTGGATGGCGGTCTTCGCCGATATGGGCGTAAGCCTGCTGGTGGTATTCAACGGCCTGCGCCTGTTGCGCAAATAGAGGATGAGAGGGTGGTGTGCTGAGTGCTGAGTTAAAGGCGTTTTTCATGGTCGCCCGCCTGGGCAGCATCACCCAGGCGGCGAAAAAACTCGGCCTGAGCCAGCCCACGGTAACTACCCAGATTCGCAACCTGGAAAGCCAGTATGGCGTTGAGCTGTTCTATCGCGGGGGCCGTCGCCTCACCGTCAGTGACGAAGGTGCGCGGCTGCTGCCAATGGTCAAGACGCTGTTGCAGCAGGAAGCGGATATCGAGTTTTTCCTGCGCAACAACGGCCAGGTCCAGGGCGCGCTGCGGATTGCCGCGACGGCGCCGTATTACATCCTCGATCTGGTCAAAGCCTTCCGCGAGCGCCTGCCCCAAGTGGACGTGTCGGTAGAAATCGGCAACTCCCAGCAAGTGCTTGAAGCGTTGGATGATTACCGCGTCGATGTCGCCGCGTCTTCGCAATTGCTGGAAGACCCGCGCCTGATCCGCCGCGTGCTGGGCACTGACCCGCTGGTGCTGGCGGTGCATCGCAATCACCCGCTGGCCAAGCTCGATCATGTGCCGTTGAGCGCGCTGGCTGGGCATACGCTGCTGATGCGCGAGGCAGGCTCCACCACCCGTCGGCTGACCGAAGAGATGTTGCAGGGCTCCGGCGTGGGTTATGGGCCTTTGCTGGAGATTGGCAGCCGTGAGTCGATCCGTGAGGCGGTGCTGCGCAATATCGGCATCAGCATCATTGCCCGCCAGGAAGTGCCCCATGACCCGCAGTTGCGGGTGCTGACCATCGAGAATGCGCCGCAGATTCCGGAGTATCTGTATTGCCTCAAGGAGCGCAAAGGTGCGCGGTTGCCTGCGGCATTCCTTGGCCTGGCTCAGGAAATGTCGCCAATTTAAGTTCTGTGGCTGGCTTGAGGGCCAATCGGGAGCAAGCCCCCTCCCACATTTTGACCGCATTCTCATGTTGGAACCCGGTCAACTGTGGGAGGGGGCTTGCTCCCGATAGCGGTAGGACAGGCAACTCATCTCCATGAGTCCTACACAAATCCACCAATACCACTATCACCTCCTTTTGCCTTTCTGCCACACCAGCTACGCATTGCCCACCTAGCATGGCCTTCATCAGTTGATGAGGTGCCCCTAATGAACACAGCCCTGACCCAACCCGGCACGCCCATGAAGGTGCGCGGGATCCAGAAACGCTTTGGCGCCTTCACCGCGCTGGACAACGTGTCCCTGGACGTCGCCGCCGGCGAGCTGGTGTGCCTGCTAGGCCCCTCCGGCTGCGGCAAGACCACGCTGCTGCGCTGCATCGCCGGCCTGGAACGCCAGGACAGCGGCGCGCTTTACCTGGGCGAGCGTGACGTTTCCCTGCTGCCACCGCAGGCGCGGGACTACGGCATCCTGTTTCAGTCCTATGCGCTGTTCCCCAATCTCAGCGTGGAAGCGAACATCGGCTATGGCCTCACCGGCAGCGGCCGTGATGAAGTACGCAAGCGCGTCGGGCAGATGCTCGAGCTGGTCGGCCTGCTCGGCAGCGAAAAGAAATACCCCGGTCAACTCTCCGGCGGCCAACAACAGCGGGTGGCCCTGGCCCGTGCACTGGCGCCGGCCCCGTCGCTATTGCTGCTGGATGAACCGATGTCAGCCCTCGATGCCCGTGTGCGCGAGCATCTGTGCACTGAGCTGCGCCAACTGCAACGGCGCCTGGGCATCACCACCTTGATGGTGACCCACAACCAGGATGAAGCCATGTTGATGGCCGACCGCATTGCCGTGATGAACAACGGCAAGGTCGAGCAGTACGCCACGCCGCAGGAAATCTACGACCGTCCGGCCACGCCGTTCGTGGCCGAGTTTGTGGGGCAGGGCAATTGGCTGCCGTTCAGCCGCAACAGCGCCAGCCATGCCCAGGTTGGCGGCATGAAGATGCGCCTGGCCGACGATGCCGGCGTGGCCAAGTCCGGCCGTCTGTTCTGCCGCCCGGAAGCCATTAGCGTCAACCCGCCGGTGCATGAGGAAAACCTGTTCCCGGCCAAGGTCCGCGAGATCACTTTCCTCGGCAACCGCTGCCGCATGAGCTTTGAACTGGAGCAGTTGCCGGGCCATCCGTTGCTGGCCGAGCTGGCGCCCGAAGCCATGCCGCGCCTGGGCGCCCAGGATATCTGGGTGGCCTTGCCGCCGCGCAGCCTGCAGGTGTTTGCCTGAGATGGCTGCTGTCATGACACTGCCGGTAGCGCGTCAGGTGTCCCGCGCCGAGTGGGGCGACCGTATCTTCGTGGTCGGCGGCAAATGGCTCTGGCTGGGCCTTTTGGTGGTGGCGGTGTTGCTGCCACTATTGGCTATCTTCTGGCGCGGCTTCAGCAGCGAATCCGGGCAGGGCGGTGGTCTGGTGGCCGCGGGCGAACTGCTGACCAGCGCCAACTTCCACTGGTTGCTGGGCAATAGCCTGAAAGTGTCCCTCAGCGTAGCAGCCATCGTCGTACCGCTGGCCTATCTGTTTGCCTACGCCCTGCAACGCACGTTGATTCCCGGCAAATCTGTCTGGCGTGGCTTGTCGTTGCTGCCGTTGATGGCGCCATCGATGCTGCCGGGTATTGCGCTGGTCTACCTGTTCGGCAACCAGGGCCTGTTGCGTGGCTTGCTCTCGGAGAATATCTACGGCTTCTGGGGCATTGTGCTCGGCGAAGTGATCTACACCTTTCCCCATGCATTGATGATCCTGCTGTCGGCCTTGTCCCTGGCAGACGCGCGTTTGTTCGATGCCGCTTCGAGCATGGGCGCCAGCCCGGCCCGGGCATTTCGCAGCATTACCTGGCCAGCCACGCGCCAGGCGGTGTTCGCCGCGTTCTGCCTGGTGTTTACCCTGACCATCACCGACTTCGGTGTGCCGGTGGTGGTGGGCGGTGATTACCAGGTGCTGGCGCTGGAAGCCTACAAGGCGGTGGTCGGTCAGCAACAGTTCGGGCGCGGCGCGTTGATCGGCATGGTGTTGCTGCTGCCGGCACTGTTCAGCTTCGGCGTGGATGCCTGGTTGCGCCGTCGGCATGGCGACTCGATGAGCGGTCGCGCCCAGGTGTTTCTGCCCGCGCCATCGCGGCTGCGCGACGGTTGCTACCTGGCCATCGTATTGCTGATTTGCGCGGTGTTGCTGCTGGTGTTCGGCATGGCGGTGTATTCGTCGCTGGTGAAGTTCTGGCCGTACAATCTGTCGCTATCGCTCAACCACTACCAGTTCGAAGACACCGCCGGCGGCGGCTGGCTGGCCTATCGCAACAGCCTGACCATGGCGCTGTGCACGGCGTTGATCGGCAGCGTACTGATCTTCACTGGCGCCTACCTGATGGAAAAGACCAAGGGCCAGAAGGGCCTGAACCTGGCGCTGCGCATGCTCAGCTTCGTGCCGATGGCCGTACCAGGTCTGGTGCTGGGCCTGGGCTACGTGTTCTTTTTCAACCTCAACGGCAACCCGCTGCATGTGTTCTACGGCAGCATGGCATTGCTGGTGGTGTGCACCATTGCGCATTACCTGACCACTGCGCAGATGACCGCCACCACCGCCCTGCGCCAGTTGGACGCCGAGTTCGAAGCCGCGGCGTTGTCCCTCAAGGCGCCGCTGTATCGTCACTACCTGCGTGTCACGGTGCCGATTTGCCTGCCGGCGCTGCTGGATATCCTGCGCTACCTGTTTGTGTCGGCGATGACCACCGTGTCCGCCGCCATTTTCCTCTACAGCCCCGACACCATCCTCGCCGCCGTCGCCGTGTTGAACATGGACGACGCCGGCAATGTGGGCGGCGCCGCGGCCATGTCGACCTTGATCCTGTTCACTTCGGCCGGCGTCTCGCTGCTGCTGGCGTGGGCCTCACGTGGCGCGCTGCGTCGCTCTCAAGCCTGGCGCCAGACCGCGCCTGGCCAATAACAAACTGAAGGAGGTGCTCCATGTTCAAGCCCCTGGCGCTGGTCGCTGCGGTCCTCACGGCATTCAGCCTGAATGCTTTGGCCAAGACCGAGCTGACCGTGTACACGGCCCTCGAAGCCGAGCAATTGAAGACCTACAAAAAAGCCTTCGAGCAGGCCAACCCCGATATCGAGATCAAGTGGGTACGCGACTCCACCGGCATCATCACCGCTAAGCTTCTGGCCGAGAAAGACCGCCCGCAGGCTGACGTGGTATGGGGCCTGGCTGCCTCCAGCCTGGCGATCCTCGACCAGCAAGGCATGCTCGACAACTACGCGCCCAAAGATCTGGACAAAATCGGCAAAAACTACCGCGACGCTGCCAACCCGCCATCCTGGGTCGGCATGGATGTGTGGGCCGCGACCATCTGCTTCAACACCATCGAAGCCCAAAAGCAGGGCCTGGCCAAGCCGGTGAGCTGGCAGGACCTGACCAAGCCTGAGTACAAGGGCAAAATCGTGATGCCTAACCCGGCGTCCTCCGGCACCGGCTTCCTGGACGTCAGCGCCTGGTTGCAGACCTTCGGCGAGAAGCAAGGCTGGCAATACATGGACGACCTGCACCAGAACATCGGCCAGTACGTTCACTCCGGCTCCAAGCCATGCAAGCTGGCGGCGTCCGGTGAGTTCCCGATTGGGATTTCCTTCGAGTACCCGGCGATTCAACTCAAACGCCAGGGTGCCCCGTTGGACATCATCCTGCCGAAAGAGGGCCTGGGCTGGGAGATTGAAGCTACCGCTGTGATCAAAGGCAGCGCCCACGGCGACGCCGCGAAAAAACTCGCTGACTTCTCCGCCAGCCCAGCGGCGATGGAGCTATACAAGGCCAACTTCGCCATCCTTGCCCAACCAGGTATCGCCAAGCCGCAGACCGAGTTGCCGGCCGATTACGAGCAGCGCCTGATCAAGAACGATTTTGCCTGGGCGTCGAAGAACCGTGACAGCATTTTGGCCGAATGGCGCAAGCGCTATGACGGCAAGTCGGAAAAACAATAACTTTTACTTCAACCTGTAGGAGCGAGCTTGCTCGCGAAAAACGGACAGACGACGCGGGTCATCAGACGCATTGCGTCATCGTTGGCGATTTTCGCGAGCAAGCTCGCTCCTACAGAGGGCTGCATATTCCATGGCAGATTTACTGATTGTCGGCGCCGGCATCCTTGGCCTCTCACACGCCTATGCCGCCGCCAAACGCGGCCTCAAGGTCAAGGTGTTCGAGCGCAGCGCCACGCCTCTGGGCGCCTCGGTACGCAACTTCGGCCAAGCGCTGGTCGCCGGCCAGCCACCGGGGCCGATGCTCGACCTGGCGCGGGAAAGCCGCGAAATCTGGGCACAGTGGGCGCAGGTGGGCGGCCTGCAGCTCAAGCGCAACGGTTCATATCTGTTCGCCCGCACCGAAGCCGAAGAGCATCTGTTGGAAGCCTTCTGCAGCGATCGCGCGCAAGAACACGGCTACAACGTCGAGCTGCTGCAAGGCAATGCGATGAACGATCTCTACGCCGGCCAGTTCCGCCATCATCGCGCTGCGCTGCACGGCAAGGACGACCAGCAACTGTATTCCCGTGAAGCGATCCCGGCGCTGGTCCAGTACCTCAGCCAGGCGCTAAACGTGGAGTTTCATTTCTCCACCCTGGTGCGCGACGTTGAGCCCGGCCGGTTGCACAGCACCGCAGGCAGCTTTCGCGGCGAGCAGATCATTGTCTGCTCCGGCCATGACTATCAGACCCTGTTGGCCGAATCCATCGCCCAGCTCAACCCGCAAACCTGTCGCCTGCAAATGCTGCGCGCCCGACCGATGTTTAACCTGGAGCTGCAACACGCCCTGCTCACCGGCCTGAGCTGCGTGCACTACGGCGCCTTCGCCGACCTGCCGGAAGCCTGCGCGGTGCAGGCGCAGATCCTGCGCGAAACGCCGCACCTGCATGAGCACGGTATCCACTTGCTGATTAGCCCCACACCCCATGGCGAATTGATCATCGGTGACTCCCACCACTACGACAGCGATCCGTCACCCTTCAACGCCGAACAGGTGGACGACTGGATGATCGAGCTGGCCGAGCAGACCCTTGGGGGCAAGATCCAGGTGGTCGAGCGCTGGCAAGGTGTCTACGGTGCTCGCGGGCCGGGGCCGTTTTCGTTTGTGCAGGCGGCACCCGGTGTCAGCGCCGCATTGATGCACACCGGCGTGGGCATGAGTGTGGGCCCGGCGCTGGCCGAGCGAAATATCAGCACGGTGTGGGGAGAGGCGCGATGAAACCGGAGCCGGCGATTGCCTAGGTATTTGGCTGTACGAGCAACATGGCATGGCCGACTATCGTGCTGTTGGCGGGTTCTTCCTACGTAGCCTGAAGTTGCCTCTCGCGGCCGAAGCTGCCATGTCGACTAGTTTGAAGTTTGAAGAGACTGATAGCGTAATCAATCATTCATCATAGGATTTAATTGATGCGTTATTTGAAAGTTTTTGCTCAGGGGCGTGGAGGGCGTGACCACACAGATAAAATTGTTGCCAGGTTTTATCAGAGGGATAATTGCGGTGCTGATCAGTTGATGCACGAAGAGATTGCCTTCAACTTGGATCGCGAAGGGGAATATGAACATGGTCTTTATGATTTGCATCTCAGTGGGGATATTAACGGAGATGGCAAGGAAGACTTCCTTGATCAACGTATTTTCAATTCGTTCGTGAATGTATTCATGTTGCTCGGTTGGTTTGATTTTTGCGCTGGTCATTCACATTGTTTAACCATGCATGTGAAACACTACAGTGCCAACGGCAAGCCCAATGCGATTGAATTGAATTTTATTGAGCGCTCGGGAGAGCAGGAAACCCTTGTTTATAAAGCCAGCGCTTATGACGGTGATGGGGATGCCGTGATGGACTCGTTTACCAACACCGATGTCAATCGAAGTGGCAAAGTGGATGAGCTGGATAAGGCGTTGATCAGAGTGTTATGCAAGTTCTTTCTCGAGTTCAAGTGGTATGCACACAAGGAGTAAAAAAGTGCGTTATTTAAAGGTTATTGCACAGGATCAGACTGGGGATGGCCGGGCAAATACGGTGCGACTCCAATTCTACCAACGTACGCAATGCGATCAGAACCGCTTGGTCAATGAGGTCGTTGCCTATGATTTCACCTCAGATGGGAAAGTGGACTACAGCCGGGGCGACGTTACAAATAACGGTCAGGAAAACAGCTTGGACAGGGTGCTGCTGGACAGGTTTGCCAATATCTATCTGAAAATCAATTGGGTTAATCGCGGGGCTGGTACAAAGCGCTATATGAAGATTTTTTCCGAAGACTTTTATAAAGACGGCACACCCGACACCGTGCGCCTGCATTTGCATAAAGGGCCAGGGTTCCTAAGCCCGGATACGCAGGTGTCATGGAGTGCCGCCTATGATTTTGATAACAACGGTGAGCTTGAGTGGAACATTCATTCCGATATCAATCGGGATGGTGTTATCGATGAGGTGGACAAGCATCTGGTCCAGCAACTGGCTGAACTTTACTTGAAGTTCAATTGGCATGCGCCCGAAGCTTGCGACGTCAAGGTCGTTGATGTTCCGGCGCATTGATTGATGCGTCGCCAAGTTGCTGTTTCCTACGGCCATGGCGGACGCCAGACTCTAGTGGGTAAAGCAGGTATGAACTAGCGTATGGAGCTGTTCTTTATGTGAGACATTCCATGCGCTATTTAAAAGTTACCGCCCAGGATCGCAGCGGCAACGGGCAGGCCGATACGGTCATTCTGCATTTCTATCAACGCTGTTCCGAAGGCATCGACGAGTTGATCCATGAGACCGTCGCCGTGGATATCGATGCCGATAGAAAGGTAGACTTCAAGTTCGCCGGTGATATCAACCATGACGGTACCTGCGATACCGTCGATAGCTTATTGCTCAAGGCATTTGCCAATACCTTTCTGAAGTTGAATTGGTTTAACCCGGGCGAGAGTTGGCAGCGCACTCTCGTAATGGTGGGGTTATACGACTACCCCCAGGGCCCGCCCAATCGTGTGCAGCTGAACTTCCTGAATCGACGTAGCCCTCTGCGCAAACCCTCGCTGATTTATCAGGCTGCCGGTTACGATGTCGACGGCAATGGTGTGGTGGAGGCCTTTTCCCGTATCGACGTCGACCGAAATGGCGCGGTCAACCAGAGTGATCAGGAACTGGTTCGTCATCTGTGCAATAGCTTTCTCGCCTTCAAGTGGTATGAGAAGCCTCGCCTGGAAGAGTGAAGCGCGAATACACGAGCGTCGTGGTTTCTGACTGGTCGTGGCGCCGGTGTTACCTAGGCATGAACCTGAGGCGAAACTATGTTGGCGCCTGGTTCTTTACTGAGGCAATACCAATGCGTTACTTGAAGGTGATCGTGCAAGATCGCAGTGACAACGAACTGGCAGACACGGCGAAGCTGTACTTTTTTCAGAGAGACCCGGGGCTGCCCGATGAGTTGGTGCATGAAGCCTTGGCGTTCGATGCCACTGCCGATGGCGCGGTGGACTATCAGAAAACCGGGGATGTTGATTTCAGCGGGGCATCGTCGCTCCATGACCGTCGGCTGCTACAAGCGTTCGCCAACCAAGCGTTGAAACTGAGTTGGTTCAATGCCGGTGAGACTGCGGGGCGCTCAGTTGACTTGTATGTGAGTCGTTACGATAAAAGCGGCCAGGCAGTGGAAGTTCGATCCGACTTCTACCAGCGCAGCAGCACCGGGGGCAGGGACAAGCTGATGTATAGCACCACTGCCTGTGATCAGGACGGCAATGGCAGTTTGGAGCCTTCCGGTCAGGATGCTTCTTTCGAGCTGTTCGATACCTTGGACCATCAAACCATTCACGCCTTGAGCCAACTGTTCCTCAAGTTCAACTGGCACTAGTGGTCAATTCGCAGTGAGTTGCTGCGCCAGGGCCAGGATCTGCTCCTGGCGCTCAGCCTGGCTCAGCTTGGCGTGGGGGTTGAGGCTCGACCATTGCGGGTGGGCACGGGCCTTGCCCAAGGCGTCGGGCAGCTTGCCCTCACGCCAGGTTTTGTCCTGGGGCGTGTCGACCTTGATGCTGTGCACCGCTGCATGGCCGCGCAGGTTGAGGGCCTTGAGCAACTGGCGCTGACGCAGGGCGAGCAGGCGCAGCACGCTGTCGTCGACGGTCAGCTCGCGTTGGCCCTTGATTTTGCCGAGCAGGCGGCTGCCGTAGCTGCGTGCGGTTTGCAGGGCGCCCCCGGCGATAGCGCCGGCCAGGGCTGCGGCGCCAAGCGTCAGGCCGCCGACTAAGAGGTCCACGCCCGCGCCAGCCGCAGCGCCGGCGGCAATTCCACCACCGACCCGCACACCAAGGTGTTTGAGGGTCTCCGGGTTGAACAAGTCATCGCCCCAGCGCCCATCGAGCAGCGGCAGGTCACTGGCGGCGGCATCCTGGGGGCGGAAGCCGAACAATTTGAGCAAGGCTTCGACGCACTTCTGTTCGCGTTGGCGCACGGCTTTGCGCAGATCACCGATGGCTTGCTGTTCATCTTCGGTCACCACGCTGCGACGGCAGGCGGCGCAGTCGATCAGCAGCTCGGCGATCAACCGCGCAGCGCTTTGCTGGCGGGCCTGGCGCTGGGCTTCTTGATCGAGGATCAGGCGCTGCAACTGCGGCCGTGAGGTTTCCAGCAGCAGGGCCAGGCTTTCATACAGGCGGCGCTCGCCGTCTTCCGGCGGCGCCACGCTGTCGAAACGCACCAGCGCATGCAGGCCGAGGCGGGCCAGGGCTTCGCGCCAGTCCGGCTCGCGATGCTCGCTGCTGCTGACGAAGTTGAGCACCGGCAGCAACGGCTTGCCGCAACTGGCCAGCACCTGCAGCTCGTCACGGTACTTGGCCAGCACCGGTTCGCGGGCGTCGATTACATACAGGCCGGCGTCCGAGGCCAGCAGTTGGCGCAACACCTTGGCTTCCTGTTCGAAACGCTGGCGGGCTTCGCTGCCTTCCAGGAAGCGCGCAAGGCGGGCCGGGCCGTCCAGGCGTTCGCCGGGGCGATCCAAGCGCTCCAGGTAGTCGAGCAGGGCGATGGCGTCTTCCAGTCCGGGCGTGTCGTACAGTTCCAGCAAGGCTTCACCATCTACCGACAAGCGTGCGCCTTCGACATGCCGCGTGGTGCTGGGCCGATGGGAGACTTCACCGAAGCCCACGTCACGGGTGAGGGTGCGCAGCAGCGAGGTCTTGCCGACGTTGGTGTGGCCGACCACGGCGAGTTTCAGCGGTTTAGTCATGACCGGTCTCCAGCCAGTTCAGCGGCGCGCAATCGGCAAACTTAAGATCAAGCTGTTGCAGCGCGGAGTGCCAATCACCCAGGCGCTCGGCGTCCAGGGCCTGTCCCGGCGGCGCTTGCAGCAGCCATACGCGGGTAGCGGTGGCGCTGCGTGCCAGTTCGGCGATCAACGCCAGGCTGCCTCGGTCGGGCGAGCGGCGCGGGTCGCAGGCGATGGCCAGGCGCGCGGGCGGGAACCGGCTGAGTTGCTCCAGCAGTTTGTTCCGCGATTCGCGGCTGTCGAGAATGCCTGCGTTCTTTACGCTGGCCGGCAGCTTGGGTGGCCAAGGGTGTTGATCGTCCAGCTCGATGGCGACCAGCAAAGCGCCGTCGCTGTCCAGATCGCTGACGCCACCGCTGACGTGGTGCAGTTGCTCGGGCGCCACATCGTTGACCCCCAGGCGTTCGCTGCTGGGCATCAGGCGTTCGCGCAACTGGCTGTAGCTGGGCAGGTTGAGGTCCAGGCGCAATGCGGCACGCCCGACCTTCCAGCGCCACAGGCAGAGCAGCGCGAGGATCAGCCGGGGCAGCAGGCCGTAGACCAGTAACACGCCCACCAGCCAGGCGGCCCAGGCTTGGCGGGCGCTTTCGATATTCAGCGCGGAATCGCCGCTGGCGCGAATCATGTCGACGCTCGGCACGTTGAAGCCCAGCAGCGCGGGCAGGGTGCCGAGGACTTGGGTTACGGCGACAAAGGTGTCGGCACCGAGAATGGTGGTTTCCCATACAAAGCCGTAGCGCCGTGTGGCCAACAGGATCAACAAAATCACCAGGGCGCTGAGCAATGCCAGCAGCCACAGGCCGTTGACCAGCACACCCACCGCCCAGCGATTGAGTTTTTGCCGTTGCAGCAACAGCAACAACGCCGGTGCCAATTGCGCGCTCTTGGCATCGCGGGCGAGCTTTTCGCTGAGCCACAACCATAGTCGCCCGAGGCTGGCGCTGTGCTCGCCGGCAAACAGCAGGCCCAGGGCCCAGCTGATCAGCAAGATCAGGTTCAAACCGAGCAGGCTGCCCAAGGCCCAGAACACGTTTACTGAGGTCAAACCGTTACCCAGTGCGGCAAACGCCAAGCCGGCGCCGCTGATCACGGCCACCACTGCCAGCAACACCAGCGCCAGGCGTGCGCCTTGCAGCCAGCGCGTGAGGGCGCCGGTCAGGCCATCGCGTTCGGCCAGGTGCAAGGCACGCAGGGTAATCCGCGTCGGCAGGTCGCCCCCGGCTGTGCGAGCCAGGCGGTTGGCTTCCAAATCTTCCAGGGGGCCAGCGTGTTCTTCACGCAGGCGCACGGTTTCTGTCAGCCAGAGTGTGTGCAGGGGGTTCAGTGCAGTCACGCGCCATCCTGTTGTTTCAGTGAGGTTGGAGCATAACCGCTGGCTCGCGCCTCTGGTATTCTCGTCGCCATGAAAAAAACTCTCCCTTTAAGCCTGATCGCAGCCCTCGGTGAAAACCGCGTGATCGGCGTCGACAACAGCATGCCCTGGCATTTGCCGGGGGATTTCAAATATTTCAAGGCCACCACGCTCGGCAAGCCGATCATCATGGGGCGCAAGACCTGGGACTCCCTGGGCCGGCCGCTGCCGGGGCGCTTGAACCTGGTGGTCAGTCGTCAGACCGATCTGGCGCTTGAAGGTGCGCAAGTTTTTCCGTCACTGGAAGCGGCGGTAGAACGGGCTGAGGAATGGGCCAAGGCGCAGGGCGCGGACGAGCTGATGCTGATCGGCGGCGCGCAGCTTTACGCGCAGGGGCTGGAACAGGCCGATCGCCTGTATCTGACGCGGGTGGCGTTGAGCCCGGAAGGGGATGCGTGGTTTCCAGAGTTTGATATGAACCAGTGGAAGCTGGTGTCGAATGTCGAGAATCCGGCTGAAGGCGATAAGCCGGCGTACAACTTTGAGGTGTGGGAGCGCAACTAGTGTAGGAGCGAGCTTGCTCGCGAAGATCGTCAACGATGACGCGGGCATTCTGAATGAACGCGGCGCCCTCAGGTTCTTCGCGAGCAAGCTCGCTCCTACAGGTTATAAGCCTTTATGCCTGCGCCAGTTCGGCATGTTCATCGGCATTCAACAGCTTTTTATCCGTCTGCCCCATGATCTGGCTGGTAATCGCCCCCGCCGTCATCGAGCCATTGACGTTCAACGCCGTACGGCCCATGTCGATCAACGGCTCCACGGAAATCAGCAGCGCCACCAGTGACACCGGCAAGCCCATGGCCGGCAGTACGATCAGCGCGGCAAAGGTCGCACCACCGCCCACACCGGCGACGCCCGCCGAACTCAAGGTCACAATCGCTACCAGGGTCGCGATCCACAGCGGGTCCAGGGGGTTGATGCCCACGGTCGGCGCGACCATCACCGCCAACATCGCCGGGTAAAGACCGGCGCAACCGTTCTGGCCGATGGTCGCGCCAAACGAGGCGGCGAAACCGGCGATGGATTGCGGGATACCCAGGCGACGGGTTTGTGCCTCGATGCTCAGCGGAATGCTCGCTGCGCTGGAGCGGCTGGTAAAGGCAAAGGTCAGCACCGGCCAGACCTTGCGGAAGAAGCGCAGCGGGTTGATCCCGGCCAACGACAGCAGCAAGCCGTGCACCACGAACATCAGCCCCAGGGCCAGGTACGACACCACCACGAAACTGCCGAGCTTGATGATGTCTTGCAGGTTGGAACCGGCGACCACCTTGGTCATCAGCGCCAATACACCGTACGGGGTCAGCTTCATCACCAGGCGCACCAGGCGCATCACCCAGGCTTGCAGAGTGTCGATGGCATTGATGACCTTCTGGCCTTTTTCCACGTCATCCTTGAGCAACTGCAGCGCAGCAACCCCCAGGAAAGCGGCGAAAATTACCACGCTGATGATCGATGTCGGCTTGGCCCGGGCCAGGTCGGCGAACGGGTTGGCCGGCACGAATGACAGCAGCAATTGCGGGATATTCAGGTCGGCAACCTTGCCGGCGTAATCACTCTGGATCACTTGCAGGCGCGCCATTTCCTGAGTGCCGGCCACCAAACCTTCGGCAGTGAGACCGAACAGATTGGTCAGACCGATGCCGATCAACGCCGCGATGGCGGTAGTGAACAGCAGCGTGCCGATGGTCAGGAAGCTGATCTTACCCAGGGACGAAGCGTTATGCAGACGCGCCACGGCACTGAGGATCGAGGCGAACACCAGTGGGATCACGATCATTTGCAGCAGTTGCACATAGCCGTTGCCGACCAGGTCAAACCAGCCGATGGAGGCTTTGAGCACCGGGTTGCCGTCGCCGTAGATCGTGTGCAAGGCCGCACCGAACAGCACGCCAAGAACCAGGGCAAACAGAACCTTCTTGGCCAGGCTCCAGTTAGTCCGACGGGTTTGTGCCAGGCCCAGCAAAAGGGCCGCGAACACCAATAAATTGAGAATCAGGGGCAGATTCATTGAAGCTCCGTTGAGAGGGCAGCCAATCGCGTGAGCCTGCGATTGCGAACCGGGAAGCCTAACAGCTTGAAATATAATGATTTAATACCGATATGGAATGGTGACTGTCGTTTTTGGAATAAGGCGCTGGCGCGCATGCGTATGGCCTTGGCGTGATCAAGACGCAAGCGGTCGCGCCCGGGCGATAACTGTCATACGGATTTGTTAGCGTCGATGTCTTTCACTCAGGGAGACAACGCCTATGAAGCTTGCGCCGAAACTACTGGTATCCGCCGCTTTCCTCCTCGGGCTCGCCAGCCAGGCGTTCGCCGCCACCGAGTTGAAACACTGGCCGGTGCCGGCTGCCAAGCAGTTGAACGAAATGATCGCCGCCAACGCCAACAAGGGTAACTACGCGGTGTTCGACATGGACAACACCAGCTACCGCTACGATCTTGAGGAGTCGCTGCTGCCGTACATGGAAAACAAGGGCCTGATCACCCGCGACAGCCTCGATCCTTCGCTCAAGCTGATGCCGTTCAAGGACACCGCCGAACATAAGGAAAGCCTGTTCAGTTACTACTATCGCCTCTGCGAAGTCGACGACATGGTCTGCTACCCGTGGGTTGCCCAGGTGTTTTCCGGCTTCACCCTCAAGGAGCTCAAGGTCCAGGTCGATGAGCTGATGGCATCCGGCAAGCCGGTGCCGGTCAGTTACTTCGAAGGCGACGCGGTGAAGCAGTCCGAAGTGCAGCCGCCGAAAGTCTTCACCGGCCAGGCCGAGCTATACAACAAACTGATGGAAAACGGCATCGAGGTGTACGTGATGACCGCCGCTTCCGAGGAGCTGGTGCGCATGGTCGCCGCCGATCCGAAGTACGGCTACAACGTCAAGCCCGAGAATGTCATCGGCGTGAGCACCCTGCTCAAGGATCGCAAGACCGGCGAGCTGACCACCGCACGCAAGCAGATCGCCGCCGGCAAGTATGACCAGAACGCCAACCTCGGCCTGGAACTGACCCCCTACCTGTGGACCCCGGCAACCTGGATGGCCGGCAAGCACGCGGCGATCCTCACCTACATCGACGAATGGAAAAAACCGGTGATTGTCGGCGGTGATACACCCACCAGCGATGGCTATATGCTGTTCCACGATGTGGACGTGGCCAAGGGAGGCATCCATTTATGGATCAACCGCAAGGACAAATATATGACCCAGCTTAACGGCATGATCGCCAAGCACGCGGCGGCGCAAGCCAAAGAAGGACTGCCAGTGACGGCGGACAAGAACTGGGTGATCGTCAAGCCGGAGGAGATTCAGTAGGACCGCGTCGCCTGCCATCGGGGGCAAGCCCCCTCCCACATTCGACCGAGTTTCAACCTGAGAATACGGTCAAATGTGGGAGCGGGCTTGCTCGCGAAGGCAGCCTCAAGTACACAGCAGTATCTATGCAAAAATAGATATCAATTGCGAACCAATCTCATCCTCTGCTAGCGTGCACACCTCCTGAACCCCATGTTCTTCTCAAGGTAGTGCCGTGCTCTCCTGGAATTCGCAGATCGCGCGCCTGTTCGCGGAGCAGAAGAAAGCCCTCGAAGCCTTCGTCACTCGCCGCACCGGCAGTGCCCAAGTGGCTGCCGATCTGACCCAAGAGTCGTTCCTGCGCCTGGCTCGCATGGACTGTGGCGATAAAATCGACAATCTCCCGGCGTTCCTCTTCACCATCGCCAGCAACCTGGTGCGCGATCACCAGCGCCAGGCCATTCGCCGCGAACGCCTGGATGCCGGCGAGCCCAGCGAAGAATTGCCGTGCAGCAACCCGGGTATCGATGAGCAATTGGCTGCCTATCAACAGCAACAGTTGATGCAGGACGCGATTTTGGCGTTGCCTGAAGCGACTCGACAGATCTTCCTGCTCTATCATGTCGACGAACTCTCCTATCGCGAGATCGGCGAACGCCTGTCGATCAGCCCGCGCAGTGTGGAATACCAATTGCGTCGCGCCTTGATTGAATGCCGTGGCTTTATCAAAAAGCGGCTTGCCTGCGATGAACAAGGACGTCGGTCATGACCGCTACCCCCACAGCCGACGAACTGTTCGACGAAGCATCCGCCTGGTATTTCCGCCTGCAGGCCGAGGATGTCACACCTGGCGAACTGCAGGCTTTTGCCCTCTGGCTGGAGCAGGGCGATGCCCAGGATGCCGCCTGGCAGGAAGTGCAGGCGATGCTCGGTGGTTTGCATGAACCGGCGCGGGTGGTTCGCCGCGCCGAACAGGCCGCCTGGCGCAAGCCCGCACGGCGCTGGGCCTGCGCCGCGGCCTTGCTGCTGGCGGTAGGCCTGACTGTGCAAAACACACCTTGGCTTGACCGTATGCGTGCGGACTATGCCACCGGCACCGGCGAGTCACGCAGCATCGAACTGGCCGATGGCTCCCGCCTGCAGCTCAATACCGACAGTGCCATACAGGTGCGTATGAATGCGGGCGAGCGCCAGGTGCGCTTGTTGCGTGGCGAAGGTTTCTTCGAGGTGGCCAAGGATCCGGCGCGACCGTTTGTAGTGCAGTCCGGCGACGGCTGGGTGAAGGTGGTCGGCACCCGGTTCAGTGTGGCGCGACGCGATGCGCAAACCCTCGTGCAGGTGGCGCAGGGCAAGGTGCAGGTCAGTTCCGGCAGTGGCGCACCGGTGTATCTGGAGCCGGGAAGGGCGGTGGAGTACCAGGACCAACGCCTGGCTGAAGTCCATGGCTTCGACGCGGCAAGCGGGTTTGCCTGGCGCCAGCGGCAACTGGTGTTTCGCCAGCAACCGCTGTCGGACGTGGTCAGCGAGCTGAACCGTTATTGGCCGGGCAAGACCCTGATACTGGGCGACGCATTGCGCAATCGCGTGGTCTCCGGCGTGTTTGAAATCGATAAACCCGACGCGGTGATCAAGGCGCTGGAATACACCCTCAACCTGCGTGCCGAGCATTACACCCCGTATTTGCTGGTGCTTCGCGAGGGCAAGGCGTCGTAGTCGCAACTTTTTGAAAATACTTTCAGGGTTTCCCGGTGAGCATTCGTCCTTGATCACTGAGGCGTAAATAGTAAGCACTCTCAAGTAGTGCCGCGCCGATCACAGACTTTTTGCACCGGGGAGCTCCATCCATGGCACACCGTTTCGCCGCATCGCCCTTGCTCGCGCTGGTCATTTGCTTGACCGGCACTGCGTCGCTATCCCTGCAAGCTGCCGAGGTCACCCAGGCCCAGGCTTACCGTTTCGATATTCCCGGGCAAGGCCTCGATGGCGCGCTGGCGGCATTTTCAGCGGTGACGCGCGTGCAGGTGCTGGTGTCCGGTGAGTTGACCCAAGGGGTGGTGTCGCCCGGTGTGAGTGGCCATCTCGGCCAGCGCGAAGCCTTGGCGCAATTGCTTGGCGGTACGGGCTTGAGTGCGGCGTTTATCAACGCCGACACCGTGACCCTAGAGAAGCGCGCAGCCACCGGCGGCGCTATCGAAGTCGGCGCCACTACCATCAGCGCTGAACGACTGGGCGCCACGACCGAAGGCAGTGGCTCCTACACCACCAGTGCGGTGACCCTGGGCAAGGGTGAGCAGAAGCTCAAGGACATCCCGCAATCGGTCAGCGTCATGACCCGTAAACAGATGGATGACCAGAACACCACCAAGCTTTCCGAGGTGGTCAAGCGTACCCCGGGTCTGACGGCGACCAAATCCCCCGGGCCGGGTATGTTCATCTTCTCCCGTGGTTTCGAAATCGGCACCCTGCAATACGATGGCGTGGGCATCCCGCGTAACACCTATGCGTTGGGCAGCTACCTCACTGAAAACATGGCCATCTATGACCGTGTAGAAACCCTGCGCGGCCCGGCCGCCTTGTTGCAGGGCGCCAACAGCCCGGGCGGCACCATGAACCTGGTGCGCAAGCGTGGCCAGCAGGACCCGACCGTGACGATCACCGCAAAAGCCGGCTCCTGGGACCACTACGGCACCCAGGTCGATGCTGGTGGCCCGCTTAATGACGAAGGCACTCTGCGCGGCCGGTTTGTGGCGGATTACGACACGACGGACTCGTTCGTTGACTATGCCGGTGGCTGGAATCAGACGGTGTATGCCGCCGTGGACTACGACTTCACGCCAGACACCACGGTCGGTGTGGGGGTCAGCAACCAGAAAGGCCACTCGCGCCCCAACTTCATGTCACTGCCCCGTTACGCCAATGGCAGCGATATCGGCCTGCCGCGCTCGACTTTTGTCGGCGCCAGCTGGAACCGCAACGTCAATAACCAGACCCAGGTGTTCGCCGATATCGAGCATCGCTTCAACGATGACTGGAAGGTGAAAGCCGCCCTCGTGGCCATGGATGAACACAACGATGCGACCTACCAGGCGACCTGGGATGAGATTCCCAACCCCGGCACCGCCGGCAATGTGCGTTATGTGGATTGGGTCACCGACTTCAATACCAAGAGCCGCGGCGTAGATGTGTATGTGAACGGCAAGTTTGAAGGTTTGGGCTTGCAACAGGAGATGGTACTGGGCGCCAACTATTCCAAACTCACCACCAACGACCAGTGGGCGCGAGCAGCGACGGCCGGCGCGGACATTTTCAACATTGATCACAACCGTCCACAGCGCGATAAAAACCAGCTGTTCCAGGCGGGCAATGCTACGAAAAGTTGGTATGACATTCGGCAGAAAGGGGTTTATGGCACTTGGCGCGTTAAGGTTGTGGACCCACTGACCTTGATTGTCGGTGCACGTACCAGTTGGTATGACTATGGCTACACCGACGAGAGCGGTTCCCGGGGTGTGTATGGCGACCCAACCCGCAGCACCACGCAGAGCAATGGTCACGTTACCCCGTATGCTGGCCTGGTCTACGCCCTCAATGACCAATGGTCGGCCTACGCCAGCTACGCGGACGCGTTCGAACCGCAGACCAACCTGACCACTTCTTTGACCGTGCTCAAGCCCATCGAAGGCCAGAACTACGAACTGGGCCTGAAGGGTGAACTGGCGGACGGTCGTCTGAATACTTCGTTCGCCATCTTCCGTTATGACCAGGAAAACCGTGCGGCTCAAGACCTGCAAGGCGGCAAAGTCTGCGGCGGCTGGTACTGCTCGCTCGCCTCGGGCAAGGTTCGCAGCCAAGGCTTCGAAGCCACTTTGAGCGGCGAAGTGCTGCCGGGTTTGCAACTGGTCTCCAGCTACACCTACAACACCACCAAATTCCTCAAAGACGACACTTACGAAGGCAAGATCTTCAGCACCTGGACACCCAAGCACCTGCTCAAGGTCTGGGGTGACTACCAGTTGCCGGGCGATTGGCAGCAGTTCAGTGTCGGTGCCGGCGTAACCGCACAAAGCAGCATCGAAGCCTACGACCGCAACTTCAGCGTACCCGGCAATGCACTGTGGGATTCGCGGGTGGCCTACAAGATCAACCAGGAATTCACCGTGGCGGCGAACTTGAACAATATGTTCGATAAGAAGTACTACATCCCTGCGTATAACGCGACGTGGGGCAGCAACTACTATGGCGACCCGCGTAATGTGATGTTCAGCATGACCTACACCCCACAGTTCTAAAGCCTGATGCATTACTTCTGTAGGAGCGAGCTTGCTCGCGAAAAACGTCAACGATAACGCGTGTTTCCTGAATAAACGCGGTGCCTTTGAGTTTTTCGCGAGCAAGCTCGCTCCTACACTGGCATTAGCTTAAGCCCCCTCCCACATTTTGATCATCATTGTGCTTGGGGTTATCTCCAGGCAAAAAAATGCCCCGCACTTGGCGGGGCATTTTTTTGCGCGAGTCTTACAGTCCGTCGAGCATCGCTTTGTTACGCACAGCACCCTTGTCGGCGCTGGTGGCCAGCAGGGCGTAGGCCTTCAACGCAGTGGTGACTTTACGCGGACGCTTCTCCACCGGCTTCCAGCCTTTCTTGTCCTGCTCAACCCGGCGTGCAGCCAGTTCTTCATCGCTGATCAACAGGTTGATCGAGCGGTTCGGAATGTCGATCAGCACCTTGTCACCATCCTGCACCAGGCCAATCGCGCCCCCGGCAGCGGCTTCCGGCGAAGCGTGGCCGATGGACAGGCCCGAGGTGCCGCCGGAGAAGCGCCCGTCGGTCAGCAGCGCACAGGCTTTGCCCAGGCCCTTGGATTTCAGGTACGAGGTGGGGTAGAGCATCTCCTGCATACCCGGGCCGCCTTTCGGGCCTTCGTAGCGGATGATCACGATGTCGCCTTCCTTGACCTCGTCAGCGAGGATGCCGCGAACCGAGCTGTCCTGGCTTTCGTAGATCTTGGCGCGGCCTTCGAAGACATGGATGGACTCATCCACACCCGCGGTTTTCACCACGCAGCCATCGAGGGCGATGTTGCCGTACAGCACGGCCAAGCCGCCCTCTTGCGAGTAGGCGTGCTCGACACTGCGGATGCAGCCGTTTTCACGGTCGGTGTCCAGGCTGTCCCAACGGGTCGACTGGCTGAACGCGGTCTGGGTCGGGATGCCCGCCGGGCCGGCCTTGAAGAAGGTGTGCACGGCTTCGTCGTCGGTCTGGGTGATGTCCCATTTGGCGATGCCTTCGGCGATGGACTTGCTGTGCACGGTCGGCAGGTCGGTGTGCAGCAGGCCGCCGCGGGCCAGGGAGCCGAGGATCGAGAAGATCCCGCCGGCGCGGTGCACGTCTTCCATATGGTACTTCTGGATGTTTGGCGCGACCTTGCACAGTTGCGGCACGTGACGGGACAGGCGGTCGATGTCGCGCAGGTCGAAATCGATCTCGGCTTCCTGAGCGGCGGCCAGCAAATGCAGGATGGTGTTGGTGGAACCGCCCATGGCGATGTCCAGGGTCATGGCGTTTTCGAACGCCTTGAAGTTGGCGATATTGCGCGGCAACACCGACTCATCGTTCTCGCCGTAGTAACGCTTGCACAGCTCGACGATGGTTCGGCCGGCCTGCAGGAACAGCTGCTCGCGGTCGCTGTGGGTGGCCAGCGTGGAACCGTTGCCCGGCAAGGCCAGGCCCAGGGCTTCGACCAGGCAGTTCATCGAGTTGGCGGTGAACATGCCGGAGCACGAACCACAAGTCGGGCAGGCGCTGCGCTCGTATTCCGCGACCTTCTCGTCAGAAGCGCTGGAATCGGCGGCGATCACCATGGCGTCGACCAGGTCGAGGCCGTGGGAGGCGAGTTTGGTCTTGCCTGCTTCCATCGGCCCGCCGGAGACGAAGATTACCGGGATGTTCAGGCGCAAGGCAGCCATCAGCATGCCAGGGGTGATCTTGTCGCAATTGGAAATGCATACGATGGCGTCGGCGCAGTGGGCGTTGACCATGTACTCCACGGAGTCGGCGATGATCTCGCGGCTCGGCAGCGAGTACAGCATGCCGTCATGGCCCATGGCGATGCCGTCATCCACGGCGATGGTGTTGAATTCTTTCGCTACACCGCCAGCGCGTTCGATTTCACGGGCGACCAACTGGCCCAGGTCCTTGAGGTGGACGTGACCGGGTACGAACTGGGTGAAGGAGTTGGCAATCGCGATAATCGGCTTCTTGAAGTCGTCATCTTTCATCCCCGTGGCACGCCACAGTGCGCGCGCGCCGGCCATGTTGCGGCCGTGGGTGGATGTTTTCGAGCGGTAATCAGGCATTGGAGCACTCCGGGCGGCTAATCAAGTACTAAAGGGGAGTGAGCTTCTAATTGACGACTGGAACACCCGAAAAATGGCCGTGTGTCCGGAAGTTGCCACTCGCGTCGCGGGATCGCCGCGTGCTTGGGCCTCGAGCTCATAAACCCGCCGGGGGATGACTGGCGATGAATAGGGCCGATTCTACACCGACTTCCTGTAGGTGCGTCAGCGATTGATCCTGGCATTCGTCAGCCAACCCCACAGGCTGAAAGCAATGAAGCTGACGGCAATGGTCATCAGCAAATGGGTTCCGGTTTGCGCCAGAGCGGCACTGCTGACGGCGGCCGTCAGGAACATGATGCTGTTACCTGCTGATGCCGCCGTGCCCGCGCTGCTTGAGAACAGCAACATCGCCGCAGAAATGGCGGCCGGGCGCACCAGGGTGACGGCCAGCGCGCTGACCAGCATCGGGATCAGCAGGGTTGCGGTGGTGATCACCTCAAGGCTGACGATCAGCGCCAGCGATACACCGGCGACGAGTAACAACCCGAGGCCGATATTGATCTGCCTGGACAGCGATATGTATTTTTGCAGATAGGAGGCCACCACACCGCCGAGCAGATAGGCCAGGCCGTACACCATCAGCACCAGCGCGTACTGGTACTCGGTGAGTTTCAGCGAGTCCATGAAAATCAACGGTGTCACGCTGATCAAGGCGAAGTAGCAGGCGAACACCAGCGCGGCGATCCACCAGTAGCGCAGGAAGTCGCGATTGCGCGCCACAGCCTTGAGTGTACCGATGATGGATACCGGCTCGCGGTGTGGGCCGGAGGACTTCGACGGCAGGATACAGAACGCATGGATCAACATGCCCAGCGCCATCAACGCAAAACCATAGAAGCTGCCTTGCCAGTCGAACGTAGTTTGCAGCCAGGAACCGATCAGCGGCGACAGTGCGACAAACGAGCCGCTCAAGGTCATGTAATAGAGGCGCACGCGGGCTCGGTCCTGTTCGTCGAACAGGTCTTCCACCAGTGCATGGCCCAATACGAAGAAGCCGCAGCCCATGGCCTGGACCGTGCGAAACAGTAGGAAGGTCAGGTAGTCCGACGCCATCGCGCAGCCTATTGCGCCAATGATTGACAGCGTGATGCAGCCAAGCAGCACTTCCTTGCGCCCCCATTTATCCGACAGCGGGCCTGCGACCAGTTGTGAGATCGAAAACATTAGGGTGAACAGGCTGATGGACAGCGCGATGTCTGCGCTGGGCGTGTGGAACTGGTTGGACAGCGCGGGAAATGAAGGGAGCAGGATATTGATCGGGAAAAAGCTGATCAGGGAAATGCAGGTGATAAGGATAAAGCGGGAGAGAGTGGGCCCAGACATTGTTTTTGTTTTCCGGAGTAAAACCAGAAACCGATACTAGTCTGCGAAAAATGGAATTCAATCAAAACTATTGGGAGAAACACATAACAAATGTGGGAGGGGGCTTGCTCCCGATAGCGGTGGAACAGTCAGTTTGTCTTTAGCTGACCCACAGCAATCGGGGGCAAGCCCCCTCCCACATTTTTTAACTATTGGGCAACAACCGGCACGTAATGCTCTTGATGTAGCGCGTTTCGACAATCGCCGGGTGCACCGGATGATCCGGGCCCTGGCCGCCGCGTTCGAGCATCTGGATATTGCGATCCAGGTGGCGGGCGCTGGTCAGCAGGATGTTCTGCAGATCATCTTCCGGCAGGTGCATGGAGCACGAGGCGCTGACGAGGATGCCGTCCTTGCTGAGCAGGCGCATGGCTTGCTCGTTAAGGCGGCGGTAGGCGCCTTCGCCGTTTTTCATGTCTTTCTTGCGCTTGATGAAGGCTGGCGGGTCGGCGACGATCACGTCGAAGCGTTCTTCGCTGGCTTTCAGTTCTTTCAGGGCTTCGAATACGTCGCCTTCGATGCAGGTCATCTTCTCGGCAACACCGTTCAGCGCGGCGTTGCGCTCGACGCCGTCGAGGGCGAAGGCCGACGCATCGACGCAGAACACTTCACTGGCGCCAAAGGCGGCGGCCTGCACGCCCCAGCCGCCGATGTAACTGTACAGGTCGAGCACGCGCTTGCCTTTGGCGTACGGGGCCAGGCGGGCGCGGTTCATGCGGTGGTCGTAGAACCAGCCGGTCTTTTGGCCCTGGATCACCGGGGCTTCGAATTTCACGCCGTTCTCTTCCAGCGCCACCCACTCCGGCACCAGGCCGAAAACGGTTTCGACGTAGCGGTTGAGGCCCTCGGCGTCACGTGCGGCGGAATCGTTCTTGAACAGGATGCCGCTCGGCTTGAGCACTTGGGTCAGCGCGGCGATCACGTCTTCTTTATGGGTTTCCATGGTCGCCGAGGCGATCTGTACCACCAGGATGTCGCCGAAACGGTCGACCACCAGGCCCGGCAGCAGGTCGGAATCACCGTAGACCAGACGGTAGAACGGCTTGTCGAACAGGCGATCACGCAGGGACAGCGCGACGTTGAGGCGGTGCACCAGCAGCGACTTGTCCAGCGGCAACTTGATGTCGCGCGACAGCAGGCGGGCGCAGATCAGGTTGTTGGGGCTCATGGCCACGATGCCCAGGGTCTTGCCGCCGGCCGCTTCCAGGATCGCCTGGTCGCCTGCCTGGAAGCCGTGAAGAGGTGTGGCGGCCACGTCGATTTCGTTGCTGTAGACCCACAGGTGGCCGTTGCGCAAACGACGATCAGCGTTGGCTTTGAGACGCAGGCTTGGCAGGGACATGACGTCGCTCCGGAAAAAAGAGCGGGAGTATAGCGTGTTGCGCATTATTTGGCGGCGGCACCGGACATGTGGGAGGGTTTCAGTTTGGGTTGTGGGTGTCGGTCACGTCTTCATAAGGGTTAGAATTCGCGTCTAGCCCAGAGTGTGTACTTATGTCCCAAGAGCTTTCCGCCGAGCAGATCCAACAGGTCCTGCAAGGCATCAGCGTGCCGCCCCAACCGCAGATCATGGTGGATTTGCAGATGGAGCAGTACATGCCCGACCCGGACCTGGAAGTGATCGCACGGTTGATCGCCCAGGACCCGGGCTTGTCTGGCGCGTTGCTCAAGATCGTCAACTCGTCGTATTACGGCTTGAGCAACAAGATCGCCTCGATCCAGCGTGCAGTTAACCTGCTGGGCAGCCGGTCGGTCATCAACCTGATCAATGCCTTGTCGATCAAGGGCGAGATGAGCGACGACACCATCGTCACCCTCAACCGCTTCTGGGACACCGCCCAGGATGTGGCCATGACCTGCCTCACCCTGGCCAAGCGCACCGGTTCCCAGGCCGTCGATGAAGCGTATGCATTGGGCCTGTTCCACGATTGCGGCGTGCCGCTGATGCTCAAGCGTTTCCCCAACTACATGGCAGTGCTGGAGCAGGCTTATGCCAGCGCCGGCCCCGAGCGCCGCGTGGTCGACACCGAGAACAACGCGTTCAACACCAACCATGCGGTGGTCGGCTACTACACCGCCAAGTCCTGGCGCCTGCCGGAACATGTGACCGATGCCATCGCCAATCACCACAACGCCCTGGCGATTTTCAGCGATGAGACGTCGCGCAATCCGCAGCTTAAAAACCTGCTGGCGATTTTGAAGATGGCCGAGCATATCTGTTCGTCCTGTCGCGTGCTGGGTAACCAGGCCGTGGACCATGAGTGGAACGCGATTGGCCATCTGGTGCTGGATTACGTGGGCCTGTCGGACTACGACTTCGAGAGCCTGAAGTTGTCGATCCGCGAACTGGGCGCGCACTGACCCGTTATTCAAGAGGTACACATGCCCGAGTTACCAGAAGTCGAAACCACCCGGCGCGGGATCGCCCCGCACCTGGAAGGCCAGCGTGTCAGCCGCGTGGTGGTGCGTGAGCGGCGCCTGCGCTGGCCGATCCCGGAAGACCTGGATGTGCGCCTGTCCGGGCAGCGCATCGTGCTGGTGGAACGGCGGGCCAAGTACCTGTTGATCAATGCCGAAGTGGGCACCTTGATCAGTCACTTGGGCATGTCGGGCAACCTGCGCCTGGTGGAGGTCGGCATGCCTGCGCTCAAGCATGAGCATGTCGACATCGAACTCGAATCCGGCCTGGCCTTGCGCTACACCGATCCTCGACGTTTCGGTGCAATGCTCTGGAGCCAGGACCCGCACAACCACGAACTGCTGATTCGCCTGGGGCCGGAGCCGTTGACCGAGCTGTTTGACGGCGAACGTTTGTTCCAGCTGTCGCGCGGCAAATCGATGGCGGTGAAGCCGTTCATCATGGATAACGCGGTAGTGGTGGGGGTGGGCAATATCTATGCGACGGAAGCACTGTTTGCGGCGGGTATTGACCCGCGGCGTGCCGCCGGTGGCATTTCACGCGGGCGCTATTTGAAGCTGGCGATTGAGATCAAGCGGGTGCTGGCCGCTGCTATCGAGCGGGGCGGTACTACGCTGCGGGACTTTATCGGCGGCGATGGGCAGCCGGGGTATTTCCAGCAGGAACTGTTCGTTTATGGCCGTGGCGGCGAGGCGTGCAAGGTCTGTGGGACCGAGTTGCGCAATGTGGTGCTGGGGCAGCGGGCGAGTGTGTTTTGCCCCAAGTGCCAGAGCTGATAGCTTTGTGATGGCTGAGATTGTCATCGGGGGCAAGTCGAACCGTCGCACCGCCCCGATGAGGCCCTCATAGGCACTAAAAAACTTAAGCCTTACCGGTAATCTTGCGGTACTTCTCCATCAACTGCTCTTCAGTCTCAGGGTGTGCCTCATCCAGCGGAATGCAATCCACCGGGCAAACCTGCTGGCACTGAGGTTCGTCGTAATGGCCAACGCACTGGGTGCACAGGTTAGGGTCGATCACATAGATCTCTTCGCCTTGGGAGATCGCAGCGTTCGGGCACTCGGGTTCGCAGACGTCGCAGTTGATGCAATCGTCGGTGATGATCAGGGACATGGAAACTCCTGCCAGGGCACGCGGCCAAGGCATCTGAAAACTAATGCGCGCAATTGTGCCGCATTGGCGCCCGCAGTGCGAGCAGGCGCCGCTTGAGCGGTCTTACTTCTTGAAGCGCAGGGTCAGTGCATCTGCCACCGCAGGATGGACGAACTTGGTGATATCTCCGCCCAAAGCCGCGATTTCACGGACTAACGTCGAGGAAATGAATGAATAACGTTCCGACGGCGTGAGGAACAGACTTTCCACATCCGGCGCCAGCTGGCGGTTCATGTTGGCCAGCTGGAATTCGTATTCGAAGTCCGACACCGCGCGCAGGCCACGCAGGAACACATTGGCGTTCTGCTCCTTGGCGAAATGCGCCAGCAGCGTCGAAAAGCCCACTACTTCCACATTAGGCAGGTGCTTGGTGACCTCGCGCGCCAGCTCCACGCGCTGTTCCAGGGGAAACAGCGGGTTTTTCTTGGGGCTGGCCGCGACCGCGATGATCACATGGTCGAACAGGCGAGAGGCGCGTTCGACCAGATCGCCATGGCCTTTGGTAATCGGGTCGAAGGTACCTGGGTACAACACTCGGTTCATCGCGTCGTCCTGGCGGAGTCCGTTGGGGAACCGGATGGTATCGCAGCCATCCCGGTCGGCCAAGTCGACTTATGTAGATAGAGGTCGTCAATCCCAGGCTTTTTCATGCCGTTTTCAGACGTTCGGCCAATGCTGTCGCCAGTTGCGCGGTCAATCCGTACACCGACAATTGTGGGTTGGCGCCAATGCTGGTGGGGAACAACGAGCCATCGTGAATCGACAGGTTGCGCAACTGATGATGTCGGCCAAGGCTGTCGGCCACGGCGTTTTTCGGGTCTTCGCCCATGGCACAACCGCCCATCACATGGGCGCTGCCCAGGGTTGTGCGGTGTAGTTCCAGGCTCAAGCCGTCAATCACGTTGCGTGCTTCGGCCAAGGTGTTCACGAACCTTGCATCGTGATGCAGGGGCTTGACCGATTTGGCTCCTGCGGCGAACTGGATCTCGGCCATGCTGTGGAAGGCCCGGCGCAGGCCATCCCAGGCGTAGGGCGAGACCTGATAGTCGAGCACCGGCGTGCCGTCACCCCGCAGACCCACAGTGCCGCCCAGGCTGTCGGGGTGAAAACCGTCGCGCAGCAGTGCGAGCATGGCGTGGGTGTGGGGCAGTCGATTCATGTCCAGTGCGTTCTGCGTGCCATAGCCGCCGAACAGGGTGCTGGCCAACCCTGGGTGCAAAGGCGGTGCTTCAAGCTTGTAGGACATTTTACCGGTGGTGCCGTCCTGCCATTGGAAATGGTCGGAATAGATCGACTGCGGTGCACCGTAGAACGGGTTGATCACTTCGTCGAACAACCCGGCGGAGAAATTGACCAGATGCAGGAAGGTGCGCTTGCCCAGCCGCGAATGCGGGTCGGGTGCGTCCGAGCGCATCAGCAGGGCCGGGCTGTTGATGCCTCCGCCCGACAGCACGTAGTGCCTGGCCTTCACGCTGATCTTGCGTCCGGTGGGGGCCACGCAGCGTTCGTCCATGGCCACGCACTCCAGGCTGCTGATAGTGTCGCCACTGTATTTGAGCTGCTCGGCGCGGGCCAGATACAGCAGCTCGCTGCCGTTTTCCAGGGTGGAGGGGATAGTCGTCACCAGCATCGACTGCTTGGCATTGACCGGGCAGCCCATGCCGCAATAACCCAGGTTGAAGCAGCCGCGCACATTGCGTGGGATCACATGCCAGCTGTAGCCGAGTTTTTCGCAGCCTTTGCGGATCACATCGTTGTTGGCATTCGGTGGCAACGCCCACGGCGCGATGCCCAGGCGCTGCTCCATTTTTTCGAACCAGGGTGCCATCTCGGCGCTGCTGTGGCCTTTCACCGCGTATTCGCTGGCCCAGTGGGCGAGGGTGGCGTCGGGTGTGCGAAAACTGGAGGTCCAGTTGATCAAGGTGGTGCCACCCACCGCCCGGCCTTGCAGGATAGTAATGGCGCCGTCCTTGCTCATACGCCCGATGCCTTCCTGGTAAAGGCTGGCATAGGCTTCGTCCTCCAGCAGCTTGAAGTCACTGCTGGTCTTGAGCGGGCCTTCTTCGATCAACAACACTTTGTAGCCGGCGGCGCTGAGGATTTCGGCGGTGGTGCCGCCTCCGGCACCGCTGCCGATAATGGCTACATCGGCTTCCAGGGTCAGGTCGTTGTCGAGGGCGGCGCCGTTGTGGGTTTTCCAGCCTCGGGCCAGGCCGTCGCGGAACAGATCGGGTACGGGCATCAGGTTCGTCTCTGGTTTTTATTGTGGGGGATGCGAATCAGATCTTCGGCGGGCCGGGGTAGCCGCAATGGGCCCAGGACGCGGGCCGGAAGTACCAGGCCATGATTACCAGCTTGAGCAACGAGCCCTGGCCCATGCGCAGCAGGTTCAGGTAGCTGTTCTCCCAACGGTGCAGGAAGTTGCGGATTTGCTCGCTGCTGGCGTTTTCCCAACTGCCCCAGATACCGGTCAACGGGCCGCGGGTGATACCCATGCTCAGCACGTCAAATAACTGCTGGGTGAGCTTGAACATTTCTGGCGACAAATGCTGCAGGCTGTAGTCGAGCTTTTTCAGAGTGTCGTCAATGCCAGCGACCACCGCCTCGGCGCTGGCCGCGCCTTCCAGCAGCACCGGGATCACCGCACGCAAAAACGGCAAGTCACTGGCGCG
Organism: Pseudomonas sp. rhizo25; assembly: GCF_031931935.1. Lineage (NCBI taxonomy): Bacteria > Pseudomonadati > Pseudomonadota > Gammaproteobacteria > Pseudomonadales > Pseudomonadaceae > Pseudomonas > Pseudomonas sp. rhizo25. The sequence goes on from NZ_JAUJXA010000002.1 coordinate 493,397, forward strand.
CAGCATGGCAAAGCCACTGGCCGGTGTACTGCTGGAACAGCCGCTGAGGCTGGCGCCAAGCCCGGCAGTGGCGAGAAACGCGCTGGCGCACAGGCCGATTTTCAAGACGCCGCGCCGCGACAGCGCGGGTGAGTCAGTCAGGCTGGGGTTCATTATTTTTATCGTCCCGAAGGTGGCGGTTATCAGCGGATAAACAGCTTCTGGATCAGTTTCTGGATCGATTTGCCATAGGGCGGGTAGATCAGCTTTGCTGCGTTGAGGCGTTGTTTGACCAGCACGCCCTTGGCCTTGCTGAACGTCAGGAAACCCTCATGGCCGTGGTAATGGCCCATGCCCGACGGGCCGATGCCACCGAACGGCATGTCATCCTGGGCGACGTGCAGCAAGGTGTCATTCAGGCATACGCCACCGGAGTGGGTTTCGTGGAGCACGCGCTCCTGCTCGCCCTTGTTGTAGCCGAAGTAATACAGGGCCAGTGGGCGCGGACGCTGGTTGATGTAGGCAAAGGCTTGGTCAAGGCCGCGATAAGGCACGATGGGCAAAAGCGGGCCGAAGATTTCGTCCTGCATCACGGTCATGTCGTCGCTGACATTCAATAGCAGGCTGTGGGCCATCCGTCGCGCCTGGCCTTGCTCGTACAGCGGGATCAGGGTGGCGCCCTTGTCGGTGGCGTCCTTGGCGTAGGCATTGAGCCGGGCCAGTTGTCGCTCGTTGATGATGGCGGTGTAGTCCGGGTTGTCAGCCAGGGTCGGATAGAACCCGCGAATGGCCTTGGAGTAAGCCTCGACAAACCCCTCCACGCGGTCTTCCGGAACCAACACATAGTCCGGCGCCACGCAGGTTTGCCCGGCGTTCAAGGCTTTGCCGAAGGCGATACGCTCGGCGGCGTCTTTGAGCGGTACATCGGCCGAGACAATGGCCGGCGACTTGCCGCCCAGCTCCAGGGTGACCGGCGTGAGGTGTTCGGCGGCTGCGCGCATCACGTGCTTGCCAATGCTGGTGGCGCCGGTGAACAGCAAGTGATCGAAGCGCAATTTGGAAAACGCCATGCCCACTTCGGCTTCGCCCAGTACCACGCAAACCAGGTCCTCGGGGAAGATCCTGGCGAGCAGCGTCTTGAGCAGTTCGCCGGTGGCGGGCGTGGATTCGCTGAGCTTGAGCATCACCCGGTTGCCGGCTGCCAACGCCCCGACCAGCGGACCGATGGCCAGGTACAACGGGTAGTTCCACGGCACGATGACGCCGACCACGCCCAAGGGTTGGTAAATAACCTTGGCCGAGGCGGGCTGGAAGGCAATGCCTACAGCGCGGCGGGAGGGTTTCATCCAGCCCTTGAGGTGTTTGCTGGCATAGTGAATGCCGTGCAGGCTGGGCATCAGTTCGGCGAACAGGGTTTCGTCCGCGCTGCGATGGCTGAAGTCCTGGCTGATCGCCGTGATCAGCGCCTGGCGTTCATCGCTGAGCATGTCCCGCAAGGCCTTGAGCCATTGCTGGCGTTGCGCCGCCGGTGGCATCGGGTTGGCGGCGTAGGCGCGACGTTGGGCGTCGAACAGGTCCTGGAGGTGATCCAGCGCCTGGGAATCTTGCAGGTAGGCAACGTTGGCAGACATGGCGCGGTCCCGGTTGTTATTGGTCTGCCTGGATTTTTAGAGTCATTGCTCTAAATTGTCAAATAAGATTGCAGTAACATCCGGATTTATCCTGGCCGGCATAGGCCGTAAGATGGCCCATCCCGTGTATAGAAGCTGATCCCCCATGGCACCACGAGTAAAGACCAGCGAGCGCATTGTGCAAACCAGCCTGGAGCTTTTTAACCAGCAGGGCGAGCGCAGTGTCAGCACCAACCACATTGCCGCCCACATGGAAATTTCCCCGGGTAACCTGTACTACCACTTCCCCAACAAGCAGGCGATCATCGCCGTGCTGTTTCGCGAATATGAAGCGTTGGTGGACAGTTTCCTGCGCCCGCCCCAGGGGCGCACTATGGTGGTGGAAGACAAGCGCTTTTATCTGCAGGCCGTGCTGGCGGGCATGTGGCGTTATCGTTTCCTGCACCGCGATCTTGAACATTTACTCGAAAGCGACCCGGAGCTGGCCACCGGCTACCGGCGGTTTTCCCAGCGTTGCCTGATCCAGGGTGGTGCCATCTACCAGGGGTTTGTCGACGCAGGCATTCTCAATATGGACCCGGTGCAAACCGAAGCCCTGACCCTGAACGCCTGGATAATCCTGACCTCGTGGGTGCGATTCCTGTGCACCACCAATGAGAAATCCACCCACTTGAGCGCCGAGGCGATCAAGCGCGGGGTGTATCAGGTGCTGGTACTGGAGGCTGGTTTTGTCACGCCCCAGGCCAAAGAGGCGGTGGACGCCTTGTTCAAAGAGTTTTACGTGCCGTTGAACCAGGCACTGGAAGAAGTGAAGTAGGACCTTTCCCCCTTTGTATTCACAGGAGTCCGTCATGCCGCTTGCCCAACTGATCAGCCCCCAGCAATTGGCCGAGCGCCAGAAGTCGGCCGGGCTGGTGATCCTGGATTGCCGCTTTGCCCTGGAAGACCCGGACTACGGGCTGTGCAGTTACGCCGAAGGGCATATCGAGGGGGCTCAATACGCCGACCTGGAGCGCCACCTCAGCGGCCCGGTAACCAAGGGCGTGACGGGTCGTCATCCTTTGCCAGCAGCAGACACGTTCGCCAAGCAGCTACGGGCCTGGGGCATCAGTGCCGACACCGATGTGGTGCTATATGACGATGGCCCAGGCGCCTATGCCGCCCGTGCCTGGTGGCTGCTGGCCTGGCTGGGCAAGCGGGAGGGCGTGTTTATTCTCGACGGTGGCCTCAAGGCCTGGCATGTCGCTGGTTTCCCCTTGAGCCTGGATGCACCAGTGATCGAACCGGGCACCTTTGCCGGAGCGCCGGATCACCGGTTGGTGCTGGATGCCGAACACTTGCACAAACGCCTGGGCCGACCTGGCTTGACCCTGATCGATGCCCGCGCCCAGCCGCGCTTTCGTGGAGAGGTTGAGCCCATCGATCCGATTGCCGGGCACATCCCAGGCGCGCAGTGCGCAGCGTTTACTGAAAACCTGGGCGGTGACGGGCGCTTTCTGCCGGCCGAGCAGCTCAAGCAGCGCTTTGCTGCGCAGTTAAAGGGGCGTCCGCCGGAGGAGTTGGTGGCGTACTGCGGTTCGGGGGTGACGGCGTGCCATAACCTGTTTGCGCTGGCGTTGGCGGGATATCCGTTGGGCAAGTTGTATGCGGGGTCGTGGAGTGAGTGGATTACGGAGCCGGCGCGGGAAATTGCAACAGGCGACTGAGCAATCGCCCCTGTAAACCCAATCAAAATGTGGGAGGGGGCTTGCTCCCGATAGCGGTGTAACAGTCAGCTTATCTTTAGCTGACCCACTGCAATCGGGAGCAAGCCCCCTCCCACATTTTTATCCATGTTGTGCCAGTAGCCATTGTGGGATGCGGCGTTCCAGGTAATAGCCTGGGCGTTTCAGCGAGCCCTCCACGAACCCCACGTGCCCACCCTTTGCCAGCAATTCAAACTCGGTGCACTCCGAGAGTTCACTCGCCTCGGGCAGGCTATGAGCAAACACAAAGGGATCATCGGCCGCCTGGATGATCAGCGTTGGCGTGCGGATATCGCCCAGGTAGTAGCGACTGGAAGCGCGGCGATAGTAATCCTCAGCACTCATAAAACCATGCAACGGCGCCGTCACCCGCCCGTCGAAGTCCCAGAACGTTCGCATCTTTTCCAGGGAGCCCAATGCGTTCAGGGTTTTGAGCCCTTCCTCACGGCCATCCTGCAAAAACTGGCGCTGTTTGACGCGGATATACGCCAGCATCTCGCGCATGAAATGTTTCTGATAGATCCGCGAAAACCCCAAGCCGATGCGGTCAGCACACTGGTCCAGGCGAAACGGCACCGACACCGCCGCCGCGCCTTGCAGCTGCGAAGCCATGCCGGTTTCCCCCAGGTGCTTGAGCAACACATTGCCGCCCAGTGAATACCCTACGGCATATAAGGGAGCCAGAGGCCGCTTGGTGCGCAGATGGGCAATCGCCGCCGCCAAGTCGTCGCTGGCGCCGGAGTGATAGCTGCGGGCAAGCAGGTTCGGCTCGCCGGAGCAGCCCCGCCAGTTCAATGCGACGCTGGCCCAGCCTTGGGCGGCAAGGGCTTTTTGCAGGCCGGCCACGTAAGGTGAGTTGGACGAACCGGTGAGGCCATGCAACACCAGCACCAATGGTACCTGTGCATCGTGGGGGCCGTGCCAGTCGAGGTCGAGGAAGTCGCCGTCTTCCAGCCACAGGCGTTCGCGCTGGCGCTCGATGTGGGTCGTCGGGCGCCACAGCGGCCCCCACAATGTTTGCAGGTGGGGGTTGCCGAGGCCGAAGGCGGGTTTGAACAAGTCGGAAGAGGGGGTCATGAAACTCTCGGTAGCCAGTGAGCTCGCCGTGGCAAGCTCCCTCGCCACAGGTTAAGCGGCGTTTTCGACCAACCGGTGCCACAGTGCGTAATACACCCGCCCGGATTTCTGCTCCCGGTGCAGGCGCCAGCTGCCCGGCAGGCCGAGTGTGGACGGCGCGGTCTCGCTTTCAGTGTAGACCCAGGCATCCGGTGCCAACCACTGACGTTCTTCCAGCAATGCGCACACGGTCGGCAGCAGGTTCTGGTTGAACGGCGGGTCGAGAAACACCACGTCATATTCCGTGGCCGCCTGGGTTTCCAGATAGCGCAGCGCGTCAGCCGTCTGCACCTGGCCGGTATTGCAGCGCAGCGTGCCCAGGTGCTCCTTGAGGCTGGACACTGCCACATTACTGGCATCCAGCGCCTGGCCCTGGGCGGCACCACGGGACAGCGCCTCCAGGAACAACGCGCCACTGCCGGCGAACGGATCAAGCACCTTGGCCCCGCCGATATACGGCGCGAGCCAGTTGAACAGGGTTTCACGCACGCGGTCCGGCGTCGGGCGCAGGCCGACGACGTCGGGGAAGCTCAGCTTGCGGCTGCCCCATTCACCGCCAATGATGCGCAGTTGGCCCACACCGTTATGTACGTTGTGGACAGGTTTTTTCGGGCGAGATGAACTGGCCATTAATGCTCCGGAACCCCGAGCGGCTGCTCGGCAGGTTTATCAGTGGGGGGCGGTAGTGGCTTTTGCGCAATCGTCGGGCCGGCGGTCACGATGACCATCTTGTCGGCGCTCAAGTGTTTGTTCATGGCTGCCTTGACCTGCTCTACGGTCAGGGCCTGGGATTGTTTCATGAAATCTTCCAGATAGTTCAGCGGCAGGTTGTAGAAACCCATGGCGCCCAACTGCCCGACGATATCGGCATTGCTCGCGGTGGACAGCGGGAAGCTGCCAGCCAGTTCGCGCTTGGCGTCATCCAGTTCTTTTTGCGTCGGGCCGGTCTTGAGATAGTCAGCCAGCACGTCTTCAACCAGGCGCAGGGTGCCACCGCTCATTTCGGCGCGGGTCTGCAGGTTGATCATGAACGGGCCACGCACCTGCATCGGTGAGAAACCGGAGTACACACCGTAGGTCAGGCCGCGCTTCTCACGCACTTCACTCATCAAGCGGGTGCCGAAGCCGCCGCCGCCGAGGATCTGGTTGCCCAGGGATAAAGCGGCGTAGTCCGGATCAGCGCGGTCGATCCCCAGTTGCGCGAACAGCAAGTGGGTTTGCTTGGATGGGAACTCGATGCGGCTCAGGCCGGGTTTTGGCTCGGTCGGCTGGGCAATCTTGGCCATGGCCGGGCCTTTGGGCAGCGACGCAGAGACCTTGGCCGTCATGGCCTCGGCTTCGGCGCGGGTCAGATCGCCCACCACCGCAATCACCGCATTACCGGCCGCATAGGCTTTGGCGTGAAACGCCTGCAACTGCGCCAAGGTGATCTTCGGCACGCTCTCGGAGGTGCCTTCGCTTGGGTGCGCATAAGGGTGGTCGCCGTACAGGCGCTTGAACAGCTCAATGCTCGCCAGCTTGCCGGGGTTCTGCTTCTGGTACTCGAAACCGGCGAGGATCTGATTTTTGATCCGTGCCAGGGAGTCCGCCGGGAACGTCGGCTGGCCGATCACTTGGTCAAACAGTGTCAGGGCTGCTTCGCGCTTATCGCTGTCGCTCAGGCTGCGCAGGGAGACCAGCGCCATGTCGCGGTAGGCGCCATTGCCGAAGTCGGCACCCAGGCCCTCAAAACCACTGGCGATCTGGCTGACATTCTTGCCCGGCACGCCTTCGTTGAGCATGGCATTGGTCATCAGTGCCAGGCCCGGCGTATCGCCATCCTGGCTGCTGCCGGCAGCGAACAGGATGCGCATGTCGAACATCGGCAGTTCATGGGCTTCGACGAACAGCACCTTGGCGCCTTCGGCTGTGGTCCAGGTCTGCACATCGAGCTTGCGGTTGGTCGGTGCCTTGCCGTCCAGTTCTGCCAGGGATTGCAGGGTGCTGGCCGATTGGGCCTTGTCCAGGGCTTGGCTGGCGACCGACTCGCTCGGGCGCAGGAAATACACGGCACTGGCCGCGACCAGGGTGACAGCGATCAGGCCGGGCAGGATCAGGCGGCTGCTTTTACGATTATTCATGAGCGCTCTCCTCAGGCAAAACATGGGCGACGCTCAGACGTTCGCGGGTGAAATAGGTGCGGGCAGCTTTCTGGATATCTTCCGGCGTGACGCTTTGCAGATCGGCCAACTCGCTGTCCATCAGTTTCCAGGAAAGGCCGACGGTTTCCAGGGAGCCGATGGCCGTGGCCTGGCTGGTAATGGAGTCGCGCTGGTACACCAGGCCGGCAATCACCTGAGCACGGATCCGTTCCAGTTCTTCGGCAGTCGGCGGCTTGGCTTTCAACTCATCAAGCAGGCGCCACAGGCCGGCTTCGGCTTGGGCTACGGTCTTTTTCTTCTGCTGGTTGGGTGTGGCCGACAGCATGAACAGCGTATCGCCACGGGTATAGGCGTCGTAGTTGGTGGAAGCGGCAGACACCAGCTCCTCGCCACGCTCCAGTTGTTCGGAGATACGTGCGCTGTAGCCGCCGTCCAGCAGGGCCGAGATCAGGCGCAGGGCTTGTACCGAGCGCTTGTCTTCGGCAGTGGCAAGGCCAGGGACGTTGAAGCCCAGGAATACGCTCGGCAGTTGGGTCTGCACGTGCAGGGTCAGCAGGCGCTCGCCAGGCTCGGGCAGCTCCATTGGGATCTTCGCCGGTGGCACGTCACGCTTGGGGATCGGGCCGAAGTAACGCTGGGCCAGGTTTTTCACCTCGTCCGGGGTCACGTCGCCGACCACCACCAGGGTGGCGTTGTTCGGCACATACCAGGATTGGTACCAGTGGCGCAGCTCCTCGACCTTCATGCGGTCCAGGTCAGCCATCCAGCCGATGGTCGGCGTGTGGTAGCCGCTGGCGGGGAAGGCCATGGCCTTGAAACGCTCGTAGGCCTTGGACATCGGGTTATCGTCGGTGCGCAGGCGGCGTTCTTCCTTGATGACCTCGATTTCGCGGCTGAACTCGTCGGCCGGCAGGCGCAGGCTGGCCATGCGGTCGGCTTCCAGTTCGAAGGCCACGCCCAGGCGGTCGCGGGCCAGCACCTGGTAATAGGCGGTGTAGTCATCGCTGGTGAACGCGTTTTCTTCGGCGCCCAGGTCACGCAGGATCAGCGAGGCTTCGCCTGGGCCAACCTTGGCGCTGCCCTTGAACATCATGTGTTCCAGGGCGTGGGACAAACCGGTCTGGCCCGGGGTTTCGTAGCTTGAGCCAACCTTGTACCAGACCTGGGAAACCACCACGGGCGCACGATGATCTTCGCGCACGACCACTTTAAGGCCGTTATCCAGGGTGAATTCATGGGTGGGTTGTGGGTCGGCAGCCAAGGCTGAGAGGGGCAGACAAACTGTGCTGAGCAGCAGGCCTGCGGCGCGGCGGGCTAGAGCATTCATTCGTTTTTAAACCTGTTGGGCTGCCCGCTTGGTCTTAGCGTCGGCGGGCGAGGAGGTGCTAGGATACTGATCCGATTTAGAGACGGCCACTGCGGTTGTCATCTAGTCCTGGATCCAGTCGTAGGAATGTTGGAATAGAGGGTGTTTTTCCCCGACGATCTTCAACTTTTCGCCGATTTTATCGCTTCAGTCCTATATTGAAACGATTTGCCAAGGCCTTTATTTACGCCTTACAAAATGTTGCGCATGAACAAGCGGGCGTTAAAGCAGTCTGTTCTGCATCGAATTTATTTACCGAGGCGCCCTGGCGCATCGCTACTTTGAGATAGCCGTCCTCCATGTTTGGTTCCAACGACGACAAGAAGAGCCCAGCTGCGGCTGGCGAGAAAAAAGGCCTGTTCGGATGGCTGCGCAAAAAGCCGCAGGAAACCGTCGTCGAACAGCCGCAGGTTCAACCCGAGCCCGTTCCTGAGCCTTTAGTAGAAGCCGAACCGGTTGCCGATACCCCGGCGCCGGTGGTGTTGCCGATGGCCGAGCCGGTATTGCAGCCCGTGGTCGAGGCAGAGCCCGAGCCTGAACCCGAGCACAAACCGTGGCCGCAATTGCCGGTGGCCGAAGAGCCTGTAGCACTGGTTGAAGATGTGCAGGCCGAGCATGTGGCTCCGCCGATCCCGGTGGTTATAGAGCCGCAGCCGGTGGTTGTCGAAGCATCGGTCGAGCCTGCGCCCGTGCAGATTGCCGCTCCCGCTGTGATCGAAGAGCCAACCGTCCCTGCCGAAACCAGCAAGACCGGGTTCTTCGCCCGTCTCAAGCAGGGCTTGAGCAAGACCAGCGCCAGCATTGGTGAAGGCATGGCCAGCCTGTTCCTGGGCAAGAAGGTCATTGATGATGAGCTGCTGGAAGACATCGAGACCCGCCTGCTCACCGCCGACGTGGGCGTCGAAGCCACCGCCGTGATCATCCAGAGCCTGACCCAGAAGGTCGCACGCAAGCAGTTGACCGACGCCGATGCCCTGTACAAATCCTTGCAGGCCGAACTGGCGGCGATGCTCAAGCCGGTGGAGGCGCCGCTGGTGATCACGCCGAACAAGCCGTTCGTGATCCTGGTGGTCGGCGTTAACGGCGCCGGCAAGACCACCACCATCGGCAAGCTGGCCAAGAAGCTGCAGGGTGAGGGCAAGAAAGTCATGCTCGCCGCCGGTGACACCTTCCGTGCCGCCGCGGTCGAGCAATTGCAGGTATGGGGTGAGCGCAACAAGATTCCGGTGATCGCCCAGCACACCGGTGCCGATTCCGCTTCGGTGATCTTCGATGCCGTGCAAGCGGCCAAGGCTCGGAATATCGATGTGTTGATCGCCGATACCGCCGGGCGCCTGCACACCAAAGACAACCTGATGGAAGAGCTGAAAAAAGTCCGCCGTGTCATCAGCAAGCTCGATGCCGACGCGCCGCACGAAGTCTTGCTGGTGCTCGACGCCGGCACTGGCCAGAACGCCATCAGCCAGGCCAAGCAATTCAACCAGACGGTGCAACTGACCGGCCTGGCATTGACTAAGCTCGACGGCACGGCCAAGGGCGGTGTGATTTTCGCCCTGGCTAAACAGTTCGGGTTGCCGATTCGTTATATCGGTGTCGGTGAAGGCATCGATGACTTACGCACTTTTGAAGCCGAACCCTTTGTACAGGCGCTGTTTGCCGAGCGGGAGCGTTCATGATTCGATTCGAACAGGTCGGTAAACGCTATGCCAACGGGCATGTGGGCTTGCATGAGCTGAGCTTTCGGGTGCGGCGCGGCGAATTCCTGTTTGTCACCGGGCATTCGGGTGCGGGCAAAAGTACGCTGTTGCGTCTGTTGCTGGCCATGGAACGCCCGACCACCGGTAAGTTGCTGCTGGCAGGCCAGGACCTGGCGACCATCAGCAATGCACAGATTCCGTTCCTACGCCGTCAGATCGGCGTGGTGTTCCAGAACCACCAGTTGCTGTTCGACCGCACGGTCTTCAACAATGTGGCCTTGCCGTTGCAGATCCTCGGGTTGTCCAAGGCCGAGATCGTCAAGCGCGTGGACTCGGCCCTGGAGCGCGTAGCCTTGTCGGACAAGACCGATCTCTTCCCTGGCGACCTGTCCACCGGCCAGCAACAACGCGTCGGTATTGCTCGCGCCATCGTCCACCGTCCGGCCTTGTTGCTGGCGGACGAACCTACCGGCAACCTCGACCCGCGCCTGGCGGCCGAGATTATGGGCGTGTTCGAAGACATCAACCGCCTGGGCACCAGCGTACTGATCGCCAGCCACGACCTGGCCCTGATCGCCCGCATGCGTCATCGGATGCTGACCCTGCAACGCGGTCGCCTGATTGGTGATGGGGAGGCCGGCGTATGAGTGCCACTCGCAGTCCTAAAGTGTCCGAACGCGTGGCGCCGAAACCGGCCGACCCGCAACCACCGAAGAAAAAGCGCGACGAAGACGACGGTCCTGACTTCGGCACCTTGCTGCATGCCTGGATCGAAAGCCATCGGGCCAGCCTGGTCGACAGCCTGCGCCGCCTGGGCAAGCAGCCGATAGGCAGCTTCTTCACCTGCCTGGTGATGGCCGTGGCGTTGAGCCTGCCGATGGGCTTGTCGCTGCTGCTTAATAATGTCGAGCGCCTGGGTGGCTCCTGGCAGCGTGCGGCGCAGATTTCGCTGTATCTGAACCTGGACGCCAGCAGCAAGGACGGCGAAGCGCTGCGCGACGACATCAAGAACATCCCGGGCGTTGCCGAGGCCGAGTACATCAGCCGCGACCAGGCCCTTGAAGAGTTCCAACAGCAATCCGGCCTGGGCGAGGCGCTCAAGGAGCTGCCGCAGAACCCATTGCCTGGCGTGGTGCTGGTGACGCCGAACGAAGTCGATAAGCCGGCCCTGGAGGCCCTACGACAAAAACTCGCAGAGATGCCGAAGGTGCAACAGGCGCAACTTGATCTAGTCTGGGTAGAGCGTCTGGCCGCGATCCTCAAGCTGGGCGACCGCTTTGTGTTCGGTTTGACGGTGCTGTTGGTGTCTGCATTACTTTTGGTGATAGGTAATACCATTCGTCTTCATATTGAAAACCGTCGCACCGAGATAGAAGTGATTAAACTGGTCGGCGGCACGGACAGCTATGTGCGTCGTCCTTTTCTATACATGGGCGCGCTTTATGGCTTGGGTGCCGGGGTTTTGTCCTGGGGCGTGCTGGCGTTTGGCCTTGATTGGCTGAACGACGCGGTAGTTGGGCTGGCCGGTTTGTATGGCAGTGATTTTGCCTTGGCCGGGGTGCCGGTTGCCGATGGTCTGAGTCTCTTGCTTGGCGCGGTCCTGTTGGGGTATATCGGTGCCTGGATTGCGGTAGCACGGCATTTACGTGAGCTGGCGCCGAAGTAGTTAATGCCAGGGTAATGTGGTTTCGTTTGTATTGACCGTATCAGTGGTTTAGGGAACTTGTCCTACGGTTCCCGGTCAATTTTCGCAGTGCTGAACTGCACGAGTTATGTGAGTCGGAGGTTTTTTCGTATGACCACTTCTTTGCAACCTGCTTATGCCTTGGTCCCAGGTGCGAACCTGGAGGCCTATGTGCACACGGTCAACAGCATTCCATTGCTGACGCCCGAGCAGGAGCGTGAACTGGCCGAGAGTCTCTACTATGAGCAGGATTTGGGGGCGGCTCGGCAGATGGTGCTCGCCCACCTGCGTTTTGTCGTACATATCGCCCGTAGCTATAGCGGCTACGGCCTGGCCCAGGCTGACCTGATCCAGGAAGGCAACGTCGGCCTGATGAAGGCTGTAAAGCGCTTCAACCCTGAAATGGGTGTGCGCCTGGTGTCGTTTGCCGTGCACTGGATCAAGGCGGAAATCCACGAGTTCATCCTGCGCAACTGGCGCATCGTGAAAGTGGCGACCACCAAGGCCCAGCGCAAGCTGTTCTTCAACCTGCGTAGCCAGAAGAAACGCCTGGCATGGCTGAACAATGAGGAAGTCCACCGCGTGGCCGAAAGCCTCGGTGTGGAGCCTCGTGAAGTGCGCGAGATGGAAAGCCGCCTGACCGGCCATGACATGGCCTTCGACCCAGCCGCCGAAGCGGATGACGACAGCGCCTTCCAATCGCCGGCCAACTACCTGGAAGACCACCGGTACGACCCGGCTCGTCAATTGGAAGACGCCGACTGGAGCGACAACTCCAACCACAACCTGCATGAAGCGCTGGAAGTGTTGGACGACCGCAGCCGCGACATCCTCTACCAGCGCTGGCTGGCGGAAGAGAAAGCCACGCTGCACGACCTGGCGCAGAAGTACAACGTGTCGGCCGAGCGGATTCGTCAGCTTGAGAAAAGCGCGATGAACAAGTTGAAGCTGTCGATCGCCGCTTAATCCAGCTGGCAATGCTGGTTTGAAAATGTGGGAGGGGGCTTGCTCCCGATAGCGATAGATCAGTCACTTTGATGTTGACTGACACTCTGCTATCGGGAGCAAGCCCCCTCCCACAGTTATTTTGTATTGTGTCAGTTGGACCAGGGGGCTTTTCGAGAGTTGTTCAGCTCAGTCAGGTAGCCATCCCCACCCAACTGACTCATCTGCTGACGAATCCACGCCGCCCGTCGCGCCACGTAAGCTGTCGGGTGGCTGGCACTCCACACCCGCGGATTAGGCAATACAGCCGCCAGGTAACTGGCCTGTTGCCGTGAAAGGCCTTTGGCACTCACGCCAAAATGGTGCCGCGCCGCCGCCTCTGCACCAAACACACCTTCATCCCACTCCACGCTGTTGAGGTACACCTCAAGAATCCGCTCCTTGGGCCACAGCACCTCGATCAACCCGGTAAACCACGCCTCCAGGCCCTTGCGCAGATAACTGCGACCGGCCCACAGGAACAGGTTCTTCGACACCTGCTGGCTCAACGTGCTGGCGCCGCGAATCGAACCGCCGCGCTCGTTGTGCTGGATCGCCGCCTGGATCGCACCAAAATCAAAACCCCAATGTTGCGGGAAGCGCTGGTCTTCACCGGCCATCACTGCCACTTTCAGGTCGTTGGAAATCTCATCCCACGGCACCCAGGTGCGTTGCAGGTCAATGGGCTCACCGTCGATCCAGGATTCGACCTTGCGCTCCACCATCAATGCAGTGAACGGTGGCGGGACAACCCTGAACAGCAGCACCAGCAACACACTGCCGATGGCAAACCATTTCACGACGTTGAGAAAGCGTTTGAAGAGGACACGCAGCATAGAGATGGCTTGGCCGAACCCGTTGAGCGGGCCATTATACAGACCCTGCCCGATGAGTCTGACTGGAGTTCCCCATGCTGCGTAGCTTTCTGATGCTGGCTGCCTTTTTCGGCTTTACCGGTGTCGCCCTGGGGGCGTTTGCCGCCCACGGCCTGAAAAACCGCCTGAGCGCCGAGTACCTGGCGATCTTTCACACCGGTGTGACCTACCAGTTGGTGCACGCCCTGGCGCTGTTCGGCGTGGCCTTACTGGCGGCACATATTCCTGGGCGGTTGGTCAGCTGGGCGGGCATCTCGTTTACCGTCGGTATTCTGCTGTTTTCCGGCAGCCTGTATGCGCTGACCCTGACCGGCATCAGCAAACTGGGGATCATCACGCCCTTCGGCGGGCTGGCATTCCTGCTCGGCTGGTTCTTCCTCGGCCTTGCGGCCTGGCGCTTGCAGCTGACCGCTTGACGCTTGGAGCTGACCTTTAGGTTCCAATCGAGCTAGAATACTGGCCCCTAAAAACGATGGCGGCCCGTGGCATGCGCATTCAGTTGAACGGCGAATCCTTTGAACTGCCCGATGGCGAAACCGTCGCGGCCCTGCTGACCCGCCTGGACCTGACCGGGCGACGCGTCGCAGTGGAGCTCAACCTGGATATCGTTCCGCGTAGCCAGCACGCCGAGACCGCGCTCGTCGAAGGTGACCAGGTCGAAGTGGTCCACGCCATCGGCGGCGGCTAGCCGCCCGGCGCCCAAGTGCGTCAACCCGCATTCTGCAGAACCTCATCCAAACAGAGGATTTCCCATGAGCATCGTTCGTAGCGACAAGCCTTTCGTCCTGGCCGGTCGTACCTACCAGTCCCGCCTGCTGGTCGGCACCGGCAAGTACCGCGACATGGAAGAAACCCGTCTGGCCATCGAAGCCTCGGGTGCCGAGATCGTCACCTTCGCCGTGCGCCGCACCAACCTTGGCCAGATCGAAGGCGAACCGAACCTGCTCGAAGTGCTGTCGCCGGATCGCTACACCTTCTTGCCGAACACCGCTGGCTGCTATGACGCCATCGAAGCCGTGCGCACCTGTCGCCTGGCTCGTGAGCTGCTCGACGGCCACAACCTGGTGAAGCTGGAAGTGCTGGCCGACCAGAAAACCCTGTTCCCCAACGTGATCGAAACCCTCAAGGCCGCTGAAACCCTGGTCAAGGAAGGCTTCGACGTGATGGTCTACACCAGCGATGACCCGATCATTGCCCGCCAACTGGCCGAAATCGGCTGTATCGCCGTTATGCCGCTGGCTGGGTTGATCGGTTCCGGCCTGGGCATCTGCAACCCGTACAACCTGCAGATCATCCTTGAAGAAGCCAAGATCCCGGTGCTGGTGGATGCGGGCGTGGGCACAGCCTCCGATGCAACCATCGCCATGGAACTGGGCTGCGATGCGGTGCTGATGAACTCGGCCATCGCCCACGCCCAGCAACCGATCATGATGGCCGAAGCCATGAAACACGCGATCGTCGCGGGCCGCCTGGCCTACCTCGCCGGGCGCATGCCGAAAAAACTCTATGCCAGCGCCTCTTCGCCGCTGGATGGTCTGATCAAGTAAGAGCTATTGATGACTGAATCAAACGAAACGCCGAACACCGTGGAAGCAGGCGACGAGTCCAAGCACCGCCGCATCAAGAGTTTTGTGATGCGCGCCGGTCGCATGACCGAAGGCCAGCAGAAGGGCCTGGAACAAGGTACGCCGCTGTTCGTGTTGCCTCTGGCCGATGCGCCGGTTGATTACGACCAGGTCTTTGGCCGTTCGGCCCCACGTTCCCTGGAAATCGGCTTCGGCATGGGCCACTCCCTGCTGGAAATGGCCGCGGCCGCACCGGAGCAGGATTTCATCGGTGTGGAAGTGCACCGTCCAGGCGTTGGTGCGTTACTTAACGGCGTGCTCACCCAGGGCCTGACCAACCTGCGAGTCTACGACTGCGATGCGATTGAAGTGCTCAACCGCTGCATCGCCGACAACAGCCTCGACCGCCTGATGCTGTTCTTCCCCGATCCATGGCACAAAGCCCGTCACCACAAGCGTCGTATCGTCCAGGCGTCCTTTGCGGAGTTGGTGCGCAGCAAGCTGAAAGTGGGCGGTATCCTGCACATGGCCACCGACTGGGAACCGTACGCGGAATACATGCTGGAGGTGATGAACGTCGCCCCTGGCTACCGCAACCTGGCGGAAGATGGCAAGTGCGTGCCGCGCCCGGCCGAGCGGCCGATCACCAAGTTTGAGCGCCGTGGTGAGCGGTTGGGGCATGGGGTGTGGGATTTGAAGTTTGAGAAGTTGGCTTAAACAGTCATCAGCTTGAAATGCAATCAAATGTGGGAGAGGGCTTGCTCCCGATAGCAGGGTGTCAGCCACCAAATCTTTGGCTGATACACCGCAATCGGGAGCAAGCCCCCTCCCACATTTTGTTTTGTGTTGGGTTCGAGATCAGCGGCGGTCTGCCACCACCCCAATCAACACCAGCACCACCACCAACACCGGCGCCAGGCTGTAGTTATTGAACTGGCTCAACCCCCGCACAATCCACGGCGTAGCGTAGATCAACGCCGCACCGCTGCCGATCATGCACAGCAGGGCCATCAAGGGCACGCGCAAGGCGCCAGCGATGCTGCCCAGGCGCGCTTCGACCCAGCCCTTGATATCGGCGCCGAACAGCACCAGCAAGCAGCCCACGAGTGCCAGGGAGATTTCCGACAGGTTGCTACGGCTCCAGCGGGATACGGTGGCGAGCAGGTCGAGTACCAGATCCATTCGATTTCCTTAAAAGAGCTATCAGCTCAAAAACTTCTGCAACAGGTCATTGAGAAAGAGTTGCCCGCGGTCGGTTGCCGCCAGGCGTGACGGTTCGACCTGCATCAAGCCACTTTGTTCTGCCTCGCGGCGGCCTTCGTCGAGGCTGGCCAGCTCGAGCCCGGTGCGTTCGGCGTAGAGCCTGGCATCGACGCCCTCGGTCAGGCGCAAAGCGTTCATCAGGAACTCGAACGGCAGCTCGTCGTTGGTCAGTTCTTTCGCCCCGGCCTGGAAGCTTTTGGCCGGATTGAGATAGTCCTTGGGCGCACGGGTTTTCCAGGTGCGCACGATGCGCCCGTCCGGGTGGCTGAGCTTGCCGTGGGCGCCAGCGCCAATGCCGATAAAGTCGCCAAAGCTCCAGTAATTCAGGTTATGTCGCGCCGGCCGCCCCGGTTGGGCGTAGGCCGACACCTCGTATTGCGCGTAACCGTGCTCGGCGAGCAGGGCCTGGCCGGCTTCCTGGATATCCCACAACGTGTCGTCTTCCGGCAGCGCGGGCGGCTGGTTCCAGAAGACGGTGTTGGGTTCCAGGGTCAGTTGGTACCAAGACAGGTGCGTCGGATTAAGCGCAATGGCCTGGCGCAGGTCGCCGAGGGCGTCGTCCAGGGACTGGTTGGGCAGGCCATGCATCAAGTCCAGGTTGAAGTTATCGAACCCTGCCTGGCGGGCCATACCGGCAGCGCGCACGGCTTCATCGCCATTGTGGATGCGACCCAGGGCCTCAAGTTTTTCCTGCTGGAAACTCTGGATGCCGATGGACAGGCGATTGATCCCCAACTTGCGGTAGGCCACGAACTTCTCTTGCTCGAAGGTCCCGGGATTGGCTTCCAGGGTGATCTCGATATCCGTGGCAAACGGGATGCGCGCTTGCACACCCCTGAGCAAGCGCCCCAACGCGGCGGCGCTGAACAGGCTAGGGGTGCCGCCACCGAAGAAAATCGAGCTCAGTTCCCGGCCATAAGCGGCGTGCAGGTCTTGATCCAGATCCGCCAGCAATGCATCTACATACTCTTCTTCCGGCAGCACCTTGCTGGCGGTGTGGGAGTTGAAGTCGCAATACGGGCATTTGCGCACGCACCAAGGGATGTGGATGTACAGCGCCAAGGGCGGCAGGTGGGGCAGGGCCGCCCGTGGTGTTTGCGCGCCACCATGGATCAGCGGCTGCGCAGAGGTGTTCTGGGTCATTTCAAGCCCAGGCGCTGGCGCAGCAAGGCCATGGCGCGGGCGCGGTGGCTGATCTGGTTCTTGTCGGCCGGGCTCAGTTCGGCGCTGGAAACATTGCGCTCCGGCACCCAGAACAATGGGTCGTAGCCAAAGCCATGTTCGCCGCTGGCGGCGTGCAGGATGCGCCCCTGCCACAAGCCTTCGCACAGGATCGGCAACGGGTCATCGGCGTGCCGCACCAGGGCCAGAACGCAGACGAACTGTGCGCCGCGTTCGGCATCCGGCACGTCCTTGAGGGCGTCGAGCAGTTTGGCATTGTTGGCCGCATCGCCCTTGCCATCGGCATAACGGGCCGAATAGATGCCGGGGGCGCCGCCGAGAAAGTCCACTGCCAGGCCCGAGTCGTCCGCCAACGCCGGCAGGCCGGAGATGCGCGCGGCATTGCGTGCCTTGAGGATGGCGTTTTCAACGAACGACAGGCCGGTCTCTTCCGGCTCGATCTGGCTGAACTCGCCAATCGAGCGTAGTTGCACTGATTCGCCGAGCATGGCTTGCAGTTCTTTGAGTTTGCCAGCGTTATGGCTGGCCAATACCAGTTGGGAGAGATTCATCGGTCGGCCGGAAACAGTTCTTGATTGAATTGGAAACCATGGGCTTTGCCGCCGGTTTCAACGTTGATGGTAAACGTCTTGTATTCGCGCTGGGTCACCGAATAGGGCGCGAGATAGCTGATCCCGCCTTTTTCTTCGATTTGCTTGAACGTCAGGATCTCGCTCTTGCCACCCAGATCCTTGATGGTGCCGGTCACCTGCGCCGCGACCGGGGCCACGCCCTTGATCACAGTCACATTGATCAGACCCTTCTCCTTGCTGCGCACCACGCCGACTTTCTGAGCGGTCTCGGGTGGCAGGAAGCTGGAGGTGAAGGTGTTGTAGTGGACGGTGATATCGCCAAAATCCTTCTTGCGATTAGCGTCGATAGCGTCGGCGGCCATGGCGCTGGCGCCCAGGCATGCGGTCAATAGAAAAATAGCCAAACGACTCATGAACGTTCCTCTTGAAGATGATTAGACGGCAACTTTGTGGTCGGACAGGCCAGGGCTGCTGACCCGGTAAATACCGATTTCGCCCAACAGATTGGGCCATAGCTTACTCGCCCAGCCGTGGCGGTGCTGTTGATCGACGGCAAGACGGTTGATCACCTTGGCTTCACGCTCGCCACACAGGGCTTCGAAGTCTTCGAAGGTGCAGAAGTGGATGTTCGGCGTGTTGTACCAGGTATACGGGAGGAAATCCGAGACCGGCATGCGGCCCTTGGTGGCCAGGTACCAGCGGCAGCGCCAGTGACCGAAATTGGGGAAGGTGATGATGCATTGGCGGCCGACGCGCAGCATTTCGTCAAGGATGCGGTCCGGATAGTGCACCGCTTGCAGGGCCTGGGTCATCACCACGATGTCGAAGCTGTTGCTGGCAAAGTTGCCCAGGCCTTTGTCCAGGTCCTGCTCGATTACATTGATGCCCTTGGCCACGCACTGGGCGATGTTGTCCGGGTCGTTTTCCAGGCCGTAGCCGGTGACTTGCTTGTTGTCGCGCAGCCAGCTCAGCAACTCGCCATCGCCGCAACCCAGGTCGAGCACGCGGCTGCCGGCGGGGATCCAGTCTTGGATGATTTCCAGGTCGGCTCTCATGGCGTTCTCCCAAAGCGTAAGCAATTCATATAAGCGTGATTCGGTTCATGTAGTTGCGAAACGCCTGCAGGTAACGCGGGATCGGGATCAGGAAGGCATCGTGGCCTTGTGGAGCATCGATTTCCAGGTAGCAAACGTCTTTCTTGGCGGCCATCAGGGCGTCCACCAGCTCACGGGAGCGGGCCGGCGAGAAACGCCAGTCAGTGGTGAATGACATCACACAGAACTTGGCCGTGACGTTCTCGAAGGTTTTCGCCAGGTCGTCGCCGTGGTTGGCGGCCGGGTCGAAATAGTCCAAGGCCTTGGTCATCAGCAGGTAGGTGTTGGCGTCGAAACGCCCGGAAAACTCTTCGCCCTGATAACGCAGGTAGCTTTCTACCTGGAACTCGACGCTGTGGAAGTCGTAGTTGAGCTTCTCGCTCTTGAGGCCACGGCCGAATTTTTCGCCCATGGAATCGTCGGACAGGTAGGTGATATGCCCCACCATCCGCGCCAGCATCAGGCCACGCTTGGGGATCACGCCGGCTTCCTGGAACGAACCGCCGTGGAACTCGGGGTCGGTGAGGATGGCCTGGCGCGCCACTTCGTTGAAGGCGATGTTCTGCGCCGACAGCTTGGGCGCTGAGGCGATGGCCAGGCAATGGCGGACGCGGTCCGGGTAGCTGATGGTCCATTGCAGCGCCTGCATGCCGCCCAGGCTGCCGCCAATTACTGCGGCCCACTGGCCGATGCCCAGCAGGTCGGCCAGGCGTGCCTGGCTGTGCACCCAGTCTTCCACGGTCAGCACCGGGAAGTCCGCGCCGAACGGCTTGCCGGTTTCCGGGTTGAGGCTGCTGGGGCCGGTGGAACCGTTGCAACCGCCGAGGTTGTTGAGGCTGACCACGAAGAACTTGTTAGTGTCGATGGGTTTGCCGGGGCCGATGCAGCTGTCCCACCAGCCGGGTTTGCGCTCGTCCACAGAGTGGAAGCCGGCAGCGTGATGATGGCCGGACAAGGCGTGGCAGATCAGCACGGCGTTGCTCGCCGTGGCGTTCAGTTCGCCGTAGGTTTCATAGATCAGGTCGTAGGCGGGCAACGAACGGCCGCAGGCCAGGGCCAGCGGTTCGCTGAAGTGCGCCACTTGGGGCACGACCAGTCCAACGGAATCGGGGGGGAAGGCAGCTGGCATCGACCCTGCTCTCGTTTAAATGAGGCGTAAGTCTAAAGAGCGGGGCCCCCAGCGGCAAGCAAAGGCCTGCACGGATTCAATTCAATACAAAGATACAAATGTGGGAGGGGGCAAGCCCCCTCCCACAATTTTTTGCATATTTCAGATCAGGCCGAACAGCTCTTTGGGCATGTACGCAAAGTACGCCAGGCGTGGAATCACCCAGCTCTGAATCAGCTGAATCACGATAAACGCGAAGATCGGCGAGATATCCAGGCCACCCAGGTTCGGGATCAGGCGACGGAACGGCGCCAGCACCGGTTCGGTGATCTGGGCCACCAATTCGGCGCCCGGGCTACGGCTGCCCGGTGCGACCCACGAAAGAATCACGCTGATGATCATCGACCAGAAGATGATCTTCAGGAACAGCGAGAAAATACCGATCAGCCCCCATGGCAACAACAGCACGGTGAACGCCTGGTAGCCGTTGAGCATCAGGATCACCACGAACAGCAGGATTTGCAGCAGCAACGCCAGCACCAGCGAGGACATGTCCAGGCCGAACAGGCTCGGGATCACCCGGCGCAGCGGCTTGAGCAGTGGCTGCGTGGCCTTGACCACGAACTGGCACAGGGGGTTGTAGAAGTTGGCCCGCACCAGTTGCAGGATAAAGCGCATCAGCACGATCAGCAGGTACAGGCTGCCCAGGGTCTGGATGATAAAAATGGCAGCGTCATTGATTCCGAGCATGTTTGATTACCTTGGTAAGGGACGACTATTTGCCCAGTTGCTCAGCCATCTCGGCTGAACGATGTGCCGCGGCACCCAGTGCTGTTTCCACCAGGGCCTCAAAGCCCCCGGCTTGAAACGATTCGATGGCGGCTTGCGTAGTGCCGCCCGGGGACGTTACACGACGGCGCAGCTCGGCGGCATCCACATCGCTGCCGACGGCCATGTTCGCGGCGCCCAGGGCTGTTTGTTCGGCCAGTCGCTCGGCGACATCATGGGGCAGGCCCAGCTTGACGCCGGCTGCGGTCATGGCCTCGATCAACAGGAAGAAGTAGGCCGGGCCGCTGCCGGAAACAGCGGTAACCGCATCCAGCTGCTGCTCCTGCTCCAGCCACACGGCGATGCCCACGGCAGACAGCAGCTCCTCGGCCTGTTCGCGTTGCTGCGCTGTGACTTCGTGGGTGGCATACAAGCCGCTGACGCCTTGGCGCAGCAGCGCCGGGGTGTTAGGCATGCAGCGCACGATGGGCTGGGCACCGAGCCAGCTGTTCATACTGGCGCAGGTGATACCGGCGGCAATGGACACTACCAGCTGATGAGGTTGCAGGTTTGGGCGCAGGCTCTCGCACACGGCCTTCATGGCCTGGGGCTTGACCGCCAGTACGATCACGTCGACGCCATGGATGGCCTCGGCGTTGTCGGCAAACGTTTCGATACCGTGCTCGGCGCTGACGCGCTCGCGGGTTTCGGCGCCCGGGTCGCTGGCGCGGATCTGCTCGGCGTCCAGGCCCTTGGCCCGCAGGCCGCCTATCAGGCTGGCCGCCATGTTACCGGCGCCGATAAAGGCAATACGCGTGTTGCTCATGACAGGTCCTTATTTTCGAGGGAAGTCAGCCATTTCACGCCTGGCCGTAATCGCGGGCGCCAAACAGGGCGGTACCGATGCGCACCCAGGTGGCGCCTTGGGCGATGGCCGACTCAAGGTCATGGCTCATGCCCATGGAAAGTGTGTCGAGCGCCAGGTCCAGGCTGGCTTGCAGGTCGCGCACCCTGGCGAACGCTGCATCCTGCGCGGCCCTGTCTTCAGTTGGCTCGGGGATCGCCATCAGGCCACGCAGCTTCAGGCGCGGTAACGCGCTGATGGCATTGGCCAGGGCCGGCAGGTCGGCAGGCGTGCAGCCGGACTTGCTGGCTTCACCGCTAACATTGACCTGGATGCAGATATTCAGCGGCGGCAGGTCGGCCGGGCGTTGTTCGGACAGGCGTTGTGCGATTTTCAGGCGGTCCACGGAATGCACCCAGGCGAAGTTCTCGGCGATGGCGCGAGTCTTGTTCGATTGAATGGGGCCGATGAAGTGCCAACTCAAGGGCAGGTCGGTCAATTCGGCCTGTTTGCCCAGGGCTTCCTGCAGGTAATTCTCGCCAAAGTCGTGCATACCGGCGGCATAGGCTTCGCGCACCGCCTGGGCAGGCTTGGTCTTGCTCACGGCCAGCAGGTGGATGCTGCTTGCGTCACGTTGCGCGGCCTCGGCTGCGGCGCGGATGCGCTGGCTAACCAGGCCGATGTTGTCTGCTATCGTCGACATTCAAGTTGCACCCGTGGATATGGAGTCCGCGGCATTCTACTGGAAATGGAAAGCCCTATGGATATCACGCAATTGCTGACGGCCAGCGTAAGCCGAGGCGCCTCCGACCTGCATCTCTCGGCCGGCCTGGTGCCAATGCTGCGCATCGATGGCGAGGTCTGGCCCATGGATTGGCCGGTGCTTGAGGCATCGCAAATGGTCGACCTGGTGTGCCCGTTGCTTAATAAACACCAACAAAAGGATTTCGAAACATCTCTTGAAACGGATTTTGCCTTCGAGTTGCCCGGGGTGGCGCGTTTTCGAGCCAACGTGTTCCGCCAGGACCGCGGCGTGGGTGCGGTATTTCGCACTATCCCGACCGAGGTCCAGAGCCTGGAAGACCTGGGGCTGGGCGAGGTTTTCCAGCGTATCGCCCAGCTTCCACGCGGCCTGGTATTGGTCACTGGGCCCACCGGCTCGGGTAAGTCCACCACCTTGGCCGCGATGATCGACCACCTTAACCAGCATCGACGCCAGCATATCCTCACCCTGGAAGATCCTATTGAATTTATCCACAGGCCGAAAAAGTCCCTGATCACCCAGCGCCAAGTGCACCGCGATACCCACAGCTTTTCGGTCGCCCTGCGCTCGGCCCTGCGGGAAGACCCGGATGTGATACTGGTGGGTGAGCTACGCGACCTGGAAACCATTCGCCTGGCGCTGACGGCCGCTGAGACCGGGCACCTGGTATTTGGCACCCTGCACACTTCATCGGCAGCAAAGACCGTGGACAGGCTGATAGACGTCTTCCCGGCCGGGGAAAAGGCCATGGTTCGCTCAATGCTGTCGGAGTCGTTGCAGGCGGTGGTGTCCCAAGTGCTGGTGAAGAAGGTCGGCGGCGGGCGCGTGGCGGCTCATGAACTCATGCTGGGCACGCCGGCGATCCGGAACCTGATCCGCGAGGACAAGGTGGCGCAGGTGGTCTCGGCGATTCAGACCGGTGGGGCGTTGGGGATGAAGACGCTGGATATGAGTTTGAAGGCGTTGGTTGCGCGAGGCGTGGTCAGTCGAGACGATGCGCGAGAGAAGGCGAGGGTGCCTGCAGACATATGAAATTTTTCAAACAATGAAACCACATGCGGGAGGGGGCTTGCCCCCTCCCGCATTGTTTACTGTATTCCAGCTGAATATCAGCGCTGCACGATCCGCAGGTTGCTGTTCTGCTCTTTCGGCAGCACCCGCTTGGCAATCACGTAGTTCTTGTCCCAGAACGGCTTTTTCAGCGTGTCGATGCTTACCGACTTGCCACGGCGTGGCGCGTGGATAAAGCGGTCGTTGCCCAGGTAGATGGCAACGTGGTTGACCTGGCGGCTCTTCAACTTGAAGAACAGCAGATCGCCTGGCTTAAGGTCTTTGCGATCAACCTTCAAGCCGTGACCGGCCGCCATGGCGTTGGAAGTGCGTGGCAAATCCACCGCTTTTACATCGTTAAAGGCATATTTCACCAAGCCGCTGCAGTCGAACCCTTTACTTGGGCTGCTGCCGCCCCAACGATAAGGAGTACCGAGCACGTTGACGGCGCGGCTGAGCACGTTGCTGCTTTGCTTGGTGTTCACCGCCATCAGGCCGGGAGTTGCTTTACCGTGGGCCTTGCTCAGTTGAGTTGGGCGGTTGACGGTCAGCTTTGCCGATTTGGCCGTACTGGTTGTGCTGTGGACTTTAGGGGTGAAACCATTGACGTTCGGAAGTCGTTGCTCACGATTGGTGGCGTGGGCGGCCAGTGGCATTAATAGGCAGATGGTCAGCCATGTCTTGAAAAATGGTCGCATTAGGCGTGGCTCTTATGGGTTTGCGCGCAACTTTATAACAGCTTTTTGTGTCGTCCTCAGGCCGTTTGTCGACTGAACCTTGGGGTCAAATTCAGGAAAAACGCGACGAATTGCCGCAATTGTCCTACACAAGTCAGGTGGCATAAGGCTTTGAGGGCAGGAAGATACCATTTGCCGTACGTCGGGCGCTCGTAAAAAAGTCACAAAGAAAATGAAAAAATTTATCTATCGAAGCAAAAGAGGTACTTCATGAACACCTATCAACAGGTTGCTCAGCAGCAAGACACCCACAGCAAGGTGATCGGTTACCTGCTGTGGATTTTCGGTTTTACCGGGGCGCATCGCTTTTACTACGGCAAACCCGTGACCGGTACGATCTGGTTTTTCACCTTCGGCCTGCTGGGTATTGGCTGGCTGATCGACTTGTTTCTGATCCCGGCCATGGACCGTGAAGCCGACCTGCGTTTTACCGCCGGGCCGATCGAATACAACGTCGCGTGGATTCTGTTGGCATTCCTGGGTGTGTTCGGTGTGCACCGTATGTACCAAGGCAAATGGATCACCGGCCTGATCTACCTGCTGACCGGCGGTTTGTTCCTGCTGGGGGTGCTGTATGACTTCTGGACGTTGAATACGCAGATTTCGATCCGCAATGCCGAGCGCAATAACGGCCGCTGAATAACCTGTAGGAGCGAGCTTGCTCGCGAAGAACGTCAACGATGACGCAGTGCTGACAGGCTGCCCTCGTCGCCTATACGTTTTTCGCGAGCAAGCTCGCTCCTACAGTTTTGCCAGCATCAGGCCTGGTAGCTGATCCGCCCATCCATCAAGGTGTACCGCACCGTCGCCGGCAGGCTGTGGCCAATGAACGGGCAGTTTTCACCCTTGGACAACCAATGCTCCCCTGCCACCGTCGAGCTGCCCAGGTCAAACAGCACCAGGTCCGCTGGCGAACCGACTTCAAGCTTGCCCGCCGGCAGGCGCAGGGCCTGAGCCGGGCCGGCGCTCAAGCGTGCCAGCAGCGTTGGCAGGTCGAGCAAGCCGTCCTCCACCAACGTCATCGCCAACGGCAGCAACAACTCCACGCTGCTGATGCCCGGCTCGGTCGCGCCAAACGGTGCCAGCTTGGCGTCGCGCTCATGGGGCTGGTGATGGCTGGAGATCGCCGATATCACGCCCGACTTCACCGCCGCCCGCAAACCATCACGGTCGGCCTTGGTGCGCAAGGGCGGCTGCACGTGATACAGGCTGGAAAAGTCGATCAGCGCTTCATCCGTCAGGATCAGCTGGTACAAGGCGACATCTGCCGTCACCGGCAAACCTCGGGCCTGGGCCTGGGCAATCAGGGCCGCGCCCCGGGCGCTGGTCAGTTGGCTGAAATGCGCACGCACACCGCTTTGCTCCACCAGCAGCAGGTCACGGGCCAGGGCCACGGTTTCGGCGGTCTCCGGAATGCCCGGCAAGCCGAGGAAGCTGGCGACAGCGCCTTCATGGGCCAGGCCGCCTTCGGCCAGGTCGCGGTCCTGGGAGTGGAAGATCACCGTCAGGTCGAAAGTGGCCGCGTATTCCAGGGCGCGGCACAGGGTGCGCGTGCTGCGGAAATTGTCCAGGCCATTGCCGAAAGCCACGCAACCGGCGTCCCGCAGGGCGATCAGTTCGGCCAGTTGTTCACCATCCAGGCCTTTACTCAGGGCGCCGATAGGGAACACCTTGCAATTGCCGGCTTCGCGGGCGCGGTCGAGGATCAGTTCGGTCACCGCCGAAGTATCCAGCACCGGCTTGGTATTGGGCGGGCAGCACAGGCTGGTCACACCACCGGCCGCCGCGGCCTGGGTTTCGCTGTTGATATTGCCTTTGCGGCTGTAGCCCGGCTCGCGCAGGGCGACGTTCAGGTCCACCAGCCCTGGCGCGGCCACCAGGCCCTTGGCGTCGATGCTCTCGACGGCGCCGAAGCCAGCGGGCGCTGCGCCGATGGCGATGATCTTGCCGGCATCCAGATGTAGATCGGTAACTTGATCCAGGCCACTGGCTGGATCGATGACTCGGGCACCGAGAATGCTGAGCTTCACTGGGCCTGCTCCTGCTCGAATTGACGTTGCGCGGTTT
Organism: Pseudomonas sp. rhizo25; assembly: GCF_031931935.1. Taxonomy (NCBI): domain Bacteria; kingdom Pseudomonadati; phylum Pseudomonadota; class Gammaproteobacteria; order Pseudomonadales; family Pseudomonadaceae; genus Pseudomonas; species Pseudomonas sp. rhizo25. Next base: position 519,628 of record NZ_JAUJXA010000002.1, read on the forward strand.
GCCCGCTCATGGCCATGGACAGCACGGCCATGCGCACGGCGATACCGTAGGTCACTTGGTTCAAGATCACCGACTGCGGGCCGTCGGCCACCGCCGACTCGATTTCCACACCGCGGTTGATCGGCCCCGGGTGCATCACGATGGCGTCCGGCTTGGCGCCCGCCAGGCGTGCAGTGGTCAGGCCGAACAGACGGTAGAACTCGCCTTCGCTCGGCAACAGGCCACCGGCCATGCGCTCGCGTTGCAGGCGCAGCATGATCACCACGTCCACATCCTTGAGGCCTGTGGTCATGTCGGAGTAGACCGTCACGCCGTATTGCTCGATACCGATGGGCAACAGGGTCTTGGGTGCGATCACGCGGATATCCGGGCAACCCAGGGCCTTCAGGGCCAGCATGTTCGAGCGCGCCACCCGCGAATGCAGGATGTCGCCGACGATGGCCACCGAGAGGTTTTCAAAGCTGCCCTTGTGCCGACGGATGGTGAGCATGTCGAGCATGCCCTGGGTCGGGTGGGCGTGGCGGCCGTCGCCGCCGTTGATGATCGCGACGTTCGGGCACACGTGCTCGGCAATGAAGTGCGCGGCGCCGGAGTCACCATGGCGTACCACGAACATGTCGGCGGCCATGGCTTCCAGGTTGCGCAGGGTGTCGAGCAGGGTCTCGCCCTTGCTCGCCGACGAGGTCGACACGTTCAGCGTGATCACGTCGGCCGACAGCCGCTGGGCCGCCAGTTCAAAGGTGGTACGGGTACGGGTAGAGTTCTCGAAGAACACGTTGCAGATGGTTTTGCCGCGCAGCAGCGGGACCTTCTTCACCGCCCGGCCACCGACCTCGAGGAACGAGTCAGCGGTATCGAGGATTTCGGTGAGCAGTTCGCGGGGCAAACCGTCGAGGGACAAGAAATGTTGCAACTGGCCCTGAGCATTGAGCTGCAGCGGGCGCTTGGCATCTAGAGGCGTCATCGCGGGGACTCTGTACAAGGCGGTTTAAAGGGCAAGGTCTTGCAGTTCGAGTTCGAGCGGCGTGGGACCGGACAATTTTACCCGCTGCTGTGCGGAAAGCGACAGGGTAGCGCCGACCACGTCCGGGCTGATCGGCAATTCGCCGGCGTCCAGGTCCAGCAGGCACACCAGGGTCACGCTGGCCGGGCGGCCGTAGTCGAATAGCTCGTTCAGGGCGGCGCGGATGGTGCGGCCGCTCATCAGTACATCGTCGATCAATACCAAGTGCTGGCCTTCAATCTCGAACGGCAGGGCCGAAGGGCGCACTTGCGGGTGCAGGCCATTCTGGCTGAAGTCATCACGGTAGAAGGACACATCCAGGGTGCCCAGGGGCGAGTCGCTGCCCAGCTCTTCCAGCAGTGCCTGGGCCACCCACACACCACCGGTACGAATGCCGATAAAACGCGGCTCGCTGATGGCGCGGTGTTCCAGGTGCGCCTTGAGGCGTATTGCCATCTGGCTGATCAGTTCGGCGGGGTTGGGCAGGCTCACGGGGGGCTCCTTATTAAGTGTGTAGGGGCGAGCTTGCTCGCGAAAAACTCATGGGCACCGCGTTCATCCAGCCTTCACGCGGTATCGTTAACGTTCTTCGCGGGCAAGCCCGCTCCCACAGGATCGCGGCGGGTCAGGATTCAAATAAAGCGGTGTTTTCATCCAGCCAACCCTGCAACAGCAAGGCGGCGGCGATGGCGTCCACGGGGTTGTCGCGGTAGCTGCCCTTCTGCCCGCCACGGTCGCGGCGCTCGCCTTTGGCTTCAAAGGTGGTCAGGCGCTCGTCGTGGGTATAGAAGGGCAGGTTGTAGCGGCCATTGAGGCGGCGGGCGAACTTCTCGGCGCGCAGGCACATGTCGCTGGGGGTGCCGTCCATGTTCAAGGGTAGGCCGACCACCACCGCATCTGGCTTCCACTCTTTAATGAGGGCTTCAACCTGGTTCCAGTCCGGCACGCCGTTCTGGGCCTTGAGGGTGCACAGTTCACGGGCCTGGCCGGTGATGACCTGGCCGACCGCTACGCCGATCTGCTTGGTGCCGTAGTCAAAACCGAGGATCAGACGCAAGGCCATCAGGCGTGTCCCGCCTGGCTGGTCAACAGGTTGAGGTTGACCCGCAGCTTGGCGGCGGCCGCTTCCAGGCGCAGTTCGCTGGCGGTGTTGAACAGGATGTCGGCGTCGAACGGGCAGGTCAGCCAGGCATTGCTGGCCAGTTCGGCCTCCAGTTGCCCGGCTTCCCAACCGGCGTAGCCTAGGGTAATCACGCTTTGCTCAGGGCCAACGCCATCGGCGATGGCGAACAGCACATCCTGGGAAGTGGACAGTGACACGCCTTCAAGGTCGACCGTGGCCTGGAACTTCGGCCCGGTGGGGTGCAGCACAAAGCCGCGATCAGTCTGCACCGGCCCGCCGATGTAGATCGGCACGCCCTGGCAACGGGCCGGCGGGTCGATCTCCGGGCGCAATTGTTCAAGGATATCGGCCAGGTTCAGCTCCTGCGGGCGATTGACCACCAGCCCCATGGCACCATTGGCCGTGTGCTCGACAATGTAGGTCAAGGTCTGCGCAAAGTTCGGGTCGGCCATATGGGGCATGGCGATCAGGAATTGGTGCTTGAGGTAGGTCGGGCTGACGTTTTTCATGTCCGCTAGTGTGGCGTTGGAGGGGCGAACTGACAAGTGTAGGAGCGAGCTTGCTCGCGAAGCTCGTCAACGATTATGCGTGCTGCCTGAATGAACGTGTCGTCCTGGGGTTTTTCGCGAGCAAGCTCGCTCCTACAGTAGGCGGGGCGCATCAGTTGCTGGACAGCCGGTCACCCTTGGCAAATTTCCAGGTGCGGATGATTTCCAGGCGGTCCACGTCGTTCAAGTCGCCGCTGAACGGCGCAAAGGGCGCGGCCAGGCGCACGATGCGCTGGGCGGCCTGGTCCAGCAACGGTTGGCCGGAGGATTCCAGTACCTGCACCTCATAGAGCGAACCGTCACGGTTGATCGACACCAGCAAGCGCAAATTGCCATAGATCTGTTGGCGCCGGGCTTCTTCCGGATAGTTGAGGTTACCGATGCGCTCGACCTTCTTGCGCCACTCGTCCTTATACCAGGCGCCTTTGTCGCGCATGGTCGAGGCGGCGTTCAGGCGATAGATGCGCGGACGCTTGGCGTACAGCTGTTGTTCATGGGCCAGTTCGGCTTCCAGGCTGGAAATTTCGTCGGACAGCGTCGAACTGTCGAAGGTTGGCGCGGGTTTCACCGGTTCGGGCTTGGGTTCGGTCTTGGTCTTTTCGCGCTGGGTCGGGGCTTTTTGCGGCTTGGGTGCGACGGTCGTTACGGCGGCCTTGGGCGCAGCCTGCTTGACCTCGGGCTTGGGCGCCGGCGGTGGGGTGACCTTATTGACTTTGTTGTCGTGGAAGGGCGCGACTTCGGTGGTCTTGGGCACCGCTTTCTTGTCGAGGGTGCCGCTGCCTTGCTGGTTGTCCTGGGCGAGAAAATCGGCTTTTTCGGGCTTCTTTTCGCTCTTGAACGTGGCGAGGGTGATTTCCAGGGTCTTGGTGATCTGCTTGGGCTCGACCATGGTGAAGCCCACGCCCAGCAGCAAGGCGAGGTGAATCAAGGCGGCGAGAAACAGGGTAAATCCGAGCCGATCAGCCGGGCGCACGCCTCTGTGGGTGAGTTCTGGGGGCAGATCGGACGGGAGTGTCATGACAAGAAAACCAACATCGCGCGTTTCACAGGTGGCGCATGATAACGCAATGTTGGTGTGTGTCCGGCTGTTCTATGTCACTTGGCTTGTAGCTTGCGCTCAATGGCGGCCATCAGCATTTCGCCGATGTTCGTGCCAAATGCATTGTCGATCTCGCGAATACAGGTAGGGCTGGTGACGTTGATTTCAGTCAGGTGCTCTCCAATTACGTCGAGTCCGACAAACAGCAGACCTTTTTCCCGCAGGGTCGGGCCGACTTGGGCGGCGATCCAGCGGTCCTTGTCCGACAACGGTCGCGCTTCACCGCGACCACCGGCCGCCAGGTTGCCACGGGTCTCGCCTGCTGCCGGGATACGCGCCAGGCAGTAATCCACCGGCTCGCCGTCGATCATCAGGATGCGCTTGTCGCCGTCCTTGATCGCCGGCAGGTAGGCCTGGCCCATGATCTGCTGGGTGCCCAGCACAGTCAGGGTCTCGAGGATCACCGACAGGTTCGGGTCGCCGGCGCGGTGACGGAAGATCGAGGTGCCGCCCATGCCGTCCAGCGGTTTGAGAATCACATCGCCATGCTTGGCGGCGAATTCACGTAGTACGTCGGCGCGGCGGCTGACCACGGTCGGTGGCGTGCACTGTGGGAACAGGGTGGCGAACAGCTTTTCATTGCAGTCGCGCAGGCTCTGCGGCTTGTTGACGATCAACACGCCGGCGCGTTCGGCCTGCTCCAGCAGGTAGGTGGAATATACGAATTCCATGTCGAACGGCGGGTCCTTGCGCATCAGGATCACATCCAGATCGCTCAGGGGGCTGTCGATTTCGTCTGAAAGCTCGAACCACTTCTCAGGGTTGGCGAACACCTGCAACGGCCGCATGCGCGCGCGGGCCTGGCCGTCACCCTGGTACAGGTCGCGCTGTTCCATATAGAACAACGTCCAGCCGCGGGCCTGGGCGGCCAGGAGCATGGCCAGCGAACTGTCCTTTTTATAGGAGATGCTGGCGATAGGGTCCATGACAATGCCGACGCGAACGCTCATGGGGGATTTCCTCTAGCAAATTAGGGCGCATAAAAGTGGCGTCAGAGTGGCGCTGCGGCTGTTGTGGGTCAAGGAAAAACCACTGGGCAGGTGCCTCGATAGATTGCTCCCCGAGACTGTGCTAAAAAGACTGCCACGGCGCAGCGGCCCTTGAATTCCAAGGCTTGCGGCGCTCATCCTGTGCAACATCAGGCAGTACACACCGAAAACCGATTCGCTGTGGCGATGGTAGAGCAGATATGGAACAGCATTCCAACGCCTTGAGGGTGATGGTGATCGACGATTCGAAAACGATCCGCCGCACCGCCGAGACCCTGTTGAAGAACATGGGGTGCGAGGTCATCACGGCCATCGACGGTTTTGATGCCCTGGCGCGGATTGTGGATCATCACCCGCACATTATCTTTGTCGACATCATGATGCCGCGCCTGGATGGCTACCAGACCTGCGCCCTGGTGAAGAACAACCCGGCATTCAAAGCGATCCCGGTGATCATGCTGTCCTCCAAGGATGGCCTGTTCGACAAGGCCAAGGGGCGCATCGTGGGTGTCGATCAGTTTTTGACCAAACCTTTCAGCAAGGAAGAACTGCTGGGCGTGATAAAGGCCTATGTGCCTGCCTTCGCCGCAGTAGAACAAGCACACTGACGCCACCCCACAAGGGCCGGCGCCGACCAATGTAGTGGGGAAAACCATGGCACGTGTTCTGATCGTCGACGATTCGCCGACCGAAATGTACAAACTTACCGGCATGCTGGAAAAGCACGGCCACCAGGTCCTGAAAGCCGAAAACGGCGCGGACGGCGTGGCCCTGGCCCGCCAGGAAAAACCTGACGCGGTGCTGATGGACATCGTGATGCCGGGTCTCAACGGCTTCCAGGCCACGCGCCAATTGTCCAAGGAGCCGGAAACCAACGGCATCCCGATCATCATCATCACCACCAAGGACCAGGAAACCGACAAGATCTGGGGCGCACGCCAGGGCGCCAAGGACTACCTGACCAAACCGGTGGACGAAGAAACCCTGATCGCCACCCTGAACAAGGTACTGGCCGGCTAAGGCTCGCGATCATGACCGAGTCGCAAACCGCCTTCGAACTGCTGCTGGACATCGACCGCCGCTGCCGCCTGCTGGCCGCCGACCTGCCGTCCCAGGAAACCCGCCTGCAACGCTGGAGCGGGATTGCTTTTCGTGTAGGGGCAAACGGGTACGTGGCGCCCATGGGCGAAGTCGCCGAAGTGTTGCATGAGCCGCGTTGCACCCTGATACCCGGGGTCAAGCCCTGGGTCAAGGGCGTGGCCAACCTGCGCGGGCGCTTGTTGCCGGTAATGGACCTGGGTGGTTTCCTTGGTCTTGAGTTGTCCAAGGCGCGCAAGCAACGGCGTGTATTGGTGGTGGAGTTCAACGACCTGTTTGTCGGGCTGCTGGTAGACGAGGTGGCGGGTATGCAGCATTTCCCATTGGATGCCTGGATGGCCAGCACCGCCTCTGGTGCGCCGTTTATCCAGGGCCACTTCGACGGCGACACGCAGTGGCAAGTCATCAGTCCCTTCGCCCTGGCCCAGGCCCCAGGCTTCATGGATGTCGCCGCATGAGTACCGCTACCACGCCCAAGCCCCAGGCCGCTTCGCGCAGCCGTTCGCAGATCATCGTGCTGTTTATCGCCTTGATCGTGTTCATCATGCTGTTGTTCGCCAACTTCGCGTACCTCAACACCCAGTCCACCTACGATAAACAGTACATCGGCCACGCCGGTGAGCTGCGCGTGCTGTCCCAGCGCATCGCCAAGAACGCTACCGAAGCGGCCGCCGGCAAGGCCGCCGCGTTCAAACTGCTGGGCGATGCGCGCAATGATTTTGCCCAGCGCTGGGGCTATCTGAAAAAAGGCGACCCGCAAACCGGCTTGCCGGCTGCGCCCAGTGCGGTACGCGCCGAAATGCGTGCGGTGCAGACCGATTGGGAGGCGTTGCTGAAAAACACCGACGCGATCCTTGCCAGCGAGCAGACCGTACTGTCCCTGCATCAAGTGGCCGCGACCCTGGCCGAAACCGTCCCGCAATTGCAGATGGAGTCGGAAAAAGTCGTCGATATCCTCCTGCAACGCGGCGCCCCGGCCAGTCAGGTGGCTTTGGCCCAGCGCCAATCACTGCTGGCCGAACGTATCCTGGGGGCGGTCAACACTGTGCTCGCAGGGGACGAAACCGCGGTGCAGGCCGCCGATGCCTTTGGTCGTGACGCCAACCGTTTCGGCGTGGTGCTCAACGGTATGCTCAACGGCAACCCGGGGCTGCGCATCACCCAGGTCGAAGACCAGGACGCCCGTGCGCGACTGACGGAAATCGCCGAGCTGTTCGAGTTCGTCTCCGGCTCCGTGGATGAAATCCTCGAGACTTCGCCGCAGCTGTTCCAGGTGCGGGCATCGGCGAGCCATATTTTCAATCTGTCGCAAACCCTGCTCGATGAAGCCTCGCACCTGGCCACCGGTTTTGAAAACCTTGCCAGTGGGCGCAGTTTCGACACCATCGGTGGTTACGTACTGGGCCTGCTGGCGCTGGCCTCGATCATCCTGATCGGCCTGGTCATGGTGCGCGAGACCAACCGCCAATTGCATGAAACCGCCGAGAAGAACGAGCGCAACCAGAACGCGATCATGCGCCTGCTGGATGAAATCGAAGACCTGGCCGACGGCGACCTCACCGTCACGGCCTCGGTCACCGAAGATTTCACCGGCACCATCGCTGACTCCATCAACTACTCCGTAGACCAGCTGCGCGACCTGGTCGCCACCATCAACCTCACCGCCGGGCAAGTCGCCGGGGCGGTGCAGGACACCCAGGCCACCGCCATGCACCTGGCCCAGGCGTCGGAGCACCAGGCCCAGCAGATTGCCGAGGCTTCGACGGCGATTGAGCAGATGGCCCAGTCCATCGACCAGGTATCGGCCAACGCCGCCGAATCCTCGGCGGTGGCAGAGCGTTCGGTGGAAATCGCCAACAAAGGCAACGAGGTGGTGCACAACACCATCCACGGCATGGACAACATTCGCGAACAGATCCAGGACACCGCCAAGCGCATCAAGCGCCTGGGCGAGTCCTCCCAGGAAATCGGTGACATCGTCAGCCTGATCGACGACATCGCCGACCAGACCAATATCCTCGCCCTTAACGCGGCGATCCAGGCGAGCATGGCCGGGGACGCCGGACGCGGTTTTGCTGTGGTGGCCGATGAAGTGCAACGGTTGGCCGAGCGCTCGTCGGCGGCCACGCGGCAGATCGAAACCCTGGTGCGGGCGATCCAGGCCGACACCAACGAGGCGGTGATTTCCATGGAGCAGACCACCACCGAAGTGGTGCGTGGCGCCCGTCTGGCCCAGGACGCGGGGGTGGCGCTGGAAGAGATCGAAGGCGTGTCGAAAACCCTGGCGGCGCTGATCCAGAGCATCTCCAACGCGGCGCAGCAGCAGACTTCGTCGGCGGGGCAGATCTCCCTGACCATGAATGTGATCCAGCAGATCACCACCCAGACGTCTTCGGGTTCCACCGCCACCGCCGAAAGCATTGGTAACCTGGCGAAGATGGCCAGTCAGTTGCGCAGGTCGGTGTCGGGTTTCACGCTCCCACCGCCCAAGCAGACTGATGATTGAAATGCGCTCCATATGTGGGAGGGGGCTTGCCCCCGATTGCGGCGGGTCAGTAAATACACCTGCTGGCTGATACACCGCTATCGGGGGCAAGCCCCCTCCCACATTTGATCTCCATTGGTTTCAAGAACACCAGCAACCCACGAATTCAAAGCGGAGCAGTTATGGTTGATCGGCACGACTACGTGGCCCTCGAATGGGTCAAGGGCGACATTGCCGAAACCCTGAAGCAGGCCCGTTCGGCGCTGGACCTGTACGCTGAAACCGGCGACGCCATCGACGAGTGCCTGGCCGGTGTTCACCAGGTGCATGGCGCGCTGCAAATGGTCGAGTTCTATGGCGCGGCGTTGCTGGCCGAAGAGATCGAGGCGCTGGCCCTGGCCCTCCAGGCCGGTCGTGTCGGCCAGCGCGATGAAAGCATCCGCCTGCTGCAACAAGCCCTCGGCCAATTGCCGCTGTACCTCGACCGCGTGCACAGCGCCCGCCGCGATTTGCCACTGGTGGTGCTGCCGTTGCTCAACGACCTGCGCAGCGCCCGGGGTGAAAGCCTGTTGTCGGAAACCAGCCTGTTCAGCCCGCAACTGCTGTCGATCACGCCGCTGCCTGATGAAGCACTGGCCCTGCGTGCGACATCGGATTTGCATGAACAATTGCGCCAGTGGCACCAACTGCTGCAACAAGCCCTCGCCGGGTTGCTGCGCGAAGACCACGGCCCGAGCAACCTGGAAGATATGGCGCGGGTGTTCGCGCGCCTTGAGGCGCTGTGCCAGGGCGCGCCGTTGTTGCCGTTGTGGCAGGTCGCCTCGGCGTTGGTCGAAGGCATGCTCACTGGCGTGATCGCCAACAGCCCGGCGCTGCGCAGCCTGCTCAAGGCCAGTGACAAACAACTCAAGCGCCTGCTGGCCCAGGGCATCGGCGGTATCAACCAGCCGGCGCCGGATGAGTTGCTCAAGAGCCTGTTGTTCTACGTCGCCAAAGTCACCCGTCCGACGCCGCGCATGCAAAGCCTGAAAGAACGCTATGGCCTGGACGAAGCCTTGCCCGACAGTGCCGTGGTGGATGCCGAGCGTGCGCGGTTGGCCGGGCCGGATCGCAATGCCATGGGCTCGGTGCTTGGCGCCTTGTGCGAGGAACTGGTGCGGGTCAAGGAGCGCCTCGACCTGTTCGTACGCAGTGACCGACAACACACCAACGACCTCGACGCGCTGCTGGCGCCGCTGCGGCAGATCGCCGATACCCTTGCTGTACTGGGGTTCGGTCAGCCGCGCAAAGTGATCATTGACCAACTCGCCGTGGTGTTGAGCCTGGTCCAGGGCCAGCGCGAACCCAGTGATGCGGTATTGATGGATGTGGCCGGCGCCTTGCTCTACGTCGAAGCGACGTTGGCCGGGATGATCGGCACCGTCGAGCCGGAAAGCCGCGAAGAGAATCGGCTGCCCACCACCGACCTGACTCAGATTCATCAATTGGTGATTCGTGAGTCCTGCCAGTGCTTGAAGCAGGCCAAGGAACTGGTGATCGACTGCATCGAGGCCCACTGGGACCGCCAGCGCCTGGAATCCCTGCCGCAGCTGTTGAGCCAAGTGCGCGGCGCCCTGGCGATGATTCCCTTGCCGCGGGCGGCGAGCTTGATGCGCGGTTGCACCGACTACGTCGATGAGCAGTTGATGGTCAGTGACGCTGCGCCTTGCGAGGCGCAACTGGCGCATTTCGCCGAGGTGATCAGCAGCCTGGAGTATTACCTCGAACGCATGCTCCAAGATCCTGACGCGGCCGGCGAAAAAGTGCTGGAACTGGCGACTCAGGGCTTGAGCGCACTGGGTTACCTGCCAACAGAAAAACCCTGGCGCCAGGCCCTGGCCGCGCCCGACGGCGCATTGTCTACCGAGACCGCACCGAGCCAGTCCCAATTCGATGCGTTGGCCAGCCCCACCTCACGCCTCAATCCTCCAGCCTTGCGGCGTCCGGGCAGCCTGTTACCGCCGCCGGCTGATGAAGCGCCGATTGACGATGAGTTGCGCGAAGTCTTCCTTGAGGAAACCGAGGAAGTCCTTGAGGTGCTGCATCGCAACCTGCCCAACACCACGGACAAACTCGCCCAGGGTGAAATGCGCCGGGCCTTCCACACCCTCAAAGGCAGCGGCCGCATGGTGCGCGCCCTGGTGCTGGCCGAGTTGGCCTGGGCTGTGGAAAACCTGCTCAATCGTGTACTGGAGCGCAGCGTCACCCTCGGCCCTGAGGTGCAGCAGGTGCTGGATGAAGCGGTGGCCCTGCTGCCGGAATTGATCGCCGATTTTGCTACCGATGCCCAGCGTCAGCGCGACGAAGTCGACGCCCTGGCCGCCCGTGCCCACGCCTTGGCCAGCAGCGCACCCGTGTCGATTGCCGAACCCCATGACCCGATGCTACTGGAGATCTTCCGCAACGAAGCCCAGAGCCATCTGGACAGCCTCGACCACTTCCTGCAACAGGCTGCAGAGCATGTGCCGCTGCAGGTCAGTGATGAACTGCAACGCGCCCTGCACACCCTCAAGGGCAGTGCCTACATGGCCGGGGTGCTACCCATCGCCGAACTGGCGCGGCCGCTCGATCACCTGACCCGCGAATACAAGGCCCACCGCCTGCCGCTGGACCTGGATGAAGTGGAGTTGCTGCTCGAGGCCCAAGGGCTTTTTCAGCGCGGGCTGCGCGACCTGGGCAGCGATCCCCTGGCACCGATCAAAGGGGCGGCAGACCTGATCAACCGTACCCAAAGCCTGCTGGACCAGCAGCTTGCAGCACTGCTCGACGGCCCAGGCACTGGCCTGCGCATCAAGCGCGACCCGCAGCTGATCACCAATTTCCTGGCCCAGGGCATGGACATCCTGCTCGATGCTGAAAGCCTGCTGCGTCGCTGGCAGCAACACCCTGGCGAGCGCCAGGAGCTCACCGCACTGCTGGATGAACTGACGACCTTGGGGGAGGGCGCGCACATCGCCGACCTGCACCCCATCGATGAGCTGTGCGAAGCCTTGCTCGACCTGTATGGCGCCGTGGAAGAAAGCAGCCTGGCGGTCAGCGAGCGGTTTTTCCTGGAAGCCGAGCAGGCCCATGAAGCCTTGATCAACATGCTCGACCAGTTGGCCGCCGGCCAGGAAATCAGCCCGGTGCCGGCACGGGTGCAGGCCCTGCGCGAGTTACTGGATGACGCGCTGGACCCCTCGGCTACCGGCCTGGTCAAAAGCGACGGCAGCCGTGCGCTGAGTATTTCCGAGCTGGGCGCCGCCACTGCGCAGCTGGGCCAGCAGACGGCGATGGACGACGAGATTGTCGACATCTTCCTTGAAGAAGCCGTGGATATCCTCGACAGCGCCGGGCAGTCCCTCAAGCGCTGGCTGCTGGAGCCCGACAATGGGACGCCGTTGTCCTCGTTGCAACGCGACCTGCACACCCTCAAGGGCGGTGCGCGCATGGCCGAAATCGACCCGGTAGGCGACCTGGCCCATGAGCTGGAGTGCCTGTATGAAGGCCTGGTGGACCGCCGCTACAGTTACTCCACCGAGCTGTCCCTGGTATTGATGGCCAGCCACGAACGGTTGGCCTTGCAACTCGAAGAGCTGCAACACCAGCAGCCCTTGAGCGATGGCGCCGAGCTGGTCGCCAAACTGCGGGAGCTGCGCCAGAGCAGCACACCAACAACTCCGGTTGCGGCGGAGCCGGCCTCGGGTGCCGACCCTGAGCTGCTGGATATCTTCCTCGAAGAAGCCGCCGATATCCTCGACAGTTCAGGTAGCGCGCTGCTGCGCTGGCAGGCCGAGCCGAGCAATCGCCAGGAAGTCGAAACCCTGCTGCGTGACCTGCATACCCTCAAGGGCGGCGCACGTATGGTCGAGATCGGGCCGATTGGCGATTTGGCCCATGAGCTCGAATTTCTCTACGAAGGCTTGTCCGCCGGCTTGCTCGCGCCGACCCCCGAGCTGTTTGCGCTGCTGCAAGGTTGCCATGACCGCCTGGCGCAGATGATCGACGCCGTAGCGGATGGATTGCCCGTCGGCTCGGTGGACAAGCTGATCGAACGCATCAAGAGTCTGGTGCACCCCAGTGATGAGCCAGTCATGCCGGTGGCGTTGCCGGCGGGCAAGGGTGAGGCAGTGATAGATCCTGCTGCCGACATGGTGAAAATCTCTGCCGACCTGCTCGACGACCTGGTCAACCTGGCTGGGGAAACCTCGATCTTCCGTGGTCGCATCGAACAGCAAGTCAACGATGCGCGCATCGCCTTGAATGAAGTGCAAACTACCATCGAGCGCATGCGCGACCAATTGCGCCGACTCGACAGCGAAACCCAGGGCCGTCTCCTCAGCCGCCAGCAGGCCGAAGCCGAACGCTTGGGCTACGAAGAGTTCGACCCGCTGGAAATGGACCGCCATTCGCAACTGCAGCAGTTGGCCCGTGCGCTGTCTGAATCGGCCTCCGACCTGCTCGATCTCAAGGACACCCTCGAGCGCCGCAACCAGGACGCCCACGACCTGTTGCAGCAACAAGCGCGCATCAACACCGAGTTGCAGGAGGGCCTGATGCGCACGCGCATGGTGCCTTTCGAACGCATGCTGCCGCGCCTCAAGCGTATCGTGCGCCAAGTGGCGCAGGAGCTGGGCAAGGACGTGGAGTTCATCGTCGGCAACGCCGAAGGCGAGATGGACCGTAACGTACTCGAACGCATGGCGGCGCCGCTGGAACATATGCTTCGCAACGCCGTCGACCACGGCCTGGAATCCCGCGAGGTACGGTTGCAGACGGGCAAGCCGGAGAAAGGTCGCATTACCCTGGACCTGACCCACGAAGGCGGCGATATCGTCTTCGACATGCGCGACGACGGTGCCGGCGTGCCCCTTGAAGCCGTGCGGCGCAAGGCGATCAAGCGCGGCCTGCTTGGCCCTGATCAAGAGATCAGTGATCGCGACGTGCTGCAATTCATCCTGCAACCGGGCTTCTCCACCGCGGAAAAAATCACGCAGATTTCCGGGCGCGGCGTCGGCATGGACGTGGTGCATGAAGAAGTGCGCCAACTCGGCGGTTCGATGGTGATCGATTCGACGCCGGGGGCGGGCGTGCATTTTCGCATTCGCTTACCGTTTACGGTGTCGGTCAATCGGGCGCTGATGGTGCAATGCGCAGACGACCAATACGCGATTCCCCTCAACACCATCGAAGGTTTGGTGCGCGTGCTGCCCCACGAGCTGGCGGGGCACTACCAGCAAGACCCGCCGCACTATGAATATGCCGGCCAGCGCTACGAGTTGTTCTACCTGGGCGACCTGCTGCACACCGTCAGCCGCCCGAAACTGCTGGGCCAGTATCAGCCGGTGCCGGTGCTGCTGGTGCACTGCAATGAACGGCGCGTGGCGGTGCATGTGGACGCCATGGCCGGAACTCGGGAGATCGTGGTCAAGGGGCTGGGCCCGCAGTTTGCCGGGGTGCAGGGCTTGTCCGGGGCGACCATTCTCGGCGATGGCCGCGTGGTCTTGATCATCGACCTGCTTGCGCATATCCGTGCTCGCCAACCGGCCTTGCCGGCCCAGTCGGTCGACGCCCCGCTGATCCTCACCGACCCGCTGAAAAAGCGCCCGCTGCTGGTGCTGGTGGTGGACGACTCGGTCACCGTGCGCAAAGTCACCAGCCGCCTGCTGGAGCGCAACGGCATGAACGTGCTCACCGCCAAGGACGGCATCGACGCCATCGCCGTGCTCGAAGAACACACCCCGGACCTGATGCTGCTCGACATCGAAATGCCGCGCATGGACGGCTTCGAAGTGGCCATCCAAGTGCGCAACGACCCCCGCCTGATGCGCCTGCCGATCATCATGATCACCTCGCGCACCGGCCAGAAACACCGCGACCGCGCCATGGCCATCGGCGTCAACGACTACCTCGGCAAGCCGTACCAGGAGTCGGTGCTGCTGGAAAGCATCGCCTACTGGAGCAAGTCCCATGCTTGACTACCGCGCCAGCCAACTCACCGGCCTGCTGCTGCCCCTGGCCGACCGCCACCTGGTGCTGCCCAACGTCGCCATCGCCGAGCTGATCGACTTCCAGCGCGGCGAACCGGCCAGCGATGCACCGCCGTGGTACCTGCGGCAAGTGACCTGGCGTGATCGGCAAATCCCCTTGATCAGCTTTGAAGCCGTGTGCGGTGAAGCCAGCGTGACCGGCGAACGTTCGCGGATCGTGGTGTTGAACGCACTGGGCGGGCGGCCGACCTTGAAGTTTATTGCGCTGGTGATCCAGGGCATTCCCCGCTCGTACAAACTCGACAGCGAGTTGAGCTACGTGGATGTGCCGTTGTGCCCGTTGGAACTGGCGGCGGTGCAAGTGGGGGAACAGGTGGCGAAGGTGCCGGATTTGATGGGGTTGGAGGCGCTGTTGGTCGAGTCCGGGTTGGCGTAAACACGCGTGTCGAGCCGTTGCAGCTGAAATTATCGTTTTAGACGAGAAAAGCTGATTTGTTATCAAATTAAAGTGAGCGTTAGCATTTTCATGAGCGCGAGATTATTGTTTTCGCCTACTATCCCCCCATAGTTAGTATTTTTAATGGCTCGTTAGGGGATTTGATGATGCAAGTAGGTTTCAAGGCACTCGCCGAGCAATACGGTATCGCACTTGCACAACCCCTACGCGTCGAATCGGTAATCGGTAAGACACGGATGAGCCGCGAGAGCGATGGACATGTCGAGCGCAAGTATCCCGCCAGCTACCAACCGTCGGACGATTTCGCGGGGCATTTCGAATTTGGGCTCAAGTACGAAGAGATTCACCTTGAGTTTTTTGCCCGTCTGTTTGCCACAGTTGGCCCGAAACCAATCGAAGACTGGTGCCGGCAAGCGCCCTTTGGTCAATATGCTCGCCGCGCTGGATTCTTGTACGAGTGGCTGACGGGACAGCACCTTGATGTGCCGGATGTCACCAATGGCGGTTATGTCGACGCCGTATCAGCGCAGCATTACCTGACGCGTGTTGAGCTTCTGCGGGTACGACGCTGGCGGATAAACAATAATCTTCCCGGTGTGCCAGCGTTCTGCCCCTTGGTCCGCCGTACCGAATCGGTTCAAGAAGTGCTGCAATTTGACCTGGGCGAAGCCCTTCGCGAGCTGAACCAAACCTTTGGCACTGACATCCTGATGCGCACGGCCAGCTGGTTGACGCTCAAGGAGTCGCGGGCCAGCTTTCTGATCGAGCAAGAGTCAGACAAAGCCGACAGGATTCAGCGGTTTGCCCACGTGATTGCCAAGTATTGCGGCCGTATCGAGGATCCGTTGAGCAACGACAGCCTGCACACGTTGCAAGCCGGAATTTTGGGGCACGACGCGTTCGGGCTGGGCTTGCGACGCTCACCGGTCTTCGTGGGGCAGGCGACGATGCGCGAGGATATCGTGCACTACATCGCGCCGGCCTTTGAGGGGCTGCCACACTTGCTCGGTGGCCTAAAGGCATTCGAACTAGCCACACGCGGCGCCGAGCCGTTGGCCCGGGCGGCGGCAATTGCCTTTGCCTTTGTGTATATCCAGCCGATGCGCGATGGTAATGGTCGGATTCATCGTTTCTTGATCAACGATATCTTGATTCGTGATAAGGCGGTGCCGGAGGGCGTGATCCTGCCTGTATCGGCCACCATCACCCGTTCGATTGATTTTCGGGCGCGTTATGACCGTACGTTGGAAGTGTTTTCGCGGCCATTTATGCAACGCTATGCAGCGTCCTATCGTTTTGGAAAAGTCGCCGTCTATGAAGACGGCACCTCAAGCAACCTGGTCTTCGATGACTACGACGACGCGCACTTTGCATGGCGCTATCCCGATCTGACCGAGCACGTGCTGTACACGGCGCAGGTCGTGGCGCATACCGTCCGTACCGAGATGGCTGATGAAGCGCGGGTACTCATCATTTTCCAGCTTGCCCAGGAGCGGCTCAAGGAAGTGCTGGAAATGCCGGATCACGACGCGAACCGCATCATTCGCTCGCTCAAGGAAAATGGCTGGCAGGTATCAGGGAAACTGAAGAAAGCCTATCCGCAGTTGGACGATACGGGCCGTGCAGAGCGTGTTGTGGAAGCCGTGCGATCGGCATTTGAAGAGCGAGAGGTGGGGAGTGGCGAAGATTGATTGGGGCAGATTTGGGCCGTGCATGAACTTCTCGTGGACTGCTATCTAACAGGCGCTACTGAGCAAATGTGGGAGGGGCGGTGCGACGATTCGACTTGCGCCTCCCACTTTCTCCATTCCTCAATCAATCCGCGCCAAGCGTTCAATTACCGGCTGCTCCCGATGCTCGGCCTGCCACAGGTCGTAGGCACTTTGCATCGACAACCACAGCTGTGCAGTACTTACACCGGCCCGCTCTAACCGGACGGCACGGTCCGGGCTGACCGGGGCGTGGCCATGCAGGATCCTTGAAAAAGTCTCGCGGGCGAAGCCAAAACGTCGCGCCATTTCGGTAATGGTGATACCCAGGGCAGGGATCACATCTTCGAGCAAGATTTCACCTGGGTGAGGTGGGTTGTGCATCGGCATGTTGGTACGTCCTTCGACTATGGGCATTCAACCGCGAAGGCTAGAAGGACCAGTTCCAAGCAACAACCCCAAAACGCTGTATGAAACTTCCTGCACGCACTTCGACATAAAAGGCTTCGGATTTTTCCTGCAAGATTTTGAGCCGTGCATGAACTTGTGGTGAGAGGTCCGCACGCCTAGTCTTCGTCCCGTCATCGCAAAAAACGGTGACACGGACGTGCAAGTCCGACGAAACTGTTTAGGCGTATGAACGCCCAGCCATCCAACGGGCGTTTTTTGTGCTCGCTGCTTTATGGCGGCTGCGCGCAGGAGGTCTTCGGACCTGCTGGGTGTCCTAAACAGGCCCGGTCTTGCACACCTGCGCACGGTCGCCACCCTCATTCGCGTGCAAGCGAACGGTGGCGCTCCTTACTGACTGTTTAGGAGTTTCATCATGATCAAACCTACCCCCAATCCACCCCTCTTCACCGTAAACCCCCACCAAAACACCGAAACCCTGCTGGTCAACGCCAGCGAAACCCTGTCCTCCCTCAACGCACTCACCTGCAACCTGGCTTTCGACTTGGACACTTCCCAGCGCGCCGTCATGCTCGGGATTCAGCAAATGGCAGAGATAGGACAGCTATTGGTGGATCAAGCACTGGAACAGATATCCCCCTCCTCAGCGGCTTAAAACTTGATCGTTCCCAAAAAGGGACCTATCGTTCCCTTTTTGGGACTCATTGGCCGCTGCCATGCACACCTTGCCGCTCAGTACTGCGCTCTTCACGGTCACCCAGCAAAAAGTGCTGGGCCTGCTTTTCGGCAAGCCCGACCAAAGCTTTTTCACCAATGAAATTGCCCGGTGGGCCCAGGTGGGTAAGGGTAGCCTCACCCGAGAGTTGGAGCGTTTGCAGTTGGCGGGCATCTTGAACATGACGCGCCAAGGCAACCAGACTCACTACCAAGCCAACCCTCAGTGCCCGATTTACTCGGAACTGTTGGCTATCGTGCGCAAGACGCTGAGCCTGGACGAGCCATTGCGCAATGCACTGGCACCGTTTGCCGAGCAGATCACCTGGGCGTTTATCTACGGTTCCATCGCCAAGGGTGAGGCGCACTCATCCAGTGACATAGATCTGATGCTGATCGGTCAAAGCCTCAACTACAGTGAAGTCATGGAGCAACTCATGCCGCTGGAAGAGCAACTGGGTCGCACCATCAACCCGACGCTGTACACCCCTGAAGACTGGATCGGTAAATGGAATGCCGGGAACAGTTTCGTGCAGCGGGTAGTGCAGCAGGACAAGATCAATCTGTTAGGGGGCAACCCTCTGGAATCCACGGATGGACAGCAAGGCAAACCTGGAGAATCTGCAACGTAGTGGTGGCTTGAAGGCTGAGCCGCCGGATCGCAGGGAGTGTGACGGGCTGATGCGTTCAGCTCGTGATCGATTGAAGGACGCCGCAACCCCACAGCTATCATTCGCCAGCCGTTTCGATCTGGCTTACAACGCCGCCCATGCTATCGCCCTCACGGCTTTGCGCTTGCAAGGCTATCGTTCTGACAAACGCTATCTGGTCTTTCAATGTCTGGTTCACACCCTCGACGCGAGCAAGGTGCAGGTGCGGTTGTTGGCGTTGTGTCATGAGCGTCGCAACCTGGCGGAATACGAAGGGTATATGGATGAGGATGAGGCCCTGCTAAGCCAGTTGATCGATAGCGCGACGGTATTGATGCTCAAAGTGCAAGATTTGTTGGCTAGCCTTGATCAGAGATAGCGCGGTTCGTTCGGTCCCACACAGGGACTGCTATCTGACAGGCGCTACTGAGCAAATGTGGGAGGGGCGGTGCGACGATTCGACTTGCCGCCGATAGCGGTGTATCAGCCAAAATTTAATAGCTGACCCAGCGGAATCGGGAGCAAGCCCCTCCCTCATTTTGATCTTCATTACTCCAGGCGTAACAGTCTGCCGCTGAGCTTGATTGATAGCCCCCAAATTCACTCCTAAGGTACAGCCCCACGACAGCAAACCCCGTGGAGCGACCATGACAACAACCATCACCCCCGACTCGCGCTGGACGCGGCGGCGCGACGAGAAGCAGCGGCGGCTCGGGCTGGTCAAAAAAATTGCAGACGGGGCGGTGCTGCCCAGTGACAAGATCGTCGAGGCGCTTGAAGCGCTGATCCTCCCCGGCGACCGCGTGGTACTGGAAGGCAACAACCAGAAGCAGGCCGACTTCCTCTCGCGCTCCCTGGCTAAGGCCAACCCGGCCAAGCTCCACGATTTGCACATGATCATGCCCAGTGTCGGGCGCGCCGAGCACCTGGACCTGTTCGAAAAAGGCATCGCCCGCAAGCTCGACTTTTCCTTCGCCGGCACTCAATCCCTGCGCATCAGCCAGCTGCTGGAAGATGGCCTGCTGGAAATCGGCGCGATCCATACCTACATCGAACTCTATGCGCGTCTGGTGGTGGACCTGATCCCCAACGTGGTGCTTTCCGCCGGTTTCATGGCCGACCGCGCCGGCAATATCTACACCGGCGCCAGCACCGAAGACACCCCGGCGCTGATCGAACCCGCCGCGTTCAGCGATGGCATCGTCATTGTGCAGGTCAACCAGTTGGTGGACGACGTCACCGACTTGCCCCGTGTGGACATCCCCGCAAGCTGGGTGGATTTCGTGGTGGTGGCCGACAAGCCTTTCTACATCGAACCGCTGTTCACCCGCGACCCGCGCCATATCAAGCCGGTGCATGTGTTGATGGCGATGATGGCGATCCGTGGCATCTATGAAAAACACAATGTGCAGTCACTCAACCATGGCATCGGCTTCAACACCGCCGCCATCGAATTGATCCTGCCCACCTACGGCGAATCCCTGGGGCTCAAGGGCAAGATCTGCCGCAACTGGACCCTCAACCCACACCCCACGTTGATCCCGGCGATTGAAAGCGGTTGGGTCGAGAGCGTGCATTGCTTCGGCACCGAACTGGGCATGGAGAATTACATCGCCGCCCGCCCGGATGTGTTCTTCACCGGTCGCGATGGCTCGATGCGCTCCAATCGCATGTTCTGCCAACTGGCCGGCCAGTACGCGGTGGACCTGTTTATCGGCGCCACCCTGCAGGTGGATGGCGACGGGCATTCCAGCACCGTGACCCGTGGCCGCCTTGCCGGTTTCGGTGGTGCGCCGAACATGGGCCACGACCCACGTGGTCGTCGGCACGGCACACCGGCCTGGCTGGATATGCGCCATGACGATGCGCCGGAAGCGCTGCTTGAGCGCGGCAAAAAACTCGTGGTGCAAATGGTCGAGACCTTCCAGGAAGGCGGCAAACCGACCTTTGTCGACACCCTCGACGCAGTAGAAGTGGCCCGCAAAAGCGGCATGCCCCTGGCGCCGATCATGATCTACGGCGACGACGTTACCCACTTGCTCACCGAAGAGGGCATCGCTTACCTCTACAAGGCGCGCTCCCTGGAAGAACGCCAGGCAATGATCGCTGCAGTCGCCGGGGTGACGGCCATCGGTATGCGGCATAACCCCAAGGACACCGTCCGTATGCGCCGCGAAGGCTTGATTGCCTTGCCCGAAGACCTGGGTATCCGCCGCACCGACGCCACCCGCGAGTTGCTGGCTGCCAAGAGCGTAGCCGACCTGGTGGAATGGTCCGGCGGCTTGTACAACCCGCCTGCCAAATTCAGGAGCTGGTAAATGCACGCTCTCAAACAGCATGAACTGAGCCTGGCTGATCGCCTGGCGGATATGGCCGTCGACTCGCTGATCGATGAAGCGGATTTGTCGCCCAAACCCGCCTTGGTAGACCGGCGCGGCAACGGCGCCCACAGTGATTTGCACCTGGGCCTGATGCACGCCTCAGCGCTGTCGCTGTGGCCGATGTTCAAGGAAATGGCCGAGGCTGCCCTTGTATTCGGTGAAGTCGGTGTGCCCTTGCGTGAAGCACTCGGCCGTCTTGGCCGCGAAGGCGAGCAAGCGATGCTCATCACTACCAACGGCGTAAATACCCATCGCGGCGCAATCTGGGCTCTTGGTTTGCTCACCGCAGCAGCGGCCCTGCAACCACGCGCCGTAACCCTGACCGCGGCCAAACTAGCTCTGCTCGAAGACCGCTTCGCGCCGCAACCGCTGAGCCACGGCGCACAGGTCGCCCAGCGCTACGGCGCACGCGGTGCCCGTGAAGAAGCGCAACTGGGCTTCCCCGCTGTGATGCAACGCGGCCTGCCGCAACTGCATAAAAGCCGCGGGCAAAACGCCGGTGAGCAAAATGCCCGCCTGGATGCATTGCTCGCGATCATGACCGAGCTGGCCGACACCTGCGTGCTCTACCGCGCCGGCACTGAAGGCCTCCAAGCCATGCAGCAAGGCGCCCAGGCCGTGCTCGACGCTGGCGGTAGCGCAACCCTTGCGGGCCGTCGCCAACTGCACGCACTGGACCAGCAACTCCTGGCCCTGAATGCCTCCCCTGGCGGCGCTGCCGACTTGCTCGCCGCCTGCCTGTTTATCGACCGCCTCGACGGAGCGTTGTGATGGAAACCTTATCCTTTGAATTCCCCGCGGGCCAGCCGCCAAAAGGCCGCGCGCTGGTGGGTTGCGTCGGTTCGGGCGACCTCGAAGTGCTGCTGGAGCCGGGCACTCCCGGCACGCTGACCATCCAAGTGCAGACCTCGGTCAACGGCGCCGAGCAACGTTGGCAGCACCTGTTAGAACGCATCTTCCAGGAGCAGACGCCACCTGCCTTGAACATCGATATCCACGATTTCGGCGCCACCCCCGGCGTGGTGCGTTTGCGCCTGGAGCAAGGTTTCGAGGAGGTCGGCCATGACTGATTTGCTCAACAAACACAGCTTCGTCGAACTCGGTGCGCGGCAGCGCGCCAAGGCGTTGTTGGATGCTGGCACTTATCGTGAACTGATCGACCCGTTCCAACGGGTCATGTCGCCGTGGCTCAGCCGCCAGGGCGTGGTGCCCCAGGCCGATGACGGTGTGGTGATTGCCAAGGGCAGCATCGGCGGTTTGCCGGTAGTGGTCGCCGCTATCGAGGGCAATTTCCAAGGCGGCAGCCTCGGTGAAGTCGGTGGCGCAAAAATCGCGGGGGCACTGGAACTGGCCGCCGAAGACAACCGCAACGCCATACCGACCCGTGCCGTGCTGCTGCTGGAGACCGGTGGGGTGCGCTTGCAGGAAGCCAATCTGGGGCTGGCCGCGATTGCTGATATCCATGCTGCGATTGTCGACCTGCGCCAGTACCAGCCGGTGGTCGGTGTGGTGGCGGGCAGTGTCGGTTGTTTTGGTGGTATGTCCATCGCGGCCGGACTGTGCAGTTACCTGGTGGTCACCCGCGAAGCGCGCCTGGGGCTGAACGGACCGCAGGTGATCGAACAGGAGGCCGGGTTGGAAGAATACGACTCCCGCGACCGCCCGTTTATCTGGAGCCTCACCGGCGGCGAACAACGTTTCAACAGTGGCTTGGCCGACCGTTACGTGGCGGACGATGTGGTGCAGATCCAGCAGACCGTGAGCGCGCTGTTGCAACACGGGGCGCCCGAACAACCCCGCAGCCGGCGCGCTGATTTCTACCTGGCGCGCCTGGCCGAACTCGACACAGCGGCGCAAATCGAGCCCGCGACGGTTCGCGCTCTGTATCAGGGAGAACGCCCATGAGAGGGTTACAGTGGTTCAATGCATTGAGCGCTGGCGCAGCACCCGTAGAGGGCTTGCCGGACTCATTGAAAGTCGCAGACGGCGTCTTGGGTGAACAGGCGGTGCGCTTTATCGCGGTGGTCACCGACCCGAATAACCGCTTCCCGCGTGCGCGCAATGGCGAAGTCGGGTTGCTGGAAGGTTGGGGGCTAGCCAAGGCCGTCGATGAAGCCATCGTGACGGGTGACAAACGCCCCATCATCGCCATCGTCGATGTGCCCAGCCAAGCCTATGGTCGCCGTGAAGAAGCCCTCGGCATCCACCAGGCCCTGGCCGCCGCCGCCGACAGCTACGCCCGCGCACGCCTGGCCGGGCACCCGGTGATTGCGTTGCTGGTGGGCAAGGCCATGTCCGGTGCGTTTCTGGCCCACGGTTACCAGGCCAACCGCTTGATCGCCCTGCGCGACCCTGGGGTAATGGTGCACGCCATGGGCAAGGCCTCGGCGGCGCGGGTGACCTTGCGCAGTGTTGAAGAGCTGGAAGCCTTGGCCGCCAGTGTGCCGCCGATGGCCTATGACATCGACAGTTATGCCAGCCTGGGTTTGCTCTGGGAGACCTTGTCGGTGAGCCAGATTGAACAGCCGACAACGGACGATGTGGCGCGGGTCACCGATTGCCTGGTGCAGGCGATCAAAGATGTCGTGCAACCCGATTTGAAAGGACGTCTCGGTGCGACTAATCGCGCCGCCTCAAGCCACGTACGCCAACTGCTGCGGGAACAATGGTGAACGCCCACGATTTGCTCTGGGGCATGACGCCGGCGCATCTGCCTGATGACGCGCCAGCCTGGGCGCTGGATGCGATCAGCGCGGGTCATCCGGTGGTGGTGCGTCGCGCCGTCACCGATCCGGGCCAAGTGGCGGTTGGTGTGCGTGGGCGTTTGCGTGAGCAGCGGTTTGCGGCGGTGATGCCCATTGCAGGGGTGCAACGGCGCGTGGTGCCCGAAGACTTGCGCCAGGTGATCTCGCCACGGGATTTACCGGCGCTGCGGGCGCTCGATCAACTGCGGCCAGTGTTGGCGCAGTATCACTGGGGCGTCAGCGGTAGCGCCGGATTTGAATTGGCGAGCGGCGTCGAAGCGTTGCATGTCATGAGTGACCTGGATTTAATTTTGCGCACCCCCGAACCGCTTGATCGCTTTGAGGCGCGGGCGTTACTGGCGAAACTCGACACCGCGCCGTGCGCCGTGGACCTGCAACTGCAAACCCCGTTTGGCGCTGTCGCCTTGCGCGAATGGGCCGGCGTATCTCGTCGTGTGCTGCTCAAAACCAGCAGCGGCGCACACCTTGTGCTCGACCCTTGGCAGGCTGTGGCATGAGCAGCCTCCTGGTGTTTCCGGGGCAGGGTGCCCAGCGGACGGGTATGCTCCAGGCGCTATCGGCCGAGGTTCTGGAAGAAGCCAGTGATGCCTTGGGTGAAGATGTGCGTCAGCTCGATTCGGCGCAAGCCTTGGCGAGCACGCGTGCGGTGCAACTGTGCCTGCTGATCGTCGGCGTCGCCCATGCCCGTCAGTTGCAACATACGCCTGATTACGTGGCGGGCCTGTCCATCGGCGCCTACCCAGCCGCCGTCATCGCCGGTGCCCTGAACTTCGCTGACGCGGTAAAGCTGGTGAGCTTGCGGGGCGAGCTGATGCAGCAGGCTTATCCACAGGGCTATGGCATGACCGCCCTGATTGGCCCTGAATTATCCCGCGTCGAGGCGCTGCTGGCGGATATCCACAGCCCACTGACCCCGGTGTACCTGGCCAATATCAACGCCGATAACCAGACCGTCATCGCCGGCAGTGATGAAGCCATGAAGCTCGTCGCCGAACGCATTAAAGGCAGCGGCATCGCCAAGCGCCTGGCCGTCAGCGTGCCGTCCCATTGCGCGTTGCTGGAACAGCCGGCCCAGGTCCTGGCCCAAGCCTTCGTGCCGCTCAAGGCGCCGCGCATCACCTACCTGAGCAGCACCCGCGCACGACCCATCCACAACCCCGAGCAACTGCGCGATGACCTGGCTTTCAATATGTGCCGCGTCGTCGACTGGCGCGGCACCGTGCAAAGCGCCTATGAGCGCGGCGTGCGCCTGCAGATCGAATTGCCTCCGGGCGCGGTGCTCACCGGCCTGTCACGGCGGGTCTTCGACCAAGGCACGGTGATCGCCTGCGAAGGCGCACGCCTGGATACCTTGCAGGCCCTGCTGCAAGAGGAGGAACGCCGCCACCGATAAAGCAGCACCCAAGGCTTTCGAAGCACAAAAACAACAATTTCGAACGAGCACTTTGAGGACAACAATAATGATTATCTACGGTGTGGCATTGCTGGCGATCTGCACGCTTGCAGGCGTGATCATGGGCGACATGCTTGGCGTGTTGCTGGGCGTCAAATCCAACGTAGGCGGCGTGGGGATCGCGATGATCCTGCTGATCTGCGCGCGGTTGTGGATGCAAAAGCGCGGTGGCATGACTAAGGACTGCGAGATGGGCGTGGGCTTCTGGGGCGCCATGTACATCCCGGTGGTGGTGGCGATGGCGGCGCAGCAAAACGTAGTAACGGCGCTGCATGGCGGCCCGGTTGCAGTGCTCGCGGCCATTGGTTCGGTCGTGGTGTGTGGTTGCACCATCGCCTTGATCAGCCGCACCCACAAGGGCGAGCCCTTGCCGCCCGAAGAGCCGCTGATTCTCGTCGCGGGAGGTCGCTGATATGTGGGACCTCATTGAAAAAGGCTTGGAACATAACGGCCTGATTACCGCTTTTGCGTTCGTTGGCGTGGTGATGTGGATTTCCGTGGTGCTGTCCAAGCGCCTGACGTTCGGGCGCATTCATGGCTCGGCGATTGCCATTGTTATCGGCCTGGTCCTGGCTTGGGTCGGCGGCACTCTCACGGGTGGGCAAAAGGGCCTGGCGGACCTTGCGCTGTTTTCCGGGATCGGCCTGATGGGCGGTGCGATGTTGCGTGACTTCGCCATCGTCGCTACGGCGTTCGAAGTGCAAGCCACCGAGGCGCGCAAGGCCGGAATGATCGGCGTGATTGCACTGCTGCTGGGCACGATCCTGCCGTTTATTGTTGGCGCGAGCATGGCCTGGGCCTTTGGTTATCGCGATGCGATCAGCATGACCACTATCGGAGCTGGCGCTGTAACCTACATCGTCGGCCCGGTGACCGGCGCGGCGATTGGCGCGACCTCGGATGTGATGGCGCTGTCGATCGCAACGGGGTTGATCAAGGCGATACTGGTGATGGTTGGCACGCCAGTGGCGGCGCGCTGGATGGGCCTGGATAACCCGCGTTCGGCGATGGTGTTTGGTGGGTTGGCCGGCACCGTGAGTGGCGTGACGGCGGGCCTGGCGGCGACGGATCGGCGGCTGGTACCGTATGGCGCGCTGACGGCGACGTTCCATACCGGGCTTGGGTGTTTGCTTGGCCCTTCGCTGCTGTACTTCATTGTGCGTGGGTTGGTTGGTTAGGTTTGCGGACTGTGGTGTTTGGTCGGGCGCAATCGGGGGCAAGCCCCCGATGGCATTCTCAAGCCTGGCGATTAGCATACATCCGACACTCCGCCAGCAGCGCCAGCAGGTTCGGGTCGCGCTCCTTGGCCTTCAGGAACACCACGCCGATATGCTGCTGCAACCGATAGCGGGGTTGCAGCGGTATCAGCTTCACGCGGTTCTCATACACCGCTGCAATCCGCCCCGGCAGCAGGGCATAACCCACCCCTGAACTGACCATGCTCAGCAGAGTGAAGATGTCGTTCACCTGCATCGCCACCTTCGGCTCGAACCCCGCCTGCTTGAACACCCGATTGCCGTCCTGGTGCGTGGCAAAACCCTGGGTGAGGGTGATGAAGGTGGCGTCGCGCACGTCGGCCAGGTCGATTTCCAGATTGCGATCCAGAGGCGAATCGGCCGGGGTGGCCAGGAAAATGTCATCGCTGAACAGGGCGATCTGCTCACAGTCGGGGTCGTTGGCGTGTTCGTCGAGGGAGATGAGGATCGCGTCGACTTCCATGTTCTTGAGTTTGTAGAGCAGGTCGAAATTGGAGCCGAGGATCAGGTCGATGTTGAGTTCGCTGCGGCGGATCTTCAGGCCCATGATCAGTTGCGGTACGGTTTTTACCGTCAGCGAATACAGCGAGCCGAGCTTGAAACGCTCAGCGGAGAAGCCGGCGGCTTCGCGGGTCAGGCGTACGCTGTCGACCACATCGGCCACCAGTTTTTGTGCGCGTTCTTCAAGCACATAGGCGCTTTCCAGCGGGGTGAGGTTGCGACCTTCGTGTTTGAACAGCGGGCAGCGCAGGGCATTTTCCAAGGAGTGGATGGCGCGATGAACGCTGACGTTGCTGGTTTGCAACTCGGCGGCGGCGCGGGCCAGGTTGCCGGTGCGCATGAACGCCAGGAAGATTTCCAGCTTCTTGAGGGTGAACTCTTCGTCGATCAGCATGGCCGTGGGCTCTTGTTCGATTACCTACAATTGTGCCCGCAAACGCGTGCGCCGTCCTCGGAACGTCACAAGCCGCTTGCACTCTTATGCGCAAGGCTGGACGCTTGCCAGCCTGTTCTTGAAGGTTATGGGGAGGTCGGTGACAGATGTACCACGGGGAACGATTCAACGCCTGGAGCCATTTGCTCGGTGCAGTCGCTGCGTGTATTGGCGCCGTGTGGATGTTGGTGGTGGCGAGCCTGGACGGCAGCCCCTGGAAGATCGTCAGCGTGGCGATCTACGGCTTTACCCTGATGGTGCTGTACAGCGCGTCGACGGTGTACCACAGCGTGCAGGGGCGGCGAAAAGCGATCATGCAGAAGGTCGATCATTTTTCCATCTACCTGTTGATCGCCGGCAGCTATACGCCGTTTTGCCTGGTGACCCTGCGCGGGCCATGGGGCTGGACGCTGTTCGGCATCGTGTGGGGGCTGGCGGTGATCGGCATCCTGCAAGAGATCAAGCCGCGCTCGGAGGCGCGGATTCTGTCCATTGTAATTTATGCCGTGATGGGCTGGATCGTACTCGTGGCAGTCAAGCCGCTGATGGCGGCGCTGGGTACGGCGGGATTCATCTGGTTGGCGTCGGGCGGGGTGTTGTATACCGTCGGTATTATCTTTTTTGCTCTGGAGGATCGCCTGCGCCATTCCCATGGGATCTGGCATCTGTTTGTCATCGGCGGCAGCCTGCTGCATTTCGTGGCGATCATGCATTACGTGCTCTGAATGAAGGGGGCATTCTGAAGGCGCTCGAGCAACTCACGTGCCCGGTTGCCGAAGATATGCAACAGGTCGGCCAACATATGCGGAGGCGGTTCGTTGGCGCGGGTCAGGGCGTACAGGGTGATCGGCAACTGCGGGACAAGCGTGCGAATGCACATCGTCGTCGTGGACGCACCGAGGGCCGTGAAGGGATCAATCACCGTTATTCCCGCACCGGATTCAACCATGGCCCGGGCCAGGGAATAGGTTTGTACGGAAATGCTTATTTGTGGCGGTGGGTCAATATTTTCCAGGTAACTGTCGAGCTTTGCCGCCAACGGATCAGCGCTGGAAAGACCAATCAGCGACGTGTTCGCCAGTTCGGCCAAAGGCAATGGCTTGCTTGATTCAGCCTCAGGCCAGTAAGCCTTGGAGGCCAACGCTACCAGCGCCCCGTTTGCCAGTATCTGGCTGGTGAGCCCCGGGTGGCCGGAGAAATTGAGGGTCAGTGCCAGGTCGATTTCGCGCATCAACAACTGCTGCACCAGCTCGCGGCTATGGTCGCTGGACAGCTCACAGATCATGTCCGGGTAGCTGCGCTTCCACTCAAGGATTGACGGTGGCAGCAGCGACTGTGCCAGCGCCGGGATGGCGCCGATGCGCACGCTTTGTTCAGACGTATGGCGCAAGCTCTTGGCCAGCCGTTGCACTCCTTGCAGGCTCGTTGTGACTTTCTCTACTTCGCTTTCCAAGGCCAGGGCTTCCGGTGTGGGCTGTAACTTGCCACGCACCCTTAGAAACAACGGAAAGCCGAGCTGCAATTCGGCGTGCTGCAGCACCTTGGTCACCGCTGGTTGCGAGACGTGCAGCAACTGCGCGGCGGCGCTGACGGAGCCGGTCTGGCGGATGGCCTGGAAGATTTCGATATGTCGCAGACGCATGGGTTTTCATAACCTTAACTTATAGGTGGCTTACCTTTATTCATTGTTCAACTTTTGTCACTTGAACCTACTCTGGAATTCGTTTCAATCCATGTGAGGTGTCAATATGGCAAGGCGAGTATGTATCATCGGCGGCGGTGTCATCGGGTTGGCGAGTGCCTATGCATGTGTGCGTGCAGGCATGGAAGTCACCTTGGTCGAAGCGCAAAAAAAACTGGGTAATGTCACCAGTTTTGCGAATGGTGGCCAACTGTCCTACCGCTATGTCACCCCCCTTGCTGATGCTGGTGTACCACTCAAGGCGCTTGGCTTTCTGCTGCGCTCGGAGTCTCCCCTGAAGCTCAGGCCCCGGCTGGACCTTTCACAATGGCGCTGGCTCGCCTCTTTCCTCGGCGCCTGCCGCTCCTCGGTCAACCGTACAAACTCCGCACATTTGCTTCGCCTGGCAGCGATGAGCCAGGACGTCCTGAACCGCTGGCGGGTAGAGGACCATCTGGAAGGGTTCAACTGGAAGCGCAATGGGAAACTGCTGACCTTCCGTTCCGATGACAGCTTCGCGCAGGGGCGGCGCAGATTGACTGACCCCCTCCAGCAACAAGTGCTATCGGCCGAAGACTGCCGCAAGCTTGAACCGTCCCTGATGGAGGGGACCTTTGTCGGCGGTATTTACAACCCCAATGAAGAGGTTGCCGATTGCCATGCATTTTGCCAGCAGCTTGGCGGGCATTTGGAGGCATCGGGACGCTGCCGCATTGTCTACGGGCGCAAAGTATTGCGTGTCCATGAGGCGTTTAATACGGCTGTAGCCGTAGAGCTTGAGGACGAAGTCATCCCTGTGGAGAACCTGATCCTGGCAGCCGGTCACAACAGTTCAAGCCTGGGTTTGCCAGGTATGCGTCTACCGCTTTACCCCCTCAAGGGCTACAGCCTCAGCGTGCCCATCGGCGAGCAGCACAATGCCCCGAAGGTCAATGTGACCGATTACGACCGCAGGGCTGTTTATGCCCGGATCGGCGATCAGTTACGTGTCGCCGCCATGGTCGACATGGTGGGTTTCAACAGCGCCCCGGAGCCCAAGCGCCTGGCGGTGATAAAACGCTTGGCCCGCCAGACGTTTCCGATGGGCGGCAACTATGACGCTGCGGTTGAATGGGCAGGGATGCGGCCAGCGACGCCCACCGGCCTGCCACTGATTGGCGCCAGTTCCTATCGCAATCTGTGGCTCAACCTCGGGCATGGCGCTCTTGGCTTCACGCTCGCGTGTGCCAGCGGCCAGTTGCTGGCCGAAATGATTGCAGAGCGGTCGACTTCGATTGACGCACATGTGTTTCTTCCCAAGGCGGCCTGACCTTTGGTTGTTGGAGTGTAAAGAGATGAATAGCGATGCCTGGATAGGCCGGCTGCCGGCTCGACCTATAGCTATAGCCAGCGAGACTACCCTATGCAAAAAACAGCGGTAAACCGTTGCATTTTCAAGGTCTGCATTTTCTCTTCGCTGACGCTGGGACTACCCCTGGCGTCAGCGAGCGAATCCAGCGCAACCTTGAAGAAAATCACTGCCAGCCAGCAAATTTCCGTTGGCTATCGTGATGCGTCAGTGCCGTTCTCGTATATAGGCGATCAGAGCGGCAAGCCGATGGGGTATTCGGTGGACCTCACCCACAGGATCGTCGAGCGCGTCCGGGAACAGGCCGGCCTGAAAAACTTGCGTGTGAATTATCGCCTGGTGACGTCCCAGACCCGGATCCCATTGGTACAGAACGGCACCGTTGACCTGGAGTGTGGCTCCACCGGAGTGACCGCCGAACGGCAGAAGCAGGTGGCATTTTCCTATGGGTTTATCTATGTGAAGGGGCAGTTACTGACGGCCAGGACCAGCGGCATCCACGGACTCTCCGACCTCAAGGGCAAGAACGTGGTGACCACCGCCGGCACCACCAACGAACGCTTCCTCAAACGCTACAACGCCGAGCATCAGAGCAATATGTTCGTGATCAGCGCCAAGGACCACGGCGAAGCGTTCAAGATGCTGGAGACCGGCCGTGCGGTGGCGTTCTATATGGACGATGCGCTGCTCTACGGCGAACGCGCCAAGGCCAGGGACCCACACCATTGGGTGGTCGTGGGCAAGGAGCAATCGCGGGAGATCTACAGCTGCATGGTGCGCAAGGATGACCCACAGTTTCTCGCGGTGGTTAACCAGGCCTTGGGCGACCTTTACCACTCGGGGGCGATCAACGGGATTTACCAGCGCTGGTTCGAGCAGCCGATTCCACCGAATGGCTTGAACCTGGAGTTTCCGATGACCAGTGAGTTGAAGGCGATCATTGCCAGCCCGGTCAGCGACCCGGTGGAGTGATCACCTCATCCACCTTTAGAAGTCGCCCCAGAGTTGCTGCGCAACGCCCAGCGCCACCACCGGCGCGGTTTCGGTACGTAATACTCGCGGCCCCAATCGCGCGGCATGGAAGCCCGCGCCCTGGGCGGTTTCGACTTCTCCATCCGTCAAGCCACCTTCCGGCCCGATCAGGAAAGCCAGCCGCGATGGCTTGGCATGGCTGATCATCGGCTCGGCCACCGGGTGCAGCACCAGCTTCAGGTCGGCCTCGACCTGCTTGAGCCAGTCTGCCAACAGCACCGGCGCATGAATCACCGGCACCGTCGAACGCCCACATTGCTCGCAGGCGCTGATTGCCACTTGGCGCCAGTGCAGCAGACGCTTGTCGGCGCGCTCGTCCTTGAGGCGCACTTCGCAGCGCTCGGTGAAGATCGGCGTGATCGCGTTGACGCCCAGTTCAGTGGCTTTCTGGATCGCCCAATCCATACGCTCGCCCCGGGATAGGCCCTGGCCGAGGTGGACGTGCAGCGGTGATTCGGCCTGGCCGGCAAAGCACTCCGTCAGTTGCACGGTGACGCGCTTTTTACCGACTTCCAGCAAGGTGCCCCGGAACTCCTGGCCAGAACCGTCGAACAATTGCACGGCATCGGCTTCACCCATGCGCAACACACGGCTGATGTAATGCGCCTGGGCTTCGGGCAGTTCATGGTCGCCGAGGCTCAGCGGGGCGTCGGTGAAAAAGCGGGACAGTCTCATTTCTGTTCTCTGAAAAGGTGTATGTAGGCAATCAACCCGGATCACGGAAGCCTGGGTGAAAATCTTTCGGCACTGCCACACTGACTTTGCTGTTAGTGGCGATATCAATCCCCTCGCTGGCCACCTCGGCCAGGAAGTCGATCTGCTCAGGTGTAATCACATAGGGCGGCAGGAAGTACACCACGCTGCCCAACGGCCGCAACAGCGCGCCGCGTTCCAGGGCATGCTCGAAAACCTTCAGGCCACGGCGTTCCTGCCATGGGTAGGCAGTCTTGGTGGCTTTGTCCTGCACCATCTCGATGGCCAGCACCATGCCGGTCTGGCGGACTTCCGCGACATGGGGATGGTCGACCAGGTGCGCGGTGGCGGTCGCCATGCGCTGGGCCAGGGCCTTGTTGTTTTCGATGACGTTGTCTTCTTCAAAGATATCCAGCGTCGCCAAGGCCGCCGCGCACGCCAGCGGGTTGCCGGTGTAGCTGTGGGAATGCAGGAAGGCGCGCAGGGTCGGGTAGTCGTCGTAGAACGCTTCGTAGACATCGTCGGTGGTGACCACGGCGGCCAATGGTAGGTAACCGCCAGTGAGGGCCTTGGACAGGCAAAGGAAGTCAGGGCGGATGCCGGCCTGTTCACAGGCGAACATGCTGCCTGTGCGACCGAAGCCCACGGCGATTTCGTCGTGGATCAGGTGCACGCCGTAGCGGTCGCAGGCTTCGCGCAACAGCTTGAGATACACCGGGTGATACATGCGCATGCCGCCTGCACCCTGAATCAACGGCTCGACGATCACGGCGGCGACGGTCTCGTGGTGGTCGGCCAGGGTCTGTTCCATGGCCAGGAACATGTTGCGCGAATGTTCTTCCCAGCTCATGCCGTCGGGGCGCAGGTAGCAGTCCGGGCTCGGCACCTTGATGGTGTCGAGCAGCAGCGCCTTGTAGGTTTCGGTAAACAGCGGCACGTCGCCCACCGACATCGCGGCGATGGTTTCGCCATGGTAGCTGTTGGTCAGGGTGACGAAGCGCTTCTTGTTTGGCAGGCCGCGGTTGAGCCAGTAGTGAAAGCTCATCTTCAAGGCGACTTCGATGCAGGATGAGCCGTTATCAGCATAGAAGCAGCGCGTCAGGCCCTCAGGTGTCATCTGCACCAGGCGCTCGGACAGCTCGATCACCGGCTGGTGGCTGAAACCGGCGAGGATTACGTGTTCCAGTTGATCGACCTGGTCCTTGATGCGCTGGTTGATGCGCGGGTTGGCGTGGCCAAACACATTGACCCACCAGGAACTGACGGCATCGAGGTAGCGCTTGCCTTCGAAATCTTCCAGCCATACGCCTTCACCGCGCTTGATCGGGATCAGCGGCAGTTGCTGGTGGTCT
Source organism: Pseudomonas sp. rhizo25 (assembly GCF_031931935.1). Taxonomy (NCBI): domain Bacteria; kingdom Pseudomonadati; phylum Pseudomonadota; class Gammaproteobacteria; order Pseudomonadales; family Pseudomonadaceae; genus Pseudomonas; species Pseudomonas sp. rhizo25. Next base: position 552,814 of record NZ_JAUJXA010000002.1, read on the forward strand.
TTCATCTGGGTGCAGGGATGCCACAGCACCGCGAGGTCGCGTTGCATCCACTGGTTATTCAAGCCCATCGGTGATCTCCTCGAAGCGGTCCTGCGGCCGGCGCAGGCGAAACAATCGCGCAAGCCTATGCAATGGTGGCGCCTGTCACAAGCCATTGTGGGGCAATTGGCGGTAAATGCAGGACGGTCTGTCGCGTTTCTTGGGAATAGTCTTAATCCCTTGTTAATTTATGATACCTAGCCTCTTCATCGTATTTCTCGATATTTCAAAGCGAAATTTTCCGCTTTAATTCGATAGGTAAAACGCTAGTCTTGGGCACAGTTCTTACGGGATTAAGTACATGCAGCTACGCAATTCTCCCGCCCGGTACGGCTGGGTCAGCATGGTTCTACACTGGGGCGTCGCCTTGGTGGTCTTTGGTTTATTCGCATTGGGCCTGTGGATGGTCGGCCTCGACTACTACAGCGCCTGGCGCAAAGATGCACCTGACTTGCACAAGAGCATTGGCATCACGCTGTTTGCCATCATGCTGGTGCGTATCGTCTGGCGTCTGGTCAGCCCGCCGCCACCGCCGCTGGCCAGCTATAGCCGTATGACGCGGATCGGTGCTGCATTTGGCCATGCGTTCCTGTATCTGGGGCTGTTTGCCGTGATGATTGCCGGTTACCTGATTTCCACCGCCGACGGCGTCGGTATTCCGGTGTTTGGTCTGTTTGAAATTCCTGCCGTGGTTTCCGGTCTACCGGACCAGGCAGATACCGCCGGTTGGGTGCACCTGTACCTGGCCTGGGTGTTGGTGGTCTTCGCCGGCTTGCATGGCGTGGCTGCGTTGAAACACCACTTTATCGATCGTGATGCGACCCTGACACGAATGCTGGGGCGCAAAGCCTGATGTTCAACCTCGACTCACAAGGAATAGAAAGCATGTTGAAAAAAACACTCGCTGCTCTGGCAATCGGTTCTGCTCTGCTGTCCGCAGGTTCGGCGATGGCCGCTGACTACGTGATCGACAAGGAAGGCCAGCACGCCTTCGTCGATTTCAAGATCAGCCACCTGGGCTACAGCTACATCACCGGTACCTTCAAGGACCTGGACGGCAAGTTCAGCTTCGACGCTGCCAAGCCAGAAGACGCCAAGATTGAAATGAATGTCCGCACCGCCAGCGTGTTCTCTAACCACGCCGAGCGCGACAAGCATGTCAACAGCGCAGACTTCCTGGATTCGGGCAAATTCCCTGACGCCAAGTTCGTCTCCACCAGTGTCAAGCCAACCGGCAAGAACGCGGATGGCAAGCAGACTGCTGATGTAACGGGCGATCTGACCTTCCATGGCGTAACCAAGCCTATCGTGGTCAAGGCTACGTTCCTGGGCGAAGGCAAGGATCCATGGGGCGGCTACCGTGCCGGCTTTGAAGGCACCACCTCGATCAGCCGTAAAGAGTTCGTTCCGAAGGGCATGGACGTAGGTCCACAGTCCGACGTGGTTCAGCTGTACATCACCTTTGAAGGTGTGAAAGCGAAGTAATGCTCCGTATGTAGGAGCGAGCTTGCTCGCGAAAAACGTAGAGACACCGCGTTTTTTCAGGCTGCCAGCTTTATCGTTGACGACCTTCGCGAGCAAGCACGTTCCTATAGGCAAAAAAAACCCGTATCTCGCGATACGGGTTTTTTTTATGCCTCGCGGTTGCGAGTCAGCAGTGCCGGTTTTTCACCACGAGGACGGCCGGGCAGTTGGTCCAACTGCTCGGGTGTCGGGAAGCGATCAGCTTTCGACTCCTTGTGGATGATCTTCGGCGCCGGGCCACCACGCGGGTTTTGCACCGCTGGCTCGGACAGGCGTGGCTGGTCGTCACGGGCCGGGCGGCGGTTGTTGCTGCGCGAATCTTCGCGACGCGCCTGGCCGTCACGCGGTGCACCATTACGCGGGCCGCTGCGCTTGGCAGGCGGAGTACCGGTGCTGCCGCCGCTGCTGTTGCGCGGGCCGTTCTGGCGACCGCCCTGAGGCTGGCCGCCACGGGGAGCACCCGCACCGGCGCCTTGTGCCGGGGCACCTGGACGACGGCCACGGCCCTGGGCCGGCTTGGCCTGGGGCACGTAGTCGACGCGGTTACCAAAGTTATCCACATCGTCGTCGAGGAACTCGTCCGGGGCACGGTCAGCGGCGGCGCGTGGCGGCTGGCTCGGCTGGCGCTGTTCGCGGGCCGGGGTGCCTTCACGTGGCTTTTGCTCACGGGCCGGGCGTTCACCTCGGCTGCTGGTGGCGGACTTTTCCTTGCCCTTGTCCTTGCCTTTGTCGCGACGACCACCGCCACCACCGCCGCCGTTCGGGCCATCGCCCTTCGGACCGCGTGGGTTGCGCGGGTTACGCACATCTGGACGCTCGCGGGCTTCAGGTTTCTCGGCCTCCACGGCGCTGGCATCGAAGCCCATCAGGTCGCCGTCGGCGATCTTCTGCTTGGTCATGCGCTCGATGCTTTTAAGCAGTTTTTCTTCGTCCGGCGCGACCAGGGAAATAGCCTCGCCCGAACGACCGGCGCGGCCAGTACGGCCGATACGGTGCACATAGTCTTCATCGACGTTGGGCAACTCGAAGTTGACCACGTGTGGCAACTGGTCGATATCCAGGCCGCGGGCGGCGATATCGGTGGCGACCAGGATACGTACTGAGCCGGCCTTGAAATCTGCCAGGGCCTTGGTGCGTGCGTTCTGGCTCTTGTTACCGTGGATGGCTACGGCAGTGAGCCCGTGTTTGTCCAGGTACTCGGCCAGGCGGTTGGCGCCGTGCTTGGTGCGGGTGAAGACCAGCACCTGTTCCCACGCGCCGTGGGTGATCAGGTGTGCCAACAGCGAGCGCTTGTGGCTGGCGGCCAGGCGGAATACGCGTTGCTCGATACGCTCGACCGTGGTGTTCGGCGGCGTGACCTCGATGCGTTCCGGGTTATGCAGCAGCTTGCCGGCCAGGGCGGTGATGTCCTGGGAGAACGTCGCCGAGAACAGCAGGTTTTGACGTTTGGCTGGCAGGCGGGCGAGGACCTTCTTCACGTCATGGACAAAGCCCATGTCGAGCATGCGGTCGGCTTCGTCCAGCACGAGGATTTCCACGTGGGACAAATCGACGCTGCCTTGGCCGCAAAGGTCGAGCAAACGACCGGGGCAGGCCACCAGCACGTCGACGCCACGGGACATGGCCTGAACCTGGGGGTTCATGCCGACGCCGCCGAAGATGCAGGCGCTGACGAACTTCAAGTCGCGGGCATACAGCTTGAAGCTGTCATGCACTTGGGCGGCGAGTTCGCGGGTTGGGGTCAGGACCAGTACGCGCGGTTGGCGCGGGCCATGACGCTGGGATTTGTCCGGGTGACCGTTGGGAAACAACCGCTCCAGGATCGGGAGGGCGAAACCGCCGGTTTTACCAGTACCTGTCTGAGCCGCGACCATCAGGTCGCGACCTTGCAACACGGCGGGAATGGCCCGCTGTTGCACCGGAGTAGGCTCGGTATAGCCCGCTGCCTCGATGGCGCGGACTAAAGCCTCGGAGAGACCGAGGGAAGCAAAGGACATGAGTAATCCTGTTTTAGTTAGGGCTTGGCCCAAAGGGATAATCTTGCCGGGCGTGAATGGCGCTTAGGGGAGCGCAATCCCGTCCGGTCCTGCTGCGTCTGGCGGGCACGCCACCGGCTCGCGCGGGCTGCAAAGCTGCGCAGTAGCTGGGTTGGGTGCCTTTTTCAAGACCCGAGCGGCCGGGCGTAAGCCTGGCGGAAAGGCCGGAGTATAACAGAGCAATCACGGCGCGCTGCTTTCCTGCTGCTCAACGGCACGTCCTGACGCTGATATAGGCGCCGTTTGTGGGTGCATTCCACCATATTTGGCGCTCAAGGCGGCATAGGCCGGCTCTTGCTTGAAGCGCTTGAGCTCGGCGGCAAAGCGTTGTACCAGCAGGTCCATGCCCGCGCCGCGCCGCACCGCGAGAAATTGCGGCTGGCGGCTGACCAACACCGACGCCTGGCTGACCTTGCCCTCAAGGCCCAGTGCCTTGATCACGTGTTGCCCCACCCGTCGGTCAGTAACCACCATATCGATGCGCCCGAGCATGAGCTTGCCGAAATTGGCTTCATGGCTGGGTGCGGGCTCACGCTCAAAGGCGTTGGACTCGCTGAATGCATCGCCATAGAGGTAGCCGGGGGAAACACCGACGGTCAGGCCACGCAGGTCATCGAGGGTTTCGGCAGGATGCGCGCGTTCGTTGGCGTAGAACAGTACGAATTCAACGTCCGACAATGGCTCGCCGGGGTAGAGCAGCAGGGCGTCACGGTCGTGGCTGTGGAAAATATCCAGCGCGCCGTCGGCGTGGCCCTGATCGAGCATCGCCAGGCAGCGCTTCCAGGGCAGGAACTGCCATTGCACCTCGACGCCCAGGCGCTGGAACACGATCACGGTGGTTTCATAGTCCAGGCCAGCCATGCGGCCGTGGTCGTCGTAGACGTAGGGGGCCCAGGGCTCGGTGACAATGCGCAATTTCTCGCCATTAGCGGCCAGGCTCAGGCAAGCAAAAAGCGCAGCGATCAACAGCTTGAAAATGACGGGCATGCCCTCAGGTTACGACGCTCATGGGCGAAAGAGAAGCTCTGGCACGCGTATTGGCGGACGCTCCTATTTCGCCGGAGCGTCCAGCAGGTGTTCGTGGATCGCGGCGCGGCGCTCACCCAGAATCAGGCGCACCACGGGGTTGGCGAACCAGTGTTCCAGCTGGTGGGCATCGATCGGGCGCTTCTGGCGTTCCTCCTGGTTTTGTCGGGCCTTATCCCACCACACCGGACCGCAGGCCTGGTCGAACTCGTTTTCGTGTTCGTAGCAACCGTAAAGAATTTCGCGGATGAACTGTTGCTGGTGCTTGGGCAGCAACAGGGTGATGAGCTTGTACATCAAGCGCTGCAAGCGTGGCGGGCGCGGCAGGTGCGAGGACACCTGCCGCGTGTCGGCCAGGGCTTGTGCACTGGTAGGGGCGCTGGCGTGCTTGGCGATCCACGCCTTGACCTTGGCCCGGAACAACTGCTTGCGGCTCCAGTAATGATGGATCAGGTCCGGGCACTCGCGCACGTTGACGGTGCGATAGGCGGCGATGGACAGGCAGAACTCTTCCAGGGTGTACGCGCCCTGGGCATGGGGGAACAGCTCATCCATCAATTCGATAGAGCGATCAAGGATGTGCGCATCCTGCTGGGTCAGGCCCATGACGCCGGAATTGAGGGTCATCATGTCATCGTCGGCCACGCCCATATCCAGCAGGCGCTGGCGCAGAGCAGTGTAGAGGATGCTTTCGTGATTATCGCCGTACTTGGTGTAGAAGGCATTGCACAGCAGGGTGCCGGGCTGGACGCGTTCGAACAGCGTCATGGGAGAATGGTGGAAGAAGGTGTCGGTGTCGATCAGCAGCGCCACCGGAGACTCTTGCAACACCTGGCGCAGCACCACGTGTTTGGTGCGGAAGTGATAGCCGTGGGGCTCGCTCCAGCGTTTGCGGGTGGCCTCGTCGAGAGGACGCACGCGCACCGGCAGCAGGCGATAAGGCTCGGGGTTGTCGCTGAATACCTGAATGTCTATGTTCGCGTCCGTAGTCTCCTGCAGGAACGCAAGTGCGCTGGCGATGCTGAATACCGCCTCCTGGTGGTAGGTCTCGGCACCGAAGACCAGGTAGATCAGCTGCGGACGGGAAGGCGAGGACACTGTATTCATGGACTACGGGGTTCCGTGGGTAACGTAAAACGACAAAGGCCCTCGTCTGGACGAGGGCCTTGGCACAACTGCACAAGCCTTAGCGTGGCAGCTTGAGGTTGTTCCAAATGGCAAGGCTGGGTTCAGCCTGGTTCAGGGTATAGAAATGCAACCCTGGCGCGCCACCTTGCAACAATTGCTCACACATCTCGGTGATGACCTGCTCGCCGAACGCCTGGATGCTTTTTACGTCGTCGCCATAAGCTTCCAGTTGTTTGCGCACCCAGCGTGGGATCTCGGCGCCGCAGGCGTCGGAAAAGCGCGCCAGCTTGCTGTAGTTGGTGATTGGCATGATGCCCGGCACGATCGGAATATTCACGCCCATCGCCTGCACGCGCTCGACGAAGTAAAAATAACTGTCGGCGTTGAAGAAGTACTGGGTAATCGCACTGTTGGCGCCGGCATTGGCTTTGCGCACGAAATTCTGCAAATCGTCTTCGAAATTGCGCGCCTGGGGATGCATTTCCGGATAAGCGGCCACTTCGATATGGAAGTGATCGCCGCTTTCTTCGCGGATGAAGCTCACCAGCTCGTTGGCGTAGCGCAGCTCGCCACTGGCCATGCCCATACCGGAAGGCAGGTCGCCACGCAGGGCGACGATACGCTGGATGCCGGCTTGCTGGTAATGGGTCAGCAGGCCGCGCAAGTCGTCCTTGCTGTCGCCCACGCACGACAAGTGCGGAGCGGCGGGAACTTTGACTTGGCTTTCCAGCTGCAGCACGGTGTTGATCGTGCGGTCGCGGGTCGAACCGCCGGCGCCGTAGGTGCAGGAGAAGAAGTCGGGGTTGTAGCTGGCCAGCACCTTGGCAGTGGCCATCAGCTTTTCATGCCCAGCATCGGTCTTGGTCGGGAAGAACTCGAAGCTGTAGCGACGGTCTTGGGACATAGTAATACCCTTGGAAACTCAGAAGCCGACTGTGCAACCCATCTGCACTGTAGGAGCGAGCTTGCTCGCGAAGAACGTCAACGATAACGCGTAGAAACAGGATGTACGCGGTGTCCTTGAGTTTTTCGCGAGCAAGCTCGCTCCTACAGGTAGAGCAGATTGGGCTGATTACTTAGTAGCGGTAAGCGTGCGGCTTGAACGGGCCTTCAACCGTCACGCCGATGTAGTCGGCCTGGGTCTTGGTCAGTTGAGTCACCACGCCACCGAAGCCGCGGACCATTTCCAGGGCCACTTCTTCGTCGAGTTTCTTCGGCAGTACTTCCACGGTCAGGCGCTCGGCTTTCTGGGCTGGCGACAGGTCGGCGTATTTCTGTTGGAATAGGAAGATCTGCGCCAGTACCTGGTTGGCGAACGAGCCGTCCATGATGCGGCTTGGGTGACCAGTGGCGTTGCCCAGGTTAACCAGGCGGCCTTCGGCCAGCAGGATCAGGTAGTCATCGTTCTGCGGGTCGAACTGACCGGCACCGGTACGGTGAACCTTGTGAACCTGCGGCTTCACTTCTTCCCATGCCCAGTTCTTGCGCATGAAGGCGGTGTCGATCTCGTTGTCGAAGTGACCGATGTTGCACACTACGGCGCGCTTTTTCAGGGCCTTGAGCATGTTCGCATCGCACACGTTCACGTTACCGGTGGTGGTGACGATCAGGTCGATCTTGCCCAGCAGGGCTTTGTCGATGCTTGCTTCAGTGCCGTCGTTGATACCGTCGATGAACGGTGAAACCACTTCGAAACCATCCATGCAGGCTTGCATGGCGCAGATCGGGTCGACTTCGGAAACCTTGACGATCATGCCTTCCTGGCGCAGGGACTGGGACGAACCCTTGCCCACGTCACCGTAGCCGATCACCAGGGCTTGCTTGCCCGACAGCAGGTGGTCGGTGCCGCGCTTGATCGCATCGTTCAGGCTGTGACGGCAACCGTACTTGTTGTCGTTCTTGCTCTTGGTCACCGAGTCGTTGACGTTGATGGCCGGGATTTTCAGCTCGCCCTTGGCCAGCATGTCCAGCAGGCGGTGTACGCCGGTGGTGGTTTCTTCGGTCACGCCGTGGACGCGGTCGAGGATCTGCGGGTACTTCTTGTGCAACAGCTCGGTCAAGTCACCGCCGTCGTCGAGGATCATGTTGGCATCCCATGGCGCGCCATCCTTGAGGATGGTTTGCTCCAGGCACCATTCGTACTCTTCTTCGGTCTCGCCCTTCCAGGCAAATACCGGGATACCGGCGGCAGCGATAGCGGCAGCGGCCTGGTCTTGAGTCGAGAAGATGTTGCAGGACGACCAACGCACTTCGGCGCCCAGGGCAACCAGGGTCTCGATCAGTACGGCGGTCTGGATGGTCATGTGGATGCAGCCGAGGATCTTCGCGCCCTTGAGCGGTTGCTCGGCGGCGTACTTGCGACGCAGGCCCATCAGGGCAGGCATTTCGGATTCGGCGATAAAGGTTTCGCGACGGCCCCAGGCAGCGAGGGACATATCGGCGACTTTGTAGTCGGTGAAATCTGCAGGCGTGATGACAGCGCTCATGAAGAGCCTCCATTCGTAGTGTGCGAATGGGCGCCGTTGTGCGTTTAGTATCAGGCCAGGGCAACCAGGCCGGACAACGCCCCATCCGAGCCTGACAGGTTGAACCTGCTGCAGCGCCCCTCGGACAGGTGGCGGGAGAACGGTATCAATCGAAGATGACCGTTTTGAAGCGGGAGCGATTATAGCCGTGTACGACACACTTCCCAAGCCTTTCTGTCGGCGGCATGAAGATCGCTCATGGGGGTGATAGGCAATGGTTCATAGAGCTTGGGTCCGCGCTCTGCCATGATGTTGCCCATCATTTCGCAAGACGCTTTGGAGTGACCATGAACTTCCACACCCGCAAATGGGTAAAACCCGAAGACCTCAACCCCAACGGCACCCTGTTCGGCGGCAGCCTGCTGCGCTGGATCGATGAGGAGGCGGCCATCTACGCGATTGTCCAGCTCGGCAACCAGCGCGTGGTGACCAAGTACATCTCCGAAATCAACTTTGTCAGCGCCTCGCGCCAGGGCGACATTATCGAGCTGGGCATCACCGCTACAGAGTTTGGCCGCACCTCGATCACCCTGACTTGTGAGGTGCGCAACAAGATCACCCGCAAAAGCATCCTGACCGTGGAAAAATTGGTCTTCGTCAACCTGGGCGAAGACGGCTTGCCAGCGCCTCACGGCCGTACCGAAATCAAGTACGTGAAGGACCAGTTCAAGGACGACGGTCTCTCTGAGTAACAACTGCACGGCATGATTTGCGTTACCGGATTCTTCCGCATGGATCTTCCCGAGACTCTCTCATCACTCAGGCCTACACCCTGTAGAGAGAGCCTCGTGTATGAATGTCTCCAATTCCGTTGTACAGAATCAGCCACTATTACCTCAAAACCTCGATCAAGAGGTGAAGACGCCGTTGGTCAAAGGCGTGGGCGAAAGCAAGGTAAGCGTTTTTCGCCACGGCGACGGGCGTGTGGAGGTCGCACTGTCACCGCCGCCCCCGGCACATCTGGTGCTCAGTGGTGGTGGTGCCAAGGGCATCGCCTTCCCGGGGATGGTGCAGGCCCTTGAAGAGGCCGACAAACTGAAAGACATCAAGGTGGTTTCCGGCTCATCTGCCGGTGCTATCTCTGCAGCGGTGCTCGCCAGTGGCATGGACGCCAAGGCATTCACCGAGTTGTCGAACAACCTCGATCTGCCCAGCTTGCTCAACAGCAAAAACCCCGTCCTGGCCTGGTTGCAGGGTGTCAGTTCCCAGCTTGGCAAACTCGCCAGCAAGCTGCCTGGCCCGGTGGGTAATATTTCTCAACTGTTGCTGACCATGTTGCCGCGCCTGCAAAGCGAGGCACAGCCACTGGAGGAATTGATCCGCGATCAGTCGCGTCAATCAATACTCGCCCATATCGCGGACATACCCGAGGCCAAACGACCGACTGAAGTCACGGAAATCGCCAACCGGCTCAGCGCAGGAGCAGGGCCTACCTTTCGCGATCTGGAGGTGTTGAGTCGCCATATCCCGGCGATCAAGCAGCTCAACATCACGGGTACTGGCATGTTCGATGGCCGCCCGCAATTGGTGGTGTTCAATGCCAGCTTGACGCCGGATATGGATATTGCTCGTGCTGCGCATATTTCGGGTGCACTGCCGGGCCTGTTCAGCAGCCCATCCGAACAAGGCCATGGGTTCCAGGCCGAAGCTGAAATCACGGCTTTTCAGGATGGTGGACTGTTGCTCAATACGCCGGCTTCCGGGGTTATCGAACGTTCTTTCCCGGAGAGTCCCCTAAGCAAGGACGAAACGCTGATCGTAAAATTCGAGTCTGAAAAAACCGCTGATTCGTCCAACAGCGGAAGCTTTTTCAGTTTTCTGGGCGACACCTTCACGGGGGCACCGCATACCGCTGCAGAAGCCTACCAGGACGACCGGCTCAAAGCGTTCGAAGATCAATCGATAACCTTGCCGCTGAATTCGGAAAAAGGTGATTTTCGCGGCCTGCTTAATGGCACTGTCAACTTCACCATGACCCCTGAGCAGAAACTGCATCTGCAGGCCAAGGCTCACCAGGCGGTGTCGGGGCACCTGGAAAAGCGCGAGCTGGTGCGTGAACGTCATGAGTTCGCCTCCCTGGACGATGCTGTGATGGCGATGGATGATCAAATGCTCGCCGGCGTGCAGGATGAGCTGCAGAAGGATCCGGCCGGCGCGGATGCGCTTCGGTTTCGCCAGCAGGCACAACAGGCTTTGCAAGCGCTGGACGCTGCGATCAGCGAAGCTAATCAAACCAGCACATCGCTGGTGATTACGCCGAAGTTGGCCTCGGCGCTACGCAACTTGGATGCCCTGGCCAGCAGGCCCGAGCATATCGATTGGCTGGGCAAGCGCTTGAATGCGCCGGGTCATCGTAATTTCCAGCAGTTGTTGCAGGTGGGCGCCAAACTGGCGTCGAGCAATTCTTCGAGCCTGTCCAAGGTGTTGAGCAGCGCCGTTACTGAAATGCAAAGACGGGATGTCGGAGTGAAGGGCGAGAATTTTACCAGGGAGGTCATTTACCCGTCGTTGTACCTTCCCGGCCAGCCGCCCGCCAATGTTGAGTTGTTGCAGCGCGCGGCGCGAGACCTGCGCGACGCAACCACACCGGCTGACTTCAACAGCGTGCTCAACGGCATCATCAAATACTATCAACCCCACGATAAGCCCTGGAGCACACTGGTCAGTTCCCCTGCGGTAGAACAGGCAAAGGCCTGGCTTATTCCGGTTTAGCTGCCGAGCCATTGAACAGCCATCGTTGCGGCAGGTCGTAGTTTCAGGCACCTCTCGGACTCTGGTACATCATGGCCACTCAAGCAGACGGCAAGACCCCCAACCTGTCGCAGGAAGAGCAACAGGACGTCGACAAGAACCAGCCGCCGCGCGCGGCTGTTTTGCACGAAATCATCCGCACCCAGGGCGACCAGGAACTGGAACGCAGTGTCGCCGCCTTGTGGTGGTCGGCACTCGCGGCCGGGCTCACCATGGGGCTTTCATTGATGGCGATGGGGTTGCTCAATTCGCGGCTGCCGGACGGCGAAGGCTTCAAGGTGATCGCCAGCTTCGGCTATTGCGCGGGGTTTCTCGCAGTGATCCTGGCGCGCCAGCAACTGTTCACCGAAAACACCCTGACCGCAGTGCTGCCGGTGATGAGCAAGCCTACCCTGGGCAATGCCGGTCGCCTGTTGCGGTTATGGTCAGTGGTACTGGTGGGCAACCTGTGCGGCACTTTGCTGGTGGCCTACGTGATGTTGCACCTGCCGATCTTTGACACCAAGACCGACCTGGCCTTCCTCGATATCGGGCGCAAGATCATGGAGAACGATCCCGCGCAGATGTTTGCCAAGGGCATCGTGTCCGGCTGGATGATCGCCACCATGGTCTGGATGATCCCTTCGATGGAAAGCGCGAAGATGTGGATCATCGTACTGATCACTTACCTGATGGCGTTGGGAGATTTCACCCATATCGTCGTCGGCTCGGCGGAAGTGTCGTACCTGGTGTTTGCCGGCGAACTGCCGTGGAAGGACTTCTGGCTGGTCTTCGCCGGGCCGACGCTGGCCGGCAACATCATCGGGGGCAGCTTCATCTTCGCCCTGATCAGTCACGCGCAGATCCGCAGTGAAAGCAGCCTGCCGGGTAAAGCGGCTGCGGACCCAAGGCATCCGCAGCAGATCGACAAGGATCAGTGAGGGCTGGACGTGACCTGTTGCTCATCCCGGGTCACGTGCTTGACCAGCTTGCCGATGCTCAAGCCCTGCAACAGGATCGATGACAGCACCACGATATAGGTGATGCTGAGCAGCAAGTCACGCTCCGGGCCGAGCGGCAGGGCCAAGGCCAGTGCCACCGAGACACCGCCACGCAAGCCACCCCAGGTGAGGATGCGGATAGTGCCGCGTGGCACCGTGCGCCAGCGTCGTAGCAGCAGGATTGCCGGGGCCACGGTCAACAGGCGCGAGAGCAGGATCGCCAGCGCCAGCAGGCTGGCTGCGAACACATGCAGCCAATTGAACGGCAACAGCAGCAGTTCCATGCCGATCAGCGCAAACAACAGGGCGTTGAGCATGTCGTCAAGCAGTTCCCAGAAGCCATCCAGGTAACGACGGGTCATATCGTTCATGGCCAGCTTGCGACCCAGGTTGCCGATGATCAGCCCCGCGACCACCATCGCAATCGGTGCCGAGACGTGCAGTTCCGAAGCCATGGCCGAGCCGCCGATCACCAGGGCGAGGGTTAGCATGACCTCGATCTGATGCTGTTCGATGCTCTTTATCATCAGGTACACGAGGTAGCCGATCAGCCCGCCAAAGACCACGCCGCCAATGGCCTCGTGGGCAAACAACATCGCAGTGGCGCTCACGGTGGGCGTCTCGCCCAACTGCGCGATGCCCAGCAACACGGTAAACACCACCACGGCGGTGCCGTCGTTGAACAGCGACTCGCCGACGATGGTGGTTTTCAGCGGTTTCGACGCATTGGCGGTACGCAGTACGCCAAGCACCGCAATCGGGTCAGTGGGGGAAATCAAGGCGCCGAACAGCAGGCAGTAGAGAAAGCTTACATGCCAGCCAAACAGGGCGAAGATGTAGTACGCCAGGCTGCCGATCACGACGGTGGCGATCAGCACGCCAAAGGTTGCCAGCAAGCCGATGGGCCAGCGATAGCTGCGCAGGTCGTTCAAGTTGACGTGCAAGGCGCCGGCGAACAGCAGGAACGAGAGCATCCAGTTCATCAACAGATCGCCGAAATCAATCTGGCCGATCAGTTGCTGGACGCGTTCCTCCAGGCCTGGGTAGCCGAGCACGCTCAGGCCTTGCAGGATCAGCGAAAAGATCAGCGCGGTGACCATCACGCCGATGGTCGGTGGCAGGCCGATGAAACGGAAGTTCACATAGGTGAGCAGGGTGGTAAGGCAAATGAAGGCGGCGACAAGTTCAAGCATCCGGGGTCCTTGGAGCGGGGAAATGTAGGCACACGAGGTGCGCCGAAGCAGGGTTTAGTATAAACAGGTGCAGTTACATCACGAATCAATTGAGCAGGGCCTGGTGGTATTGTTCGGCATGCTGGTGATAAAACTTTGACTATCGGATAAAACTAAAAAGGAATGGGTTATGACAGTGGCTTTCTGGTGTGTGTTGATCGCAATTTTTCTGCCGTACCTGTGCACGGGAGTGGCCAAGTTCAGCGGCGGCAAGTTCGGGGCTCGGCAGAACCACGATCCGCGGGCCTTCCTCGATACCCTCGAAGGCTTTGCCAAGCGCGCCCACAGTGCGCAACTCAACAGCTTTGAAGTGACCCCGGCGTTTGCCGCGGCGGTGATCATCGCGCACCTGGCCGGTACGGCAGAACTGGTGACGATCAACGTGCTGGCGGTGCTATTTATCACCAGCCGCCTGCTGTACATCATCTGCTACCTGGCGGACTGGGCGATCTTGCGTTCGCTGGTGTGGTTTGTGGGGATGGTGTTGATTGCGAGTTTCTTCTTCGTCTCGATCTAACCCTTGACGCAGAAAGCTTGCGGGAGGGGGCAAGCCCCCTCCCAAATTTGATCTTCAGCATTATCAGGTACCAGCTGGCGCCTCTGGTACCTGGGGGAGTGGCGCACCTTTTGGCCACAACATCCAGATCTGCCCCTGCTGCTTCATATTTCCCGCCAGCTCGCCTGCCGCATCACCCGTGCCCCAGAACAGGTCTGCCCGCACTTCGCCGGTGATTGCGCCGCCGGTGTCCTGGGCTGCGACGGGGCGGATGATCGGTGAGCCGTCGGGTTTGGTGGTCGACAGCCACAGCAGGCTACCCAGTGGGATCACCTTGCGATCCACCGCCACGCTATAGCCAGCGGTCAATGGCACGTTCAGTGAGCCGCGCGGGCCTTCGTTGCTGTCGGGGCGGGCGCTGAAGAAAACGTAGCTGGGGTTGCTCGCCAGCAGCTCTGGAATACGCTGCGGGTGTGCCTTGGCCCAGGCACTGATGGCGCCCATGGTCACCTCTTCTTTTTTCAGCTCGCCTTGCTCTACCAGCCAACGGCCGATAGGGCGATAGGGGTAGCCGTTCTGGTCGCCATAACCGACACGCAGTTGACGCCCGCCCGCCAGTTGAATGCGCCCCGAACCCTGGATCTGCAGGAATTGCAGGTCCATCGGGTCAGTCAGCCAGGCAATCGGCTTGGCGGTCGAACCTTGACTGTTGAGGGTGCTGGCGTCGTCGTAGGGCTTGAGGACGCGGCCTTCCAGGCGTCCGCGCAGGCGCTTGCCCTTGAGTTCCGGGTAGATGCTTTCCAGGTTGACGATGATCAGGTCATCCGGCACACCGTATACCGGCACGTGGGCGCTGGCGGTTTTGGTCAGGCTGCCAGGGTAGACCGGCTCGTAATAGCCAGTGATCAAGCCATGTGGGGTGTTGTCAGCCGAACGCAGGCCGAATACATCCAGGTGCTCTTTGAGGAAGCCACGGACCGTCACGGCATCGCCCGGTACGCTGGCCGCGGCTGCGCAGGTCGTGCCCCACACCGGGTCGGCCTTGAGGCGCTGGCAGGCGCTGCGCCAGGATTCAAACCCGGCCAGCAAGTCGCTATCGGCGACAACCGGCAAGGCTTCCCAAGGCGCACTCACATAGGTGGCGACGGCGTGAGGCTTGGCTTCTTCTTTGGCGACTTCTTTGTCGGTGTCTTTACCTGCATCACAGCCGGCCAGCAGCGCGATCATTGGCAGAGCCCACACCAGGCGGCGGCTCCAGGGTTTCAAGGTGACATTCATCTAGGCAATTCCTGAAACGATTGCCCGTGCGTCGCTGCAGGCGGGCAACCCTTATTATTAATAGGGCTATTGGTCTTTGTGGGCGGTGCGAGGATACTGGCCGCCGTTTTCCGTGACCTTGAAGCCATCATGATGTTAAAAAAACTGACCGTTGTACTGCTGGCCTGCCTGGCCTTGTCCGCCTGTGGCGGTGTCGACCCCAACTCCCCTCTGGGCCAGCGCAAGGCGATCTTCAAGCAGATGCTCAAGACCGGCGAAGACCTGGGCGGCATGCTGCGCGGACGTATTCCGTTCGACGGTGCCAGGTTCGCCGAGGGCGCGGTCAAGCTGGATGCCTTGTCCCATGAACCATGGAAGCATTTCCCGAGTGTGCGCGAAGAAGACCACACCAGTGCCAAGGACGATGTCTGGCAAAAACAGGCGCAATTCCAGCAACTGGCCCGCGACCTTGAGGCTGCCACCGGTGAATTGGTGATCGCCAGCCAAATGCAGCCCTACAAGGCCAGCAACCTCCAGCCTGCGGTACAAAAAGTCGAAGATGCCTGCAGCGCCTGTCATAAGCAGTTCCGCGACCACTGACCGGGTTTACTGGTCGAGTTCTTCCACCGCGTCCTGCAACTCTTTGCGCGACTCGGCCAGCTTGTCCTTACGTTTGTCGATCTTGTCCGGGTCGCCTTTTTTCATGGCCTTGTCGAGGTCGGCCTGACGCCGACTGACTTCATGCTTGGCGTCCAGCACCTTGTTTTCACGCTCTTTACGCAAGGACGCATCGGTGCAGTGGGCGGTGACTTCGGCCAGGGCTTTTTCCAGGCCGGCTTGCTGGGCGCTGTTGCCATGGGCCTTGGCCTGGTCAATCTGGGCGCTGATAGCCTGGCGCTTGGCGGCGCAGCCGGTAAGCGGCTGCGCGTCTTCGGCGGCCAGTAGTGGCGTGGCTGTGAAACTTGCGAGGGTCAGCAAGGCAAGGGGGGCGAGAAATTTCATATAAAGCTCCAAGGTCGCAATCAGGTGGCCGGGCGGCGTTCAAAACCCATCTATCCCGGCCCCGCGTAATGTTTCAGCCAAGGCTTGTACCTGCGGGTCGCGAAAAAAAGCGCTGAGTTGCGCCGCACGTCCCGGGCCGATGCCGTCCGAGGCCAGCCAGGCTTGGGTGTCTTTGGCGACCAGTGTCTGCCAGTCGCCTTCCAGGTTGTTGCGCGCCGCAGGTGGTACGCCCAAGGCTTTGAGCCATTGTGAAAAAGGGCGTTGCCTGGCGCGTTGAATATTGTCGAGCACCCGCGTACGGGTGCGGTCACCGAAGCCCTCAATGGTAGCAAGCTGGGCCGCATCCAGGGTTAACCAATCGAGAAAGCCTGCGATTAGACCCGCCTGGATCAATATGTTCCAGGTTTCACGGCCCATATGCGGCAAGGCCAGGCCCTGTTTGCCGCTCAGCCAGGTTAAGCGGGCAAGCAATTGATCTTCGCAGCCCGGGTCCAGTTGCCAGCAGCTCAAGGCATGAAAGGCCCGGGTATCGGGAACCTGCACATCCACCCTTGTGGCGTTACGCAGGACCACCTCATCCAACCGGGGAATCACCTGGCCCGCCAGGCTGATGGACACCTGGTCACCAGGACGGATATCCAGAGTTTCCCAACGTTTCAGTGAGCTGGCACTGACTCGGCTGATCTGCCGATCATCCAGGCGCACGGGTTCCAGCTCGAGGATGGGGGTAATGCGCCCGGTACGCCCGACCTGGAACTCTACGTTGCGCACCAGCGCCAGGGCCTTTACTGCCGGAAACTTCCAGGCCACCGCCCAATAGGGGGCGCTGGCCTCCCAGCGTTCGGCGGGCGCCCGCGCGGCCTGGTGCAGTACCACGCCATCGCTGGCGAAGGGCAGTGGCGCGTTGTACCAATGCGTGCGCCAATGCGCAGCTTTGCTGATGTTCTCGATAGGGTGGCTGTAACGCTGGCTGTCGGTAAAGCCCCAGTGCGCCAAGGTGGCCAGGCGTTCGTTGAAATCGCTCGGACCATCGGGCCAGGCCCAGACGAATAAGCCGATCCCTGCTGCCTCGGCATCGCTCAACTGTCGACGGTTCATCAGGCCAGCCACTTTGCTGCGTGCACTGAGCCCACCCTTCATCGATTGCACGTGGTGGTTCAGGCGCCAGTAAAGTTCGCCTTGCAACACTACATCCACCGCGTCTGGCAACTGTTGCACGATGCCCGGGATCCTGCGCCCGGAGGCTGACCAGTCGTGCCCCAGCAGGCCGTCGCCCCGGCTGATGAGCTGGTGCAAGCGACCTTGTCGATACACCAGCGTCACCGCGACGCCGTCTACCTTGGGCTGGACCCATACATCGTGACGGGTGCTGAGCCAGTCACTGACTGCCGACTCGTCCAGCAGCTTGCCCAGGCCAGTGTGCGCGACCGGATGGCGTAATGTGCCACGTGAACTGGCCAGCGGATTATCAGCCTTCGGGAGGGGCTGGTGAGCGCATTCGTGCCAGTGCGCCAGGCGCTGGCGGGCCTGGTCGTAGAGTTCGTCACTGATGGGGGACTGGCCCAGGCGGTGGTAGCTGTCGTCCCACTGGCTGACCTGCCTGGTCAAGGTGTCGAGTTGCGCGTGAGCGTCATCGGGGCAGGCCTCTGCCCACGCCCAGCCGGGTAGAACACTGAGAAAAAAAGCCATGAACCTATGCATCATGAGCATCCTTGCTCGAGGAAGGGTGCCCAGCCTAAGTCATCCAAGTGCCCACAAAAAAGCCCCGACTGCTCGGGGCTTTTTACCAGGTGTTTCTGTGTGCAGCGCGAACGCTTACAGGCCGGCGGCAGTGCGCAGGTCGTTGGCGCGGTCGGTTTTTTCCCAGGTGAAGGTGCTGAAGGTGTCGTCGCCAACAGTCTTCTGCGCCGGGGTACGACCGAAGTGGCCGTAGGCTGCGGTTTCCTGGTACATCGGGTGCAGCAGGTCAAGCATGGTGGTGATCGCGTAGGGGCGCAGGTCGAAGATCTCACGCACCAGCTTGACGATCTTGTCATCGCTGATCTTGCCGGTGCCGAACGTATTCAGCGAGATCGACGTGGGCTGGGCCACGCCAATGGCATAGGACACCTGGATTTCGCAGCGCTCGGCCAGGCCGGCAGCCACGATGTTCTTGGCCACATAGCGACCGGCGTAAGCCGCGGAACGGTCAACCTTGGAGGGATCCTTGCCGGAGAACGCGCCGCCGCCGTGACGGGCCATGCCGCCGTAGCTGTCGACGATGATCTTGCGCCCGGTCAGGCCGCAGTCGCCCACCGGGCCGCCGATGATGAACTGGCCGGTCGGGTTGATATGGAACTGGGTGTCCTTGGTCAGCAACTCGGCAGGCAACACGTGCTTGACGATCAGCTCCATCACGCCTTCGCGCAGGTCGGCATAGGACACGTCCGGGTTGTGCTGGGTCGACAATACAACGGCGTCGATCCCCACGACCTTGCCGCCTTCGTAGCGGCAGGTCACCTGGGACTTGGCGTCCGGGCGCAGCCATGGCAATACCCCGGATTTACGCGCCTCGGCCTGGCGTTGCACCAACTGGTGCGAGAAGGTGATCGGTGCCGGCATCAGCACGTCGGTCTCGTTGCTGGCGTAGCCGAACATCAGGCCCTGGTCGCCGGCGCCCTGGTCTTCAGGCTTGGCCCGGTCAACGCCCTGGTTGATGTCGGGCGATTGCTTGCCGATGATGTTCATCACGCCGCAGGTGGCGCCATCGAAGCCGACGTCGGAGCTGTTGTAGCCAATATCGGTGATCACATCACGAACGATCTGCTCGAGGTCGACCCAGGCCGTAGTGGTGACTTCACCGGCGATGATCGCCACGCCCGTTTTCACCAGCGTCTCGCACGCCACGCGGGCGAACTTGTCTTCAGCGATGATAGCGTCCAGCACCGCGTCAGAGATCTGGTCGGCGATTTTGTCCGGATGCCCTTCAGACACGGACTCGGAGGTGAAAAGGGAGTATTCGCTCATCTCGATGTTTTCCTGATATTTACCGATGGTGAGTGTCGCCAGCCGGCCGCTGAAAATGGCGGACCTGAATCTGGAAACCATTACGTAAACCTACATAGAGGCTTTCCCCGGGAACGAGTCCCGCAGCGGTGGCCCAACGGGCCAGATCGTCCTGTTCAAAACCCAGCCAGAGATCACCGCAGGCCTCCTTGGCCCAATTCTGGTTGTGGCTGCATAAATCCGTTACCAGCAGGCTACCGCCGGGGTGCAGCAACCCGGCCATTTGCTTGAGGGCATCGGCTGGTGCGGCGAAATGGTGCAAGACCATGTTCAGCACCACGCAATCGGCCCGCAGGCCGGTGTCACCCAGGGCGTCGGCCAACTGCAGGCGCACATTGCCCAAGGCTTCGCGCTCACAGAGCTGGCGCGCCAGCTCCAGCATCGCCGGGCTGTTGTCCAGAGCCGTGACCTGCACGAAGCGGCGCGCCAATTCCGGCAGGAAACCGCCGTCGCCAGGGCCGACTTCCAGGGCCGTGGCCTTATCACTGAAGCTCAGCTTGTCCAATAGCGCCAGCACGCTTTCGCGGTACTGGGCCAGCCCGGCGATCAGGTCCTGCTGGGCGCGAAACTTGTCGGCAACCCGGGAAAAAAAGTCCTGGCTGGCGGCGGCGCGTTGCCCGTGCACCTGGCCGATCCGCGATTGCACGTCGCTTGGCAGCCCCAGGTTGTCCACTTCCTCAAGCAAGGCCGCGTGCAGTTTGCCGCCCAGTTGTTCGGTGTGGGGCAGGGCGCGGCGGTAAAAAATCGCATTGCCTTCACGGCGGGTGGCTACCAGGTCGGCCTGGGCCAGCACCTTCAAATGGTGGCTCATGCCGGACTGGCCGATGGCGAAGATCTGTGCCAGTTCCAATACCCCGAAAGAATCGTTGGCCAGTGCACGCAATACGTTCAAGCGCAACGGATCGCCAGCGGCCTTGCACAAGGCTGCAAGCTCATCGCCATCGTCAGGACGCAGGGAGGGCACGGGTAGGTTCATAAGGCCAGCAGTCTAGTGACGGGTTGGGATCCTCGCAAGGTCAATATCAAAAAGTTTTGATATTGATCGATAAGTGGCGGTTATAAGCCACCGCTATAACCCTTAGACGAACCTGTGGCAGGGTTCTGCAAGGGATAACTGTAGAAACCTCGGGAAAAAGCCCTTCAAGTGACTATCTGTCATTGCCCGCAGGCGGTGGCTGAGGGAAAATGCCGGTCCTTTTTTCCGTTTCTTTTAAGCAAACTCCAGGAGATCAGCGATGCCCAGCCGTCGTGAGCGTGCCAACGCCATTCGTGCCCTCAGCATGGATGCCGTGCAAAAAGCCAACAGCGGCCATCCCGGTGCCCCGATGGGCATGGCGGATATCGCCGAGGTACTTTGGCGTGACTACCTGAAACACAACCCGAGCAACCCTTCGTTTGCCGACCGTGACCGCTTCGTGCTGTCCAACGGCCACGGCTCGATGCTGATCTACTCGCTGCTGCACCTGACTGGCTACGACGTCACCATCGACGACCTCAAGAGCTTCCGCCAACTGCACAGCCGCACCCCGGGCCACCCGGAGTTCGGCTACACCCCAGGCGTGGAGACCACCACCGGTCCCCTGGGCCAAGGCCTGGCCAACGCCGTAGGCTTTGCGCTGGCGGAAAAAGTCCTGGGCGCGCAGTTCAACCGCCCTGGCCACGACATTGTCGACCACCACACCTACGTGTTCCTGGGTGATGGCTGCATGATGGAAGGCATTTCCCATGAAGTCGCCTCCCTGGCTGGCACTCTCGGCCTGGGCAAGCTGATTGCCTTCTACGATGACAACGGCATCTCCATCGACGGCGAAGTCGAAGGCTGGTTTACCGACGACACCCCCAAGCGTTTCGAGGCCTACAACTGGCAGGTGATCCGCAATGTTGATGGCCACGATCCTGAAGAGATCAAGATCGCCATCGACACCGCGCGCAAGAGTGCACAGCCGACCCTGATCTGCTGCAAAACCACCATCGGCTTCGGCTCGCCGAACAAGCAAGGTAAAGAAGACTGCCACGGCGCCCCTCTGGGTGACGCGGAAATCGCCCTGACCCGCGAAGCGCTGAAGTGGAACCACGGCCCGTTTGAAATCCCGGCCGACATCTACGCCGAATGGGATGCCAAGGAAAAAGGCCTGGCCACCGAAGCCGAATGGGACCAACGTTTCGCGGCCTACTCCGCCGAATTCCCTGAGCTTGCCAATGAACTGGTACGCCGTCTGGCCGGTGACCTGCCTGCCGACTTCTCGGCAAAAGCCTCGGCCTACATCGCCGAAGTCGCGGCCAAGGGCGAGACCATCGCCAGCCGTAAAGCCAGCCAGAACACCCTGAACGCGTTTGGCCCGCTGCTGCCTGAGATTCTCGGCGGCTCGGCCGACCTGGCCGGTTCCAACCTGACCCTGTGGAAAGGCTGCAAAGGTGTCTCGGCAGAAGATGCCAGCGGCAACTACATGTACTACGGCGTGCGCGAGTTCGGCATGAGCGCCATCATGAACGGCGTGTCCCTGCACGGCGGCCTGGTGCCATACGGCGCGACGTTCCTGATGTTCATGGAATACGCCCGTAACGCCGTGCGCATGGCCGCACTGATGAAGAAGCGCGTGATCCATGTGTACACCCACGACTCCATCGGCCTGGGCGAAGATGGCCCGACGCACCAGCCGGTCGAGCAACTGACCAGCCTGCGTACCACGCCGAACCTGGATTGCTGGCGCCCGGCCGACGCGGTTGAATCCGCCGTGGCCTGGAAGCACGCCATCGAGCGCAAGGACGGCCCATCGGCGCTGATCTTCTCGCGCCAGAACCTGCAACACCAGGTGCGTACCGACGCGCAGATCGCCGACATCAGTCGTGGTGGTTATGTGCTCAAGGACTGCATCGGCGAGCCGGAGCTGATCCTGATCTCCACCGGTTCCGAAGTGGGCCTGACCGTCCAGGCCTACGACAAGCTGACCGCCCAGGGCCGTAACGTGCGCGTTGTGTCCATGCCGTGCACCAGCGTGTTCGAAGCCCAGGACGCCGGCTACAAGCAGTCGGTGTTGCCTTTGCAGGTCAGCGCGCGTATCGCCATCGAAGCGGCCCACGCCGACTACTGGTACAAGTACGTGGGCCTGGAAGGTCGCGTAATCGGCATGACCACCTACGGTGAGTCGGCGCCGGCACCAGCGTTGTTCGAAGAGTTTGGTTTTACCCTGGAAAATATCCTGGGTCAGGCTGAAGAGCTGCTGGAAGACTAAGGCGCTAACGCGGTGGCCCACTGGTCACCGCCTCTACTGTAGGAGCGAGCTTGCTCGCGAAGATCGTTAACGATAACGCAGTGTTTCTGGTTTAACGCGGCGCTCTCAAGTTCTTCGCGAGCAAGCTCGCTCCTACAGTGGTTTGTGTCGCCCACAATGCGAGAACCCCATGCCTCAACCGCGTCCTTACAAAGTTGCACTCAACGGCTACGGCCGCATTGGTCGTTGCGTCTTGCGTGCGCTGTTCGAGCGAGGAGCGGCGGCCGGGTTTGAAATTGTCGCGATCAATGATCTGGCCGACATGGCCAGCATCGAATACCTGACACGCTTTGACTCCACCCACGGCCGCTTTCCCGGCGAAGTGCGGGTCGACGGCGATTGTCTGCATATCAATGGCGACTGCGTGAAAGTGTTGCGCAGTGCCACCCCCGAGGGCATCGACTGGGCGGCGCTGGGCGTCGACCTGGTGTTGGAATGCTCCGGTGCCTATCACACCCGTGCCGATGGCCAGCGTTTTCTCGACGCCGGCGCGCCGCGTGTGCTGTTTTCCCAGCCGATGGCCAGCGAGGCGGATGTGGACGCCACCATCGTCTACGGCATCAACCAGGATTGCCTGACTGGCGATGAGCTGCTGGTGTCCAACGCCTCGTGCACCACCAACTGCAGCGTGCCGCTGTTGCGCTTGCTGGATCAGGCGATCGGCCTGGATTACG
Source organism: Pseudomonas sp. rhizo25 (assembly GCF_031931935.1). Taxonomy (NCBI): domain Bacteria; kingdom Pseudomonadati; phylum Pseudomonadota; class Gammaproteobacteria; order Pseudomonadales; family Pseudomonadaceae; genus Pseudomonas; species Pseudomonas sp. rhizo25. The sequence goes on from NZ_JAUJXA010000002.1 coordinate 575,801, forward strand.
TGTCGATCACCACGATTCACTCGGCGATGAACGACCAGCCGGTGATTGACGCCTATCACCACGAAGACCTGCGCCGCACGCGCTCGGCGTTCCAGTCAGTGATTCCGGTGTCCACAGGCTTAGCTCGCGGCATCGAGCGACTGTTGCCGGAACTTGCCGGGCGAATCCAGGCCAAAGCCGTACGGGTGCCGACGGTGAATGTGTCTTGCCTGGATATCACCATGCAAACCGTCAGCGACACCGATGCGGCGGAGGTCAACCGGATCCTGCGCGACGCCGCCACCAGCGGCCCGCTCAAAGGCCTGCTGGCCTACACCGAGTTGCCCCATGCCAGTTGCGATTTCAACCATGACCCGCATTCGGCGATTGTCGATGCCAGCCAGACCCGCGTTTCCGGCCCGAGGTTGGTGAATATCCTGGCCTGGTTCGACAACGAATGGGGTTTTGCCAACCGAATGCTGGATGTTGCGGAACATTATCTGCACATCGCCTCTAAACAACCTCAACAGTAATTCAGGAACTGCGACCCATGACCGTGTTGAAGATGACCGACCTCGATCTGCAAGGTAAACGCGTACTGATCCGCGAAGACCTCAACGTCCCAGTCAAGGACGGTGTTGTCACCAGCGATGCGCGAATCCTGGCCTCGCTGCCGACCATCAAGCTGGCCCTGGAAAAAGGCGCGGCCGTGATGGTCTGCTCCCACTTGGGTCGCCCGACCGAAGGTGAGTTTTCTGCCGAAAACAGCCTCAAGCCGGTAGCTGAATACCTGAGCAAGGCCCTGGGCCGTGACGTGCCGTTGGTGGCTGACTACCTGGGCGGTGTTGACGTTAAGCCTGGCGACATCGTGCTGTTCGAAAACGTGCGCTTCAACAAGGGCGAGAAAAAGAACAGCGACGAACTGGCCCAGCAATACGCGGCGCTGTGCGACGTGTTTGTGATGGACGCTTTCGGCACTGCGCACCGCGCCGAAGGTTCGACCCACGGTGTGGCCAAGTTCGCCAAGGTTGCCGCTGCCGGCCCACTGCTGGCCGCTGAATTGGATGCATTGGGCAAGGCCCTGGGCGCTCCGGCCCAGCCGATGGCCGCCATCGTCGCCGGCTCCAAGGTCTCCACCAAGCTGGATGTACTCAATAGCCTCAGCCAGATCTGCAACCAGTTGATCGTCGGCGGCGGCATCGCCAACACCTTCCTGGCCGCAGCCGGCCATCCGGTGGGCAAGTCCCTGTACGAGCCGGACCTGCTGGATACCGCCCGCGCCATTGCCGCCAAAGTCAGCGTGCCATTGCCGGTGGACGTGGTCGTTGCCAAAGAGTTCGCTGAAAGCGCCGAAGCCACCGTCAAGCTCATCGCTGACGTGGCCGCTGACGACATGATCCTGGATATCGGCCCGCAAACTGCGGCCAACTTCGCCGAACTGCTCAAGGCATCCCAGACTATCCTGTGGAATGGCCCGGTGGGCGTGTTCGAGTTCGACCAGTTCGGCAACGGCACCAAAGTGCTGGCCAAGGCGATCGCTGAAAGCTCGGCTTTCTCCATTGCCGGCGGTGGCGACACCCTGGCGGCCATTGATAAATATGGCGTTGCTGATCAGATCTCCTACATTTCTACCGGTGGCGGCGCCTTCCTCGAGTTCGTCGAGGGCAAAGTACTGCCAGCCGTAGAAGTGCTGGAAACCCGAGCCAAGGGCTAAAGCTCGCGTGATCAGGAAAAGGAGTGTTCCCATGATCAAGTCGTTGGCACTGGTAATCGCAGCGGGCCTGCTGGCCGGCTGCGGCAGCACGCCAAGTGCGGCGCCCGAGGCGGATAACGCCAAGGCACCGCTGAAAAAAAGCTGTTACCAGGCTGACTGGCAAGCCGAGACCATGCCGGTGATCAACAAGCGCATCGGCAACGAACGGCTGGAGAAATACGACTCCGCGCCCAACGGTCAGGAACAGGGTTGCCCATGACGGGTCTGATCCACTAACCGACAGCAAAGGCGGCCTTCCGGGGTCGCCGTTCGAGGATTGGCAATGAAAGGCGTTTTCGCCCTGGCAGCCCTGGCCCTGTTGGCTGGCTGCAGCAGCATGAACATGTTTAACAAGGCAGAGCCTGCCGATAAGTGGACCACCTGGACCTGCGACAGCAAGGCCGAGGTCAATTGGCGCTTTGCCAATCAGGACCGCAGCCAGGTGGATGTACGCCTGGGTGGTTCGGACCAGGTTTACCGTCTCAAGCAAGAGATTGCCGCTTCGGGCGTGTTGTACAGCGACGGCCAGTTGGCGTTTCACACCAAAGGTGAGGAAGGCCTGGTTTACTGGGTGGCCACCGATGATTTGATCGGGCGCGGCTGCAAAGCTCAGTGAAATTTTGACTGTAATGAGATCCAAATGTGGGAGGGGGCTTGCCCCCGATAGCGGTCTGCCGGACACCCATGTGCTGGCTGACACACTGCAATCGGGAGCAAGCCCCCTCCCACAGTAAATTCGGTTCCAAAGTGAGAATCGGCTACTGCAATAACGATTCAGCAGCTCAAGCTTAACCCCTTGATCTGCAATAACTTGAATAGCAGCCGCCGCTACGGCAGGCTTGCACGATTAACGACCCTCGACCGGGAGAGACAACACAATGGCACTTATCAGCATGCGTCAAATGCTGGACCACGCAGCCGAGTTCGGCTACGGCGTCCCAGCCTTTAACGTCAACAACCTTGAGCAGATGCGCGCCATCATGGAAGCCGCTGACAAGACCGACTCCCCAGTGATCGTCCAGGCTTCGGCCGGTGCGCGCAAATACGCCGGCGCCCCATTCCTGCGTCACCTGATCCTCGCCGCCATCGAAGAATTTCCGCATATCCCGGTGTGCATGCACCAGGACCACGGCACCAGCCCTGACGTGTGCCAGCGCTCCATCCAACTGGGCTTCAGCTCGGTAATGATGGACGGCTCCTTGGGCGAAGACGGCAAGACCCCGACCGACTATGAGTACAACGTGCGCGTGACCCAACAAACCGTGGCCATGGCTCACGCCTGCGGCGTATCGGTTGAAGGCGAGCTTGGCTGCCTGGGTTCGCTTGAAACCGGCATGGCCGGCGAAGAAGACGGCATCGGCGCCGAGGGCGTGCTGGATCACAGCCAGATGCTGACCGACCCGGAAGAAGCCGCGGACTTCGTCAAGAAGACCCAGGTTGACGCCCTGGCCATCGCCATCGGCACCAGCCACGGCGCCTACAAGTTCACCAAGCCGCCTACTGGCGACGTGCTGGCCATCGACCGCATCAAGGAAATCCACAAGCGCATCCCCAACACCCACCTGGTGATGCACGGTTCTTCCTCGGTACCGCAAGAGTGGCTGGCGATCATCAACCAGTACGGCGGCGACATCAAAGAAACCTACGGCGTACCGGTTGAAGAAATCGTCGAAGGCATCAAGTACGGCGTGCGCAAGGTCAACATCGACACCGACCTGCGTTTGGCATCCACGGGTGCAATGCGTCGCCTGATGGCGACCAATCCGAGCGAATTTGACCCACGTAAATTCTTCGGCGCTACCGTCACTGCGATGCGTGATGTGTGTATCGCGCGTTACGAAGCGTTTGGTACTGCCGGCAATGCTTCGAAGATCAAGCCGATTTCGTTGGAAGCGATGTACCAGCGGTATTTGAAAGGTGAGTTGAACGCTAAGGTGAACTAAATTTTTCACTTTTAATCTGTATTAAAAAACCCGTCGTCAGACGGGTTTTTTAAATTTGCTGGATGATAATGTCAAATAAAAGTAACAGTCGGTTATGCGCTTGTATCAGTGTTTCTGGAATGTCATGTCGTAGGTTCTACCTACATTTGGTCCTCCTCGCTCCACAGTGACCTTGCCGTCCAGTTTTTGATAATCGTTCGACGAGTTCAGGGTTATATTGAGTATGCTGTCTCCGTTTTTGGCTTGAGCTCGCAAATTAAAAGATTGAGCTGTAAAGGTTCCGGTAACATTAAAATTAAGTCCGTAATAAGTCATATCGGCTTTTGTTATTCTGCCTGCTTGTGTGTCTGAGGAGGAAATTATGAGGGTGGCGGCATTGCGTTCGCCGGGATCATATACAGCACCTTCATAGGTTCCATTTGGGTTGGTTAAGGCCATGATTTTCACCATTCTGTGGAAATGTTTAAGGTAGGCCTGAACATGTGTATTCGGCCAATCTCGATTACTTATGTGGCGCTCTGAGAGGTTAGCTAGCAGCGCGATTTGGAGGAACTGTTAAATTTGACAGTTTTTTATACGATTTCGCTATGGAGGTCCAAGGAAGAAGATCTGTTTAAATCCATCAAGGGCTTTCCCTCCCAAGGTTAATGATCCGCTGAACTGTAATTTTTTTGAATTTTATCTGTGAAAGCTGAGTTCCCGATTAGCTGCCCTCTTTGTGGCGCATTGCTGATTAATTGAATCTACGAGATCGGAACGCCTTGTTCAATAAGCTCAACCTGGCGTGCCCCCTGTATCGTAATGGTCTGGCTATTAAGTTACTGTGCTTATTTCTAATTGTTATTTAACACTGTCAATGTTGACAGTGTTCTTCGTAAATTAATTCCCGCATGCTGCAGATGATTACTCCAATAAGGGAATACAAGCTATGTCACATTTGCATCTATTAAAAACGCTTCAATGCCTTACTGCTGTTGGAGGATTAGCGCTAATGGGTAATGCCTATACAGCTCCGCTGTCTTGTCCCGACGTCTCAAGTATTAAGGCAGTGAGCATTCACTTTTCAGACGGGGAGCAGGAGTGGAATGGTGAGCAGCTTATCGAGGATAGTTCGATGGTTGACGGGTTTAAATTTTCAGTCGCGGCGATCAAGCAGGAAACAGACAGTGAAACGAAGTTACCTTACAACTATGTGATCTGCGATTATGTAGGAAAAGGCAAGAACGACTATTTAAGACTGTCCAAGCGTTTTACCTTATCTCCCGTGGCTAAAGGCAGTGCTTGGAACGAGCACGAGGAATGTAAAGGTAACAATGTCACAGACTGTACTTTTGAGCTGATGAACTCAAAGGGTCCTGCGAAATTTACATTGCCTCCTCAGTAGATAGGCGAAGCCATCAGGTGATTAGGACTGACCTGATGGGATAATTTTAAATAAGTCCGATCTATGAAAAACCCGCAGGAATACGGGTTTTTTGCTGGAGTTTGATTAGACGGCGCTGGGCGTATCGAACCCTCGATGCTCAATCACTCGAAACACATCGCTCACGTCCTGAACCAGTATGCGTGCAGTGTTGGCGATGTTGTTCAGGTCGCGCTCAGCGAAGTCCGGCAGGCTGGAACAGGCCATCAGGTTGAGATGTTCAAGGGCCGCGTTGAGGCGTTCGCGCAGGCAGGCGTGGAGGTCGAGCAGTGGGGCGTCGCTGTCGATCAGGAGCACGGGGTAGTCTGTGGCGGTTTCGGTGCAGGGGGTGAAGCGGCGGGGTGGTAGTTGTTGGGTCATGGTGAATCCTTAACTCGAAAGAAGATTGACCACCGTTTGCTGCGAAACAAATTAGGTGGCAGCTGTACGCGGGTTCGCAGACCGAGGAGTTAAGACCCGGCAGACCCGAAGGTCTCCCACGCACAGCCGCCATAACAAAGACGGCCATCGGCAAGAATACCGGGACTGTTTTGACGGGTGCGGTTTAACTCTGTAGGGCTGCGAAACCCTATCGCTGTTCAGCCAGCGACGGGGCGAACTATAAGCGGCGAATTGACTGGCCGCAACGGTGCTGTAGGACTAGCACCGGACTCTCAGGCCAAGCGCGGCAAGTGTGGGAGGGGGCTTGCTCCCGATTGCGGTGGGTCAGTCACAGCTATTGGAACTGATACACCGCTATCGGGAGCAAGCCCCCTCCCACAGGGGATTTAATCGTCTGGATCTATCGGGAAATGATCCTCGTGCTCATCAGACATGGACTACTCGTATTGAGGGCAATCCGCTTACTCGTGATCAATATCCAACTTCGCAAACGTCACCCTCGCGCCTTCCTTACTGTCCCCGCTGTTGTCCTGCACATACACCCCCGCCTTGAAGTACAGCGGCTTGTCGCCCCAGGCCGCGCCTATGCGTTCATTCCACTCGCTGTCGGCGGCAAACACGCTGAGCAGCCCGGCTTTGTTGAGGTTGATCACGTAGGTGAAGCTCTTTTCCAGGGGCACATTGGAGGCGACGATGATCACCCGGCTTTCGGCTTCATCCGGGCGCATGCGCACCTTGGCGACGATGTTGCCGGTCTGGGTTTTTTCCTTGAACTGGTACTCCAGCTTGATCAGCGGCTTTTGGCTGTCATAGGCGTGGATCTGGCCGATCACGATTTTGCCGGAGGAGGGCACCTGGTTGACCGCCAGGGTGGCGCGCAGAAAGTTGTCGGCCTCGGGGTAGGTCCAGTTGCGCAGGCGGCCGTCGGCGTAGGTTTCGCGCAGTTCGCTGCGCGGGTAGATGGCGTTTTCGGTGCGGGTGCCGGTAACGGGGGTCCAGAACTGCACGTCGCTGCCTTCGGCCTGGAAGTATTGATCGTTGAAGCCGCTCAGTAGCCTCGGGGTGTCGATGGTCGTGGGCGGGGAGCCGACCGGAATGCTCAGGTTCCAGGTGGAAAGGTCGATCATGGTGTTGGCCTTTTACAGAGGGTGAAAGCGTTGGCCCGCAGGCCTTACCGGTTCTTTATAGGCGCTGCTCGTACGATTGTTAAACAATAGCTGGCAATTTATTGGCGTCAGAGGAATGCCAAAAAGCCATGTTGCCCATGAATCGCGGGCTACAGGGCCTTACCGTTAGTCGGCTTCCTTGGCTTTGGTGCAATGAGGGCATCGGCGTCACTTCTGCTTTTTTGGAACCGGGGCTAGAGTGAGCCCTCAGTGTTTATCCGGCCTTTGTATCAGAAGTGACCGGTGCAGCTCCCTAAGGAAGAGACGTAGCATGGATGGCGCTCCACAACCCGGCGATGCAAGTTCGGTTCTCCTGGTGGTCGATGACTACCCGGAAAACCTCGTCAGCATGCGTGCGCTGTTGCAACGTGAAGACTGGCAGGTGATTACCGCCACGTCCGGCCTGGAAGCCTTGGAGTTGCTGCTGGCCCACGATGTCGACCTGGTGCTGCTGGACGTACGCATGCCCGGTATGGACGGCTTCGAGGTGGCGCGCCTGATGCGTGGCAGCCAACGTACGCGCATGACGCCGATTATCTTTCTGACAGCCACCGCCCAGTCCCCCGCGTCAGTGCTTGAAGGCTATGCCAGCGGGGCGATCGACTATCTGTTCAAACCGTTTGACCCGCATATCCTCAAGCCTAAGGTGCAAGCCTTGCTTGAACATCAGCGCAACCGCCGTGCCTTGCAGTGCCTGAGCCATGACCTGGAGCTGGCCAGGGCCTTTAATGCCTCGATACTGGATAACGCTGCCGAGGGCATCCTGGTGGTGGGCGAAGGCAGTGTGATCGAGTACGCCAACCCGGCTATCTCGCGTTTGCTGAACGCCACGATGGCTGAGCTGCAGGGCGAAAGTTTCCTGAGTTTCCTGCAAAAACCCCATGTGCCCGCCTGGTTGGGCTTCCCGATGTACGAGGCGTATCGCAGGGGCGAGACGTGGCGCCAGCATGACGCCATTTTGCGCACCGGGCGTGGCCAGCAGGTGCCGGTGGCATTGTCCTGTGCGCCATTGCCTGCCGAGCAGAAGGCTATGGTCGTGACGGTGCTGGACATGTCCGAAGTGCGCCATCTTCATCAGCAACTGGAATTCCAGGCCGTGACCGATCCGTTGACCGGGCTGCTCAATCGTCGTGGATTCCATCAGGCGGTAGAGAACACCTTGTTGCGCAACGAACGCAACGAGCAGGCGCTGGTGTTGTTGTACCTGGACCTGGATGGCTTCAAGCGGGTCAATGATACGCTGGGCCACGACGCTGGCGACCGAGTGCTGCGCTGGGTGTCGGAACAGATGCAGGCCTGTCTGCGCTCCTACGACATTCTCGGGCGCATGGGCGGGGACGAGTTCACCGCGTTGCTTGAGCTGGAATTTCCCGAACAGGCGGCGAAGATCGCGGAAAAGCTCATCGAGCGGGTGTCTGTGTGCCAGCAGGTCGACGGTTTGGAGGTAATGCTCGGGGTCAGTATCGGGATTGCGACTTTCCCGGATTGTGGCTCAGACCTGAACGGCCTGTTGCGGGCGGCAGACATTGCGATGTACGAAGCCAAGCGGGCCGGCCGTCAGCAGTATCGTTATTACGACCAGGAAATGAACGGCCGTGCCCGTTCGCGGCTGATGCTTGAAGACAGCGTGCGCACCGCCATTCAAAACAAAGATTTCACCCTGGTGTACCAGCCCCAGGTTTGTATCGTGGATGGACGTTTGCGCGGCGTCGAGGCGTTGTTGCGCTGGCAGCATCCGAGCGTCGGCGATGTACCGCCGGGTTTGTTCTTGCCGCTGCTGGAAGAGGCGCGGTTGATCAGCCAGTTGAGCGCCTGGATCTACCAGCAAGTCGCTGCCCAGCGCCAGGCCTGGCAGGGCGTCTTCGACCCTGAGCTGGTGCTGAGCGTGAGCCTGAGCAGCAGCCAGTTCAATATGCCCAACCTGGCCAGCCAACTGCAGCAGATCCTGGAGCGATATGGGCTGCAGGGGCGGCAACTGGAGGTGGAAATCGGCGAGAACTGCCTGATGAGTAACCTGGAGGAGTCGACCAAACAGCTGCAACTACTGCGCCGAATTGGGGTGCGTATTGCCCTGGATGACTTTGGTTCAGGTCACTGTTCATTGGCCCATTTGCGGGACTTGCAGTTCGACACGCTCAAGCTTGACCCGCAACTGGTGGCGCGCCTGCCCGGTTCGACACGGGATGCGGCGATGGCACGCAGCATCATCCAGTTGTGTGGGCATTTTGATGTGCTGGTGATTGCCGAGGGGGTGCAGACCCTTGAGCAAATCCAGTGGCTCAAAGCCAATGGTTGCACGCATATCCAGGGGCCGTGGGCGGCGGCGCCATTGATGGCCGAGGACGTTGCCGGTTGGTCGTACCCTCATTTGCCTTGAATTGGCTACACTGGCGCCCGTCCGAATTGCGTTGCAGACCCCATGACCGCGTTGAAATACCTCCAGGCCTATCCCGCTGCGCTCCAGGAGCAGGTGCGCCAACTGATTGCCAAAGACCAGTTGGGCGCCTACCTGGAACAGCGTTACCCCGAACGCCACGCCGTGCAGAGCGACAAGGCCCTGTACGCCTATGCCCTGGCCTTGAAGCAGGAGCACCTGCGCAACGCACCCGCTATTGATAAAGTGCTGTTCGACAACCGGCTGGACCTGACTCATCGCGCCCTGGGTTTGCACACTACGATTTCGCGGGTGCAGGGCGGTAATCTCAAATCCAAGAAGGAGATTCGCATCGCTTCGCTGTTCAAGGAGGCGGCGCCGCAGTTTCTGCGCATGATCGTGGTGCATGAGCTGGCCCACTTCAAGGAGTCGGACCACAACAAGGCGTTCTACAAACTCTGCGAATACATGATGCCGGGCTACCATCAGGTGGAGTTCGACCTGCGGGTCTACCTCACATGGCGAGACCTGCAAGGCAAACCCTGAGCACAAGGCGACTGACCATGGATGTGAGCAAGACCAAGAGCAGCTTCTACCGGCGCCTGTACGTGGCGTACCTGATCGACAGCCAGTTGGCCAGCAGCGTGCCGGCGCTCACCGAAGCCACTGGCATGCCTCGGCGTACGGCCCAGGACACGATTGCGGCATTGGCGGACCTGGATATCGTCTGCGAGTTTGAGCAGCAAGAGGGAGCGCGCAACCACGCGGGGAATTATCGAATTCGTGAGTGGGGCGCGATTGATCGGCGGTGGATCGAGGCCAATCTTGCGGCGATCAAGCAAGTGCTGGGTTATCCCTGAGGCAGGGGGGGGCTGGTCTGGCGCCATCGGGGGCAAGCTCCCTCCCACATTTGATCTGTGAATACATTCAAAGGTGGGAGGGGGCTTGCCCCCGATGAGGCCCTCAAGCCCGCCGCATACCGATATGTGGAATATCGTCTTCCAGGTATTCCTCGCCCGCCACCACAAATCCATACCGCGCGTAATACCCCTGCAAATGTGCCTGCGCCGACAGGTAAACCGGTGTTTGCGGCCAGATATCCTCAACGCGCTTGAGCGCCTCTTCCATCATTTGATGCCCCAGCCCGCTGCCCCGTGCCACCTTTGCTACGATAACGCGGCCAATCACCACATCGCCGCCCTGGGACTCCGGGTCGAGTAACCGCAGGTAGGCCACCAGCTCATCATTTTGCCAGGCCATGAGGTGATGAGTATCCCCTGCCAGGTCCTGGCTATCTATGTCCTGGTAGACGCATTTTTGTTCGACGACGAAGACCTCGCTGCGCAGGCGCAAGATGGCGTACAGCTGTTCCTTGCCCAAGTCGTCGTGATGTTTGCAGACCCAATCAACCGTCATGATGTGCGCTCTTATAAAGACCTGCCAGGGATAGTAAGCGCGACGGGCGCTGCTGTCTAAAATCGGCCATTTTGTGAATGGCGTCAATTTGCCATCATTCTGTGCATGCGCCGCGGGCTTCTTTGTGTAATCTGCAATGCAAGCTCATTGATGAGCTACTGTTATCAGGCCATCGCCTGCCCGCCAAGGACTTTAAGCATGCCGCGATTGACTCGTGCCGTTGCTTTGATCGCAGTGCTGCTGCTGGCGCAACCGGCGCTGGCACAACGTTTGCGCCTGGTGGCGGATGGTTGGCCACCGTTTACTGATGCCACCTTGGTCAATGGCGGCCTGGCTACTGATATCGTCCGTACGGCCCTGGCCCGCGCAGGGTACGCCAGTGATTTTGAACAGGTGCCCTGGGCGCGCGCATTGAAGGGCGTGGGGGATGGGCGCTACGACGTGCTGATCAACGCCTGGTATAACGAGGACCGCACGCACCTGGGGCAGTTTTCCGGCGAGTACTTGCTTAACCGTGTGCGCTTTCTCAAGCGTAGCGACGATGCCATCGAATATCACAGCCTGGACGCACTGCACGACGAGGCCATCGCCGTGGTGCGCGGTTATGCCTACTCGGCGGCATTCGATCAAGACACCCAGTTGCAGAAAGTGCCAGTGCACAACTTCGCCATGGCCGTGCGCATGCTGGCGGCGCAGCGTGTGAGACTGACGCTGGAGGATGAATACGTAGCGCGCTATTACCTGGCGCGGGAGTCGCCGCGGGTGCGCGATGCCGTGGTGTTTGTGGGCAAGCCATTGAGCGAGAACAGCCTGCACATCCTGGTCAGCCTGAAGAACCCCGAGCATGCGCAGATCGTCGCCGGTTTTGACCGGGAGATTGCCAGGATGAAGGCTGATGGCAGTTATGCGCGGTTGATGAAGGCGCATGGGATGTAGCGTTCTTGCTCCCGTTAGCGGCCTAAGCCGCGCTGGTATCTTTGATCAAATGCGCAGCCAAGGTACGCAACGGCCCCAACTGCCGGCAAATCAACGCCAACTGCGTCTGCACCAACCGTTGCCCTTCGTCGATCTCATCGGGCATTTGCTCCAGCTCTGCCGCCAACGCTTCTTCGGCATCACTCTGAATCGCAATCGGTTGTTTATTCGCCAGCCCACTGGCGATTTCATCGATGCTCAATGCCAGGGCGTGCCCGGCGCCGTCGATCAAATGCTCGCGCACATCGGCCGGCAGTTGGGTTTCGCGGTGCGCACCCAGCCCTGACAAATAGCTGAGCAGGGTGTGGGACAGCACCAGGAAGCGAAAGCCCACATCGGCTTCCTTACGGAAATGTCCCGGCTCCATCAGCATATTCGCCAGGGTGGTGGACAGTGCGGCATCGGCGTTGTGGGCGTTGCGGCGGGCCAGGCGGTAGGCCAGGTCGTCGCGTTTGCCGGCGGCGTATTGCTGCATGATCTGGCGCAAGTAGATGCTGTTGCAGGTCAGGGTATTGGCCAGCACTTTGTTCAGGCGCCGGCCTTGCCAGTCCGGCAGGAACAGGAATACCGCCAGCCCCGCGATCAGGCTGCCGAGCAAGGTATCGAACAGCCGCGGCAGGAACAGCCCGTAGCCATCGCCCACCTGGTTGAAGCAGAACAGTACCATCAGGGTGATCGCCGCCGTGGCCAGGGTGTAGCGCGTGGTGCGGTTGATAAAGAACACCAGGCCCGCGGCGATGGCGAACATTGATTGCACCACGGGGTTGGGAAACAGGTCGAATAGCGCCCAGGCCACGGTGAGGCCGATGGCGGTACCGATGATGCGCTGGCCGAGCTTGCGCCGCGTAGCACCGTAGCTGGGCTGGCAGACAAACAGGGTGGTGAGGATGATCCAGTAACCCTGGGACGCGTGGATCGCATGTAGGGTGCCGTAGCCGATGGTCAGCGCCAGGGACAGGCGCAGGGCATGGCGAAACAGCAGCGAGGTGGGGGTCAGTTGGGTGCGCAGGCGCGTCCACATTTCCTTGAGGTTGCGCGGGGCGCGGTCCAGCAGGTTGCTGTCGGTGGCGTCGGCCAGGGCGTCGGGGTTGCTGGCATCGCCCAGCAGGCGGTCGAGGGTGGACAGGTTGGCCGCCAAGGCGCGCAACGAGCGCAACAGGCCACGCCAGGCCGGGTTGCTCTGGATGCGCAGGTGTTCCAGGGAGGCGTTGAGGTCGCCCAGGGCTTCGGCGAAGCTGTCGTCATAGATGAATGGCTGGCGCAGTTGGATCGACTCGGCCAGGGTCTGGCACGCCTTGCCTTGCTGGCGCAGCAGGCGCTGGCAGCGGAACAGCACATCGCTGTGGAAGAAGGCTTCGGTGAGGGCGTTGTAGGGGTAGTGGGAGGAACTGGCGCGCTCGTGGATGTCCTGGGCCAGGAAGTAGAGTTTCAGGTAGCGGCTGACCTTCGAGCCCGGCCGACCGTTGCCGACGCGGTGCAGGATGATTTCCTTGGCCGCATTCAATGCCGCGACCACCCGGCCATTTTGCTGGGCCAGTTCGAGGCGGCGTGCTTCCACATCCAGCTGGCGTATCGGTTCGAATAAGGATGACTTGAGCTTGAGGTAACGCCCCAGCTCACGGAACAATCGCGCCAGGCTTTGCTGCACCGGCTGGTTGGAAAACAGTACCTGCCACAGCACCGACAGCACCCCGTACCAGGCGGCGCCGGCCACCAGCAGCAACGGTTCATGCCAGAAGTCGGTGACGGCGCCGCCACGCTGGTCAACGCCGATCATGGTGTAGACCGACAGGATCAAGGTGGCCGAGGCAATCGCGCCATAGCGCTCACCCAACGCGCCAAGCATGGTCAGGCAGAAACTGGCCAGGGCCAGGGCAATGGCAAAGATCCACGGGTAGGGGAACAGCAACTCCACCGACAGTGCAGCGATGCTGAAACACACCAGCGTCACCGCCAGGGCGTTGAGACGGCCTTGCCAACTGTCATCGGTCTCGGCCAGGGCGCTGGCGATAATCCCCAGGAACAGCGGGATCAGCAGCGTCATTTCATCCTGGTACCAACACAGCGCCATGCTGCCGGTGAGGGCGATGAACACCCGTACGCTGTAGCTGAATTTATCCAGCGCCCACAGGCGCCGCATGGACTGCTTGAACGAGGTCGATGACATGAAGTCTGGAGTCTTCCGGGACAGTGTCGCTAAATTGAGCTATCAAGGACGCCACGGCAAGGGTGGTGATCACATCCAACAGCAAATTTTTCAAGATCACCACAAAACCAATGTGGGAGGGGCGGTGCGACGATTCGACTTGCCCCCGATAGCATTGTGTCAGCCAGCTCATCAGGTGACTGATACACCGCCATCGGGGGCAAGCCCCCTCCCACATTTTACTGTGTTGCGTTAGGCATATTGCGCGGCTGCGTAGCCCGAAGCCCAGGCCCACTGGAAGTTGAACCCGCCCAAGTGACCGGTCACATCCAGCACTTCGCCGATGAAGTACAGGCCAGGGCTTTTCAGTGACTCCATGGTCTTGGACGACACCTCCCGCGTATCCACTCCACCTAAGGTTACCTCAGCAGTGCGATAGCCCTCGGTGCCGGCCGGTACGAGTTGCCAGCTCCCAAGCTTTTGCGCGATATCGGCAATTTCAGCGTGGGTGTACTGCTTCATCGGTTTGGATTCGAACCAGCTTTGGGCCAGCAGGTTGGCCATCTTCTTGGTGAAAATCTCCCCCAGCAGGGTCTTTAACTCGCTGTTGGGATGCTCGGCCTGTTGCTGTTGCAGCCAGTCATGGGCGTCATGATCGGGCAACAGATTGATTTCCACCGTGTCGCCCGATTCCCAGTAGGAAGAGATCTGCAAAATCGCCGGCCCGCTCAGGCCGCGATGGGTGAACAGGATGTTCTCGCGAAAGCTCTGGCCGTTACAGCTCACCAGGCAATCCACTGAAGTGCCGGATAACTCGCTGCACAATGGCTTGAGCTGGTCGGTGATGGTGAACGGCACCAGCCCGGCGCGGGTCGGCAACAGTTCATGGCCGAATTGCCTGGCCACTTGGTAACCGAAACCGGTGGCGCCCAGTGTCGGGATCGACAAGCCGCCGGTAGCAATGACCAACGACTCGCAGCGCAACTCGCCCAGAGTCGTCTGCAACTGATAACCGCTTTCGAGTTTGGCGATTGCCTCGATGGAGGTGTCCAGGTGCAGGCTCACGCCGGTCTGGATGCACTCATCGAGCAACATGCCGAGGATGTCGCTGGACTTGTTGTCGCAGAACAGTTGGCCGAGTTTTTTCTCGTGGTACGGCACGCCGTGCTTGGCCACCAGCCCAATGAAATCCCACTGGGTGTAGCGCGCCAGGGCCGACTTGCAGAAGTGCGCGTTATGCGAGAGGAAGTTGGCAGGCTCGGTGTACATATTGGTGAAGTTGCAGCGGCCACCACCGGACATCAGGATCTTCTTGCCGGCCTTGTTGGCGTGGTCGATCAGCATCACTTTGCGCCCACGCCCGGCGGCGGTCAGTGCGCACATCAAGCCTGCGGCGCCGGCGCCAATGATCACAACTTCGGTCGAGCGCAAAACGGTGTCCTCATACAAATTCTGAATTGAAATACAGTCAAATGTGGGAGGGGGCTTGCTCCCGATGGCGGTGGTTCAGTCACATCTATATTGACTGAGACTCCGCTATCGGGAGCAAGCCCCCTCCCACATTTGAATCTCCATTGGTATGCGAGATATTTACAAGATCCGCACGCGCAACGATCGGCCCTTGATCTTGCCATTATTCAAACGCTGCAACGCCTGCTTGGCGATCCCGCGTTCCACGGCCACGAATGCCTGGAAATCAAAGATTGCGATCTTGCCGACCTGGGCGCCCGGAATGCCGGCTTCACCGGTCAATGCACCCAGAATGTCGCCTGGGCGGACCTTGTCCTTGCGCCCGGCGGCGATGCACAGGGTGCTCATCTGCGGCAGCAGCGGGCCACCGCTTTGCGGCTTGAGGTTGTCCAGTTGGTCCCAGTTCAGTGGCGACTTCTGCAGTTGCTCGATGGCCTGGGCGCGGTGCGCTTCGGACGGCGCCACCAGGCTGATGGCGATACCGGTCTCTCCGGCACGACCGGTGCGGCCGACGCGGTGGATGTGAATTTCCGAGTCGCGGGCCAGTTCGACGTTGATCACCATGTCCAGCGAGTCGATGTCCAGGCCACGGGCGGCGACGTCTGTGGCGACCAGTACGGAGGTGCTGCGGTTGGCGAACATGGCCAGTACCTGGTCACGGTCGCGTTGTTCCAGGTCGCCGTGCAGGCCGACGGCGGAAATGCCTTTGGCTGTCAGGTGGTCGACAGTTTCCTGCACTTGCTGCTTGGTGAAGCAGAACGCCACGCAGGAAGCCGGGCGGAAGTGCGCCAGGACCTTGGTCACCGCATCCATGCGTTCTTCCGGGGAGATCTCGTAGAAGCGCTGCTCGATCTGGTCATCGGAGTGGAACGCTTCGGCTTTCACTTGCTGGGGCGCGCGCATGAACTTGGACGCCAGTTGCTTGATGCTCACCGGGTAGGTGGCCGAGAACAACAGGGTCTGGCGGCGTGGCGGGGTCTTGCTGATGATGTCTTCGATGGCGTCGTAGAAACCCATGTCGAGCATGCGGTCGGCTTCGTCGAGGATCAGGGTGTTCAAGCCATCCAGTACCAGCGAACCTTTGCGCAGGTGCTGCTGGATACGGCCCGGGGTGCCGACGATCACGTGGGCACCGTGCTCCAGGGAAGCGATCTGCGGGCCGAGGGACACGCCGCCGCACAGGGTCAGCACCTTGATATTGTCTTCGGCACGGGCCAGGCGACGGATTTCCTTGGCGACCTGGTCGGCCAGCTCACGGGTCGGGCACATCACCAGTGCCTGGCAACCGAAGTAGCGTGGGTTGATCGGGTTCAACAGGCCGATGCCGAAGGCGGCGGTCTTGCCGCTGCCGGTCTTGGCCTGGGCAATCAGGTCCAGCCCCTTGAGGATCACCGGCAAGCTTTGCGCCTGGATCTGCGTCATCTCGACATACCCCAGCGAGTCGAGGTTAGCCAGCATGGCGGCGGACAGGGGCAAAGTATTAAAAGCGGTGGCGATGGTAGTCACGGGACTGGCTCTGCAAAACAAAATGTCGCGTAGTGTACCAGCCCCGTGGGATTTTCCCTGCAAGTTCTAGACGAGAAGCCCGTCAGTGCTCGATATCGTGCTCGCGGCTGACCACTCGTTTGCCGTCTTTTGGCGACAATTGCAGGAAGATCGCCGCCGCCAGCATCGCCATGATACCCACGGTGAGGAAGGTCAGCTGGAAGGCCCCGAGCACGCTTTCCACCCCGTCGTTGCCCGCCTCGGCGGTAAAGCCGCCGAGCAATGCACCGGCGCAGGCCACGCCCAGGCTCAGGGACAATTGCGCCACCACCGACAGCAAGCTGTTGCCACTGCTGGCCTGGGCGTCGTCGAGGTCGATCAAGGTCACGGTGTTCATTGCCGTGAATTGCAGGGAGTTGATCGCCCCCAGGACCGCCAGCATGGCTAACAGCAGCGGGTAGGGCGTGTGCTCGCCGACCAGGCCCATGCTCGCCAGCATGAGGCCCAGGGCCAAGGTGTTGCCGGTCAGCACGACGCGGTAGCCGAGGCGCTCGATCAGCGGCCTGGCCACGGACTTGGCAAACATCGCCGCCGCCGCCAGCGGCAGCATGCTCATCCCGGCTTCCGACGGCGAGTAGCCCAGCGCCACCTGCAATAGCAGCGGCACCAGGAACGGCAATGCGCCGCTGCCCAGCCGCGCAAACAGGTTACCGAGAATGCCCACGGCAAAGGTGCGGGTCTTGAACAGTATCGGGGAGAACAACGGGCTATCGATATGCCCGGCGCGCAACCAGTACGCCGCCAGGCACGCCAGCCCACCGAACAGCAGCAACATCACCCGCAGGTGCGGCAGGTGCAGTTCGCCCAGGCCCTCCATGGCGATGGTGATCAACACCATGGCTGCGCCGAACAGCAGGAAACCCAGGCCGTCGAAGCGCGTGCGCTCGCTGCCGCGCAGGTCGGGGATGAACTTCCACACGGCGTAGCAACCGATCATGCCCACCGGCAGGTTGATCAGGAAGATCCAGTGCCAGGTCAGGTATTGCACCATCCAGCCGCCCATGGTCGGGCCCAGCAATGGGCCGAGAAGGCCGGGGATGGTAATGAAGCCCATGATGCGTACCAGCTCGGAGCGCGGATAAGCCCGCAGTACTACCAAGCGCCCTACCGGCAGCATCAGCGCACCGCCCAAGCCTTGGATCACCCGTGCGCCCACCAGCATGGTCAGGCTGCTGGACAATGCACACAGCAGCGAGCCGATGCTGAACAGCATGATCGCGCCAAAGAAGATTTTCTTGGTGCCGAAGCGGTCGGCTATCCAGCCCGACGCAGGAATCAGCAAGGCGACGGTAAGCATGTAGGCGATCACCACCCCCTGCATGCGCAACGGGTTTTCCGCCAGGTCCCGGGCCATGGCCGGCAGCGCAGTGTTGAGGATCGTCCCATCCAGCGACTGCATGAAGAAGGCAATCGCTACCACCCAGGGTAGCCAGCGGGCGGTCTTGGCATCGAGAGGGGCGCGATTCGGCATGGAGACCCTTTGATTAGCAGGCTATGTGTTGGCGATTATGCGCTAACCCTTAAGTTTTTTCCCACTGGCGGTTCATCTAAGTCCGATAACGCTGCATGCTCGCCCACTAGAAAATCCAACAACGCGCGGTGCACTGCCAATGCCGCCTCGCAGGACTCCAGGTCCAGTAGATGGCCAGTGTGTGCGGCGACGGCGAAGCTGCTGCGGCCTACATACTGTTTGAACAATTGGGCGTCCGTGGCCGGAGTGTATTCATCCAGTGTGCCGTTGAGAAAGTGCACTGGGGTTTTAATCTGCTGGAGTGTGGGCAAGTAGTTGCCATCGCCCAAGTCCAGTACCTGGTGGATATGAAAGCGCGCCTGGCGGTACTCAGTGGTGGCCATGCTCGACAGGTGCCGGTGATTGTTGCGCTTGAGGCGGGGAGACAGATATTTGCCGACCGTTTCGTTGAGCAGGTGACCGACCGCAGACTTGTCATCGGCCTCGATCAACACGCGCACGCGCTCCACGTATTCGAGCATGGCCTGGTTGAGGTTGGGCGCCAGGGCCATCACCACCGAGCTTTCGATGGAGGGCGGGTTGTGCGCCAAGGTCAGCAGCGTGGAGATGCCGCCCCACGAGGCCGACACCAGATGGTTGACCTGGAAGCGTTCCACCAGGGCGCGCAGGATTTGTACTTCGTCATCCTTGTTGACCAGGTCGAGGTCGGTGTTGTGTTCGCGTGAATAGCCTGAGAAGGGCAGGTCGAACAGCAGCACATTGAAATGCTCGGCAAGGCATTTGCTGGTACGGGCAAAGGAGCGGGTGGTGGAGAGCGCGCCGTTGACCATCAGTACGGTTTTCTTTCCAGGATTCTTTCCTAGTTGCTCAACATGAACGTTGTAGTGCTTGACCAGCTTTTCAATGACAAAACTTCCATGGTTCATGTCAACGCTCCAGCTTGCCCTTTCCCAGGCAAGGTCGTGCTCTCGTGGGTGGGGTGGCGGGTGGCCACTAACCGTTATATCGAGGTTTTTTGCAGGCGACAACAGGCCGCACAGGAGAGATGCAGTCCAATGTGGGAGCGAGCAAGCCCGCTCCCATAGGGAGCCGGTGCTTACAAGGTCAGCGTCAGGCGTTTTACCAAGGCGCCAGGCAGAAGGCTGGAGGCCGTATTGCGCTGGCTGTAGGTACTGGCCGACAGCAGCAGCTCCCGATCAGCGGTCAGCGCTTCCAATTGCGAACCGAGCAACTGGAAGACGCTGTCATCAAAACGCATGGTGCTGACCGGCGCCTTGATCTCGCCGTCTTCCACCCAGAACGTGGCGAAGCGCGTCATGCCGGTCAGGCGTGCCGCCGGCAGGTCGGAATAATTCAGGTACCACAGGTTGCTGATATACAGGCCGGTGCCCAACTGCTTGAGGATATCGGCCTGGGCCAGGCTGCCTGGCGCCATCTGCAGGGCGCTGGGCGATTCATCGCTGCTCGCGCCGTTGGCGCTCAAGCCGTATTCGGCGGCGCTGCGCGAATTCACCAGTTGGCCTAGCGCCTTGCCGGCGCCGATCAGGGTGACGTCCTCGCGCGGGTAGCCCTCTGTGGAAAACGCCTGGCTCAGGGAGCCGCTGATCTGCTCATCGATTGTCACCAGCGGGCTCAGCGACTGCTCAGCGGCATACAGGCGCTGCAATGAACTGCTCTTGCTGGCGATGGCCTGGGCGGAAAACCCTCCCCAGGTGATGATACTGATGATTTCTTCCAGCGCTGCCGGGGCGAGGTAGGCCCGGTACTGGCCGGGCGCCAGGTTGTGCAGCGGGCGACCGAGAAACGCCAGCTGCTCGCGCGCTTGCTGCAAGCGGGCGGTGAATTCGGCGCTGTTCCAGGTGTGCCCGGCGTAGCTGGCTTTTACCGCTTCACCATTAGCGTGGAACAGGCTGAAATCGAAGTTGAAGCTATTGGCCCGATGCCAGCCGAATGCACCCTCGGAGCTGGCGAACCCACGGCTGATGGGCCCGGCTGCGTAGAAGCCGACCAGGTCTACGCCTTCGGCAGCCAGGCTGATGTCTTGCAGCACTTGCGCCATGTCCGGCAGCGGTCGCAATTGTTCGTTGTGGCTTTGCCAGGCGTTGTGGTTGAGCAGCAGGTACGGATCCTGGGGCAGCAGCGGCAGGGTCTGGCGTAGTTGTTCCAGGCCATCGGCGAGCCGCTGGCGGTCCAGTTCCGCCTCGCCGGACAAGGTGATGCCAAGGTCCGCATGGCGACCATCGTCGATCAGCTTGAGGTTGAGGCTGGCCTGTTGCACCTGTCCGGCCTGGCGTACCTTGGCGTGATTGAAACGCACGAATTCGGACGACTCATCCGCGTAGCCGAGGTGAAATTGTTCCTTGTCGGTGATGGCTTGCTTGAGCCAGTCCACCAATGCCTTGAAGTTATCCATCAGGCATCTCCCCCAAATACGTCGACGTTACTGAACACGCAGGCCGGCGATGCATGGCCAACGCGGATCACCTGGTTGGGCTCGCCTTTGCCACAGTTCGGCGTGCCCAATACCTTGAAAGTGCTGGCATCGCCGACGGCACTGAGCTTGCGCCAGAATTGTGCGGAAATCGCCCGGTAGTTGGAGTTCTTCACCACGCCCTTGAGTTCGCCGTTTTCGATCAACTGGCCCCACTCGCAGCCGAACTGGAACTTGTTGCGCGCATCGTCGATGGACCACGAACGGTTGGTCGACATGAGGATGCCGTGTTCGATGCCGCCCACCAGTTGCGCGAGGCTTTTATCGCCGGCCTCGATATTCAGGTTGGCCATGCGGTCGATGGGTGGGCGGTTCCAGCCGCAGGCGCGGCTGTTGGCGACGCCTGGCAGGTTGGCGCGAAATTGCGACAGCGCACCGCCCAAGGGCTTGAGCAGCAGGCCGTCGCGGATCAGGAATTGCTTGCTGGCGCGGCTGCCGTCGTCGTCGTGGCTGTAGCTGGCCAGTTGTTCGGGGATGTCCGGGTCGAAGGTCACGTTGAGCAAAGGTGAGCCGTATTGCAGATGGCCGAAGTCGCTGGCCTTCACAAAGCTGGTGCCGGCGTAATTGCGCTCGTCCCCGAGGATACGGTCCAGCTCCAGCGGGTGGCCGATGGATTCGTGGATCTGCAGGATCATCTGGTCGGGCATCAATAGCAGGTCACGTGGGCCGTGGGGCGTGTTCGGTGCGAGCAGCAATTGCAGGGCTTCGTCGGCCACCTGGCTGGCAGCGCCAACCAGGCCAAAGCGCTGGATCACACCGGCACTGCCTTGCTGGCCGAAGTTGGTACCGCCCAGGGTGCGGGTCTGGCTGTCGTTGCCGTCGAAGGCGGTGACACTCAGGCCAGGAAAGACGAAGCGCTGAGCCTGGCGCAATTGCGCGCCGGCGCTGTTGAGGTAGATCTGCTCAACATGGGTGGTGCCCAGGCTGACTTCCCAAGTCACCAGGCGTTCATCCTTGGGCACGGCGGCAGATTCATCGCCGAGCAATTGGTAGCAGTCGCTCAGGGACGGGAAGGGCTGATCAAGGTCCGGAGACAGGTAGTCGGCGACTTCATTGGAAACCGGCTGCTGGTGCAGGTCGAGCAGGGCGTGGGGCTGGATCAGCCGGGCTTGCTGTTCGGCGCGCTCAAGGGCCGCTTGCAGGCCGGCAAGGGAAATGTCGTTGGTCGCGGCATAGGCTTCCACACCATTGAGACGCACGGTAAGCATGGCGCCTTCATCGTGGCTCAGATGTGGTGGTTCGGCGACGTTCTTGCGTACCGACAGGTACTGACCGGATTCGCGTACGTAGCGCAGGGAGAAGAATTCGGCACGGGTGCGCAGGGCACTGAAGTGCTGTTTGAGGGTGGCGTGGTGTTCGAACATGGGGCCTTCCTTGTGGGCGGCTCGGCGCGCGGCAGGCCAACAGAGTAGGCCGGGGCGCAGAGCTGATCAAGGAAAGTGTAGGCGGGGGGCTTGCGGTGTCGGGTCGGGCCTCATCGCGGGCAAGCCCGCTCCCACATTTTGATTTGTGAACACAGTCAAATGTGGGAGCTGGCTTGCCTGCGATACCAGGCGCCGCGGTGTATCAGTTACTGCGCAGTAGGGCCTACTTCACGCATCGGCTTGCCACGCACCGGCGCATCGCCTGCCACGTAGTAGTCGGCGGTGCTGCGCGGCAGTGGCTTGCGGCCACGGATCTTGTCGGCGATTTTTTCGGCGATCATGATCGTCGGCGCGTTCAGGTTACCGGTGGTGATGATCGGCATGATCGACGCATCGACTACACGCAGACCCTGCATGCCATGCACGCGGCCTTCGCCATCCACTACGGCCATCTCGTCGGTGCCCATCTTGCACGAGCAGGACGGGTGGAACGCGGTTTCGGCGTGCTCGCGGATGAACTTGTCGAGCTGCTCATCGGTTTGCACTTCAATACCCGGGCTGATTTCGCGGCCACGGTATTGATCCAGTGCCGGCTGCTGCATGATTTCACGGGTCAGGCGGATGCCATCGCGAAACTCCTGCCAGTCCTGCTCGGTGGCCATGTAGTTGAAGAGGATGCTCGGGTAGTCCCGTGGGTTCTTCGACTTCAGTTGCACGCGGCCACGGCTTGGCGAACGCATGGAGCCCATGTGTGCCTGGAAACCGTGCTCTTTCACACCGTTGCTGCCGTTGTAGTTAATCGCGACCGGCAGGAAGTGGTACTGGATGTTCGGCCATTCGAATTCCGGACGCGAACGGATAAAACCGCCGGCTTCGAACTGGTTGCTGGCGCCAATGCCAGTGCCGTTGAACAGCCACTCGGCACCAATCGCAGGCTGGTTGTACCAGAGCAATGATGGGTACAGCGACACCGGCTGGGTGCACGCATATTGCAGGTACAGCTCAAGGTGGTCCTGCAGGTTTTCGCCGACGCCTGGCAGGTCGTGGACCACCGGGATGTCGAGGCTTTCCAGCAGTTTGGCCGGGCCGACGCCGGAGCGTTGCAGCAGTTGCGGCGAAGCGATTGCGCCGCTGCACACCAGCACTTCTTTACGCGCACGAGCTTCGACGCGCTCTTCGGCGGCACCGATCAGGTAGCGCACGCCTACGGCTCGCTTGCCTTCGAACAACACTTTGTCGGTGAGGGCGTGGGTGACGATGGTCAGGGTCGAACGCTTTTTAGCCGTGTCCAGGTAACCGCGTGCGGTGCTGGCGCGACGGCCGTTCGGCGTGACGGTACGGTCCATCGGGCCGAAGCCTTCTTGCTGGTAACCGTTCAAGTCTTCGGTACGCGGGTAGCCGGCTTGTACGCCGGCTTCGACCATGGCGTGGAACAGCGGGTTGTTGCCCGCTTTCGGCGTGGTCACGCTGACCGGGCCTTCGCCACCGTGGTAATCGTTGGGCCCGATGTCACGGGTTTCGGCCTTGCGGAAATACGGCAGGCAGTCGAGGTAGGTCCAGTCTTCCAGGCCCGGCAGCTTCGCCCAGTTGTCGTAGTCCATGGCGTTGCCACGGATGTAGCACATGCCGTTGATCAGCGACGAACCACCCAGGCCCTTGCCGCGGCCGCATTCCATCCGACGACCGTCCATGTGTGGCTCTGGATCGGTTTCGTAGGCCCAGTTGTAGCGGCGGCCCTGCAGCGGGAAGGCCAGGGCAGCTGGCATCTGGGTCCGGAAGTCGAGGCGGTAGTCGGGGCCACCGGCCTCCAGCAGCAAAACGGTGACGCCTTCGTCTTCGGTCAGACGGGTCGCCAGGGTGTTACCGGCGGAGCCGGCACCCACAATGATGTAATCGTATTCTTGGGACATTGGATGCACCCTCTTTGAAGTCTAGTCAGGTCAGGCCTCATCGGGGGCGAGCCCCCTCCCACATTTGATCGGGTTCACACAGTCAAAGGTGGGAGGGGGCTTGCCCCCGATGGCGGCCTTATAGGCAATACAAGGCTCGGGTGTTAGAACACCGAGGCGTAGTCGCCCAGCTCAACCTGTACCGATTTGATGCGGGTGAAGTTGTTCAGCGAGCTGATGCCGTTCTCACGGCCCACACCGGATTGCTTGTAGCCACCGACCGGCATCTTGGCGTCGGACTCGCCCCAGGCGTTGATCCAGCAGATACCCGCTTCCAGTTGATGAATCACGCGGTGGGCGCGGTTCAGGTCCTTGGTCACAAGGCCCGCAGCCAGGCCGAAGTCGGTGTCGTTGGCGCGGCGGATCACTTCTTCTTCAGTTTCATAGGTGAGGATGCTCATCACCGGGCCGAAGATTTCTTCACGGACGATGGTCATCTCGTCGGTGCAGTCGGTGAACACGGTCGGGGCCACGAAGGCGCCCTTGGCGAAGTCGCCGTCGGTCAGGCGATCGCCGCCGCACAGCAGGCGGGCGCCTTCTTCCTTACCTTTGGCGATATAGCCCAGCACGCTTTCCATGTGGGCGAAGCTGACCAGCGGGCCGAAGTTGGTGTTGTCGTCCTGCGGGTCACCCACACGGATGCGCGCAACGCGTTCAAGGATCTTGGCTTCAAACGCAGCCTGCAGGTGCTTAGGCACGAACACACGGGTGCCGTTGGTGCAGACCTGGCCGGAGCTGTAGAAGTTGGCCATCATCGCGATGTCGGCGGCGCGATCCAGGTCGGCATCTTCGAACACGATCAGCGGCGACTTGCCGCCCAGTTCCATGGTCACTTCCTTGAGCGAGGAGCTCGAAGCGCTGGCCATGACCTTCTTGCCCGTGTCGGTGCCGCCGGTGAACGAGACTTTCTCGATGCGCGGGTGCTCGGTCAGCCAGGTGCCGACTTCACGACCGCTGCCGGTCAAGACATTGAACACGCCTGCTGGAACGCCAGCTTCGGTGTAGATCTCGGCCAGTTTCAGGGTGGTCAGCGAAGTGACTTCGCTTGGCTTGAAGATCATCGCGTTACCGGCGGCCAGGGCCGGGGCGGATTTCCACAGGGCGATCTGGATCGGGTAGTTCCATGCGCCGATACCGGCGACCACGCCCAGGGGCTCGCGGCGGGTGTAGACGAACGAGGTATCGCGCAGCGGGATCTGCTCGCCTTCGATGGCGGGCACCAGGCCGGCGTAGTATTCCAGCACGTCGGCGCCGGTGACGATGTCGACATACTTGGTTTCGGAGAAGGCTTTACCGGTGTCCAGGGTTTCCAGGGCGGCCAGCTCATCGTTGCGCTCGCGCAGGATGTCGACAGCACGACGCAGGATGCGCGAACGCTCCATGGCGGTCATGGCAGCCCAGACCTTCTGGCCTTTTTCAGCGCTGACTACGGCACGCTCGACGTCTTCTTTCGTGGCGCGTTGCACTTGGGCGAGAACTTCACCGTTAGCCGGGTTGATGGCTTCGAAGGTGGCATCGCTGCCAGCGTCGCTGTAGCCGCCGTCAATGTAGAGTTTTTGCAGGTCGAAACGGGCCATAAAGTCCTCGCAAGTGCATAAGTGGTTGGCGTTACCCGCCGAACAGTGGGCCATGGGGTTGTGGCAACACTGAGCGGCGGACGTTCAGGGGTTGAGCGTTTATAAGGGCTCTAACTCACCTGCTTGGCCAATTGGAAATCCATGTATTCGTAAGCGATCCGTTGCGCCTGCTCCGTGTCGAAAGCGTCTCCCGACAGAGCGCCGCGCAACCATAAACCGTCGATCAACGCCGCCAGGCCGCGGGCTGCGCTGCGAGCCTCGGACAACGGCATCGCACGGCGGAACTGGCAGCACAGGTTGGAATACAGGCGGTGATCGTTGATCCGCTGCAACCTGTGCAATGACGGGTGATGCATGCTGGTGGCCCAGAAGGCCAGCCAGGTTTTCATTGCCGGGCCGTTGACCTGGCTGGCGTCGAAGTTGCCTTCGATGATCACCTGAAGGTGGGCCCGTGGGCTGTCATCCTTCAAGGCGCGCCGGCGTTCCTGGACGTTCTCGATCAGCGCATTCATCAGATAACGCATGGTCGCTGCGATCAGGCCGTTCTTGTCCTGAAAGTAGTGACTGATGATGCCGTTCGAGACGCCGGCCAGACGCGCAATCAGCGCAATGCTGGCATCTCCCATCCCGACCTGATCGATGGCCGTCAATGTGGCTTCGATCAACTGCTGGCGGCGTATGGGTTGCATACCGACCTTGGGCATGTAGCACCTCTCCTTAGGCCTGCCGATGGGCGAAGAACGTCCGTCGGCTTGAGGGCCAGTCTATTTTGTTTTGATTGAACGTTCAATCAACAAAGAATAAGATCTGCGACAAATGGTCGCTACCTACAGATGTTTCCTACCTGCTGGCCGCAACCGCTGACACCTGCAAAACCCTTGAAACAGGCCATATCAGAGCCTGATCACCGCCTCGGCGGCTCAAGAATTTTCGGGGTGTCTTTATAACACCCGTCCGTCGACTGCCGAAAAATCGATGTCCCGGGATAACCGCTGCCTTGTGTTTCTCTCTCGCACTGCCTGGAGCATCTGCGCCATGAGTTCTGCCTCTCTTATAAAGACCCCGCCGGAACAGGTCCGGGTCAACGGTTGGGTGTTCTACACCTCCACCGCGCTGATTCTGTTATTGACCGCCATCCTGATCATCGCCCCGCAGGAGGCCGGGCGCATGCTCGGCGTCGCCCAGGCCTGGCTTTCCAAAAGCTTTGGCTGGTACTACATGGTGGTCATCGCCGCCTACCTGGTGTTTGTGGTCGGCCTGGCGTTTTCGTCCTACGGAAAATTGAAACTGGGTAGTAAAGACGACACCCCGGACTTCAGTTACGGCGCCTGGGCGGGCATGTTGTTCTCGTCGGGCATCGGTATTTCGCTGTTGTATTTCGGTGCGTCCGAGCCGTTGGATCATTACTTCAACCCGCCCGAGGGCGCTGCGGCCAGTAATGGTGCGGCCCGCCAGGCGCTGCAACTGACCTTCCTGCACTGGGGCCTGCACGGCTGGGCGATCTATGCACTGGTCGGCCTGGCCGTAGCGTACTTTGCCTACCGTCACAATCAGCCGCTGGCCTTGCGTTCGGCGCTGTACCCACTGGTGGGCGAGCGTTGGGTGAAGGGCGCGGCGGGCCACGCGGTAGACGGTTTTGGTATGTTCGTGACCCTGCTGGGCCTGGTGACCAACCTGGGGATCGGCTCGATGCAGGTGTCCTCGGGGCTGGAAAACCTGTTCGGCATGGAGCACAGCAATACCAACCTGTTGATCGTGATCATCGTGATGAGCACCGTGGCGACCATCGCCGCTGTGTCGGGTGTGGAAAACGGCATTCGCCGTCTGTCCAACCTGAACATCGTGCTGTTCAGCGGCTTGCTGATCTTCGTGCTGCTGTTCGGCCCGACCCTGCACCTGCTCAACGGCTTGGTGCAGAACACCGGCGATTACCTCAACGGTATCATCCTGAAAACCTTCGACCTCTATGTGTATGAAGGCGACGGTGCCAAGACCGAACGCTGGATGGGCCTGTGGACCCTGTTCTACTGGGCCTGGTGGATTTCCTGGGCGCCATTCGTGGGCATGTTCATCGCACGTATTTCCCGTGGTCGTACCGTGCGTGAGCTGGTGGCCGGCGTCTTGCTGATCCCGCTGGGCTTTACTCTGGCATGGCTGTCGATCTTCGGTAACTCGGCGCTGGACCTGGTGTTGAACCATGGTGCCGTGGAGTTGGGCAAGACGGCGCTGGAACAACCGTCCATGGCCATCTACCAACTGCTTGAGCATTACCCGGCGTCGAAAGTCGTCATCGGCGTATCGATCTTCGTAGGCTTTGTACTGTTCCTGACCCCGGCGGATTCCGGCGCGGTGATGATGGCCAACCTGTCCTGCAAAGGCGGCAATGTGGATGAAGATGCGCCGCACTGGTTGCGGATCTTCTGGTCGGTGGTGATCACCCTGGTGACCATCGGCCTGCTGTTTGCCGGTAACTTCGAAGCCATGCAAACCATGGTCGTGCTGGCGGGGCTGCCGTTTTCGGTGGTGCTGATCCTGTTTATGTTCGGTTTGCACAAGGCCATGCGCCAGGATGTGGCGACAGAACTGGAACAGGCGCAACTGGCTGAGCGTGGCCGCCGTGGTTTCAGCGAGCGCTTGACCGCCCTGGACCTGCAACCGAGCCAGGCCACCGTGCAGCGCTTTATGGACAAGCACGTAACGCCGGCGCTGGAAGAAGCGGCGGTTGCGCTGCGTGAGCAAGGCTTGGAGGTGCAGACCTTGCTGGGCAAATCCAAGCGCTGCATCGGCGTGCGTATCGAGATGCAAGAGGGCAACCCGTTTGTCTACGAGGTGAGCCTGGATGGTTACTCGGCGGCGCCGGCTGACCTGCCTGAAGAAGAACGCACCCGTTACTACCGTGCCGAGGTGTACCTGCATAATGGGCCGCAGGAATATGACCTGATGGGCTTCACCCAGGAACAGATTACCCGGGATGTGCTCGATCAGTTCGAAAGCCATCGGCAGCTCCTTGGCCGGGTCTATAGCTGATAGTTGAAAGCCAGTGGTGTCCTTGCTGACACCACTGGGTCCAAATGTGGGAGGGGGCTTGCCCCCGATTGCAGTGTGTCAGTCAGTACATCTGTTACTGATACACCGCTATCGGGGGCAAGCCCCCTCCTACATTGACCCAGTTTCTTCAGTTGTTTTGCAGTGTTTGTCAGCCCAGGTTTTTGCCCAGGAGGGCGTGATAGAGCTCACTGTCGCCCAGGATCCCCACCACCTTGTTGTTGTCATGCAACACCAGCTTGTTCCCCGTCTGGTAGCGAATCTGTAACGCATCGCGCATACCGATGTTGGAGTCCACCAGCGTCGGCACCCGGCCCAGACCTTCCACCGCTTGCCCTGGCGCCCAGTTCTGCAAATTCATCACCACGCCGTTCTGGCGTGCGCCCTGAATGGTGTTGCCTTCAGCCAGGTCCAGCCATGAATCGCCGCCCGGATCCAGGCACACCGAACCATTGACCCGCGTGCAGTTATCCAGCGTGCGCATCAGGCTGCGCCCGCACAGTACGTTCAGCGGGTTGGTGTGGGCGACGAAGGTGCGCACATAGTCGTCCGCCGGGTTCAGCACGATTTCTTCCGGCACGCTGTACTGGATGATCTTGCCGTCTTTCATGATCGCGATCCGGCTGCCGAGCTTGAGCGCTTCATCGAGGTCGTGGCTGACGAACACAATGGTCTTGCTCAGCTTGCGTTGCAGTTCCAGCAGTTCATCTTGCAGACCCTGGCGAATCAGTGGGTCGAGGGCCGAGAAGGGTTCGTCCATCAGCAGGATATCGGCGTCCATCGCCAACGCGCGGGCCAGGCCGACACGCTGCTGCATGCCGCCGGACAGCTCATCGGGCTTCTTGTTGCGCCATTGGCTCAAGCCCACCAGTTCGAGCTTTTCATCCACCAGGGTGCGTCGTTCTTTTTCCGGGCGACCCTGCATTTCCAGGCCGAAGCTGATGTTCTCGCGCACCGTCAGCCAGGGCATCAGGGCGAACTTCTGGAACACCATGGCGATGCGCTTGGTGCGCATCATTTTCAGCTCGGCCGGGGTGCAGGAGGCGATGTCGATCTGGCGTCCCTCATGCTCCACAAACAGTTGGCCACGGCTCACGGTGTTGAGGCCGTTGATGCAGCGCAGCAGGCTCGACTTGCCGGAGCCCGACAGGCCCATCAGCACACAGATCTCGCCTTTCTCGATATCCAGGCTGGCGTTTTCGACACCGACAATCTGCCCGGTCTTTTTCAGGATTTCGTTACGGCTCATGCCCTGGTCCAGCAGCTTGAGCGCCTCGCGTGGGTCTTTGGAGAAGATCACGTCGACTTTGTCGAATCGGATAATGCTCATGCATCACCCCCTACTTTAGCGTCGGGTTGTTTGCAGATACGGTCGAGCATGATGGCGAGCAGCACGATGGCCAGGCCCGCTTCAAAGCCCAGGGCGATATCGGCTGTGTTGAGTGCATTGACCACCGGCTTGCCGAGGCCGTCGGCACCCACCAGTGCGGCAATTACCACCATCGACAACGACAGCATGATGCATTGGGTAATGCCGGCGGCGATGCTCGGCATGGCGTGGGGCAGTTCAATACGCGAGAGCAGCTGGCGGCGCGAGCAGCCAAAGGCCTTGCCGGCGTCCATCAGCTCTTGCGGTACATCGCGGATACCCAGGTAGGTCAGGCGGATCGGCGCGGCAATCGCGAACACCACCGTGGAAATCAGCCCAGGCACCACACCCAGCCCGAAGAGGGTCAGGGTAGGGATGAGGTAGACGAAGGTCGGTACGGTCTGCATCAGATCGAGTACCGGCCGCATCATGGTGTAGAACATCGGCTTGTGCGCGGCAACAATGCCCAGCGGCACACCGATGACCACGCAGACCAGGGTGGCGAACAGCACCTGGGCGAGGGTTTCCATGGTTTCCTGCCAGTACCCAAGGTTCAGGATCAGCAGGAAGGAGGCGATGACGAAGACCGTCAGGCCCCATTTACGTTGGATAAAGTGAGCCAGCAGCGCAATCAGACCGATCAATGCCAGCGGATTGAACCAGGTCAGCGCAAACGTCACGCCGTGGATCATCGTTTCCAGTGTCGATGCGATTGCATCGAAGTAGTTGGCACCGTTCTGGGTCAACCATTCGACGAAGGCAGCGATGTACTGGCCTAGTGGGATTTTCTGTTCAGTCAGCATGGTAGTGAATGTCCACATGCGAAGGGGGGAAACATCCCGGACCGGCTTAACGGCCCGGGATAGTGGTTACTTGTCCAGGTAGGCTTTGACGGCCTCCAGCCCTGGTTTGCCATCGACGGTGTTGACGCCTGCAAGCCAGGTGTCGAGCACTTGGGGGTTCTTTTTCAGCCACGCCTTGGCGGCGGCGTCGGGCTTCATTTTGTCGTCCAGCACATTGCCCATCAGCGTGCTTTCCATGTTCAGGGTGAACACCAGGTTCTTCAGCAACTGGCCGACGTTGCTGCATTCCTGGGTGTAGCCCTTGCGGGTATTGGTGTAGATGGTGGCCTGGCCGTAGTTGGGGCCGAACGAGTCGTCCCCTCCGGTCAGGTACTTCATCTTGAAGCGGGTGTTCATCGGGTGCGGTTCCCAGCCGAGGAACACGATGGCCTGGTTGCGCTTGGAGGCGCGTTCGACCTGGGAGAGCATGCCGGCTTCGCTGGACTCGACCACTTTGAACCCTGCGGTCTTGAGACCGAAGGCGTCTTTGTCGATAAGGGTCTGGATAGTGCGGTTGCCGTCGTTACCCGGCTCGATCCCGTAGATCTTGCCGCCCAGCTCGTCCTTGAATTTGGCAATGTCGGCGAAGTCTTTCAGGCCTTTGTCGTACAGCGCCTCGGGCACCGCCAGGGTGTACTTGGCGTTCTCCAGGTTGGCGCGTACGGTTTCCACGGTGCCGGCATCACGATACTGCTTGATGTCGTTTTCCATGGTCGGCATCCAGTTGCCGAGGAAGATATCCATGTTCTTGCCGTCGGCCAGGGACTTGTAGGTCACTGGTACCGAAATCATCGTGGTGCGCGGCTTGTAGCCCAGGCCCTTGAGGATTTCGCTGGTGGTCGCGGTAGTGACGGTGATGTCGGTCCAGCCGACATCGGAGAAGTTGACGGTCTTGCACTGTTCCGGTTCTGCAGCGTTTGCCAGGGCTGGCAGACTCAACATGGCGGCCAACAACAACGAGGGTGAAGCTTTCATAAGGCTAGACTCCTGTGTTTTTTCTGGCGGCATTTGCCGCGCTTTATAAGTGTTGCGGTTGGAGCGTGCGACAACAGCTCTGGCACGGTGCCTTGCAAACGAGTCGGAACTGATCATGTACCAGTGAAAATCTGACGCCTACAGGGGGCGTCGTATCCAGTACAGGGAGGGTCGCATCCAGTACCGATGACGTCGCTTACAGGTTTTTCCGAAGGTGAAACCGCTGTTTTTACCCCTCTGCACCGCAAAAAACGGCCGAAACAGGCGTTCGCACGCGAGCGACGCTGGTGAGCATGGATGCGTCGGTGTGAGACGCCGTGAGCGGCGACAAAAGCTTGATGATGCCGCCATCTGGGCGATCTGAGCGTAGCACCTCGTTCAAGCCTGGCCGTGCTTATCGAGGAGTTCTACCGCAATGGCTATCAGTGTTTTCGACCTGTTCAAGATCGGCATCGGGCCTTCGAGTTCTCACACCGTCGGCCCCATGCGCGCCGCGGCGTTGTTCGTCCAGGCGTTGCGTGAACGTGACGTGTTGGAACAGGTGCGGCGCGTCGAAGTTCAGCTCTACGGCTCGCTGTCGGCCACCGGCATCGGCCATGGCAGCGACACCGCAACCATCATGGGCCTGATGGGCGAGTGGCCCGACGCAATCGACCCATCACAGATCGGCGTGCGCATCCACACCCTGCGCGAAACCGACACTCTGCTGCTCGACGGTCGCCTGCCGGTGCCTTTCGTATGGGCGCGGGACATGCGCCTGCTCGACGAAAACCTGCCGTTTCATCCCAATGCCATGACCCTGGTGGTATGGGGCGATGATGGCGAACTGCACCGTGATACCTACTATTCGGTCGGCGGGGGGTTTGTGGTGGATGAGGCCCAGGCCCAGAGCGGAGTGGCGGACATGGATCGCACCGAACTGCCCTACGATTTCTCCAGCGCAGTGGAGCTGTTGCAGCTGTGCAAGACCCATAACCTGCGCGTCGCCGAGCTGATGCTGGCAAATGAAAAAACCTGGCGCTCCGAAGAGGAAATCCGCAGTGGCCTGATGAAGCTCTGGCGCGCCATGCAGGATTGCGTGGAGCAGGGCCTCAAGCACGAAGGCATCCTGCCCGGCGGCTTGAACGTGCGCCGCCGCGCGGCCAAGTTGCACCGCAGCTTGCAGGAACTGGGCAAACCCAATGTTATCGGCTCGACTTTGAGCGCCATGGAATGGGTGAACCTGTTCGCCTTGGCGGTCAACGAAGAGAACGCTGCCGGCGGGCGCATGGTCACGGCACCGACCAATGGTGCGGCGGGGATCATTCCGGCGGTGCTGCATTACTTCATGAAATTCAGTGAGGAAGTCACCGAAGCCAACGTGGTCGACTATATGCTCGGCGCCGCAGCGGTGGGCATTCTGTGCAAGAAGAACGCCTCGATCTCCGGGGCTGAAGTTGGCTGCCAGGGCGAGGTCGGTTCAGCCTGCGCCATGGCCGCGGCCGGCTTGGCCGAGATTCTTGGCGCCACGCCGGAGCAGGTGTGCAACGCTGCTGAAATTGGCCTGGAACACAACCTCGGCCTGACCTGCGACCCGGTGGGTGGGCTGGTGCAGGTGCCGTGCATCGAGCGCAATGCAATTGCGGCGGTCAAGGCAATCAACGCGGCGCAAATGGCCCTGCGTGGCGACGGCCAGCACTTTATCTCGCTGGACCGGGTGATCCGCACCATGCGCGATACCGGCGCGGATATGCATGACAAGTACAAAGAGACTTCGCGGGGCGGGTTGGCAGTGAGTGCTGTCGAGTGTTGAGACCGAGTCGCCTGCATCGGGGGCAAGCCCCCTCCCACATTTTTGACCACATTCTCATGTTGGAACTCGGTCAAGTGTGGGAGGGGGCTTGCTCCCGATAGCGGTGGTCCGGTCAACACTGCTCATAAAGTGAACACCCGAGCCAAAAACGCCACCTTTTAGCGCGTCGCAAATAGATAAGTAGCTTCCGAACTATTCCTACACGATCACCGGAGCAATGTGCTTTGGGTGACAGACTTCTCCTACGCTCGCAAAGCGCCTTCCCACAAGTGCTACCGATCTGCTCACACCCCTTGAACATCACTCGTTATGCGACCTGCCGGGCACTCCAGGCGCGAGCTTATATAGACGCGTCAACAGGTCGTTTTCAGGAGTTATTGAATAGCCATCCAATTTAGGCATGGCATTTGCTCTATCAAAGCGTCGCCTTCCTGAGGACGACCGCCATAACAAGAGCCTCGCCTGAGGCCAACACCCGCTTTGTGTGAGGAGATACCGCGATGACGTCGTTCAACTCCGGGGCCCAACCCCAGAACCGTGCGCCTCAATCCATCGGCTTTTTGCTGCTGGACAATTTCACGCTGATTTCTCTGGCTTCGGCAGTGGAACCGCTGCGCATGGCCAACCAGTTGTCCGGGCGCGAGCTGTATCGCTGGACGACCCTGAGCGTCGACGGCAACCAGGTATGGGCCAGCGATGGCCTGCAGATCACCCCCGATGCCTCCATGCATAAAGCGCCGGCCCTGGACATTGTCATCGTGTGCGGCGGCGTGGGTATCCAACGCACCGTCACTCGTGAACATGTGTCGTGGCTGCAAAGCCAGGCGCGCCAGTCCCGACGTCTCGGCGCGGTGTGTACCGGCAGCTGGGCGCTGGCTTGCGCGGGTTTGCTCGACGGTTTTGATTGCAGTGTGCACTGGGAATGCCTGGCGTCGATGCAGGAAGCCTTCCCGCGGGTGTCCATGAGCACACGCCTGTTCACCCTCGACCGCAACCGCTTCACCAGCTCCGGTGGCACCGCGCCGCTGGACATGATGCTGCACCTGATCAGCCGCGACCACGGGCGTGAATTGTCGGCGGCTATCTCCGAGATGTTTGTGTACGAGCGCATCCGCAACGAACAGGATCACCAGCGCGTGCCACTCAAGCACATGCTCGGCACCAACCAGCCGAAGCTGCAGGAAATCGTCGCGCTGATGGAAGCCAACCTGGAAGAGCCGATCGACCTGGATGAACTGGCGGTATATGTCGCCGTGTCGCGTCGACAGTTGGAGCGGCTGTTCCAGAAATACCTGCATTGTTCGCCATCGCGCTACTACCTCAAGCTGCGCCTGATCCGCGCGCGGCAATTGCTCAAGCAAACGCCGATGTCGATCATCGAAGTGGCGTCGGTGTGCGGGTTTGTCTCCACGCCGCACTTCTCCAAGTGCTACCGCGAATACTTCGGCATACCGCCGCGGGATGAGCGCGTCGGCTCCAATACCACCCAGCAGGTGGCGATGATGCCGATTCCCCAGGCGTTGGTGCTATCACCGTTGTCGGGGCCGATGTCGGCGTTGAGCCAGGCCAGGAATGAATCGACGTTTGCCAGTGTAAGGCTTTAAACCGGGTCGCCTGCATCGGGGGCAAGCCCCCTCCCACAGGGGAATGCATTCCAAAGGTGGGAGGGGGCTTGCCCCCGATAGCGATCTGTCAGACGCCTGAGTTCTGTTTGAACTGCATCAAAGCCGGCAACAACTGCTTGTCGATCGCCTGCCTTACCGCCGGCAAAATCGTCGCACTGCCGCTGTACATCTTTTCAACCATGCCCTTGAGCGCCTTGGCTCGCGCCTCGCTCAAACCGCGCACCGCACACTCGCAAGCCTGCTCGGCGGTGGTACCGCTGGACACTTCAAAACCCAGCGAGCGTAGTTGGCTCAGCAGGTCATCCTGGTCAATCAAATCCGCGTGCATCATGACGTTCATCCTGGTGTAGGGAGCGGGAGCTGACTTGGATTCTGGTAGGGCCCCGGCCGGTCGGCAAGGGCAGAATCAACGAATGGCTCGGATGGCTATGAACAGGTCGTTTTCGGGTCACTCACCTTGAGAAGGATTCGGCACACTCAATCCCAGGCACGCAGCTTGACGGTTTGGTCACCCTCGGGATGCACGGCTCACACAAGGCACTCTGCCCCGATCCAGTCACGGCTGGACCGGGGCTTTTTTTGCTCAGTTCTTGACCGGCAAACCGATGACGCGGCCGAGGAGTGCAGGTTTTGGCAGCTCGGCCTGTTCGGTGCTGATGGCGGCGAGTTTTTCCAGCGTGGCCGCAGTGAACGGCGTCGCCTGCGGGCCGGCGAGGTCAACGTGCAGCAACATCTGTTCGTTACCTGCCAGCTCGCGGTCTTCGCCCACTCGATACAGGCTGTGGTAGAGGTGCAGGCGCTTGGCGTCGTGGGCGATCAGTTGGGTGCGCACCTCCACCTCGGCGTCGAGTTTCACTTCGTGCAGGTAGTTCAGGTGCAGCTCCAGGGTGAACAGCGAGTGGCCGCTGGCGTCCCGGTTGTCGCTGTCCAGGCCCAGGGTGTCCATCAGCGCGTCGGTGGCGTAGCTGAAAATCAGCAGGTAGAACGCGTCGCGTAGGTGGCCGTTGTAGTCGACCCAATCTGCAAGGACTTGGGTGGTATAGGTGGTCAATGCGGGCATTTATTAGGGTCCTGTTATTCGGCGAAGGTCATGCCGTGCTTGGCCTTGGTGGTTCTCACCGCCTCCAGCACCGCCAGCAGGCAATCATCACGATAGCGCTCCAGCGCCGAAATGCTGTGGC
Source organism: Pseudomonas sp. rhizo25 (assembly GCF_031931935.1). NCBI lineage: Bacteria > Pseudomonadati > Pseudomonadota > Gammaproteobacteria > Pseudomonadales > Pseudomonadaceae > Pseudomonas > Pseudomonas sp. rhizo25. The sequence goes on from NZ_JAUJXA010000002.1 coordinate 612,053, forward strand.
TGCCCAATTGGTCACGGGTGCCATCGACCACATCATCGATCAATTTGTCGGTCAGTTCAGGCGCTGGTAGATAAGTCCACGGCAACTGCAACGCCGGCCCGAACTGCGCCATGAAGTGGCGCATGCCGGCATCGCCGCCCGCCAGGGTGTAGGTGAGGAAGGTGCCCATGAACGACCAGCGCAAGCCGGCACCAAAGCGAATCGCGTCATCGATTTCGCCGGTGGTCGCCACGCCGTCATTGACCAGGTGCAGCGCCTCGCGCCACAGCGCTTCGAGCAGGCGGTCAGCAATAAACCCGGGCACCTCCTTGCGCACATGCAGCGGGCGCATGCCGAGGGCTTCATACACCTTGATTGCAGCCTGGATCGCTTCGGGGGCGGTGTTTTTGCCGCCGACCACTTCCACCAGTGGCAGCAGGTAGACCGGGTTGAACGGGTGGCCGACGACGCAGCGTTCCGGGTGTGTGGAACCTTCGTAGAACTCACTCGGCAACAGCCCGGACGTGCTCGAACCGATCAGTGCATCAGGCTTGGCCGCCGCGCTGATCTGGCTGTGTAACTGCAGCTTCAGCTCCAGGCGTTCCGGAGCGCTTTCCTGGATGAAATCGGCGTCTTTGACGCATTCTTCGATGGTGCTCACAAAGCGCAGACGGTCTTGAGATGCACCAGGCGCCAATCCTTGTTGCTCAAGGGCTCCCCAGGCGTTGGCGACGCGTTTGCGCAAGGCAATCTCGGCTCCGGGCGCCGGGTCCCAGGCCACTACGTCCAGGCCGTGGGCCAGGGCGCGGGATACCCAGCCGCTGCCGATTACACCGCTGCCCAGGGCAGCGAAGGTTTTGATTTCAGTAATAAAGCTCATTGGCGAATTTCCTGAAGTATTCAAGGTTCTGTTTTGGAATCAGCTCAATGTGGAAGGGAGCAAGCCCCCTCCCACATTTCTTAACCGCGTTTGGTCAGGCCCATCTTGATTCGGCCCTCGGCCGGGGTCATGACCCGTGCCCCCAGCTTGCTGAGGATTTCGCTGGCGCGTTCCACCAATTGACCATTGGTGGCGAGTACGCCTTTGTCCAGCCACAGGTTGTCTTCCAGGCCGACCCGTACGTTGCCGCCCAGCAGCACCGCTTGAGCGGCCATCGGCATCTGCATGCGGCCAATCCCGAAGCCGGCCCACACCGCGTCGGCGGGCAGGTTGTCGACCATTGCTTTCATGGTGGTGGTGTCGGCCGGCGCGCCCCAGGGGATGCCCAGGCACAGTTGGAACAGCGGGTTATCGAGCAGGCCTTCCTTGATCATCTGCTTGGCAAACCACAGGTGGCCGGTGTCGAAGATTTCCAGTTCGGCCTTTACGCCCAGCGCCTGGATACGCTTGGCACCGGCCCGCAATTGCGCCGGGGTGGACACGTAAATGGTGTCGCCGTCGCCGAAATTGAGCGTGCCGCAGTCCAGGGTGCAGATCTCCGGCAGCAGTTCCTCCACATGGGCCAGGCGGGTCAACGGGCCGACCAGGTCGGTGTTGGGGCCGAATTCCATCGGGTTCTCGTCGCTACCAATTTCCAGGTCGCCACCCATGCCGGCGGTGAGGTTGACGATGATGTCGATGTCGGCCTCACGGATGCGCTGCATCACTTCGCGGTACAGCGCCACGTCGCGACTGAACTTGCCGGTTTGCGGATCGCGTACATGGCAATGCACCACGGTGGCGCCGGCCTTGGCGGCTTCTACTGCAGCAGCGGCGATTTGTTTGGGCGTGACCGGCACGTGGGGGCTTCTGGCGGTCGTGTCGCCAGCACCGGTGAGTGCGCAGGTGATGATGACGTCGTGGTTCATGGGGTGGTTCCTTACGGGCGTGGTGGTGCCGTTCGCAGCCGTTACGGGCTGCGAAGCGGTGAGAAGAAATGGGTTATTTGCTGGTCAATTGCAGGTTGGTCGCAGCCGGCTTGCCGTCGAAGGTGGTCACGCCTTCCAGCCAGCGCGTCTGGTCCTGCGGGTGATCCTTGAGCCACTGCCGGGCGGATTCAATGGCGTCCTTGTGTTCCAGCAGCGGCTGCATCATCCGGCTCTCGTCGGCGGCGGTGAAGGTCAGGTTGGTCAGCAGTCTGTGCACGTTGGGGCACTGCTGGGCATAGGTCGGCGCGGTTACGGTCCAGACGGTGGCCTTGCCTTCGTTCGGGCCCAGGGCATCTTCGCTGCCGCTGAGGTAGGTCATCGCCACGTTGATGTTCATCGGGTGCGGCGCCCAACCGAAGAACACCACGGCTTCCTTGCGCCGCACGGCGCGGTCCACGGCGGCGAGCATGCCGGCCTCGCTGGACTCCACCAACTGGAACTTGCCCAGGCCGAACTGGTTCTTGGCGATCATCGCCTTGATCTGGGTGTTGGCGCCTGAGCCTGGCTCGATGCCGTAGATCTTGCCGCCCAGCTCTTTTTCGAACCTGGCGATGTCGGCAAAGGTTTTCAGCCCCTTGTCCGCCAGGTAGGTGGGCACCGCCAGGGTGGCGCGGGCGTCTTCCAGGCTGGGCTTGTCGAGGACCTTGACCTGCTTGGCATCGACGAACGGCGTGATGGTCCGGGTCATCAGCGGGTTCCAGTAGCCGAGGAACAGGTCCAGGCGCTGGTCGCGGATCCCGGCGAAGATGATTTGCTGGGAGGCGCTGGTTTGCTTGGTCTTGTAGCCGAGGCCGTCGAGCAGCACTTGAGTCATGGCGCTGGTGGCGATTACGTCGGTCCAGTTCACCACGCCCATGCGCACGTTCTGGCAAGAAGCGGCGTCCGCTGCCATGACGTGGGTACTCAAAATAGCGCTGGCGCTGAGTGCAAGCGCACAGCGGCTGATCAGTCGGTTCATGGTGGATCCCTCGGCAGGTCGTTATTGTGGGGTCCGGCGTCTTTGTGCGCCGTGACATCAAGTTACGCAGCTTGAGTGCCAACAAAACGCACGGCGGCGACCGACTCTTGCACTGCAGCGACCTGTGCTCTTGAATGGCTGGTTGAACTGGCGTATCACAGTGACCACGCTGCCCGTACTACGAGAGCGCCACCATGTCCCAGGATTTCTACTTCCTGCTGATGCCGGGTTTTTCGGCCATCGGCTTTATCTCTGCACTGGAACCGTTGCGGGTTGCCAACCGCTTTCGCGGCGAGCTGTACCGTTGGCATATATTGAGCGCCGATGGCGGCGCGGTGCTGGCGAGCAATGGCATGTCGGTCAACGCTGACGCCGCGCTGGAGCCGCTGAAAAAAGGCGCGACGTTATTGGTGGTGGCCGGCTTCGAACCTCTTCAGTTCGCCACTCCCATGCTGGAACACTGGCTGCGCCGTCTCGATCATGACGGCGTGACCCTCGGCGCCATCGACACTGGTGCCTGCGTGCTGGCCGGGGCCGGCCTGCTCGATGGTCACCGCCTGACCTTGCACTGGGAAGCCATCGACGCCTTCAAGGAGTCCTATCCACACCTGAGCGTGACCCAGGAACTCTTCGAAATCGACCGCCGCCGCATCACCTGCGCCGGTGGTACGGCGTCCATCGACCTGATGCTCGACCTGATCGCCCAGGCACACGGCCCGGAGTTGGCGATCCAGGTCTCGGAGCAATTCGTACTGGGGCGCATCCGCCCACGCAAAGACCACCAGCGCATGCAGATCGCCACGCGCTATGGCATCAACAACAAGAAGTTGGTGCAGGTGATTGGCGAGATGGAGCAACACACTGAACCGCCCCTGAGCACCCTGGCCCTGGCCGAGGCGATCAAGGTTACCCGGCGCCAGCTGGAACGGCTGTTTCGTCTGCACCTGAACGATACGCCGAGCAACTTCTACCTTGGCCTGCGCCTGGAGAAAGCCCGGAAACTGCTGCGCCAGAGCGGCATGAGTGTGCTGGAGGTGAGCATTGCGTGCGGGTTTGAGTCGCCGTCGTATTTCACCCGTAGCTATCGAGCCAGGTTTGCCAAGTGCCCGAGAGAGGATCGGCGACGGGAGGCGGTTTGACGGGCAATTATAGTTAATTATACTCTCGGCTATAATTTATAGTCCGTTTCATAATTGAGTATAAAACCATGTCCAAGCACAGCGGCTTTGTGTTCCGCCGCCCCACCTTGGCAAGCAGCATTGCCGATGGCCTGGTGGGGGCCGGTATTCAGGATTTCACTTCTGGCCTGTTTCTCGCGGCTCCGCGCCGTACGGGCAAAAGTACGTTTCTGCGTGAAGATCTCGTCCCGCAATGCCAGGCCCGTGGCTGGTTGGTTGTGTATGTCGACCTGTGGGCCGACAAGGAAAAAGATCCTGCAGACCTGATCGCCAGTGCTATCGCCGGTGCCTTGGTGCCCTTTGAAAAGGGTGTACGCAAGCTGGCGAAAAATATCGGTATCGAAAAACTCAGTTTTCTACGCACGTTGTCCTGGGATTTCACCACGCCGCAATTACCGGCCGGGGCGACGCTTACGCAAGCGCTGGAATTACTCCACAGCGCCGCCGAAAAAACCGTGGTGCTGGTGATCGATGAGGCGCAACACGCGCTGACCACTGAGGCTGGCCTTAACTCCATGTTCGCGCTCAAGGCCGCGCGGGATCAGCTCAATCAGGGCCGTGAAGGCGAGGGCAGTGGCTTGCACCTGGTGTTCACCGGCTCTAATCGCGACAAGCTCGCGCATTTGGTGCTGGGTAAAAGCCAACCGTTTTTCGGCTCCAGCATCACGCCGTTCCCCTTGCTGGGCAAGGAATTCACCCAGGCTTACACGACTCACCTCAACGCCCATCTGGCCAAGACCAACCAGTTCAAAGCGGCGGATATCGACGAAGCGTTTGAGTTGGTAGGCCGTCGTCCCGAGATGCTGCGCACCATCATTGGTGAAGTGGCGCTGGAACTGGGGGAGGCGAGCAACCTGGGCCAACTGTTGCACAGTCGCGCCGAACTGCTACGCGCCGGGGTGTGGACCGAATTCGAAAGCGCCTGGAACGCCCTGACCGTCCCGCAACGTGCCGTGTTGGAAGTGATGGTGGAGCGTTCACACGCCAATGAGCCATTTGCGCCATTCACTGACAGCACCCTTACGGCGGTCAGCAAGAAACTGGAGGCTATGGGCAGTGACGTGGTGCCGGGCACCCAGACCATCCAGGCGTGTATCGATGCCTTGCGCGACAAGGAGCTGGTGTGGAAGTCGAGCCGGGGGGGCTATGCCTTGGAGGACAAGTCGTTCGGTGATTGGCTACGGCATAAAAGTCGTACATCACACTAAGACAGCGTCAGACGTATCTTGTAAGGGTCGTCACAAAAGCTGTCGGAAGTTTCTTGTTTTTTGCCGTTAACTACGATCTATAGAAAGAGCCTGCTAACGTCCAAGGGTCTCCATGTTGCTTCTGGCCAAGTGCTTTGAAAATCAAAGCGCCTACGTCAGGAGCGCCACTACGTAACCCCAAGAGGTTGGCATGCTGAAAAAACTCGTTGCTGTGATGGCCCTCGTTTCCACCCCGCTGTGGGCTGCCCAGGCGCCCGCACCTTTTACCGGCGCCGATTACAGCGGGCGTTATGAATGTAACGGCCAGGATAAACATATCGGCAACTTCAAGGGCGTGGTCGAGATGAAGCTCGATGCCAAGCAAAGCACTGGCAAGTACGCCGCCTACACCTTCACCCTGACCCTGGAGGACAAGTCCCGCTATGAAGGCATGGCCGCCGGCACCTCGGATACGCTGGGCATCTACTTTGCCCACACCGATCCGGCCTTGAAAGACTTTGGTGTGGGCGTGGCACAAGTGACACCGACCCCGGAAGGCAAAGTCTCCTTCGTTAAATACTATTACGGTCCTGAATACGAAGGCGGCGGGCACGGCCTGGAGCACTGCGTCAAAAGCTGATCGCGTTTATTTCTTCATCAGGCATGAGCACGCGGTCTTATACGCCTCGTGCTGATACTTGTTGAGCGTCGCCGGCAGGTCAAAGGTGTGCTTCTTGTTTTGCGCATTGATGGTCTGCGGCGACAGCAGCGTTACCTCAACCCCTTCCAGCAATTGAAACACCCCTTCAATCTTGAACGTCGTCGGGCCGCCGGCGAATTCACCCTTCTTGCTGCGCTTCTTGATCGCGATGCGCTGGATGCCGTTGTCCAGTACGAAAGCCTTTACCTGGGTGGCGAAGGCTTTGACGTTAGCTGCCTCGTCGTCGTCATCCAGGGCGATTTTCTTGGTGGCCAGGGCGACGTGGGTCAGCGCCTGGTTGTCCAGGGCGGCGAGGGCGATGATGGCTTCGCTGCCTTTGATTTCGATGCCGCAGAGGGTCATGGACGTTGCCTTGAGCAGGTAAAGAGAGCGTGAATCTTAACAGGGTCGACGTGATGGAGAGGCGTTGGCCGTTTGTCTGAAATAGTGGCTGCACTGTCATGTTTGACAGTAGATCCCGTTTGGCGCCTCACCTAGATTCGGGACGGAGCCTTACGTGGCTCCAGATCTTTCCGACAAAGGAGTTGCGCCATGAGGATTCGCAAGGAAATTCGAACATTGAACGATGATGAATTAGACGACTTTATCAAGGCGATGTTGGCTCTCAGGAAGCAGGGCAAATATGACAAGTACGTGCATTGGCACCACGCGGTCATGGTGCCTACGGTTTACCCCAATGAGCCCCAGGACCCCGACTATCGCAATGGCGCCCATTTGGGCCCGGCCTTTTTGCCTTGGCACCGTGAGATGTTGATGCAGTTGGAAAACGAGCTAAGGGGTATCAGCCCCGAAGTAACGATTCCTTACTGGGATTGGACATTGGACGCGGCAGATCCCTGGAATGCGCCGGTATGGAAACATATGGGCGGTGATGGTGACCCTGCCGATCAGTTCAGGGTGCAGGATGGGCCATTTGCATACGAAACCGGGAATTGGGACGTTCCTGAGTATCCGGAAGACGGTCTGCCGGGCCCGGGCCTGAAGCGACAGTTTTCGCAGCTGGTCGATTCGCTGCCCACGGGCGCCGACTTGAAAATGGCGATGAACGAAGGGCTGTATGACGAGCCGAATTATACGGCAAGCCCGTTTAATCGGGGGTTCAGAAACCGTCTCGAAGGGTGGATTACCCAGAGGGGCGACCCCCAAGTCACCACGCCTGGCTCGCAATTGCACAACCGAGTCCACCTGTGGATTGGCGGCAACATGTTGGCGATGACTTCACCCGAAGACCCGGTGTTTTTTCTGCATCACTGCTTCGTCGACAAGATCTGGGCCGATTGGCAAGCGCAGATGAGGCTGGATAAACCCAGCTTGGCGCCTCACTACTGTCCGATGCAAGGTGGGCCGTCAGGGCATAATTACCACGACGTGATCGTGCCTTGGACGCGCAGTATTTCGCAGGTGATGGAAATCAATAGTTTGGATTATGCCTACGAGCCATCCCCACCCCTGAGCAAGCGCCCGTTCAAGTCACCCTTCATGGCTTGAATGTAACGACGCTATTTGCGCGGCCTTGCCGCGCAAATAGCGTTTACTCCTGCCCAATCGACTCCAAAAACTCCGACCGCTCATCACTCATCCGTGCCAGGCAATCATTCTGCGCAATCGCGTATTCCTTGCTGCCGTTCACCGCCGGGAAGGTGTCCACCGCGCAATCGGCGTCACGCAATTTTTCCCATTTCTGCTGGGCGTCCTTCAGACGTGCGGTAATGTCGGCCAGCTTGGTCTTGTCGCTGCCATAGATCGAACCCATGCGTTCCAGCAGGCCCTGGTAGTTATCCTTGAGCAGTTGCTCGGCAGTGGTTTTGTTGTAGGCGGCGCAGGCCAGGGTCTGTTTGTCGTTTTCGATGCCGTCGCACGGTGTGCTGTCGGTGTCTTCGGCTGCGTGGGCGGTGGTTGCGATGAGTGCCAAAGCCAGGAAAATCGATTTCATTGCGCCGTCTCATATCAGGTGATGCGCAATTCTGGCTCAAGCGTAAGACAAAGAACAGCCGCCCAGCAGGCATGTCTACATAGCCTTTGTCGCGGATTGACGCTTTCGGCAATTCCCCTGTCGTTTTTGCACCCGGCTCCGTCGATCCCTGGGCATATGCTGGCCCCAAAGCGCCGGCACACGATTCGGCGCATGAATCGCCAATAAGGGGACGCCTGATGAGCCCAGCCGAATTGCACGCCGACAGCATCGTTATCGACGGGCTGATCATTGCCAAGTGGAATCGCGACCTGTTCGAGGACATGCGCAAGGGGGGCCTGACCGCCGCCAACTGCACCGTGTCGGTGTGGGAAGGGTTCCAGGCCACGATTAATAACATTGTTGCCAGCCAGACCCTGATCCGTGAGAACAGCGACCTGGTGATCCCGGTAAAAACCACCGCCGACATCCGCCGCGCCAAGGAACAAGGCAAGACCGGCATCATCTTCGGCTTCCAGAATGCCCATGCGTTTGAAGACCAGCTCGGCTACGTGGAGATCTTCAAGCAGCTCGGCGTGGGGGTGGTGCAGATGTGCTACAACACCCAGAACCTGGTGGGCACCGGCTGCTATGAGCGCGATGGCGGCTTGTCGGGTTTCGGTCGCGAAATCGTCGGCGAGATGAACCGCGTAGGCATCATGTGCGACCTCTCACACGTCGGGTCCAAAACCTCAGAAGAGGTGATCCTCGAATCGAAAAAACCGGTGTGCTACTCCCACTGCCTGCCGTCGGGTCTTAAAGAGCACCCGCGCAACAAATCCGATGAAGAGCTCAAGTTCATCGCTGATCATGGCGGTTTCGTTGGTGTGACCATGTTCGCGCCGTTCCTGGCCAAGGGCATCGATTCGACCATCGACGACTACGCCGAAGCCATCGAATACACCATGAATATCGTCGGCGAAGACGCTATCGGCATCGGCACCGACTTCACCCAGGGCCATGGCCAGGATTTCTTCGAAATGCTCACCCATGACAAGGGCTACGCCCGCCGCCTGACCAGCTTCGGCAAGATCATCAACCCGCTGGGCATCCGCACCGTGGGCGAGTTCCCCAATCTCACCGAAACCCTGCTCAAGCGCGGCCACAGCGAGCGCGTAGTGCGCAAGATCATGGGCGAGAACTGGGTCAACGTGCTCAAGGACGTCTGGGGCGAATAAGCCACCGCTGACACTTCTTTTCCCTCGGCCATCCGACGGCGGGGGCATCAAAACAAATTTTCTGGAGTTAAGTTTCCATGGCCAAGATCGCCCCGCAATTACCTATTGAAGTCGACAGCGAAACCGGTGTCTGGACCTCCGACGCCCTGCCAATGCTGTACGTGCCGCGGCATTTCTTCGTCAATAACCACATGGGTATCGAAGAAGTACTGGGCGCCGACGCCTATGCCGAAATCCTTTATAAGGCCGGCTACAAATCCGCCTGGCACTGGTGCGAAAAAGAAGCCGAATGCCACGGCCTGGAAGGTGTCGCGGTGTTCGAGCACTACATGAAGCGCCTGTCGCAGCGCGGCTGGGGATTGTTCAAGATCCAGGACATCGACCTGGATAAAGGCACCGCCAGCGTCAAGCTGGAGCACTCGGCGTTTGTCTATGTGTACGGCAAGGTCGGGCGCAAAGTGGACTACATGTTCACCGGCTGGTTTGCCGGCGCCATGGACCAGATTCTGCAAGCGCGCGGCAGCAACATCCGCACTGTGGCCGAACAAGTCTATGGAGGCTCCGAAGAGGGCCATGACGACGGGCTGTTCACCGTCAAGCCGTTGTAAGTCGAGGAACCCTGCCATGGCTTTCGAAGCAATGTTCGCGCCGATCCAGATCGGCAAACTGACCATCCGCAACCGCGTGCTCAGTACCGCCCACGCCGAGGTGTATGCCACCGACGGTGGCATGACCACCGACCGCTATGTGAAGTACTACGAGGAAAAAGCCAAGGGCGGTATCGGCCTGGCGATCTGCGGCGGTTCCTCGGTGGTGGCCATCGACAGCCCCCAGGAGTGGTGGAGCTCGGTGAACCTGTCCACCGACCGCATCATCCCGCACTTTCAGAACCTGGCCGACGCCATGCACAAGCATGGCGCCAAGATCATGATCCAGATTACCCACATGGGCCGTCGCTCGCGTTGGGACGGCTTCAACTGGCCGACCCTGATGTCGCCATCCGGCGTACGTGAGCCGGTGCACCGTGCCACCTGCAAGACCATCGAACCGGAAGAAATCTGGCGCGTGATCGGCAACTACGCCCAGGCTGCGCGGCGTGCCAAGGCCGGTGGCCTGGACGGTGTGGAATTGTCTGCGGTGCACCAGCACATGATTGACCAATTCTGGAGCCCGCGGGTCAACAAGCGTACCGATGAATGGGGCGGTAGCTTCGAAGGGCGCATGAAGTTCGGCCTGGAAGTCTTGAAAGCCGTGCGTGCAGAAGTCGGTGATGACTTCTGCGTGGGCATGCGTCTGTGCGGTGACGAGTTCCATCCGGACGGCCTTTCCCATGAGGACATGAAGCAGATCGCCAAGTATTACGACGACACCGGCATGCTCGATTTCATCGGCGTAGTGGGCTCGGGTTGCGACACCCACAACACCTTGGCCAACGTGATCCCCAACATGAGTTATCCACCGGAGCCATTCCTGCACCTGGCCGCCGGTATCAAGGAAGTGGTCAAGGTTCCGGTGCTGCACGCGCAGAACATCAAGGACCCAAACCAGGCCACGCGCATTCTGGAAGGCGGCTATGTGGACATGGTCGGCATGACCCGTGCGCACATCGCCGACCCGCACCTGATCGCCAAGATCAAGATGGGCCAGATCGACCAGATCAAGCAGTGCGTCGGCGCCAACTATTGCATCGATCGCCAGTACCAGGGCCTGGATGTGTTGTGCATCCAGAACGCCGCGACCTCCCGTGAATACATGGGCGTGCCGCACATCATCGAAAAATCCACCGGACCCAAACGCAAAGTCGTGGTGGTCGGTGCCGGCCCGGCGGGGATGGAAGCTGCGCGGGTCGCCGCCGAACGTGGCCACGATGTGACCCTGTTGGAGAAGAAGGAATTTATCGGCGGGCAGATCACCACTGCCTCGAAAGCCCCGCAACGCGACCAGATCGCCGGTATCACTCGTTGGTACCAACTGGAGCTGGCGCGTTTGAAAGTCGACCTGCGCCTGGGCGTGGCGGCGGATGCCGAGACCATCCTGGACCTGCGTCCGGATGTAGTAGTGCTGGCTGTCGGCGGGCATCCGTTCATCGAGCAGAACGAACACTGGGGCGCCGCCGAAGGTTTGGTGGTGAGCAGTTGGGATGTACTCGACGGCAAAGTCGCGCCAGGCAAGAACGTGCTGGTGTACGACACCATTTGTGAATTCACCGGCATGTCGGTGGCCGACTTCCTGGCCGACAAAGGCTGCCAGGTGGAAATCGTCACCGATGACATCAAACCCGGCGTGGCAGTTGGCGGTACGTCGTTCCCGACTTACTACCGCAGCATGTACCCCAAGGAAGTGATCATGACCGGCGACATGATGTTGGAAAAGGTCTATCGCGAGGGCGACAAGCTGGTGGCTGTGCTGGAGAACGAATACACCGGCGCCAAAGAGGAACGGGTGGTCGACCAGGTGGTGGTGGAAAACGGCGTACGTCCGGACGAAGCCATCTACTACGGGCTCAAGGAAGGGTCGCGCAACAAGGGCCAGATCGACGTCGAAGCCCTGTTCGCGATCAAGCCGCAGCCGTGCCTGAGCGAGGCGGGCGAGGGGTACTTGCTGTTCCGCATCGGTGACTGTGTGGCGCAGCGTAATACCCACGCTGCGATCTATGACGCCCTGCGCCTGTGCAAGGATTTCTGACCCGACACCGAACCAATGTGGGACTGGGTCCAAATGTGGGAGGGGGCTTGCTCCCGATAGCGATGGGTCAGCTACAACAGTATCAACTGACACTCCGCCATCGGGAGCAAGCCCCCTCCCACATTCAAGGCCAGTTTCACAGTAGACCTGTGTGGTCTGTGGGAGCTTCATCATGTTGAACACCTTGCTGCCAATCCTCTTGTTTGCTGCCCTGGGCCTTGCGGTCCTTGGCGCCCTGCGCCGCATGAACATGTGGCGTCGTGGCCGTGCATCCAAAGTCGACTTGCTCGGCGGCCTGCTGGCCATGCCCAAGCGCTACATGGTCGACTTGCACCACGTGGTCGCCCGCGACAAATACATCGCCAACACCCACGTCGCCACGGCGCTGGGCTTTGTGCTGTCGGCCCTGCTGGCCATTCTCGTACATGGCTTTGGCCTGCATAACCGTATCCTCGGCTATGCCCTGCTGCTGGCCTCGGTGCTGATGTTCGTTGGCGCTACCTTCGTCTACCTGCGTCGTCGCAATCCTCCGGCGCGCCTATCCAAGGGCCCGTGGATGCGCCTGCCGAAAAGCCTGATGGCTTTCTCGGTGAGCTTCTTTCTGGTGACCTTGCCGGTGGCCGGAATCCTGCCAGCGGACTTCGGCGGTTGGCTGCTCGCTGCGCTATTGAGCGTGGGCGTGCTGTGGGGTGTGTCCGAGATGTTTTTTGGCATGACCTGGGGCGGGCCAATGAAGCACGCCTTCGCCGGTGCCCTGCACCTGGCCTGGCACCGTCGCGCCGAGCGCTTTGGCGGTGGCCGCTCCACGGGGTTGAAACCCCTGGACCTCAGCGATAAATCTGCACCGCTGGGCGTGGAAAAACCCAAGGATTTCACCTGGAACCAACTGCTTGGTTTCGACGCCTGTGTACAGTGCGGCAAATGCGAAGCGGCGTGCCCGGCCTTTGCTGCCGGCCAGCCGCTGAACCCGAAAAAGCTGATCCAGGACATGGTGGTCGGCCTGGCCGGTGGCACCGATGCCAAGTTCGCCGGCAGCCCGTATCCGGGCAAACCCGTAGGCGAGCATGGCGGCAATCCTCATCAACCGATCGTCAACGGCCTGGTGGACGCTGAGACGTTGTGGTCGTGCACCACCTGCCGCGCCTGCGTGGAAGAATGCCCGATGATGATCGAGCACGTGGATGCCATCGTCGACATGCGCCGTCACCTGACCCTGGAAAAAGGCGCCACGCCGAACAAGGGCGCCGAAGTCCTGGAAAACCTGATCGCCACCGATAACCCAGGCGGCTTCGCACCTGGCGGCCGTCTGAACTGGGCCGCGGACTTGAACCTGCCGCTGCTCAGCGATAACGGCAGCTGCGAAGTGCTGTTCTGGGTCGGTGACGGTGCCTTCGACATGCGCAACCAACGAACCCTGCGCGCATTCGTCAAAGTGCTGAAAGCCGCCAAGGTCGACTTCGCGGTACTCGGCCTGGAGGAGCGCGACAGCGGGGACGTTGCGCGGCGCCTGGGCGATGAAGCCACGTTCCAGCTGTTGGCTACGCGCAATATCCAGACCCTGGCCAAGTACAGCTTCAAGCGCATCGTCACCTGTGACCCCCACAGTTTCCATGTGCTGAAAAACGAGTACGGTGCGTTCAACGGCAATTACCTCGTGCAGCACCACAGCACCTTCATGGCCGAGCTGATCGGCGATGGTGCGCTGAACCTGGGCCAGCACAAAGGCAACAGCGTGACCTACCACGACCCTTGTTACCTGGGCCGCTACAACGGCGAATACGAGGCACCGCGCCAAGTGCTGCGGGCGCTCGGGATCGAGGTCAAGGAAATGCAACGTTCGGGCTTCCGTTCGCGCTGCTGCGGTGGCGGTGGCGGCGCGCCGATCACCGATATTCCCGGCAAGCAACGTATCCCGGATATGCGCATGGATGACATCCGCGAAACCGGCGCCGAGCTGGTGGCTGTAGGTTGCCCGCAATGTACGGCGATGCTTGAGGGCGTGGTCGAACCACGGCCATTGATCAAAGACATCGCTGAGCTGGTGGCCGACGCTTTGCTTGAGGACCCGGCACCGGTCAAGACCCCGATCAAACGTGAACCTGCGGAGGTGCACTGATGAGCGACATTATCCGCCGCGACCCACGGGCCGAATGGATCGCCCGTAACCGCCTGCACCCGCTGCATGCGGCCATGCAGCCGGTACAACACAGTTGGATGGGCCCTAACGGGATCATCCGCAAGAATGTGCATGGCGTCGGTTTTATCGGCCCCAACGGCATCAAGCGTATTGATCGCAGCGGCGCCCAGCAGGGCGGCGCAGCCAAGCGCACGGCAGCAGTGGAAGTGCAATTGCCGCTGCATCAGGTGCCAGCGCCTGCGTTTTACATCAACGTGGTGCCGGACATGGTCGGTGGCCGCCTGAGCAGTCACGACCGTGACTTGCTCGGTCTGGCGCGGCAACTGGCCGGCAGCGACGGCGCAGTGCTGGCGGTGGTATTCGGCGAACACAAGGAGGCCGGGTTTTCCACCGCCGGTGTCGACCGCCTGCTGGTGCTGGAGGGCCATGAATTCGACGGTTATTCACCCGAGCAACGTGTGCAGGGTCTGCGTGCTGTGGATAACCAGTTCAACCCCCGTCACTGGTTGCTGCCGGACAGTCGGAGTGGCGGTGGCGAATTGGGCCGGCGCTTTGCCGCCAGCCTCGGGGAGCGCCCGGCCACGCGGGTGTGGCAAATCAAGGATCAGACCTGCATCGGCCGTGCCGGCGCAGGTCAGGAAGACTTGGCCCGACCACTGCCACGCCTGATTCTGGCTGCTGCCGAATGTGCCGACCCGGTCAGTGATACACGCCATGAAGTGTTGCCCGTAGAGTTATCCACAGGCCTGGCGCGCAGCCTGCCACGCATCGAAGATCTCGGCGCGGTGGCGGTGGACCCGGCAGCGATTCCCATGGCCGAGGCCGAGTTCATTTTCTCCGGCGGTAACGGCGTGAAGGACTGGGCGCTGTTCCACCAGACCGCCGCGGCCCTGGGCGCCACGGAAGGCGCCTCACGGGTGGCGGTGGACGATGGCTTTATGGCGCGTGATCGCCAAGTCGGTGCCAGCGGCACCTGGGTCACTGCAAGGGTCTACGTGGCCGTGGGCATCTCCGGGGCCATCCAGCACCTGCAAGGCATCGGTGCCTGTGACAAGGTGGTGGCGATCAACCTCGACCCGGGGTGCGACATGATCAAGCGTGCCGACCTGTCGGTAATCGGCGAGAGCGCCGCGATACTGCAAGCCTTGATCGATGCGGTCGAGGCCTACCGCAACGGCGCCAAGCGCGATGCAGCTTAGGGACATGACCATGACAAGCAATGTAATCAGCCTGGTATCCATCGGCGCCCACCCCACTTCCGGGCGTCCACGCCGTGCGGAGCAGGATGCGCGTGCCGTCGAGCTGGGCCTGCAAATGGCTGGGGATAAGTTGCAGGTGCTGCACGCCGGCAACATCGCTGAACCGACCCTGCGCAGCTACCTGGGCATGGGCCTGGCGCAACTGCAGGTACTGGAGCAACCGCCAGGCTCGGATGCCTTGCCGGTACTCACTGAGTATCTGCGCGATGCCGGTGCTCAAGTGGTACTCACCGGCAGCCAGGCCGAAACCGGTGAAGGCTCGGGCATGCTGCCGTTCCTGTTGGCCGAACAATTGGGTTGGCCGCTGATTGTAGGGTTGGCCCAAGTGGAATCCATTGACGCTGGCGTAGCCCATGTACTGCAGGCGTTGCCCCGTGGCCAGCGGCGGCGCCTGAAAGTGCGCCTGCCGTTTCTCGCCACTGTGGATAACGCTGCGCCCAAACCGCGGCAGAGCGCGTACGGCCCGGCGCAACGTGGCGAACTGGCGGCCCATGAAGTAGAGGTCGAGCAGGACGAGTTATTCACCGGCGCACTGTTGCAACCGGCCAAACCGCGTCCAAAGCGTCTCAAGGTGATCAAAGCCAAGAGCGGCGCTGATCGTATGAAAGCAGCGACGGCCAAGGCCAGCGGAGGTGGCGGGCAGGTGCTCAAGGGCCTGAGCGCTGAAGAGGGCGCTCAGGCGATTCTCAAGTTATTGGTGGAGGAGGGTGTGGTGCGCTGAATTAAAACCAGCGCACATCCCAAATGTGGGAGAGGGCTTGCTCCCACATCGGGTCCTCTTCAGGCCATGAAGTCAGGGCTTGGCAGCTGGCTGTCCGGGCGCTGATTTGAACGGCTTCACGGGCGGCTCATTGAACCAGGTCCCATGCTTGGATCCAGTCCGACCCAGTGCCTGGGGCATATGCCCTGGCAGGCCCCGCACACCAGCCGGTGTAGGGGTGAGGCTTGCACTTAAAGTTCTTGCCCTCGTTGGTCACAATATCTCCTGCCTTATAGTCGGTGCCCTCAACGTACGCCGGGTGGTCCCCACCGCTTCCTGGCGTGACGGTAAAGTCGAATGTCGCTTCACCGGTTTTGCCGTTTTGCTGGTCGGTAACGCTCAAGCGTGCTGTGAAGGTAGTCGTCTGACTCACGGATTCGGCATTCCCGCTGACGGTCGGTTCGTTTTTCGGTTGTCTCATCCCCGGAACAGCCCATTCATACTCTAGGGGGCCGTTGCTGCCCGATGAGGAGACACCGGAGAATGTGAAGGCTTGCCCTGATTTGAGTGTTGCCGGGCCAGATATTCGCGCTACTGGCGGTGCCGGGTCCACAGGGCCAGGGTCCTCTCCTCGAACAATTGCCATCGCTTGGCTGTAGCCTTTTTCCAGCGTGTAAACAGCGTTGGCACCAGGTCGAGTCAGGTTGAACTCGATGCGGCCGCCGTTTTTCTCTCCCACTTTGGCAACGGCGGGATTGATCCGGTCACTGAGTTGCTTGCCCCAAATATTCGCATCCAGATTGCTTGCGGTGATTGGCAGGGTCAGATCAATCACTTCCTTGGCTTGCGGCGAATTGTCCAGAATTCGGAAATGGACCTTGTCTCCGGCTTTGAGATCGCCCATGACGGGATCGATGAACTGACCCAGTTCATACCACTCCTCCGGAATCGAGGCCCCGACGATGTTGATATCGCTACAGTTATAAAACCCTTCCCCCGCCGGATCGATACGTTGCCACTGCACAAACAAGGTGGCTTTGCCCGATTGTTCCGAAGGCACGGGAACTTCGAACTGGAAATACCCAGAGGCGCCGGAAATGGCCGGTGGGCTGCTGCCCCAATCCTGCCTGGCGACAGTCAGTTGCTCAGTGTGTATCAGTGTCAACTTATCCCAGGTCAAGGGGGCGGTGGTCGGATCGAAGCCCGGTTTTGTGAGAAACACTTTGGCAAAGCTGGGGACGTGCGGTGCGGTACCGATGATCCGAACGTCCATTTTTCCGTTTTCAGGAATGACATCTGTCCGATACCAATCCGCCGAAACACGGTTCAGGCCGTCTTTCTTATCGTCACCTGCCGAACACAGCTTGCCATCCGGAACTTCCCGCTTGACCGTCTCGGGATCGTTATAACCCGGTGCCTTGATCAAGTGGGCAACTTCGTTCCATTGTTGAAATTGATACGCCCATTTGTCAGGTGTCTCAAATACCAGTGCAGCGCCCCTGCAGCCTTTATCTTTTATGGAGGAGCCGTCTTGTGAACTCCAATAACCTCCATCTTTTTGGCACTTCACTTGCCGTGCAATGGGGGTGTCAACAGCGCCGTGCGTCCATCCCAGAGCGGGCAGTAGAAATGCCACTGCCAGCGCCCACTTAATCAGATCCCCTCTATGTCGCTGTAGATTTTTCATGAACTAGCTCACCTTCAATTCAGATAGACAAGTTCCGAACTGCTGGAACGACCAATGTGTGTTATGCAACGGCACTCAATGGATCAGCCGTTCTCCTATGGGAGCGTTAACTGCGTCGTCCCGGAAAGTCAGGTTGCTGGCGGCACGTGATGTCGCTTCAAATTCCGGGTCGTTGGATATAACTGCATAAAAGAGGTTAGTCGATCTTGGAAAACGAGTGATTGGGGGGCCGAAGTCGGATAAACGTCCAGTTACCCACAATCCCTGTGCGCGTGGCTGTGGATAAGGTGTTTGTTGTTGTCCACAGGCCACGTAAAGCAAGGCTCGCAGATACCTGTATGAAAAGTAGCCAGCCTAAGTCTGCGTTTTTGCAGAGGTTTTTAGATGCTTTCGGTACAGGTGAATGTGAAACTTGCCCCCAAAGTCTGTTGGCGCTTCTGTGGATAAGATGTTCGCTATCAGCCACACCCCTTGTAAAGCGTGGCTTTCAGGGTTCTGGTTGAATTTTGAACAAATTCGGATTTTTTTTGCTTTAGGCTGCTGTATGGCCCGGCTTGTGTAGAGTTGAAGCGCTTTTCCACAGCCCTGACGAAGTTGCCCCCAAAGTCTGTTGGTGTATCTGTGGATAAGGTGTTCGCTTACCGCTGCAAGCCACGTCAATCAAAGCTTCTGGAAGGTTGATTAAAAAATGATCAGATCGGCGTAGCACTCGGGAGTTTGAATAAGTCACGGATTTTCTTGATTTAATTTGCATGCGCGGCGCACTTGCCCACAATTGCGGTGGGTGACTTTGTGGATAAGTTGTTGGGCGAAGGCTGGAGGGCAGGGTGTTAGCGGCCTGCGGGAGAACTGATCAAATAGTAAGCAGCGCCTGCTTCAAATGTGGGAAGGGGCCAGCCCTAATACCAGTAGGAGCGAGCTTGCTCGCGAAAAACGTCAACGATAACGCGTGCTTCCTGAATAAACGCGATGCCTGTGAGTTTTTCGCGAGCAAGCTCGCTCCTACAAAAAGCCCCCTCCAACATTTTGATCCATAGGGTGTCAGTTATTCGTGTGCTGCCACACCTTTGAGGTACGGCGCTGGAGCGGCGCCCAGGTTGTTCAACATGCGCTCGCTGTACCAATCCACAAAATTCACCACGCCAAACTCATAGGTCTTGGAGTATGGGCCAGGCTGGTAAGCGGTGGAGTTGATGCCGCGTTGGTTCTCTTCCGCCAGGCGGCGGTCCTGGTCGTTGGTGGCGTCCCACACCTGGCGCATGCGCTCCACGTCGTAGTCCACGCCTTCCACGGCATCCTTGTGCACGATCCACTTGGTAGTGACCATGGTTTCCTGGGCGCTGATCGGCCACACGGTGAACACAATGATGTGATCGCCCATGCAGTGGTTCCAGGAGTGGGGCAGGTGCAGGATGCGCATCGAACCCAGGTCCGGGTTCTTGATACGGCCCATGAGCTTGGCGCAGCCCTGTTTACCGTCGAGGGTCATGGACACGGTGCCCTTGAGCAACGGCATGCGCACGATACGGTTGCGCAGGCCGAAACTGGCGTGGGCGTAAGGAATCTTCTCGGCATCCCAGGCGGCGGCGGAAGCGGCCACATGGTCCTTGAAAGCTTGGTCGGCGCGAGGGTCGGTGACGTCGTCCCACTCCAGCAGGGTTTTGAGCAGTTCGGGGTGCGACGCGTTGCAGTGGTAGCACTCGCGGTTGTTTTCCAGCACCAGTTTCCAGTTGGCCTTTTCGAACAAGGTGGTCTGGATCGCCACCTTGGTGTTTTCCATGTCGTAGGGTTCCATGTAGTGATTCAGGGTCGACAGGAAGTCATCGATGGCCGGCGGGTTCTCGGCCAGGCTGATAAAGATGTAGCCGCCGGCGGTCTTCACGTTCACCGGCTTGAGGCCGTACTGCTTCATGTCGAAATCAGCGCCCATCTCGGTGCCGGCGAACAACAGGCGACCGTCCAGCTCGTAGGTCCACTGGTGGTAGTGGCAGACCAGCTTGGCGACCTTGCCCTTGTCGCTGGTGCACAAGCGTGAGCCACGATGGCGGCACACGTTGTGGAATGCATGCACCACGCCTTCGGCGCCACGGATCACGATGATCGGGTTCTTGCCCACTTGCAGGGTCAGGTAGTTGCCCTTGGTAGGGATTTCGCAGGTCATGCCGGCGATCAACCACTCTTTCTGGAAGATCTCCTGCATGTCGATATCAAACAACCGCTCATCAGAGTAAAACGGCTGCGGCAGTGAAAAGGTGCGCTCGCGCTCGTGCAGCATTTGCGCGGTGGCCTTGCGTGCGGGTTCCAGCGGATCGCCCAAGCTTAAGGTTGCGGTGACGTCCATCGTATGTGTCCTCGTGGCCATTCTGTGTGGCCGGGATAAGTGGCTACGGTTGTTGCGTTGCAAGGCGTAAAGAAAGCGTCTTTGTTGGGAGCGAGTGTGGGCCCGGCGTTGCGTCGAACCTTATCCATGGGCGACATGGCGCAATCTGATCCCGACGCGCAACCCCCGGTAGTTGGGGGCTGGTCGCCGTAAGTATGTGAATGTCGCAGATAGGTAAATGGGTGGCCCCGGCGTTACGCAGAATCGCCACCATAAGGCCGACGTCGGCGGTGGAGAACAACATGTCTAGCAATTTCCTGAATCCGGTAACCACCCAGACCTGGGCCAATGGTCGACACATCGTCCGTTGCGTCAAAGTCATCCAGGAAACCTGGGACGTGCGCACCTTCTGCTTCATGGCTGACCAGCCGATCCTGTTCTTTTTCAAGCCCGGGCAATTCGTCACCCTGGAGCTGGAGATCGAAGGCCAGCCGATCATGCGCTCGTATACGATTTCCAGTTCGCCCTCGGTGCCCTACAGCTTTTCGGTAACCATCAAGCGCGTACCGGGCGGCAAGGTCTCCAACTGGCTGCACGACACGCTGCATGAAGGGCAGGAGCTGGCAGTGCACGGCCCGGTGGGGCTGTTCAATGCCATCGACTTTCCCAGCCCGAAAGTGCTGTACCTCAGCGGCGGCGTCGGTATCACCCCAGTCATGTCCATGGCCCGTTGGTTCTACGACACCAACGCGAATGTCGACATGACCTTTGTTCACAGCGCCCGCTCGCCCAAGGACATCATCTACCACCGCGAGCTGGAGCACATGGCGTCGCGGATCGACAACTTCAGTCTGCACCTGATCTGCGAAAAGCATGGTTTGGGAGAGCCTTGGGCCGGGTACCGTGGTTACCTGAACCACAAGATGCTGGAACTGATGGTGCCGGACTTCCTCGAGCGCGAAGTGTTCTGCTGCGGCCCGACGCCCTACATGAGCGCGGTGAAGCGCCTGCTCGAAGCCGCTGGTTTCGATATGGCGCGCTATCACGAAGAGTCCTTTGGCGCGACGCCGCCAGAAGCGCGGGCCGATGCAGTGGAGCAAGCCGAGCAAGCGGCGGATGCGCCGGAGATCGACTTGGCGGATCTGCACCAGGTGGAGTTCATTGCCTCTGGCAAGAGCATTCGTGTAGCACCGGGTGAAACGGTGCACGCCGCGGCCGCCAAGCTCGGCCTGCTGATTCCCAAGGCCTGCGGCATGGGCATCTGCGGGACATGCAAGGTGATGAAGCTGGGCGGCGAGGTGGAGATGGAGCACAACGGTGGGATCACTGAGGAAGACGAAGCCGAAGGCTACATCCTGTCGTGCTGCAGTGTGCCGAAGGGTGATGTGCGGATTGAGTTTTGAGAGGTCAGTACAAGCCCGGTCGGCGATCCTGGTGAACGTGGTTATGCTCGCTGATGAACTTGTCTCTGGCCTCGGCCAGAGGTAGTTGAGCGACTAGCCGCTGTTCCCTCTGATGGGAGACTGCGCCGGCCAACGGGTAACCGTTGGCATCGACAATGGTCGAGCCGCCCACCCAGTTTATACCGCGCTCCTCGCCATAGCGGTCACAGGCGGCAATGAACATGCGATTGACCCCAGCATTGGCCTGGACGCGAACAATCTCCCCCGGCCGCTCGTCGGCCGGGCGTGGACCGTCCGGCCAGTTCACCGGGGCGCACAGCAGGTCGGCGCCGGCCAAGGCGGCCAGGCGCACCCACTCAGGTAGTTCCAGGTCGTAGCAGATCATCGCGGCGACCCGGCCGATTTTGGTTTCGACGACCGGCGGTGGTTCGGTGCCGGGCGTGAAGATCAGCTTTTCCCGGTTCCATAAGTGGGCTTTGCGATACACCGTCAGCCGGCCTGCGGGTTGGATCAACGCGAGGCTATTGGCGACCCGTCCAGCACTCAGGCGCTCACAGAAGCCGGCGACGATGATGATATCCAGTTCACTGGCCAAGGCGCGCCATAGGCTCAGGGTCGGGCCGTCATCTGTCTCGGAAGCCGCATGGGCTTCCCCTCGGTTATCGAAGGCGTAACCACTTTGCATCAGTTCGGGCAGGACGATGACCTGTGCCCCACTTGCGCCACGGATTGCGCTTTCGCTTAGCGCCCGGTTGTAATCAAGATCGCTAATACGGGGGGCCAGTTGATGGCAAACGACCGTTATTGCGGTCATGACTCTTCTCCTTCCAATAGCCGTTCACTGGCCTCCACGGCGCGGGCTTCACGGGCGTGATCGAGGCGTCGGGCCATGATGCAATAGGTCGCCGCCGAGACCACCAGGCCAACCACGAATGCTATGTCGGCACCGCCCAGCCATAGTGCGACCGGGCCTTGGTAAAAACCCAGGGACATGAACGGGACCATCGCTGCGATGCCGAAGAAATACGCGGTGAGGCCGGCGCTCGACCAGCGACCGTAGATGCCGCCAGGGTTGAACAGGTCGCTGATTGCGTAGCGCCCTTTGCGTACAGCATAGTAGTCCGCGAGATTTACCGCCGTCCAAGGCACCAGGAAATACAGCATCAAGAGGACGAAGTTATTGAAGCTGTGCAGGTAGCTCTCCGGGATGCTCAGGGCGATCACGAAGATGACCGCGGCCACCAAGCTGATGCCGATGATTCGGCTCTTGAGGCGCGGCTTGATCGAGATGAAGCCGTCGATGGCACTGATGCCGGTGAGCATGGCGCCATAGCAGTTGACCGCCATGATGCCCACCAGCGCAGGCACCGCGATCAATACGGTAAAGGTGCCAAAGCCGGGTATCACTTGGTTGCCCACGGCCTGCACGCTGGCGATAGCATCCGGAGAGGGCAGGGCCGACGCGAGGAAAGCCCCCAATGACATCAGCCACAGCGCTGAGCCGGCGGCGCCCAGGTAGGTCCAGGTGACAACGCTGCGCGTGGGCGTGGTGTGCGGCAGATAGCGCGAGTAATCCGACACGTACACGGCGTAGCTGATCTGGTAGCCCGCGGCGGCGGACAGTTGAATCAAGAAGGCTGACCAGGAAAAGTGCGCGCCCACCACCGCCGAATCGGCTTGCAGGCTCATCAAAGCAGCCACCGTCAGTACGGTGAAAACACTGATCATCACGTAGGTCAGCCAGCGTTGTACGGTGTGCAGGAGGTCGTGGCCGACTACTGCAATGATCACTGCCAGGATGATCATCAAGGCGTACCAGGGGGCGCGCTCGCCGGGCAGCACGGTGTTGATCGCGTCTGTTGCGAGAATCACGTTGAAGACGTTGAAACCGATATACACGAAGACCACTGCGATAAAGGGCACGATTGCCCCGCGCAAGCCGAATTGTGCCCGTGACTGGACCATTTGCGGCAAGCCCATGCGTGG
Organism: Pseudomonas sp. rhizo25; assembly: GCF_031931935.1. NCBI lineage: Bacteria > Pseudomonadati > Pseudomonadota > Gammaproteobacteria > Pseudomonadales > Pseudomonadaceae > Pseudomonas > Pseudomonas sp. rhizo25. The sequence goes on from NZ_JAUJXA010000002.1 coordinate 635,290, forward strand.
GCCTTGATTGGCGTGGAAGGCCATGGCAAAGGTGCCCAGGCACACGCCGATGACAATCGCCAGGATCGCATACATCAGGCTCAGGCCCAGCGCCGCGCCGGTAAAGCCGGTGACCATGGTGGTCAGTACGAAGTTGCCTGTGAACCAGAACGGCGCTTGATGCCAAACCTTGCCGTGGCGTTCATGGCGCGGCACATAGTCAATGGAGCGGGTTTCAACTTTCAGCGTGGTGGAAGACGCAGCAGTTGATCGTTCTGGGGGCGTGTTCATAGATATCACGGTCTGTTTTTATTGAGTGAGACCACGGAGAGTCTTGTAAGCAAAAGTACATTTGAATCGGCATTCGCAAATAATCACTTCAGGAATTTCTGAACTGATTGCGCAAGTCCAGTCTAAGCAGGGCTTGCCTTACGCACGTACCTTTTATTTCTAGTTGATATAGAGAGATTTCCTACAAGCGTCTACGCTAGAGCGAACTCGTCGTAGTCGCCCTTTGCAGTGAAGAAGTAGGCGGACGTCCTTTGACACACCAAGGATGATCAACATGTCTGCTATTCCTTCTCGTTCTCAAGGTGCCGCGCGTTTGTTGGCCCAAGGTGTAACAGCGCTTATCCCAGACTTCCCCTTTCATTACTCCCGTTTTCTCAATCAGGCCGTCAGCGACGACAGGCCGTTGGGGCGGGTTTCCAGCGGTACGAGTTGCCGCCAGGTACTTATCGTGGGGGCGGGAGTAGCCGGCGCTGTGGCGGCTTATGAAGCCATGCGCATGGGGTTGCACCCCGTGGTAGTGGAGGCCAGTGACCGTATTGGTGGGCGGTTCTATTCCCATGTGACAGGTGATCCGCAGGACCCCGGCAACAGCGTTATATGTGAAATGGGCGCCATGCGTTTTCCCGTTTCCGGCAAGGCGCTGATGCACTATTTCGACAAGGTTGGCATGTCAGCCAATTCGACTGACTTTCCCAACCCGGGCGCGGCTTCCACGCCCAGTACAGTGGTCGATTACCAGCAGCAACAGGTCTATTACGAACGCGATAAATTGCCCGATAAATATGTCGAAATCGAACGTAAATTGTTCGATATTTTCCTGGAACAACAGCCGATCAATTTCCGCGAGATGGAAGCGGCAATGTCCGAGGAAAGCATTGATCAGGCGAAGATCAAGACGCTGTGGAACGCCATTTTGGACGCAGGTTGGGACAACCTGAGCTTTTTTGCGGCCATGGTGGAGCAGGCAAAATGGAGTCGCGAGGATATCGACCTGTTCGGCCAGATCGGTTTTGGTACCGGGGGATGGAATACCGACTACCCGAACAGTTTTCTGGAGGTGCTGCGGGTGTTGTACACCGGCCTGGATACCAACCATAAGTTGATGTACGACGGCTCCAGTGAGCTGCCGCGCCGGTTGTTGTCACGTAGCCCGGACATGATGGGCGACAGCATGGACCACTGGCCGGCGGGAACTACTGTCGAGAGTCTGAGTGCCCAAGTCATTCCGCAGATGTTGAATCAAGAAGTGCGGCAAATCATACGGCGATCAGAGGACGATCAGTTCGACGTGTGGATTTATGATCATGTCCAGAAAACTGAGAGCCGATACGTCTTCCCCGCCGTGGTCTATACCCCCCACAAGCGGATACTGGACAAATTCCGTTACATGGATGGTGCCGGTCGCTTCAGTCAGATGAATGACCTTTTGTCGACTAAAGAATGGGAAGCGGTGATGTACACCCACTACATGCAGTCGGCCAAGATATTTGCGCAAACCAAGCGACCTTTCTGGACCGATGTCGGAACGGATCACCAACACAAGATGAGTGTGACGTTGTCGGATCGAATTACCCGGGGCACCTATCTGTTGGACTACGCTGCGAGTAAAGGTTCGTACAAGGGCAGTGGGATGTTTTTGTCTTACGCCTGGAATGACGACAGCCTCAAGTTCCTGGGTGACCGTGCCGTGCCGTTGCCGTCCCATGTGGCGGTATGTTCAACCTTGCTGGACTCGGTGTATGCCCACCATCAGCTAGACCTTGGCGCAGAGTTCGGCATGACAGACCCATTTGTCGAAATCAATTGGGAAGAGCAGCCGTTTTTTCTAAGCGCCTTCAAAATGAACCTGCCAGGGCAGTACGAATACCAGCGCCTGTTGTTTTCCCAGTTTATGAACGATGTGCATAGCCCGAGTCCCGATGGGTTCATTCTTGCTGGGGATGATGTGTCCTTTACCGGTGGCTGGGGGGAAGGCGCGGTGACCACTGCCCTGAACGCGGTTAATAAACTGGCGGTGAAGTTCGGTGGAGGTACCTTTATCAATAACCCAGGCCCCATCGATGAATGGGCGGCGCTCCAGCCGAAGGCTTTGTAAGTAAGGGCTGGTACGTCAGTTCGGTTCCGCGTCGGAGGCCATGAATCCCCGGCGCGGCCTTTAGGCGTTAAGGGTTATTGGGCGTAGATATGAACCACGAAATGTTGGCCTGATGCTGTCAGTTCATAGACTTTGTCGTAGATCCTCAACGTCCTGGACGGCTCGCGGATAGTGTCCCCGACCTTTGCGTGCGTCCTGAACTCATCCCAATCAATCACCGTGGTACTGGCAGTGTCGTCGCTTTTAAGGATGCTGGCGTTGCTTTGATATTCCATGGTTTGGCTCTCTGCTGGATTTCCGTTTCCGGCCGATTATTCGGCAGGCAGTTGTCCCCGCAAGGCGGCCTCTGCAGCGGCTTTTCCTTGCGGGTAACAAGAGGCTAGACAATAAAATCCAAGTTCGTGCCTGTCAGAAATATCAAAAAACAGTCTCGGCACTCCGCCAGTATTCGTTAGCTTCAGGCCCCCATCACTGTCCGAATATCCGCAGCCAATTCCCTTACACGTTCTTCCTCGGTATCCCACGCACACATGAACCGCGCGCCACCTTTGCCGATGAAGGTGTAGAAGCGCCAGCCCTTGGCTGTCAACGCCGCAATGGCCGGTTCCGAGAGCTGCAGGAACACGCCGTTGGCCTGTACCGGGAACATCAGCTCCACACCGGGGATGTCTGATACCAGGCTGCTCAGCAGTTGCGCACAGTGATTGGCATGGCGCGCATGCTTGAGCCAGGCGTCGTTTTCCAGCAGGCCCACCCAGGGGGCCGACAGAAAGCGCATTTTCGACGCCAACTGGCCGGCCTGCTTGCAGCGGTAGTCGAAGTCTTCGGCCAGCTTATGGTTGAAGAACAGGATCGCTTCACCTACCGCCATGCCGTTCTTGGTACCGCCGAAGCACAGCACGTCCACGCCGGCTTTCCAGGTCAGGTCAGCCGGTGAGCAACCGAGGAAAGCACAGGCGTTGGAGAACCGCGCGCCGTCCATGTGCAGGTTCAGGCCCAGTTCCTTGCAGGTGGCGCTGATGGCGCGGATTTCTTCCGGGGTGTAGACGCTGCCGACTTCGGTGGCCTGGGTCAGGGTGACCACGCGCGGCTTGGGGTAGTGGATGTCCTGGCGCTTGAGCGCGATTTCGCGGATCGATTCTGGAGTCAGCTTGCCGTTTTCGGTGCGGGCGGTGAGCAGCTTGGAACCGTTGGAGAAGAACTCTGGCGCGCCGCATTCGTCGGTTTCGACGTGGGCGGTTTCCGAGCAAATCACGCTATGGTAGCTCTGGCACAGCGAGGACAGCGCCAGGGAGTTGGCTGCCGTACCGTTGAAGGCAAAGAATACCTCGCAGTCGGTCTCGAACAGATTGCGGAAACCGTCAGCGGCACGGTGGGTCCATTCATCATCGCCGTAGGCGCGTTGATGGCCGTGGTTGGCTTGTTCCATGGCGGCCCAGGCTTCCGGGCAGATGCCGGAATAGTTGTCGCTGGCGAATTGTTGGCTCTTGTCGGTCATGGCCCATTCCTGTGGTCGATGTTGGTGCGCACTTTAACCAAGATTGTCGAGGAGGCGCACGCACTGTAAATGCAAAGTCACTGGGGAATTATGCACAGTACTGTAACGGCTCCTGTAGGACGTGTCCGTGATGGCGCATTGGACTTGCTCAAGTGGCTGGCGTTGCTGAGCATGGTGCTGGACCACCTGCGCTACGTCGGGTTAAGCCTGGATGGCCTGTATGTGCCGGGGCGCCTGGCGTTCCCGTGGTTTTGCCTGGCGATTGCAGCCAATGTGCATCGGCTCCGGAACGCGCCGGTGACCGGTCATTGGCGCTACCTGGGTTGGTTGCTACTGTTTAGCGTGATCAGCGAAGTGCCGTATCGGATGTTTATCGATGATGCCGATACATTGAATGTGTTGCCGACCCTGGCGCTGGGCCTGCTGGTTGTCCGAGGTTGGCAGCAGAAGGCGTTGCTTGATCGAGGATTGGCGCTGATCGCCGTTACAATGGCGGCAGTATTTTCAACTCAGTTGATGTTCGGTTTCTTTGGTGTGTTGCTGCCGCTGGCGATGTTGCTGGTGTTTCGCAGGCCCTGGTATTTTAGCGTGCTGCCGGGTTTGGTCTGCGTCGCCGCGAATCAATGGCAGATTCTGCTCAATAGCGGCACGCCTGTGGCGCTTTCCGGGTTGGCGATCTGTCTGATTGCGCCATTGGCGGGGATGGTTTTATTGCGACACGCGCGCAGCGCCTCACCGCCCGCAATGCGCCGCTGGGCCTACACCCTCTATCCGCTGCACTTCCTCCTGCTGCTATTCGTCCGTCAGATCATCGCCTAACCCCTGTGGGAGGGAGCAAGCCCCCTCCCACACAAGCCCTGTTCCACATTTGTTCGGTGTTGTTTGGTCAATGTCGTAAACGCACCTTTGCGTGGCGTGCGCAGGCATTTGGCCTGTCTGCGCCAGCCCTACCATCGCATCAAAGGGCCCTGCACGGGCCTCAACAATACGAAAGGCTGGGAGAGACGCGATGTTCAGCAAACAAGACCAGATCCAGGGATATGACGACGCACTGTTGGCGGCGATGAATGCCGAAGAGCAGCGTCAGGAAGACCATATCGAGCTGATCGCGTCGGAGAACTACACCAGCAAGCGCGTCATGCAAGCCCAGGGCAGCGGCCTGACCAACAAATACGCCGAGGGCTACCCGGGCAAGCGCTACTACGGCGGCTGCGAACATGTGGACAAGGTCGAGGCCCTGGCCATTGAACGCGCCAAGCAGCTGTTCGGTGCCGATTATGCCAACGTGCAACCACACTCCGGTTCATCGGCCAACAGTGCGGTGTACCTGGCGTTGCTGAACGCCGGTGATACCATCCTTGGGATGAGCCTGGCCCACGGCGGTCACCTGACCCACGGCGCCAAGGTGTCGTCCTCGGGCAAGCTGTATAACGCGGTGCAGTACGGCATTAACACCGACACTGGCCTGATCGACTACGACGAAGTCGAGCGCCTGGCGGTGGAGCACAAGCCGAAGATGGTGGTGGCCGGTTTTTCTGCCTACTCCAAGACCCTGGATTTCCCACGTTTTCGTGCCATCGCCGACAAGGTCGGCGCGCTGCTGTTCGTCGACATGGCCCACGTCGCCGGCCTGGTTGCCGCCGGCTTGTACCCGAACCCGCTGCCTTATGCCGATGTGGTCACCACCACCACTCACAAGACCCTGCGCGGTCCGCGTGGCGGCCTGATCCTGGCCAAGGCCAACGAAGAGATCGAAAAGAAACTCAACGCCGCGGTATTCCCCGGTGCCCAGGGCGGCCCGCTGATGCATGTGATCGCCGGCAAGGCGGTGTGCTTCAAGGAAGCCCAGGAGCCAGGCTTCAAGGCCTACCAGCAGCAAGTGATCGACAATGCCCAGGCCATGGCCGGCGTATTTATCAAGCGCGGGTATGACGTAGTCTCCGGTGGTACCGACAACCACCTGTTCCTGGTCAGCCTGATCCGCCAGGGCCTCACCGGCAAAGAGGCGGACGCCGCCCTCGGTCGCGCCCACATCACCGTCAACAAGAACGCGGTGCCGAACGACCCGCAATCGCCGTTCGTGACCTCGGGCCTGCGCATCGGCACCCCGGCGGTGACCACGCGTGGTTTCAAGGTGCCGCAATGCATCGAACTGGCTGGCTGGATCTGCGACATCCTCGACAACCTCGGCGATGCCGATGTCGAGGCCAACGTGGCCAAGCACGTGTCTGCCCTGTGCGCTGATTTCCCGGTTTATCGCTGAGCGCGGTTTTGGAGTAATGACTATGCAACGCTACTCAGGCTTCGGCCTCTTCAAGCACTCCCTCAGCCATCACGAAAACTGGCAGAAAATGTGGCGCACTCCGACGCCGAAAAAAGTCTACGACGTGGTCATCGTCGGCGGCGGCGGGCATGGTCTGGCGACCGCCTACTACCTGGCCAAGGAGCACGGCATCACCAACGTGGCCGTGGTCGAGAAGGGCTGGCTGGGCGGTGGTAACACGGCGCGCAACACCACCATCGTGCGGTCCAACTACCTGTGGGACGAGTCGGCGCATTTGTATGAACACGCGATGAAGCTCTGGGAAGGTTTGTCTCAGGACTTGAACTACAACGTGATGTTCTCCCAGCGCGGCGTCTACAACCTGTGCCACACCCTGCAGGACATCCGTGATTCCGAACGCCGCGTCAGCGCCAACCGCCTCAACGGCGTGGACGGCGAATTGCTCAATGCCAAGCAAGTGGCCGACGAGATTCCGTACCTGGACTGCTCGAAAAACACCCGCTACCCCGTCCTGGGCGCCACCGTGCAACGGCGCGGCGGTGTGGCCCGTCACGATGCCGTGGCCTGGGGCTTCGCCCGTGCCGCCGATGCTTTGGGCGTGGACTTGATCCAGCAGACTGAAGTGATTGGCTTTCGCAAGGAAAACGGCGTGTGCATCGGTGTGGAAACCAACAAGGGTTTTATCGGCGCCAAGCGCGTCGGCGTAGTCACCGCCGGTAATTCCGGGCACATGGCCTCGCTTGCCGGGTTCCGCCTGCCGATCGAATCCCACCCGTTGCAAGCCCTGGTGTCGGAGCCGATCAAGCCGATTATCGACAGCGTGATCATGTCCAACGCCGTGCACGGCTACATCAGCCAGTCCGACAAGGGCGACCTGGTGATCGGCGCCGGTATCGACGGCTACAACGGCTACGGCCAGCGCGGCTCGTACCCGGTAATCGAACACACCATCCAGGCCATCGTCGAGATGTTCCCGGTGCTGTCGCGGGTGCGCATGAACCGCCAGTGGGGCGGTATCGTCGACACCACGCCGGACGCCTGCCCGATCATCTCCAAGACCCCGGTACCGAACATGTTCTTCAACTGCGGTTGGGGCACCGGTGGCTTCAAGGCCACCCCGGGTTCAGGCAACGTCTTTGCTGCCAGCCTGGCCAAAGGTGAAATGCACCCATTGGCTGCGCCTTTCTCCATCGACCGTTTCCACAACGGTGCGCTGATCGACGAACACGGCGCTGCGGCCGTCGCCCACTAACAGGAGAAATTCCCTATGTTGCATATCTTCTGTCCTCACTGTGGCGAACTGCGCTCCGAAGAGGAATTCCATGCGTCCGGCCAAGCGCATATCCCGCGCCCACTGGATCCGAATGCCTGCACCGATGAAGAGTGGGGCGACTACATGTTCTTCCGCGACAACCCTCGCGGCCTGCACCACGAGCTGTGGATCCATGCCGCCGGTTGCCGCCAGTACTTCAACGCTACCCGCGACACCGTCACCTACGAAATTCTTGAAACCTACAAGATTGGCGAAAAACCCCAGTTCACCGCCAAGGCTTCTGGAGAGAAGGTATGAGCCAGATCAATCGCCTGTCCAACGGTGGCCGCATCGACCGCAATAAAGTCCTGACTTTCAGTTTCAACGGCCAGACTTACAAAGGCTTTGAAGGCGATACCCTGGCCGCCGCGTTGCTGGCCAACGGCGTCGACATCATCGGTCGCAGCTTCAAGTACTCGCGCCCACGGGGCATTTTCGCCGCCGGCGCCGAAGAGCCGAACGCAGTGCTGCAGATCGGCGCCACCGAAGCTACCCAGATTCCCAACGTGCGTGCTACCCAGCAGGCGCTGTACCAGGGTTTGGTCGCCACCAGCACCAACGGCTGGCCGAGCGTCAACAACGACATGATGGGGATTCTCGGCAAGGTCGGCGGCAAGCTGATGCCGCCGGGTTTCTACTACAAAACCTTCATGTACCCGCAATCGTTCTGGATGACCTACGAGAAGTACATTCGTAAAGCCGCCGGTCTTGGCCGCTCGCCGACCGAGAATGATCCGGACACCTACGACAACTTCAACCGTCACTGCGACGTGCTGATCGTCGGCGCAGGCCCTGCTGGCCTCGCCGCTGCACTGGCTGCCGCCCGCAGTGGTGCGCGCGTGATCATCGCCGATGAGCAGGAAGAGTTCGGCGGGTCTTTGCTCGACTCCCGCGAAAGCCTCGACGGCAAGCCGGCCACCGAATGGGTTGCCAGCGTGATCGCTGAACTCAAAGCCCTGCCGGACGTGGTGCTGCTGCCCCGCGCCACCGTCAACGGTTACCACGACCATAACTTCCTGACTATCCACGAGCGCCTTACCGATCATCTCGGCGACCGTGCGCCGATTGGTGTGGTACGCCAGCGTATCCACCGCGTACGTGCCAAGCGCGTGGTACTGGCGACGGGTGCGTGCGAGCGTCCATTGGTGTACGGCAATAACGACGTGCCGGGCAATATGCTTGCCGGTGCGGTTTCAACCTACGTGCGTCGTTACGGCGTGGCACCGGGTAAAAAGCTGGTGCTGTCGACCAACAACGACCACGCCTACCGCGTAGCACTGGACTGGTTCGATGCCGGTCTCCAAGTCGTCGCCGTAGCCGATGCACGCCACAACCCCCGCGGCGCCCTGGTTGAGGAGGCCCGCGCCAAAGGCATTCGCATCCTCACCGGCAGCGCCGTGATCGAAGCCCGTGGCAGTAAGCATGTGACCGGTGTGCGCGTCGCCGCCATCGATGTCAAAGCGCATAAAGTCACCAGCCCCGGCGAATGGCTGGACTGCGACCTGGTGGCCAGTTCCGGCGGCTACAGCCCGGTGGTTCACTTGGCCTCGCACTTGGGTGGCAAGCCGACCTGGCGCGAAGACATCCTCGGTTTCGTACCGGGTGAAGCACCACAGAAACGCGTATGCGTCGGCGGCATCAACGGCGTCTATGGGCTTGGCGATTCCCTGGCCGATGGTTTTGAAGGCGGCGTGCGCGCCGCCAGCGAAGCCGGTTTTGCGCCGGTGGAAGGTACGCTGCCAAAGGCCTTGAGCCGTCTGGAAGAACCGACCCTGGCGCTGTTCCAGGTGCCCCACGAGAAAGCTACCGCACGGGCGCCAAAGCAATTTGTCGACCTGCAAAATGACGTCACCGCTGCTGCCATCGAACTGGCCACCCGCGAAGGTTTCGAGTCGGTGGAACACGTCAAGCGCTACACCGCACTCGGCTTCGGCACCGACCAGGGCAAGCTGGGTAACGTCAACGGCCTGGCGATTGCCGCGCGCTCGCTGAACGTGACCATCCCGCAGATGGGCACCACCATGTTCCGTCCCAACTACACGCCCGTGACCTTCGGTGCGATAGCAGGGCGTCACTGTGGGCACATCTTCGAACCGGTACGCTACACCGCCTTGCACGCCTGGCACGTGAAGAATGGCGCCGAATTTGAAGACGTCGGCCAGTGGAAGCGCCCCTGGTATTTCCCGCGCAACGGTGAAGACCTGCACGCCGCGGTGAAACGCGAATGCCTGGCGGTGCGTGACAGCGTCGGCCTGCTGGATGCCTCCACCCTCGGCAAGATCGATATCCAGGGCCCGGACGCCCGCGAGTTCCTCAACCGCATCTACAGCAATGCCTGGACCAAGCTCGACGTGGGCAAGGCGCGTTATGGCCTGATGTGCAAGGAAGACGGCATGGTCTTCGACGACGGTGTCACCGCCTGCCTGGCCGACAACCACTTCCTGATGACCACCACCACCGGCGGTGCGGCGCGCGTTCTCCAGTGGCTGGAAATCTACCAACAGACCGAATGGCCGGACCTCAAGGTGTACTTCACCTCGGTCACCGACCACTGGGCGACCATGACCCTGTCCGGCCCCAACAGCCGCAAGCTGCTGAGTGAAGTGACCGACATCGACCTGGACAAGGACGGTTTCCCGTTCATGACCTGGAAGGAAGGCCTGGTCGGCGGCGTACCGGCGCGGGTGTTCCGCATCTCGTTTACCGGTGAGCTGTCGTACGAAGTCAACGTGCAGGCCGACTACGCCATGGGCGTGCTGGAACAGATCGTCGAGGCGGGCAAGAAGTACAACCTGACTCCGTACGGCACCGAGACCATGCACGTATTGCGCGCCGAGAAGGGCTTCATCATCGTTGGGCAAGACACCGACGGCTCGATGACCCCGGACGACCTGAACATGGGCTGGTGTGTGGGCCGCACCAAACCGTTCTCGTGGATCGGCTGGCGTGGCATGAACCGCGAAGACTGCGTGCGTGAAGAACGCAAGCAACTGGTGGGCTTGAAGCCGATTGATCCGAACGTGTGGCTGCCGGAAGGCGCGCAGCTGGTGTTCGATCCGAAGCAGACGATCCCGATGAAGATGGTCGGTCATGTCACTTCAAGCTATGCGCACAACTCCCTCGGCTATTCGTTTGCGATGGCAGTGGTGAAGGGCGGCTTGAAGCGCATCGGCGAGCGGGTGTTCTCACCGCAGGCCGATGGCAGCGTGATCGAGGCGGAAATTGTGCCTTCGGTGTTCTTCGATCCGAAAGGAGATCGCCAGAACATCTGATAGACCGCGTCGCGGCCATCGGGAGCAAGCCCCCTCCCACATTTGAAGGTATTCACAAATCAAAATGTGGGAGGGGGCTTGCTCCCGATGAGGCCATCAGCCTCACAACAGAATTCAGGAAAGGTGCTTTATGACAGCAGCCAACGTTTACCAACAACGCCCCACCACCGGTGCCAAGGCCGAGTCGTCGCTGCACCATGCCGACCTCGCCAGCCTGGTCGGCAAGGGCCGCAAGAACGCCGGCGTGACCGTGCGCGAAAAGAAACTCCTCGGCCACCTGACTATCCGCGGTGATGGCCATGATGCCGCCTTCGCCGCTGGCGTACACAAGGCCGTCGGCATTGAGCTTCCCGGCCCACTGAGCGTGGTCGTCAAAGGCGAAACCAGCCTGCAGTGGCTCGGCCCGGATGAGTGGTTGCTGATCGTGCCAAGCGGTGAAGAATTCGCCGCCGAACAGAACCTGCGTGCCGCCTTGGGTGATTTGCACATCCAGATCGTCAACGTCAGCGGCGGCCAGCAGGTTCTCGAACTCAGCGGCCCTAATGTGCGCGATGTGCTGATGAAGTCCACCAGCTACGACGTGCACCCCAACAACTTCCCGGTGGGCAAGGCAGTGGGCACAGTGTTCGCCAAGTCGCAACTGGTGATCCGCCATACCGCTGAAGACACCTGGGAGCTGGTGATCCGTCGCAGCTTCTCTGATTACTGGTGGTTGTGGTTGCAGGATGCCTCGGCCGAGTTTGGCCTGAGTGTCCAAGCCTGAGGAGTGACCCATGAGCCGCGCACCCGATACATGGATTTTGACCGCCGACTGCCCCAGCGTGCTCGGCACGGTGGACGCGGTCACCCGCTATCTGTTCGAGCAGGGCTGCTATGTCACTGAACACCATTCGTTCGATGATCGCCTCTCGGGCCGGTTTTTTATTCGCGTCGAATTCCGCCAGCCGGACGGTTTCGACGAGCAGGCGTTTCGCGATGGCCTGGCAACACGCGGTGAAGCCTTTGGCATGATTTTCGAGCTGACCGCGCCGAACTACCGGCCGAAAGTGGTGATCATGGTCTCCAAGGCCGATCACTGCCTCAATGACCTGCTCTATCGCCAGCGCATCGGTCAGCTGTCGATGGACGTGGTTGCGGTGGTCTCCAACCATCCCGATCTCAAGCCGTTGGCCGACTGGCACCAGATTCCCTACTACCATTTCCCGCTCGACCCCAACGACAAACCGTCCCAGGAACGTCAGGTGTGGCAGGTGGTGGAAGACACTGGCGCCGAGCTGGTCATCCTTGCGCGTTACATGCAGGTGCTGTCGCCGGAACTGTGCCGCAAGCTGGATGGCAAGGCCATCAATATCCATCACTCGTTGCTGCCGGGTTTCAAGGGCGCCAAGCCCTATCACCAGGCGTACAACAAGGGTGTGAAACTGGTGGGCGCGACGGCGCATTACATCAATAACGATTTGGATGAGGGGCCGATCATCGCCCAGGGTGTGGAGGTGGTAGACCATAGCCACTATCCCGAGGATTTGATTGCCAAGGGGCGGGATATCGAAGGGCTGACCTTGGCGCGGGCCGTTGGGTATCACATTGAGCGACGGGTGTTTTTGAACGCCAATCGGACGGTGGTGCTCTGACTGGCGCCATCGGCGGCAAGCCCCCTCCCACAGGAGATTGCATTCCCAATGTGGGAGGGGGCTTGCCCCCGATGAGGCCCTCACAAACAACGCAAAAACAGCATCTGTACCCGAGCACTTAAACGCGCTGCCCACCCAAGCGGCAACGCAGTTCCACAAAAACAACAGCGAGGTGAAAGCATGTCTGGTAATCGTGGTGTCGTGTATCTCGGCAACGGCAAGGTCGAAGTACAGAAAATCGACTATCCCAAAATGCAGGACCCCCGTGGCAGGAAGATCGAGCACGGCGTCATCCTGCGCGTGGTCTCCACCAACATCTGCGGCTCTGACCAACACATGGTGCGCGGCCGCACCACTGCCCAGACCGGCCTTGTACTCGGGCACGAGATCACTGGCGAAGTGATCGAGAAGGGCAGCGACGTCGAAAACCTGAAAATCGGTGACCTGGTTTCCGTACCGTTCAACGTGGCGTGCGGGCGCTGCCGCTCCTGCAAGGAACAACACACCGGCGTATGCCTGACCGTCAACCCCGCCCGTGCCGGTGGTGCCTACGGTTATGTGGACATGGGTGATTGGACCGGCGGCCAGGCCGAATACGTGCTGGTGCCGTATGCCGACTTCAACCTGCTCAAACTGCCCGACCGCGACAAGGCCATGGAGAAAATCCGTGACCTGACCTGCCTCTCCGACATCCTGCCCACCGGTTACCATGGCGCCGTCACTGCCGGCGTTGGCCCAGGCAGCACCGTCTACATTGCCGGTGCCGGCCCGGTCGGCCTGGCGGCTGCCGCCTCTGCTCGCCTGCTCGGTGCGGCGGTGGTGATCATCGGCGACGTCAACTCGATCCGCCTGGCACACGCCAAGGCCCAGGGCTTTGAGATTGTCGACCTGTCCACTGATACACCGTTGCACGAACAAATCGCCGCACTGCTGGGCGAGCCGGAAGTGGACTGCGCCGTCGACTGCGTGGGCTTTGAGGCACGCGGCCATGGTCACGACGGCGTCAAGGCCGAAGCTCCGGCCACCGTGCTCAACTCACTGATGGGCGTGGTACGTGTGGCAGGCAAAATCGGTATTCCCGGCCTGTATGTCACTGAAGATCCAGGCGCGGTGGATGCCGCCGCGAAAATGGGCAGCCTGAGCATTCGCTTTGGCCTGGGCTGGGCCAAATCCCACAGCTTCCACACCGGGCAGACGCCGGTGATGAAGTACAACCGCCAGCTGATGCAGGCGATCATGTGGGACCGGATCAACATTGCCGAGATCGTTGGCGTACAGGTGATCAGCCTGGACGATGCGCCACGTGGGTATGGCGAGTTCGATGCGGGTGTGCCGAAGAAGTTTGTGATTGATCCGCATAAGTTGTTCAGTGCAGCGTAAAGCGTTGGGCAAATGAAAAAGGGCGACCCGTGGGTCGCCCTTTTTTGCGTCTGCCGCTTAAGGCTGCACTGAAGATCAAATGTGGGAGGGGGATCAGCGTGTGGCCAGCGCACCCTGGTAAATGGTCGGGCCTGTCGGCTGTTTGCTCACCGAGCCGCCCTTGCTCTCCGAGCTCACCATCAACTCCACCGGCTTGCTGATCGATTCCTGCTGGCGCGGGTTGAGGCCAATGATGCCCTTGCCGTCTTCCGGCAGCAGCCCTAACGAAACCGGCGTGCCACCTTCAGGAATGGCCCACAGCTCCAGGCTCTGGTCCGGTGCTGGCGCCGTGGAGGCAATCGGCTGCACTTCCAGGTAATCCTTGTGGGCCATGATCTGTGCCGCTGGCTGCTGGGTAGTGGTCACCAGCGTAGCGGCGGACTTGACGCTGTCCTGGGTGTAGAGGGCGCCGCCGATGCCGGCAACCACTACCACACAGGCGCCGATGAACAGGCGCGGGCGGCTCCAGAACGGAGGCTTTTGCTCAATCACTTGGGGTTGGATCGCAGTCATAAGTCTCTTCCTGACAAATTTTGTAGTCAGTGCATGGACCCCCTTATCCTCGATGGGTTCCAGGGTGGCCTTGGAACAACCGACGAGATACCCAGTCCAACGCCTGCTTTTGCTCCCACATTCAGAGGTTGTCTTGATGAAGATTTCACGCGGTTTCGCCCTTTCCTGTGTGATGACCCTGGCAGCAGGCCCGGTGTTCGCCGCAGGCTTCAGCCTTGGCGACGCGGCCAATGCCATCTCGGGCATGCAAGGCGGTAACAACAAGGCCGCAGCCGCTGCACCGTCGTCCGAGACGGCCGGCTTGCTCAGCGCCCTGACTTCGCAACTCAACATCACCCCCGAACAGGCTGTCGGTGGTACCGGCGCGATGCTGGGCCTGGCCAAGAACAAACTGAGTGGCAACGACTATTCGCAACTGGGCAACAGCGTGCCGGGTCTTGATCAGTTGTCGGGCAACAACGCATTGGGCAGCCTTGGCGCCTTGAGCGGCCTGCTCGGCCAGAAGGGTGGCAGCAAGACCAGCGGCCTTGATGGTTTGCTGGGTGACGTGAAGAACACCAATGACCTGAATACCGCGTTCAGTGCGCTGGGCATGGACAGCGGGATGGTCAGCCAGTTTGCCCCGGTGATCCTGCAATACCTGGGCGGCCAGGGCGCCAGCAATTCAGTGCTTAGCAAACTCGCTCAAGCCTGGGGTACTGGCAGCTAGGCCCGCCCCGCGCGCAGTTGGTCGATGCGCGCATCTTTCTCCATCCAGAGCTGGTTCACCCAGTTCTGGACGGTCTGGCGGAACGCCGGATCATTCTCATAGTCCCCCTGCCATAACGCCGGGTCCAGATCGCGAGTGCGGATGTCAATGATCACCTTCGGCACCGCGCCGCTGATCAAGTCCCAGAACCCCGGAATCTTTTGCTGTGGATAGACCACGGTCACATCAAGTACCGCGTCCAGCTGTTCACCCATCGCCGCCAGTACAAACGCCACGCCGCCCGCCTTGGGTTTTAGCAGGCGCGTAAAAGGTGAATTCTGCTGCTTGTGCTTGGTCGCGTTGAAGCGCGTACCTTCCAGGTAATTGACCACCGTCACCGGCTGGCGCTTGAACAGCTCGCAGGCCTGCTTGGTGATCTTCAAGTCCTGGCCCGCCAGTTCCGGGTGCTTGGCCAGGAAGGCCTTGGTGTAGCGCTTCATGAACGGATAATCCAGCGCCCACCAGGCCAGGCCGAGGAACGGCACCCAGATCAGCTCTTTTTTCAGGAAGAACTTGAAGAACGGCGTGCGCCGGTTCAGTGCCTGGATCAGCGCCGGGATATCGACCCAGGACTGGTGGTTACTGATGACGAGGTAGGAGGTGTCACCGCGCAGGTCATCGCCACCGCGGATGTCCCATTGGGTCGGAATGCACAGCGAAAAGATCAGCTTGTCGATCTCGGCCCAGGTCTCGGCGATCCACATCACCGCCCAGGACATATAGTCGCGAAAGCGACCCGGGGCCACCAGCTTGAGCAAGGCAAACACCATCAGCGGCCCGAACAGCACCAGGGTGTTAAGCAACAGCAGCAGTGTGACAAAACAGCCGGTGAGCAGGCGGCGCATAAATAACTCTTGGGATCTTGTGGGCGGGCCATGATAAGCAAGGTGAGTCTAGAGGCCAAATCGCAAATCAACGGACGAATGTTTCACAATGTGCCGTGTAGGGTGGCCGTCACTAACTAAGTGCCGCTTTTGCGGTCTAGAATCCGCCTACTTCTTTCCGAGGAAATCACTTCGTGAAACTGTTATTTGCCTCCCTCGCTCTTGTCACCCTGCCTGTCATGGCCGCCGAACCGACCCTTTACGGTCGCTACGAATACATCCAGTTGCCGGAGATCGGCGAAACCTTCAAGGCCAAGATGGACACCGGCGCGTTGACCGCTTCGCTGTCGGCTCGTGACATCGAGACCTTCACCCGCGACGGCGATGATTGGGTGCGCTTCCGCCTTGGCGGCAAGGACGCCGGCAACAAGGTCTACGAGCACAAGGTGTCGCGTATCAGCAAGATCAAGAGCCGTGCCGACGAAGACGACGACAAGGACGAGCCCTCGGTGGCCAAGCGCCCGGTGGTCGATCTGGAAATGTGCCTGGGCAACGTCAAGCGCACCGTCGAGGTCAACCTCACCGACCGCAGCAGCTTCAATTACCCGCTGCTGATCGGCGCCAAGGCCCTGCGTGAATTTGGCGCGGCGGTGAACCCGGCACGTCGCTACACTGCCGACAAACCGGACTGCTGATTGAACCCATGCCGCACATCCTGATTGTCGAAGACGAAGCGGCGATTGCCGACACGCTGATCTTTGCCCTGCAAGGCGAAGGCTTCACCACCACCTGGCTGACTCTCGGCCAGGCGGCGCTGGAGCATCAGCGCCAGAGCCCTGCCGACCTGATCATCCTCGACATCGGTCTGCCGGACATCACCGGCTTTGAAACCTGCAAGCAATTGCGCCGCTTCAGCGAAGTGCCGGTGATGTTCCTCAGCGCGCGCGATGCCGAGATCGATCGAGTGGTAGGGCTGGAAATCGGTGCTGACGATTATGTGGTCAAGCCCTTCAGCCCACGGGAAGTGGCGGCGCGGGTCCGGGCGATCCTCAAGCGGGTCGGCCCGGGCGTGGCGCCGACGCTGTTCCAGGTCGACCTGGAGCGCATGCAGATCAACTATCGCGGGCACCCCTTGAGCCTCACACGCCATGAATTCCGCCTGCTGCAAAGCCTGCTGGAACAACCCGAGCGCGTGTTCAGCCGCGAACAATTGCTGGACGCGGTGGGGGTGCCGGCCGATGCGGGTTACGAACGCAATATCGACAGCCACATCAAAAGCCTGCGCAGCAAACTGCGCAGCGTGGCGGCGGACGCCGAGCCGATCCAGACTCACCGCGGCCTCGGCTACAGCTACAGCCCGAGCAACGGCTGATGCGCCTGGGGCTGCGGATCTTCCTGGTGTATGCGCTGTTTATCGGGCTGACTGGTTACTTTGTGCTCAATACGGTGATGAAGGAAATCCGCCCCGGCGTGCGCCAGTCCACCGAAGAAACCCTGGTGGATACCGCCAACCTGCTGGCTGAAATCCTGCGCGAGGATGTGAAGAACGGCACTCTCGGCCAGAGTCATTGGCCGGCGCTGCTCAAGGCCTATGGCAGTCGCCAGCCGGGTGCGACCATTTGGGGCCTGCCGAAAAACCAGGTCAACCATCGCATCTACGTCACCGATGCCAAGGGCACGGTGCTGCTCGACTCCTCGGGTGAAGCGGTGGGCCAGGACTATTCGAAATGGAACGACGTGTACCTGACTCTGCGCGGCGAATACGGTGCGCGTTCCACCCGCAGTGCGGCGGAGGACGCTGCCTCATCGGTGATGCACGTGGGCGCGCCGATTCGCGATAACGGCCAGATTATCGGCGTGGTCACCGTGGCCAAGCCCAACAGTTCATTGCAACCCTATGTCGACCGCACCGAACGCCGCCTGCTGTGGTACGGCGCCGGGCTGGTGGTGCTCGGCTTGCTGCTGGGGGCTTTGTTGTCATGGTGGTTGAGCGTGGCGCTGCGGCGGTTGACGGCTTATGCAGAGGCGGTCAGCGAAGGACGGCGCGCCGAGTTGCCCCATTACCGAGGCGGCGAGTTGAAGCAGTTGTCCACCGCCGTGGAGCACATGCGCACGCAGCTGGAGGGCAAGGCTTACGTCGAGCGGTACGTGCACACCCTGACCCATGAACTGAAAAGCCCGTTGGCGGCGATTCGTGGCGCGGCGGAGCTGTTGCAGGGCGATATGAGCCGTGAACAGCAGCAGCGTTTTGTCGGCAACATCGACAGCGAAAGTGCACGCCTGCAGCAGTTGATCGAGCGCTTGCTCAACCTGGCCCAGGTGGAGCAACGCCAGGGGCTGGAAGAACAGTCGAACATCCCGCTGGCGGCCTTGGTCGAGGACGTACTCAAGGCCCAGTGTGCGCGGATCGAAGGCGCCGGCTTGCACGTCGAGCAGGCGATTGCCGCCGACGTGAAGGTGTTTGGCGAACCCTTCCTGCTGCGCCAGGCCTTGGGCAATCTGCTGGACAACGCTCTGGATTTCACCCCGCCCGGTGGTGCGCTGCGGTTCAGTGCGCAGGTGCGGCATAACGATGTGCAAGTCAGCCTGTTCAATCAGGCCGACGCCATTCCCGACTACGCCTTGCCGCGTTTGAGCGAGCGCTTCTACTCGCTGCCACGCCCGGCCAGTGGGCGCAAAAGCACTGGGCTGGGCCTCAACTTTGTCGAAGAAGTGATGAAGCTGCACGGCGGCTCGTTGCAGATCGGCAATGTGCCTGGCGGTGTGCAAGCGGTGCTGCATCTCCATACAGTCTCCACATTACCCACATAAATCCCCCACACGTATTCCCCAGACTCTCTCCCATTCAAACAGGGAGAGACCCATGAACCGCAGCCTGCTTTTCAAACTTGGCGCGATTGCGCTGCTGATTCTGCTGTTGTTGATTCCACTACTGATGATCAACGGCATCATCAGCGACCGCCAGCAACTGCGCGACGGCGTCTTGATGGACATTGCCCGCAGTTCCAGCTACGCCCAGCGCCTGGCCGGGCCGGTCATGGTGGTGCCGTATCGCAAGACCGTGCGCGAATGGAAGCTCAATGAAAAGCTCAACAAGCGCTATGAAGAAACCCGTGAAGAGCGCGGGCGTCTGTATTTCCTGCCGGACCGCTTTGAACTTGACGGCAAGGTGCAAACCGAACTGCGGGCACGGGGCATTTACCAGGCGCGGCTGTTCCACGCCGACAACCGTATCAGCGGGCGTTTCGAGTTGCCTGCGCAGTTGGGCATCACCGAAAACTTTGCCGATTACCGTTTTGAACCGGCGTTCCTGGCGGTGGGTATCAGCGATATTCGCGGGATTGAAAACGCCCTGAAGCTGGAACTGGGTGACCAACGCCTGGAATTTTCGCCGGGCTCCCAAGTGGACTGGCTGGGCGAGGGCGTGCATGTGACGTTGCCGGAGCAGGACGGCAAGCAACCTGCGGTACTGGAGTTCGCCTTCGACCTGCGCCTGCAAGGCACCGAACAACTGCAAGTGGTGCCGGTGGGCAAGACCAGCCAGGTTTCGCTGGCGTCCAACTGGCCGCACCCGAGTTTTATCGGCAACTTCCTGCCGGCTCAACGGGCAGTCACCGACCAGGGCTTCAGCGCCAACTGGCAGACTTCATTCTTCTCCACCAACCTAGAGCAGGCCCTGCAAAACTGCCTGGACGGGCAAGGCTGCGAGGATTTCACCAACCGCAGCTTTGGCGTGAACTTCATCGACCCGGTGGACCAGTACCTCAAGAGCGACCGCGCGATCAAGTATGCGCTGCTGTTTATCGCCCTGACCTTTGCCGGCTTCTTCCTGTTCGAAGTGCTCAAGAGCCTGGCCGTGCACCCGGTCCAGTATGCGCTGGTGGGTGTCGCGCTGGCGTTCTTCTATCTGCTGCTGTTGTCGTTGTCCGAGCATGTGGGCTTTGCCCTGGCGTACCTGATATCCGCCAGTGCCTGCGTATTGCTGATTGGTTTCTACGTGTGCCATGTGCTGCGCAGCGTTGCTCATGGCTTGGGGTTCTCGGCGGGGCTGGCGGCATTGTATGGCTTGCTGTACGGGCTGCTGAGTGCCGAGGATTACGCGCTGCTGATGGGCTCGCTGTTGCTGTTTGGCCTGCTGGGTACGGTGATGGTGCTGACGCGCAAACTGGATTGGTATGGGGTGGGCAAGCGCAAGGTGGAGATGGAGCAATGATCGGATTGCGCGAAGATCAGCAACTGAAGAACAGGATGGTCAACTTCCTCAATCACGCCGCCTTTCAGTGTGGGAGGGGGCTTGCCCCCGATAGCGATGGTTCAGAAACAGATGTGCCCAATGACACGCCGCAATCGGGAGCAAGCCCCCTCCCACAGTGGACGGCGGTGAGTTTTAGATGGGCGGCTGGGTCTGCAGCATTGAAGGCCGCTGGCTGACCTCGGCGTACCAGGCGGCGAGCTTGGGGTTATCCGTGCGCCATTGCAGGTCCGGGTGGCGGAAGTCGAGGTAACCCAGGGCACAGGCCACGCTGATGGCGGCGATATCGAAGTGGCTGGCCAGTTCGGCAATGGCGTCCTGTTCCAGCTCGGCAAGGGCACGACGGATCTTGTTGCGCTGTTCATCCAGCCATTGGTCCCAATGCTTTTCCACCGGGCGCATGGCGGTCTCGTAACGCACCAGCACGGCGGCATCCATGATGCCGTCGGCCATCGAGGCCAGGGTCAGGCGCCGCCAGCGGGCCGAGCCATCTCGGGGGATCAGCGGGTTGCCGACGTGCTGGTGATCGAAGTAATCGAGGATCACCCGGCTGTCGTGCAGCACCGAACCGTCTGCCAGGCGCAGGGCCGGGATCTTGCCCACGGGGTTGCCTTGCACCACTTGGGCATCCGGGTTGACCGGTGTCGGCAGGCAAGCGTGCAGGGCCACGCGGTCCTGCTGGCCGGTCTCGCTCAGCAGCACGCGAACTTTGCGTACGAACGGCGAAGCGGGGTTGTGGAACAAGGTCATGCTGGGGGCGGACATGGGCATTTCTCGAAATGGACTGGGGCTAGCGTAGATGCTTGCGCAGTGGCTGGCGAGGGGGATTTTTGTGATCCTGAGGGCCTCATCGGGGGCAAGCCCCCTCCCACAGTGGACGGCGTTCACAAATCAAATGTGGGAGGGGGCTTGCCCCCGATAGCGCCCTCAGCCGCGCCGCTTGCCCAACGCCCAGGCGCCAATGGCAGCAGGTACGCCCAACCCCACCCAACTCAACGAATCCCACACCCCATCCCCCAGCAGCGCCGCAAACAACCCGACGGCGCTGAACAGGCCAATCCCCAGCGGTATGCCAAACACCTTCCAGAAATTCGACTGCCGCGGCTTCATACCTTGGCCGCCTTGCGCCGCACGATCCATAAGTAAATCCCGCTCACCAGTACGACGATGGTCAGCACATCCAGGACCGCCCACAGGATCTTCATCGGCATGCCGCCGTAATCACCGAAGTGCAACGGTTGGGACAGACCCATGGCGTCCATGTACCACGGTCGTTCGGCGATGGCGGTAACGGCCAGGGTGCTGGCGTCTATCAGCACTGGTGTCAGCAGATGGGAAGTCAGGTGGGTGCTGCCCTTCATGAACACGGCGTAGTGGTGTTCACTGGAAAAGCGTGTACCGGGGAAGGCGATAAAGTCCGGTTCCATATCGGGCGCGGCCTTGGCGGCAATGCTCAGCAGCTCAGTGGCTGGTGCGCGATGGGTCAGCGGCGCGGCGTTTTTGTACGGTTCGATCAGGGCGCTGAGGCTGTCCTGGCGCCAGGCGGCGATGAGCAGGTCGGCGCAGGCGCTGATCACGCCTGTCACGCCCACGACCAGCGCCCAGGTCAGGGTGACTACGCCGATCAGGTTGTGCAGGTCGAGCCAGCGCAGGCGGGTGGACTTGTTCTGGCGCACGGTGGCGAATTTCAAGCGGCGCATGAACGGCAGGTACAACACCGTGCCCGAAATAATCGCCAGCACAAACAGAATACCCATGAATGCCAGCAGCAACTTGCCCGGCAGGCCGGCGAACATATCCACATGCAGGCGCAGCAGGAACAGGGTCAGCCCGCCGTTCGCCGATGGTGTTTCCATTGCCTCGCCGGTGCGGGCGTCGAGCATGAAGGTATGGGATGCGTTCGGCTCAGTGCCCGCTGTGGCGGCCATGATTGCGATCACACCGTTCTTGTCGTCCTCATCCCAAGCCAGGTATTGCAAAGCCTCGCCGGGGCGATGGGCCTGGGCTTTAGTCACCAACTGCTCAAGGTTGAGCTGCGGTGTATTGGCGGGCATCTGCGCCAACTCGGGCTCGTTGCCCAGCAGATGGTCGATCTCATGGTGGAACACCAGCGGCAGGCCAGTGAGGGCGAGCAGCAGCAGGAATACGGTGCAGATCAGGCTGGTCCAGGTGTGGATGAAGGACCAGCGGCGGATGGTTTTGCTTTTCATCACGGCTCCAAGGCAAAAGGGCCGCAGTTCAGGCGGCCCTTCATAAGCGGTTTTTCACCGTCTTAGAATTTGTAGTTCACGCTGGCAACCACGTTGCGCTGGTCACCGTAGTAGCAATAGAAACCGTCGCAGGTGGACAGGTAGTCCTTGTTGAAGATGTTCTTGGCGTCCACGGCCACTGTGACACCCTTCATGGCGCTGTTCACACGGCCTAGGTCGTAGTGCACCGAGGCGTCGTAGACAGTGTAGGAACCTACATGGCCGAGTTCGGTGTTGGCGGCGTTGCCGTAGGTATCGCCAACGTAGCGCACGCCTGCACCTACGCCGAAGCCGTCCAGTAACCCACTGCGCCACGTATAATCGGCCCATCCTGTCGCCTGGTTGCGTGGTAACTGGTTCATGCGATTGCCTTCTTCCCCGGTCGCGCCCTTGGTGATCTCGCTATCGTTATAGGTGTAGGAGCCTACCAGTTTGAGGCTGTCGGTGACGTCGGCGCTGGCTTCCAATTCCAGACCGCGATTGCGCACTTCACCGATCTGGCGCGTGATGCTGCCCTCAGTCACCGTGGAGTTCTTTTGGGTCAGGTCAAATACCGCCGCTGTAAACAAAGCCTTTGTGCCCGGTGGCTGGTACTTGATCCCTGCTTCGTACTGTTTGCCTTCAGTCGGCTTGAAAGCCCCGGTGCTGGCCACTTGTGTACCGGTACCCGCTTGGAACGATTCGGCATAGGACAGGTACGGTGTGATGCCGTTATCGAACACATAACTCAGCGCGGCATTTGCGCTGAAATGCTTGTCGCGTTGTGTGTTGGTGACGTCGCTCAGGTTATGGAAAGTCGTGCCGGTGTGTACCCAGTCTTCCCGTCCGCCAAGCGTCAGTCGCCAGTTGTTCAGTGCCATCTGGTCTTGGACATATAGGCCGGTCTGTTGGGTCTTCTGGGTGTAGTCATACATGGTGAAGTACTGGACATTGGAGAAGTCCTGTCCATACACCGGGCGGTTGAAATTGATGGTTGGCACGCCGGTCGAACCCCAGTCCCAGCGCGCATTGCTGGTGGAGCGCTGATGGTCCAGGCCTAGCAGCAGTGTGTGGTTCACGGCGCCAGTGTTGAAGTCGGCCTGCAAGTTATTGTCGACCGCGAACTGACTGATGTCCTCATCGACCTTGCCGGCTGAACGACGCACGTTGCCGTCAGCGTCAACTGCGGTTTCCGGGCCATTGGGGAAGAACGCACCACCGGCGGTCAGGCCCTGGAACGACAAGTCGTTCTTGGTATAGCGCAGGTTTTGGTGGAACTGCCAAGTGTCGTTCAGGCGCGTTTCAAATGCATAGCCCAGTGCGTAGTAAGTGCGGTCATAGAATTCCCAGTCTGGATCGCCCAGGTTCTTATGATGGGAAATCTTGCCGGCTGGCGAACTCAATTTGGTGCCCTGCAATGGCAGGAACTGACCGGTGATACCGGTATCATCGCGGGTGAACTGGGTGAGTAACGTCAGCTTGGTGTCGTCGTTGATATTCCACGTGAGGCTGGGGGCAACGTTGTATCGCTTATCGGGGATGTGGTCCACCGCGGTATTACTGTCGCGCACCACGCCGCTGATTCGGTAGAGGAACTGGCCTTCGTCGTCGATTTTGCCGGTGCTATCGAAGTTGAACTGCTTGTGGTTATTGCTGCCGGCCTGCACTTCAATTTCGTTTGAGCTTTCGGCCTGGGGGCGGCGGCTGACCATATCCAGCAGGCCGCCGGGTGGCGTTTGCCCGTAGACCGACGACGCCGGGCCTCGCAGTACCGCGATGCGTTCCAGATTCCAAGTGTCGATTTTTGGCGTTGCGTAGTTACCTTTGGGCAATGGCAGGCCATCGAGGAATTGGGTCGGGACAAAACCGCGTACCAACAACCAGTCACTGCGCGAGTCGGAGCCATAGCCACTGCTCTGTACGCCTGCGGTGTAGCGAAGGGCGTCGTTGAGGTTGAGAACGGAGCGGTCTTCCATTTGCTGGCGGGTAATGACCGTGACGGAACGGGGCAGCTCGGCGATAGGGGTATCAGTCTTTGTGCCCGCTGCTGTGCGAGTAGCGACATAACCTTCCACCGGCCCCCAAGCGCTCTCATAGCTGCCCTGGCCGGTGATATTGGTAATCGGCAAGGCGACGACGCCTTCCGGAACCGGCACCAAGGTGTAAGTGCCCGCACTGCTTTGTTCCAACTGCAAGCCAGTACCGCGCAACGCTTCACGCAACGCGCCCTGCGCATCGAACTGGCCCTTGACCGGGGCCGAGGTCTTGCCGGCGGCGAGTGTCGGGTTGAGGGTCAGTGCCAGGCCGGCCTGGCTGGCGATCTGGTTCAGGGTGGCGGCCAATGGCGCGGCCGGCAGGTTGTAGGCACGCGTGCTGGAGGCTTGTTCAGCAGCGGCCAGTGCGGTGCTGGTCAGCGGGGTGCCGAGGACGATGGCCAGGGCTAACAGGCTGGGGCGCAACAAGGTGTCTAGCGTGCGGGACATAGGGCGGCTCCTGAATGGAAATATTTCTCAATTGCCTAGGTGCCGAACGAGAAGCGGAAAGTGATAGGGCCGGGCGAAACTATTTTTTTGGCGGTGTGTTTCAGGGCCTCATCGGGAGCAGGCCCCTCCCACATTTTGGATATGTGAATACCGTCCAATGTGGGAGGGGGCTTGCTCCCGATGGCGATTGCCCGGTCACCACAGAATCTAAGGCTTGGCAGCTACGGTCACCCACCACGGCGTGTGCTGCTCGATCTGCACGGGCAAGGTCGGCAGCAGCGCGTTCAACGCCAGGGTAGTGTCGTGCAACGGGAAGCTGCCGGTGATACGCAGCTCGGCCACGTCGTTATCCACACCCAGGTAGCCGGCGCGGTAGCGACTCAGTTCATTGACCACATCCCCCAGGCGGGCGTTGTCGACCACCAGCATGCCACGGGTCCAGGCATCGGAGGCCGGGGTGACAGCCAATGTCTGGCCCAGGCCGTCGCTGCGCATCAGCACTTGCTGGCCGGCCTCGAACACCTGTTCCTGATGCAGCGCCTCAGGTTGGGCAGCCACCGCAGACTGCAATACGCTCAGGCGCGTGGCCTCGTCTTCGCGCTTGACGATAAACCGCGTGCCCAGCGCTCGCAGGCTGCCGTCGCGGGTTTGCACATAGAAAGGCCGTGCATCGTCGTGGCCGGTTTCGACGAGGATTTCGCCTTCCTGCAACACAATCAACCGGCGTTTTTCATCGAAGCGCACATCAATGGCGCTATGGGTGTTGAGGTTGATCTGCGTGCCGTCTGCCAGTTTCAGTGTGCGTTGCTCGCCGGTGGCGGTGCGCTGGTCGGCCAGCCAATAGTGGATCGGCACGTACCGCTCGCCGGCAAACAGCGCCAGGCCGCACACCAGCACGATGCTCGCCAGGCCACGGCCCAGCTTGCGCACGCGTTGGCGAATGCCTTGGCGCGATTGCAGCAACGCCGCCCGCGCCGGGCCCGAGGCCACGCTGAAACGTTGGTCGAGCATGCCCAGTTGGCGCCAGGCGCGGGCATGCTCCTCATCGCTGGCCAGCCATTTGGCGAATTCTTCCTGTTCCACCGCGCTGCCGTCGCCCGAGTCGAGGGACAGTTGCCAGGCAATCGCGGCATCCAGCACCCGCGCTGACACCGGTTTGGCACTGACGGCGGTCACGACGGCTCGCCGTACAGCGCGATGTAGCACTGCCGAATGCCCTGGGCAAGGTACTGGCGCACGCGGGGTACCGACACACCGAGACGCCGGGCGATTTCTGCATGGCCCAGGCCGTCGAGGCGGTTATAGAGGAAAGCGGCGCGAGCCTTGCTCGACAGCCTGCCGAGCAGACGGTCGATGGCCTTGAGGTCTTCGAGGATCAGGTGCTGCTCTTGCGGCGAAGGGTGTTCGCTTTCCGGGATCAGCATCAATTCGGTGAGGTAGGCCTGTTCCAGGGCGGCGCGGCGGAAGTAGTCGAACAGCAAGCCCTTGGCAATCGCCACCAGGAACGCGCGGGGTTCGCGGGGTTCGCGCAGCTCATCCCGGCCCAGCAGGCGCATGAAGGTGTCCTGGCTCAGGTCTTCGGCGCGGCTTGGACATGCCACATTGCGCCGCAGCCAGGCCAGCAGCCAGCCGCGATGGTCGCGATACAACGCGCCAACAAGCTCACTGTGTGGGGTCTGAACCGACGACACGGCATCACCGAATAAATAAGGGGCTTTAACTAACGAGAATTATTCGCGATTGTGTCAGAGGCGTGAGGTGGGTGCAATTGGCGTCTGTCGGGATGCCATTAAAAGGATGGCGCTTGTTGACGGCGTTTCCATTGGGCCAAACGCTCTTGCAGGGCATGGGGCGTGTCGATCTGCTGCTGCCGGGCACGGCTGAACAGGATCAGCATCAGCTCCGCCGTAGCCAGTGCATCGGCGCTGGCGTGATGGCGTTCGCATGCCTGAAGCTTGAAGTGGTTGAGCCAGTCGTCCAGGCCGGCTTCGCGCAGCGTGACGTCCGGGCACAACAGAGGAGCCAGGTCGGCTACATCCAGAACGGGATGGGCCAGTCGATAATCCAGGCTGTCCTTGAGCGCCCGGCCCAGCATGTGTTGATCGAAGGGCGCGTGGAAGGCCAGTAGCGGGCTGTCGCCAACAAACGTCATGAAATCCAGCAGCGCTTCGGCCGGGTCGCTGCCGGCAGCGATCGCGCTGGGGCCGAGCCCGTGGATCAACACGCTGGGGCTGAGTTTGGTGTCGGTGCGTTGCAGGGTGCGTTCAAACAGTTGGGAAAAATCCACTGCACCATCCTCGATGACCACGGCGCCGATGGACAGTACCTGGTCACGGTTAAGGTTCAGGCCGCTGGTCTCCAGGTCCACCACCACCCAGCGCTGGCTGCGCAACGAGCCGTCGCCCAAGGCGCGAGGCTTGGGTAATTGCGCCAGGCGCTGCTGCTGCGCCGCATCCAGGCCAGGTTTTTTCTTATGCCACCAACTGAACAGGCTCACAGTTGATACCGCAAGGTCAGGCTGCTTTGCAGGCGCTGGGCCTGGCGCAGGGCTTCACGCAGGATGCGCCGGTCCAGATGGTTGAGGCTGTCGGGGTCGACGCGGTTGGAATAGGGCAGGTTTTCACGGGTCTGCAATTGGTGCTGCTGCATACGGGTCTGCTGGATAAAGTGGTAGGCCTCTTCATAGGCGGCACCATCCAGCGGTTCGATCACTTGCTTGGCCACCAACTGGCGCAGGCGTTCCAGGGTGTTGTTGGCGTGGATACCATTGGCCAGTGCCAGCAGGCGTGCACCGTCCACGAATGGTGTAAGGCCCTGCACCTTGAGATCCAGGGTAGCCTTCTCGCCGCCTTTGCGCGTCAGCACGAACTCGCGCAAACGCCCTACCGGCGGGCGCTGGCGCAGCGCGTTTTCGGCCAACATGCGCTGGAACAAGCGGTTATCCGCCACCTGATCGAGAATGCCCTGGCGCAGTTGCTCGCAGCCGCGCTCATCGCCCCACACCGCGCGCAAATCAAAATAGATGCTCGATCCCAGCAGGTTTTCCGGTGTTGCTTCACGGATAAACGCGCCGAAGCGCCGCGCCCACTCCACTCGCGACAAACACAGCTCGGGGTTGCCGGCCATGATATTACCCTTGCACAGGCTGAAACCGCACAGCGCCAGGCTCTGGTTGATGTGCTGCGCCAGGGGCAGCAAGCGGCCACGGATCTCGGCGGCTTCGACAGCGTCCTTGGCCTCGAACAGGATGCCGTTGTCCTGGTCGGTGTACAGCGTTTGCTCGCGGCGGCCCTCGCTGCCGAAACACAACCAACTGAACGGCACACCGGGGTCGCCTTTTTCCGCGAGGGTCAATTCGATCACGCGACACACGGTGTGGTCGTTGAGCAGCGTAATGATGTGGGTGATCTGGGTGGACGACGCTCCATGGGCGAGCATGCGCTCCACCAACTGGCCGATTTCACCACGAATTGCCACCAGGTTTTCCACTCGTGGTGCGTTGCGGATGGTACGGGCCAGGTGCACCAGGTCCACACGTTGCAAGGAGAACAGGTCACGCTCGGATACCACGCCACATAGGCGCTGGTCTTTGACCAGGCACACGTGGGCGATATGCCGTTCG
This sequence comes from Pseudomonas sp. rhizo25, assembly GCF_031931935.1. Taxonomy (NCBI): domain Bacteria; kingdom Pseudomonadati; phylum Pseudomonadota; class Gammaproteobacteria; order Pseudomonadales; family Pseudomonadaceae; genus Pseudomonas; species Pseudomonas sp. rhizo25. The sequence goes on from NZ_JAUJXA010000002.1 coordinate 663,741, forward strand.
GTCATGGCGATGGCCGCGTCGAAAGCGCTGTGGTCCGGGCTCAAGGAAAACGGCCCCTGGGTCATATGAGCTTCAATGCCCTGGCTGAAATCGCTGGTGCCATCGGCCACCACCTGGCGCAGATCACGCAGGGTAAAAATGCCCAGGGGCGCCTTGTGCGGGTCGACGATCACAATGCTGCCGACCTGCTGTTCGTGCATCAAGGTCACCGCTTCACACAGCGGCGTGTGCGGGCTGCAGGTGACCGGGTGGCGCATGGCCAATTCGCCCAATCGAGTGTTCAGCGAGTATTGGGTGCCGAGGGTTTCCACGGCTTTTTGCTGTACCTGCTGGTTGACCTGGTCGAGCAGGCTGCTGACACCGCGCAGGGCGAAATCACGAAAGGGGCTGGAAAGCGCGAACAGCTTGATAAAGGCCGGCTTGTTCAGTTGCAGGCAGAAGGTATCTTCGGCGGCCTTGTGTTCGGTACGGGTGGCGCGTTCACCCAGCAACGCAGCAAGGGGGAAACACTCGCCGGTGGTGATTTCAAAGGTAGTTTCTTGCGAGTCAGGCCGTTCGCCGACCACTCGGCCCTGCTTGACGATATAGAAGTGTTCGACCGGGCCGCCCGATGGCTTGAGGATACTGTCGCCGGGTCCGTAGAAGCGCAGTTGGCACTGTTCCACCAGAAACGCCAGGTGCGCCTGCTCCATCTGGTTGAATGGCGGGAAGCGTTGCAGGAATTGCAGGGTGCCGTGGATGTTCTGCAACACCGCAGTTTTTCCTGCCTGTGCGAATGCATCAGCTTTACTCATAACAGTGACCGCAGTTTTTGTCGTTATCGTGCTGCATGGTCGACGCCTGCACGGCGGGTGCCCATTGGACGTAAGTCTAGGTTGATGAAAACCGCACAAAACTAGGGAAAAACCTTACATGACTATCGTCCGAAACCCGTAGAACGCCCACTAGGCAAACTTTCCGACGAAGTGCACATTGTTCGCCCTTCCGACGATGTCTGACATCTGTGCTGGGAGATTGATGAGAATTGCTGAGAAACGTATGTCCGACCACGATATTTTGAGTGATGCCGAGCGCGAGGCGCTGAGCGCCGTGATGCTGGAGCCTGATTTACCGCCACAACGCGTGTTGATCGTGGACGACGACAAGGATGCGCGTGAACTGCTGGCGGAGATCCTGGGGCTGGACGGTATTCGCTGCATGACCGCCGACAGTGGTGAGAAAGCGTGGGATTTGTTGAAGTCCAGCAGCTCCATCGGTTTGCTGATCACTGACCTGCGCATGCAGCCCAGCAACGGCCTGGAGTTGATTCGCCAGGTGCGTGAGTCGACCCGGGCGGCGCTGCCGATCATCATCATGTCGGGTGACGCCGAAGCGCCGGATGTGATCGATGCGATGCATTTGAGCGTGGTGGATTTCTTGCTCAAGCCGATTGATAGCGTGAAGTTGGCGAAGTTGGTCAAGCGGGAGTTGGGAATGGTGCAATAACTACCGCTTATCTTTTCCTTGTTTGAACTGTCAATTCTCACAGTAGGCAAGCAGCTGGCCAGCGGGTCTACTGCACTGGAGAGTTCTGGTCGTCAGCCGGGACCTTATACCCTCCAAAGGAGCTTGTTATGCCTATTCAAACGTCTACTGAACAAGCCGCTAGCGACAACGCAAATATTCTAATTCTCAGGGATGGAAAGGCGCGCTTTTTAAAATCTTCTAATGTAGGAGCAAGCTTGAGACATTTTGTGGTCATCATGGAAGGCGCCGGGTCGTTGACAGCTCAGTATGGGAACACACTGTTTCCGCGGGACGAACCCTACGAGTTCGACTTTCCACGGGATGAAGATAAGCATCGAGGAAACATTGATTATAGAGACGAAAATGGCGTTTACTTTATAAGGCCGACGTCTGGAAAGTTTTTTGTTGTTTCCAAAGACGCAGGTTCGCCAGATACGTATATAAATTATATTAACTACGTGAATTTGAAATTTGAATATGAAGGACAAGAACTCACGATTAACGGCACAGGTGAAGCCACTTTTGTTTTTAATTGATAGCCCTCCTAATAAGAACAAAGCCCTGATCTCACGAACAGGGCTTTCTTCCTTTCAGCGTTTACTCAACGCCCATTCTTAGCCTTGAACTCCCGACGCCTGCGGTGCAACACCGGCTCGGTATACCCATTAGGCTGCTTGGTCCCCTCAATCACCAACTCCACCGCCGCCTGGAACGCGATGTTGCTGTCGAAATCCGGAGCCAGTGGGCGGTACAACGCGTCCCCGGCATTCTGGCGGTCCACCACCGGCGCCATGCGCTTGAGGCTTTCCATCACCTGGGCTTCATTGACAATGCCGTGACGCAACCAGTTGGCGATGTGCTGGCTGGAGATACGCAGGGTGGCACGGTCTTCCATCAGCCCGATGTCGTTGATATCCGGCACTTTCGAACAGCCAACGCCCTGGTCGATCCAACGGACCACATAGCCAAGGATGCCCTGGGCATTGTTGTCCAGTTCGTTGCGGATCTCCTCTTCAGACCAATCCGTGTTGCTGGCCAGCGGAATGGTGAGGATGTCGTCCACCGACGCACGTTCGCGCTTGGCCAGTTCGGCCTGACGGGCGAACACATCGACCTTGTGATAGTGCAGCGCATGCAGCGCCGCGGCGGTTGGTGACGGCACCCAGGCGGTGTTGGCGCCGGCCAGTGGGTGGGCGATTTTCTGTTCGAGCATCGCTGCCATGAGGTCGGGCATCGCCCACATGCCTTTACCAATCTGTGCACGACCTTGCAGGCCCGTGCTCAAGCCGATATCGACGTTCCAGTTCTCATAGGCGCCGATCCACTTCTCTGCCTTCATGGCTGCCTTGCGCACCATCGCGCCGGCTTCCATGGAGGTGTGGATTTCATCGCCGGTGCGGTCGAGGAAGCCGGTGTTGATAAACACCACGCGCTCGCTGGCCGCCTTGATACAGGCCTTGAGGTTGACCGTGGTGCGGCGCTCCTCGTCCATGATCCCGACTTTGAGGGTGTTGCGTGGCAGGTTCAGCACGTCTTCGATGCGACCGAACATTTCGTTGGTGAACGCGGCTTCTTCCGGGCCGTGCATCTTCGGCTTGACGATGTACACCGAGCCGGTACGGCTGTTCTTGCGCGTGTTGTTGCCATTGAGGCTGTGGATCGCCGCCAGGCTGGTGAGCAGGCCGTCGAGAATGCCTTCCGGCACTTCGTTGCCGTCTTTGTCGAGGATCGCGTCGATGGTCATCAGGTGGCCAACGTTGCGCACGAACAGCAGCGAACGGCCGTGCAAGGTCACGTCCTGGCCATCCACCCCGGTGTACACGCGATCAGGGTTCATGGTGCGGGTGAAGGTCTTGCCGCCCTTGGCGACTTCTTCGGCCAGGTCGCCCTTCATCAGGCCGAGCCAGTTACGGTAGATCACCACCTTGTCATCGGCATCCACGGCGGCGACGGAGTCTTCGCAGTCCATGATGGTGGTCAGCGCGGCTTCCATCAGCACGTCTTTGACGCCGGCCGCATCGGTCTGGCCGACTGGGGTGCTGGCGTCGATCTGGATCTCGAAGTGCAGGCCGTTGTGCTTGAGCAGGATCGCAATCGGCTCGGCCGCCGGGCCCTGGAAGCCGATCAATTGCGCATCGTCGCGCAGGCCGCTGTTACTGCCGCCCTTGAGGCTGACGATCAGCTTGCCATCGGCGATCTTGTAGCCGGTGGAGTCAACGTGGCTGCCGGCGCTGAGCGGCGCGGCTTCGTCGAGGAACGCACGGGCGAAGGCGATGACCTTGTCGCCACGCACTTTGTTGTAGCTCTTGCCCTTCTCTGCGCCATCGGCTTCGCTGATGGCGTCGGTGCCATACAAGGCGTCGTACAGCGAACCCCAGCGCGCATTCGAAGCGTTCAGAGCGAAGCGGGCATTCATCACCGGCACTACCAGCTGGGGGCCGGCCATGTGCGCGATTTCGTCGTCGACGTTTTGGGTCGAGGCCTGGAAGTCTGCGGCTTCTGGCAGCAGGTATCCGATGTCTTGCAGGAAGGCTTTGTAGGCCACCGGGTCATGCGCCTGGCCCGCGTGGGTCTGGTGCCAGGTATCGATCCGCGCCTGGAAATCGTCGCGTTTGGCGAGTAGGGCTTTGTTCTTCGGTGCCAGGTCGTGGATAACCTTGTCGGCACCGGCCCAGAACTGGTCGGCAGTGATGCCTGTACCGGGAATGGCTTCGTTGTTCACGAAGTCGAACAGGACTTTGGCGACCTGCAGGCCACCGACTTGAACGTGTTCAGTCATTGCTTGCCTCACTCTGCGGAGCTTATGCGCTTTTTCAGATTTTCATTATGTAGTGCACGGTTGCGCATACTACATGATGACTTGCGGTTGTGAAAATTAGACTAAATACGTCGTTTAGCGACCCACTTTGGTCGTACGGTCACAGCGGAGAACCAGATGTTCTCAAAAAACTATTGGATTGTTCCAGATAAATATAAAAATAGTACACGATTTGTTTTCGAGGGCTCCCGGGTCCACCTTGTAGATTGAATTCCAGAGGGCGTTGCCATGGACCATCTTGTACTCACAATTATCGCTGCCGACAAACCCGGACTGGTGGAACGCATCGCCCAGACCATTGCCGCCCACGGCGGTAACTGGCTGGAAAGCCGCATGGCTCATATGGCGGGGCAGTTTGCCGGGATCCTGCGGGTCAGCGTGCCGGCCGAGCAGCGTCAAGCGTTGGTGGGCGCGTTGGAGGATTTATCCACGCATGGCATACGTGCGCTGGTGGGCGAGGGCAGCACCGGGCAAGCGTCGGTGTCCAAGTCGATTGTGATGACGCTGGTGGGCAATGACCGCTCGGGCATCGTGCGCGAGATCACCGCGCTGTTGAGCCAGCAGGGCGTCAATCTGGAACGCCTGAGTACCGATGTGCGCCCGGCACCCATGAGCGGTGATCCGCTGTTTAACGCCGAGGCGTTGTTGCAGGTGCCAGCGAGCCTGTCGTTGGAGTCCTTGCAAGCGTCGCTGGAAACCTTGGCCGATGACTTGATGGTGGAGTTGCGTCAAGAGGAGTAACGACCCACAGGGTTATGCATGGAAATCTTGCATGGGCCTGTGGATAACCTGTAGAGACCCGGCGCCAGCCCACGCCGGCCTTGCTTCTCCGTAAGTTGAGCAAAAAACGAGCAGTTTCAATGACTTGTGCACACATGGCGGGGATCAGGTTGTGGATAACCTTGGGGTGGAACGCTGCAAGCCACGAAAACCGTGGCTTGCAGAGATTTGTACGTTATTTGATCAGCGTTTGCGCACGCTCAGCCAGGCATCCAGGCTGTACACCACCAGGCCGGCCCAGATAAAGGCGAATGCCATCAGTGTGGCCGGCGCCAAGTGTTCGCCGAACAGCAATACGGCTTCCAGCAGCACCAGGGTCGGCGCGACGTATTGTAAAAAGCCCAGTGCGGTGTAGGGCAAATGCCGAGCGGCGGCGTTGAAGCACACCAGTGGGATCAACGTGACCGGGCCTGCGGCCACCAGCCACCAGGCTTCGGAGGTACTCCAGAATTCCAGTTGCGCACTGTGGGCCGACGGGTTGAACAGCAGCCAGGCCACGGCAATTGGCACCAGCATCCAGGTCTCCACCACCAGCCCCGGCAGTGCCTTGACCGGCGCTTGCTTTCGAATCAGGCCATAGAAACCGAAGGTCAACGCCAGCACCAGCGACACCCACGGCAAGCTGCCGACCTGCCAGACCTGCTGCGCCACGCCCACCGCTGCCAGGCCCACCGCTATCCATTGCAGGCGCCGCAGGCGTTCACCAAGGATCAGCATGCCCAGCAGTACATTCACCAGCGGGTTGATGTAGTAACCCAGGCTGGCCTCGAGCATACGCCCGCTGTTCACCGACCATACGTAGGTCAGCCAGTTAGCCGCAATCAACGAACCGCTGAGGGCCAGGATCGCCAGGCGCTTGGGGTTGTCGCGCAACTCGCGGAACCAGCCGGGATGTTTCCACACCATCAGCAGCAAACCGCCGAACAGCGCCGACCACAACACGCGGTGCACGATGATCTCGGCAGCGGGGACGCTGGCGATGGCTTTGAAGTAAAGCGGGAACAGGCCCCAGATGACGTAGGCGCTCAGGCCCAGGATGTACCCTTTGCGAGGGTTGGCGGCTTGCATTGCAGAATCCTTGCTTAGGCAGCTAACAAAGCGCGATTGTAAGGATATTTGTGCAGCAGTGGGACCCGCTTCGCTTTATGTGGGAGGGAGCAAGCCCCCTCCCACATTAAAAGCAAAAGCGGTTAGAAGAGTTTCAGCGGTTCTTCGTTGAGCGCCGACAACTGCTCACGCAACGCCAGCACCTGGTCGCCCCAATACCGCTCGCTGCCGAACCACGGGAAGCTGTGGGGGAACGCCGGGTCATCCCAGCGGCGTGCCAGCCAGGCGCTGTAGTGCATCAGGCGCAGGGCGCGCAGAGGTTCGATCAGGGCCAGCTCGCGCGGGTCGAAGTCGTGGAATTCCTGGTAGCCATCCATCAGTTCCGACAGCTGGCCCAGGCATTCCTGGCGGTCGCCGGCGAGCATCATCCACAGGTCTTGCACCGCCGGGCCCATGCGGCAGTCGTCGAGGTCGACGATATGGAACATCTCGTCGCGGCACATCATGTTGCCCGGGTGGCAATCGCCGTGCATGCGGATGTTCTTGTGCGGCGTGGTCTTGTACACCTCTTCCACGCGCTTGAGCAGGTCACGGGCCACGGACTCGTAGGCCGGCAGCAGGCTCTTGGGAATGAAGTTGCCTTCAAGCAAGGTGTTGAGGGAGTCGTGACCGAAGTTCTTCACACCCAGAGCTTCACGGTGTTCGAACGGGCGGGTGGAACCCACTGCGTGCAAACGGCCCAGCAATTGCCCGAGGCGATAGAGCTGATCAAGATTGCCTGGCTCAGGCGCCCGGCCGCCACGGCGCGGGAACAGGGTGAAGCGGAAACCTGCGTGTTCGAACAGGCTTTCGCCGTTGTGAATCAGCGGCGCTACTACCGGTACTTCGCATTCGGCCAGTTCGAAGGTAAAGCGGTGTTCTTCGAGGATCGCCTCGTTGGTCCAGCGCTGGGGCCGGTAGAATTTGGCGATCAGCGGCTCGGCGTCTTCGATACCCACTTGGTACACGCGGTTTTCGTAGCTGTTGAGTGCCAATACGCGTGCGTCGCTGAGGAAACCGATGCTTTCAACGGCGTCGAGGACCAGGTCAGGGGTGAGGGTTTCAAACGGGTGGGCCATGCGAACTCCTGCGCGCAGCAGGGCGCCGCGTCGGGCCGGGTATGGTAACGCACCGGGGCTGGGATAGGTGGTGGCTGTGCTATTGCAATTGGAGGCAAGCCCCCTCCCACACTTGAATGTATTCGCAATTCGCAATTGTGGGAGGGGGCTTGCCCACGATGAGGCTCTGTCAGGCGCCGACAACCCCACCATCATCCCGCCGAATCGCCACTACCGACGAACGCGGCTTGCCATTGGGCAAATGCTCCGGCCAGGTCGAACCACCGGTTTCCCCCGGATGCTGAATCCCCACAAACAAGGTTTTCTGATCCGGCGCAAAGCTGATTCCTGTCACCTCACACGCCACCGGCCCAACCATGAAACGGCGGATTTCACCGGTGCTCGGGTCGGCACACAGCATTTGGTTATTGCCCATGCCGGCAAAGTCGCCGGCGTTGCTGTAGTCGCCATCGGTCAGGATCCACAGGCGCCCCGCTTTGTCGAAACCCAGGCCGTCGGGGCTATTGAACATGTTCTGAGGGCTGATATTGGATGAACCGCCCTTCGGCGTACCGGCGTGCACGCCCGGGTTGCCGGCTACCACGAACAAGTCCCAGGTGAAGTCCGTGGCACCGTGGTTATCGGCGTTGGCCTTCCAACGCAGGATCTGGCCGTAGACGTTCTTCTCCCGTGGGTTGGGCCCGCCCAACGGCTGGCCGTCTTCGCCGCGTTTGGCGTTGTTGGTCAGGGTGCAATAGACCTGGCCGTCGGTGGGGCTGACCACGATCCATTCCGGGCGGTCCATGCGCGTGGCTTTCACTACGCTGGCGGCCAGGCGCGCATGGATCAGCACCTCGGCCTGGTTGGCGAAACCGCTGCTGGCGTCGATGCCGTTTTTGCCATGGGTGAGTTCAACCCATTGACCTTTGCCTTTGGGATGATCGGCATCGCCGTCGCCCGCGTCGAAGATGGCCACGTACAAGGTGCCGTGTTCGAGCAGGTCTTTATTGGCTTTCGGATTGTCGTGGTTGATCTGATCGCGGCTGACGAATTTGTAGATGAACTCACCGCGCTCATCGTCGCCCATGTACACCACGGCGCGTCCGTCGCGGGTCTCGGCGAGGGCGGCGTTTTCGTGCTTGAAGCGACCCAGCGCCGTGCGCTTGACCGGAGTGGATTGCGGATCGAATGGGTCGATTTCCACCACCCAGCCATGACGATTGAGTTCATTGGGGTTCTTGGCCATGTCGAAACGTGGGTCGTGCGGGTGCCAGTTGATGTCTTTGCTGGCGGCTACCACACCGTAGCGCTTCTGCCCGGCGTCGAAAGCCTGCTGCGGGTTGCTGCTGCCGAAACAGTCGGTGAAGTTTTCTTCGCAGGTCAGGTAGGTGCCCCATGGGGTCTTGCCGTTGGCGCAGTTCTGGAACGTGCCGAGGACTTTTTTGCCGCTTTTGTCGGCGCGGGTTTTCAGCCAATCATGGCCGGCGGCGGGGCCGCTCAAGCGGATCGGTGAATTGCCGTGGATGCGCCGGTTGTAGCGAGAGTCCTGAACGAACTGCCAGGTGTCGCCGTTGCGCCGCACTTCGATGACCGACACGCCTTCGCTGGCCAGGGCCTTGCGTACGTCTTCAGCCGACTGCGGTGCACCGCCGTGGGCGAAGAGGTAGCGGTAGTTGGTGTATTCGTTATTTATCGCCATCAGCGCGCGGTTGTTGTCGCCCGGGAAGGGAAACAGGCTCATGCCGTCGTTGTGGTCGCCGAACTGTTGTTCCTGCGCCTTGGCCGTACCATTGCCGGACGGGTCGAAAGCCGGCGCGTTCTTGTGCAATGGCTGGCCCCAACTGATCAGCACCGAAGCGCTGTAGCCAGGGGGCAGGGTGATGGTGTCGCTGGTGGCGGCGGCGATGCTGGTGAAGCCCAGCAACGGGCTGGCAGAGGCGGCGTTCACAGCCAGGGCGCTGCGGCTCAACAGGTTGCCACCCAGGAACATCGCCGCGCCGCACAGGGCGCCTGCGCCGATAAAGCGACGACGGGTGAGGCCGACCATCTGTTCAAGGTCGGTGGCTTGGTTTTCTTCTAATAGGCTCATCTCAGGCTCCCTGCGGTTTTTGCAGACACCTTAAGCAGCGCTTGTGACCAAATTGTTGCAGTTCGAAGACTTTGGCCCGCTATACCGGCGTGCCAAGCAACACATTGCTGGGGGCGAATTGCACGCGGATCGGTAGGCCCTCGGCAGCGTCAAGGGCCTGGAGTGCAGCGGGCGGTGCCAGCGCGCATAGCACCTGGCCGTTAGGCAGGGCGACACGCACCTCACTGGGGCCATCTTCGGCGTCGAGAATCGTCTCGATCACACCGACCATGCAATTGTGTCCAGGTGTTTCAAGTTGCCCGATCGCCAGCAACTCGAGCCACCCGGCCTTGATCAGGGCGACCACCTCCACGCCGATCTGCAGTTCCAGTCGTTGGGTGCTGTCGTGGGTGATCTGTGCGTCCAGATGCAGGCCGCCGGCCAACTGCAGGCCAATCATGTCATTGCGCCCATGGCTGTCGATGGCGCTGACCTGGCCGTGCAATTGGTTGCGCGCACTGGTGCGCAGCATCAAGCGGCCCAGCAGGTTGAAGTCGCTGGCCGCTTCGTCCGAGCCGAGTACTTCGGCCTGCAACACTTGCAGGCGCTGATAGAGGCGCAACACCCGCTCACCTTCTTGCGTCAGCCTGGCGCCACCACCGCCCTTGCCACCGACGCTGCGTTCAACCAGCGGTTTTTGCGCCAGGTTGTTCAGTTCGTCGATGGCGTCCCAAGCAGCCTTGTAACTCAACCCGGCGCTTTTGGCCGCACGGGTGATGGAACCCTGCTCGGCGATATGCCCCAGCAAGGCAATGCGCTGGGGGCGACGGATGATGTGCTGGTTGAGGGGGTTGGGCAGGGACATGGGCATACGTCTGGATGAGATGAGCGGACGTTGCCGTCCTGGCGCAGGGGAGTCAAGTCAGACGCTGGACCTTGGTGTACGTGCCAGGCAATAGACGTCGACTTGGCGTGCGCCGGCACCTATCAACAGCCGCGCCAGGCTGTGGGCCGTGGCGCCGGTGGTGAGTACGTCGTCTACCAACGCCAGATGCTGCCCTGCTACGTGGGCGTCGGGTGCCAGGGCAAAAGCGTTGAGCAGGTTGCGTTTGCGGGCCTTGGCATCCAGGTCTTGCTGCGCGACGGTTTCATAAGGGCGTAATAACGCATGTTCATGATAGGGAATCTCGAGGGCTTTACTGAGCCAGCGGGCCACCATCAACGCTTGGTTAAAGCCGCGCTCGCGCAGGCGTTTGCGGGCCATGGGCACCGGCAGCAGGCCGTCGGGTCGGTCGAGTTCAGCGTTGTCGAAGCGGTGTTGCAAGTGTTGCCCCAGCAGGCGTGCCAGCATGTGCCCCAGCGGCCAACGGCCCTGGTGCTTGAAGCGGCTGATGAGGGTGTCGATGGGAAAGCTATAGGTCCATGGCGCGACGACCTGCTTGAAAGCGGGTGAATGCCTCTGGCACTGCCCGCAGATCAAGCCATCCATCGGCAAGGGTAGGGCGCAGCGTTCACACTGCTCCATTAGCCAAGGTAAGTCTGTTTCGCAGACGTTGCATATATGTTCGGCTGACTGAGTGCTTTCATCGCAAATCAGGCAGGATTGTATGGTTTTTGACCAGATGTAAACTTGGCGTTTGTGATCAGGTTGACAGTGCATGATTCTTCCTTAAATATGCCGGCATCCGTGTCGTGCCTGTGGGTATTGCCCTTCCCGCAGCGCTTGCCAAAGCATAATCAAGGAATCGCCCATGAGCGCCAGCACCTCTGCCACCCTGCGTCACGATTGGTCCTTAGCCGAAGTCAAAGCCCTGTTCGTGCAGCCATTCAATGACCTGTTGTTCCAGGCGCAGACCGTGCACCGCGCGCATTTTGACGCCAACCGCGTGCAGGTATCGACCTTGCTGTCGATCAAGACCGGCGCCTGCCCGGAAGATTGCAAATATTGTCCGCAGTCGGGCCACTACAACACCGGCCTGGAAAAAGAAAAGCTGATGGAAGTGCAGAAGGTCCTCGAAGAGGCTGCCCGCGCCAAGGCCATCGGCTCGACGCGTTTCTGCATGGGCGCGGCGTGGAAACACCCGTCGGCCAAGGACATGCCCTACGTGTTGGAGATGGTCAAAGGCGTGAAGGCCATGGGCCTGGAAACCTGCATGACTCTCGGGCGCCTCGACCAGGACCAGACCGAAGCCCTGGCCCAGGCCGGCCTGGATTACTACAACCACAACCTCGATACCTCGCCGGAGTTCTACGGCTCGATCATCACCACCCGCACCTACGGCGAGCGCCTGCAAACCCTGGCCTATGTGCGTGATTCGGGGATGAAGATCTGCTCGGGCGGCATCCTCGGCATGGGTGAGTCCCTTGACGACCGCGCCAATCTGCTGATCCAGTTGGCCAACCTGCCCGAGCACCCGGAGTCGGTGCCGATCAACATGCTGGTGAAGGTTGCCGGCACGCCGTTGGAGAACGCCGACGACATCGACCCCTTTGATTTCATCCGCATGCTGGCGGTGGCACGCATCCTCATGCCGAAATCCCACGTGCGCCTGTCCGCCGGCCGCGAGGCCATGAACGAGCAGATGCAGGCCCTGGCGTTCTTTGCCGGCGCCAACTCGATCTTCTACGGCGACAAACTGCTGACCACCGCCAACCCGCAGGCCGACAAGGACATGCAACTGTTTGCACGCCTGGGCATCCTGCCTGAAGCTCGCGAAGAGCACGCCGATGAAGTGCATCAGGCGGCGATCGAGCAGGCGCTGGTGGAGCAAAAGAGCAGCGAGCAGTTCTACAACGCTGTCGTCTGATTGAAATGGGATCCCAATGTGGGGGGCTTGCTCCCACATTATTTGATCCAGTTGAACCCGCCAAATCGAGGCCAGCATGTCTTTTGATCTCGCCGCACGCCTCGCTGCCCGCCGTGCCGAACATCTATACCGTCAACGCCCGCTGCTGCAGAGCCCTCAAGGGCCCGAAGTGGTGGTGGATGGCCAGCCATTGTTGGCGTTCTGCAATAACGATTACCTGGGCCTGGCCAATCACCCGCAGGTGATCGAGGCCTGGCGCGCCGGAGCGGCCCGTTGGGGCGTGGGCGGTGGCGCTTCGCATCTGGTGGTGGGCCACGCCACGCCGCACCATGAGTTGGAAGAAGCCCTGGCTGATTTGACCGGGCGCCCGCGTGCACTGCTGTTCACTACTGGCTATATGGCCAACCTCGGCGCGGTCACGGCATTGGTGGGGCAGGGCGATACGGTGCTGCAAGATCGCCTCAACCACGCGTCATTGCTGGATGCCGGCTTGCTGTCCGGGGCGCGTTTCAATCGCTACCTGCATAACGACGCCGACAGCCTGGCCAAGCGCCTGGAGAAGGCCAGCGGCAATACGCTGGTGGTCACTGATGGCGTGTTCAGCATGGACGGCGACCTGGCCAACCTCCCCGCACTGGCCCGTGAAGCCAAGGCCAGAGGTGCCTGGCTGATGGTGGATGACGCCCATGGCTTCGGTCCGTTGGGCGCCCAGGGCGGTGGCATCGTCGAGCATTTCGGCTTGAGCCAGGAGGACGTGCCGGTGCTGGTTGGCACCTTGGGCAAAGCCTTCGGCACCGCCGGGGCATTTGTGGCCGGCAGCGAGGAGTTGATCGAAAGCCTGATCCAGTTTGCCCGCCCGTATATCTACACCACCAGCCAACCCCCGGCACTGGCCTGCGCCACCCTGAAAAGCCTGGAGCTGTTGCGCCATGAACATTGGCGCCGCGAGCACCTCAACGGGTTGATCTGCCAGTTCCGCCAGGGCGCCGAGCAGATGGGCCTGGCGTTGATGGACAGCTTTACGCCGATCCAGCCGATCCTGATTGGCGACAGCGCCCGGGCGTTGCGCCTGTCGCAAATGCTGCGCGAGCGTGGCCTGATGGTAACTGCGATCCGCCCGCCTACGGTGCCCGCCGGTACCGCCCGTTTACGGGTGACATTAACGGCGGCCCACAGCGAGGCGCAGGTGCAGCTATTGTTAAACGGGTTGGAAGAGTGTTTCCGCTTGTTAGGCGCCTCGGAGCCCGACCATGCGTAATCGACTGATATTGCTGCCCGGCTGGGGGCTTGGTGTGTCACCGCTGGAGCCGCTGGCCAATGCACTGCACGGCCTGAATGAGCATCTGCGGGTACAGATCGAGCCTTTGCCGGTGCTGGATTCCAGTGATGTGGGTGAATGGCTCGACGAGCTCGATGCGACGCTGCCGGACAACGTCTGGCTCGGTGGTTGGTCCCTCGGCGGCATGCTCGCTTCAGAGCTGGCGGCGCGGCGCGGCGAGCGTTGCTGCGGTTTGCTGACCCTGGCGAGCAATCCGTGTTTCGTCGCCCATGACAGCTGGCCCCACGGGATGCCGGCCGAGACCTTTGATGCATTCCTGGCGGGCTGCCATGCCGACTCCCAGGTCACCCGCAAGCGCTTCGGCCTGCTGTGCGCCAAGGGCGCCGCAGACCCCCGCGGACTGTCGCGGCTGCTGGTCAGCGGTGCGCCGAATACACCCCCCAGTGTCTTGATGCTTGGCCTGGAATTGCTGGCCCAACTGGATACCCGAGCCGCCTTGCAGGCATTTCGCGGGCCGCAGTTGCATTTGTTTGCCGGCTTGGATGGGCTGGTGCCTGCCGAAGCCGCCAGTGACCTGCTGGCATTGCTCCCCGATGTAGAAGTCGGCCTGATTGAACAGGCCGGTCACGCGTTTCTCCTGGAAGACCCCCACGGTGTAGCAGGGGCCATCCAGGCTTTTTTGCATGAGTGTGTTGATGACTGATTTATCCCATCCTTGCCTGCCGGGCGCCTTGCCGGACAAGCGTCAGGTCGCGGCCTCGTTTTCCCGTGCAGCGGCCAGCTACGACAGCGTGGCCGAGTTGCAGCGGGCGGTGGGGCATGAATTGCTCAGCCGTTTGCCGCCCAACCTTTCGCCACAATGCTGGCTGGATATGGGCTGCGGCACGGGCTACTTCAGCCGGGTACTGGGTGAGCGTTTGCCTGCAAGCGAAGGCATCGCGCTGGATATCGCCGAAGGCATGCTCAACCATGCGCGGCCTTTGGGCGGTGCGCAGCACTTTATTGCCGGTGATGCGGAACGCTTGCCGCTTAAGGCTGACAGCATCGAATTGCTCTTTTCCAGCCTTGCGGTGCAATGGTGCGCAAATTTCGATGCAGTACTCAGTGAAGCTCATCGCGTACTGCGACCGGGCAGTGTGCTGGCCTTCGCGAGCCTGTGCACAGGCACACTGGATGAACTGCGCGAAAGCTGGCGGGCGGCGGATGGCCTGGTCCACGTCAACCGCTTCCGCACCTTCGAGGTTTATCAACAACTGTGTGCGACCAGTGGCTTGCGGGTGATGAGCCTGGAGCGACAGCCCCATGTGCTGCATTACCCGGATGTGCGCAGCCTGACCCACGAGCTCAAGGCGTTGGGCGCCCATAACCTCAACCCGGGCCGCCCGGGAGGGTTGACGGGTCGCGCACGAATGGTGGCACTGGTCGATGCTTACGAGCAGTTGCGCCAGGCCCATGGCCTGCCTGCCACCTACCAAGTGGTGTATGCCGTATTGGAGAAACCTGCATGAGCGCCGCTTATTTCATCACCGGCACCGACACCGATGTGGGCAAGACCACTATCGCGGCTGGACTGCTGCATGCCGCCAGGCTGGCAGGTAAAAGTACCGCAGCCGGAAAGCCGGTGGCGTCGGGCTGCCAACTGACTGCCCAAGGGTTGCGCAACACCGATGCCTTGGCGCTGTTGGCCGAATGTTCAGTGCCGCTGAGCTATGCCGAGGTCAACCCGGTAGCATTCGAGCCGGCTATCGCGCCTCATCTGGCCGCACGCGAGGCGGGTGTCGCGTTGACGGTGCAATCGTTGCTCAAGCCGATGCAGCACGTCCTGGCCCGTGGGGCGGATTTCACCTTGATCGAGGGCGCAGGCGGGTGGCGCGTACCCTTGGCTGACCAGGCCAACCTGTCGGACCTGGCCATGGCGCTCAAGCTGCCAGTGATCCTGGTGGTTGGGGTGCGCCTGGGTTGTATCAGCCATGCATTGCTCACCGCCGAAGCCATCGCACGGGATGGCTTGCCGCTGGCCGGTTGGGTGGCGAACATCATCGACCCCAAGACCTCTCGTCTGGAAGAAAACCTCGCCACCCTGGCTGAGCGCTTGCCGGCGCCTTGCCTGGGAAGAGTGCCGAAACTCAAGCACGCCGCGGCGGCTGCAGTGGCCGAATACCTTGAATTGGACCTGCTTGACTGATTTTGGCTATCACTAAGGCAATGTGCCATTAGTGTTTTTGACGGGCCTTTTGACAGGATGTCTGCTTCAATCCAACTTCACGATTCTCTAAAGGCAGGTTTACGCCATGGAAATCTCTGGCAGCAGCGCGTTTTATTCCGGCCTGAACAGCATTCAGGCCGGGCAGAACCGTGTCGACCAGGCGGCCGGCAAGATTGCCAGCGCCGCGACGACCCAGCCATCGGGTGCACAAAGTGATCGTCTGCAAGCCAGCGACCGCGCCCAGCCATCCAATTCGGCGAGCAATATGGTGGAAATGGCCCAGGGCAAGTTTCAAGTGGAGCTGGGGGCGAAAGTCGCGAAGGCTTCGAATGAAATGCTTGGTACCTTGATCGACACCTACGCCTGATCCTCTTTCATGTACGTAGTTCAAAATGTGGGAGGGGGCTTGCCCCCGATAGCGCTGTGTCAGTTACAAAAGTACTGACTGACATTCCGCTATCGGGAGCAAGCCCCCTCCCACCTTTTTCTCTTGCCTAGCCCTGATCACTCTCTGCACTCAATTTAGCGTGGCGTCTTGCCGCGGGCCTTGCCGTGCCTGGCGATGACCTGCATCAAGACAAACGGCATCCGGCCGATGCTTGACAACCCTTGGTCGTAAACGTATGTTTCAAACACCTGTTTGACCGCCATAACAAATCCACGCGGTTGTTCATCCCAGATACATCAGCAGAGGTTTATCGCTATGCCTGACTACAAGGCCCCCTTGCGTGATATTCGCTTCGTTCGTGACGAACTGCTCGGTTATGAAGCGCACTATCAGAGCCTGCCGGCGTGCCAAGACGCTACCCCGGACATGGTTGACGCCATCCTCGAAGAAGGCGCCAAGTTCTGTGAGCAAGTACTGGCACCGTTGAACCGCGTGGGCGACATCGAAGGGTGTACCTGGAGTGAGTCAGGCGTTAAAACCCCTACTGGCTTTAAAGAAGCCTACAAGCAATTCGTCGAAGGCGGCTGGCCAAGCCTGGCCCACGATGTGGAGCACGGCGGCCAAGGCCTGCCGGAATCCCTGGGCCTGGCGGTGAGCGAAATGGTGGGGGCCGCAAACTGGTCGTGGGGCATGTACCCGGGCCTGTCCCATGGTGCGATGAACACCATTTCCGAGCACGGCACCCCAGAGCAGCAAGAGGCTTACCTGACCAAGCTGGTGTCGGGCGAGTGGACCGGCACCATGTGCCTGACCGAGCCGCACTGCGGCACCGACCTTGGCATGTTGCGCACCAAGGCCGAGCCTCAGGCCGACGGTTCCTACAAAGTCTCCGGTACCAAGATCTTCATCTCGGCCGGTGAACACGACATGGCCGACAACATCGTCCATATCGTACTGGCCCGCCTGCCGGATGCACCGGCCGGCACCAAGGGCATCTCGCTGTTTATCGTGCCCAAGTTCCTGCCCAACGCCGATGGTTCGGTGGGCGAGCGCAATGCGGTGACCTGTGGCTCCCTGGAACACAAGATGGGTATCCACGGCAACGCCACCTGCGTGATGAATTTCGACGCGGCCACCGGTTTCCTGATCGGCCCGGCGAACAAAGGCCTGAACTGCATGTTCACCTTCATGAACACCGCTCGCCTGGGGACTGCGCTGCAGGGCCTGTCCCACGCCGAGATCGGCTTCCAGGGCGGCTTGAAATATGCACGTGATCGCTTGCAGATGCGCTCCCTGACTGGCCCGAAAGCACCGGACAAAGCCGCCGACCCGATCATCGTGCACCCTGACGTGCGCCGCATGCTGCTGACGATGAAAGCCTTCGCCGAAGGCAACCGTGCGATGGTGTACTTCACTGCCAAGCAAGTAGACATCGTCAAGTACGGCACCGACGACGAAGCCAAGAAACAGGCCGACGGCTTGCTGGCTTTCATGACTCCGATCGCCAAGGCGTTCATGACCGAAGTCGGTTTTGAATCGGCCAACCACGGCGTGCAGATCTACGGCGGCCACGGCTTCATCGCCGAGTGGGGCATGGAGCAGAACGTTCGCGACAGCCGCATTTCGATGCTGTACGAAGGCACCACCGGCATCCAGGCACTGGACTTGCTCGGCCGTAAAGTGCTCATGACTCAGGGCGAAGCGCTCAAGGGTTTCACCAAGATCGTGCACAAGTTCTGCCAGGCCAACGAAGGTAACGAGGCTGTCAAAGAGTTCGTTGCACCGCTGGCGGCATTGAACAAAGAATGGGGCGAGTTGACCATGAAGGTCGGCATGGCTGCGATGAAAGACCGTGAAGAAGTCGGTGCCGCGTCGGTGGACTACCTGATGTATTCCGGGTATGCGTGCCTGGCTTACTTCTGGGCCGACATGGCACGCCTGGCTGCCGAGAAGCTGGCTGCCGGCACCACCGAAGAAGCGTTCTACACTGCCAAGTTGCAGACCGCGCGCTTCTACTTCCAGCGCATCCTGCCGCGTACCCGCACCCACGTAGCAACCATGCTGTCGGGCGCCAGCAACCTGATGGACATGAAAGAAGAAGACTTCGGCCTGGCTTACTAAGCCTTCCGGCAACCTTCTGAAAACCGCCGCCTCCCTTGGGAGTCGGCGGTTTTTTATGGCCGGTTAAAAAACCCGCGTACAGCACTCAGGGATTGGGAGCGCCTGCCGTTAAAGTGATGGCAATGTGATACATGGTCGGTCGGTTGTGCTTAACTGATCGCATAGAGGCACAGTGCTATTATTTTTTGCGGGTCGGAGTTTTACCCTTGTCACGCGTGTCTGCGCTACGTTTAAGCCACTTCCTACCCTCGCTGCTGTTATTGCTGGCTGGGCTTTCGGCTGCGTACGTCAAGGACCTCAGTGTCTTCTTCACCTCGTTGTTCAACGTGCTGCCCACCCTGGTCTTGCTGCTGGGCGGTGCCTACTGTGCGGTGTATCGACGCCAGCGTGAACTGTTCCTGATGATCACGGTGTACGTTGCCTATTACCTGCTGGATACCCAGACCGATTTCTACCGTGACAATGGCCGCGTGCGCGAGGACGCTGCGGTGGTGTTTCACCTGTGTTGCTTGTTGTTGCCGTTGCTGTTCAGCATTTACGCGCTGTGGCAGGAGAAGACCCATTTGTTCCGTGACTTCATCGCACGCGCCGCGGTGTTACTGGCGGTAGGCAGCGTGGCATTGGCTCTGGAGCAAAGTTTTCCCCAGGCGCTACTTAACTGGCTGGCGGAGATTCGCTGGCCGGCGCTGCATGGCACCTGGATGAGCCTGATCCAACTCTCATACCCCATGTTCCTGATCGGCTTTCTCACCCTGGCCGCACAGTACTGGTACCAGCCGCGCCCGCTGCACGCGGCGCAACTGGTGGGATTGCTGGGGATGTTCTGGATGTTGCCGCAAACCTTCATCCTGCCGTTCACCCTTAACATCATGTGCAGCCAGGTGATGCTGATGATCGCCGCCGGTGTGGCTCACGAGGCCTATCAAATGGCATTTCGCGACGAGCTGACCGGCTTGCCCGGGCGACGGGCTCTCAACGAGCGCATGCAGCGGCTGGGGCGCAGCTATGTGCTGGCGATGAGCGACGTGGATCACTTCAAGCGTTTCAACGACACCCATGGTCATGACGTGGGAGACCAGGTGTTGCGCCTGGTGGCGAGCAAGTTGTCCAAGGTCAGCGGCGGCGGGCGAGCCTACCGGTATGGCGGTGAAGAGTTTGCCGTGGTGTTTGCCGGCAAGACCCTGGATGAATGCATGCCGCATCTGGAGGAGATCCGCGAGATCATCGCCGGCTACGCTATCAAGTTGCGCAACGCGGACCGCCCCCATGACGACCATCAAGGCCGCCAGCGGCGTGCTGGCAGCGGTGCATCCAGTGTGTCGGTGACGGTCAGCATCGGTGTGGCTGAGCGCCAGGCCGATCAGCGCAGCCCCGAGGAAGTGCTCAAGTCCGCCGACCAGGCGTTGTACGCCGCCAAGGGCGCGGGGCGTAACTGTGTGGTCGCGGCCGGCCAAACCCGACGTGGCGCGGTACGTATGGAAAGCGCTGCCGGTTGAGTAATGGCGCTGTATTCAGCAGCGCTACAGTGATTGTCCACAGGCGGTGCCGGCAGTAGCTTGAAAGCATCTGCTGCCGGAGACATTGCCATGCCTGAGTACAAAGCTCCCTTGCGCGACATGCGCTTTCTGATCGACAACGTGTTCGATTTCCACGGCCATTACGCGGCCCTGGGCGCAACGGACGCCAGCCCGGACATGGTCAGTGCGATCCTTGAGGAGGGCGCGAAGTTTTGCGAAAACGTGCTCGCGCCACTCAACCGCAGTGGCGATGAAGAGGGCTGCCATTTCGACAATGGCGTGGTGACCACACCCAAGGGCTTCAAGGAAGCCTTCGCCCAATACGTGGCAGGCGGCTGGCACGGCGTGGCGGCGGACCCGGCCTACGGTGGCCAGGGCTTGCCCCATTCTCTGGGCCTGGTGCTGAGCGAGATGATCGGTTCCAGCAATACCTCTTGGGGCATGTACCCGGGCCTGACCCATGGCGCAATGTCGGCCATCCAGGCCCACGGTACCGACGAACAGAAAGCCACCTACCTGACCAAGCTCACCGCTGGCGAATGGACCGGCACCATGTGCTTGACCGAAGCACACTGCGGCACCGACCTGGGCCTGATCAAGACCCGTGCCGTGCCCCAGGCCGATGGCAGTTATGCAATCACCGGCAGCAAGATCTTCATCTCGGCCGGTGAGCACGACATGAGCGCCAATATCATCCACCTGGTGTTGGCCAAGTTGCCGGACGCGCCTGCGGGTACCAAGGGGATTTCGCTGTTTATCGTGCCCAAGTTCCATGCCGACTCGGGTGAGCGCAACGCAGTGCACTGCGGCTCCATCGAACACAAGATGGGCATCAAGGCTTCGGCCACGTGCGTGCTGAATTTCGATGGCGCCAAGGGTTTTTTGATCGGCGAGGCGAACAAGGGCCTCAACTGCATGTTCACCATGATGAACCACGCCCGCCTGGGCACCGGCATGCAGGGCCTGTGCAATGGCGAAGCAAGCTTCCAGGGCGCGATCAAATACGCCAGTGAACGCCTGCAAATGCGCTCGCTGACCGGCGCCAAGGCCCCGGAGAAGGCTGCTGACCCGATTATCGTGCATGCCGATGTACGCCGCATGCTGCTGACCATGAAAGCCTTTAACGAGGGCAACCGCGCACTGACCTACTTCACCGCGCAACTGCTCGATACTGCTCATCTGGGCAGCGACGCCGGCCAACGCCAGGAGGCCGAAGACTTGTTGGCCTTCCTTACGCCGATCTGCAAGGCCTTCATGACCGAAACCGGTCTGGAGGTGACCAACCATGGCATGCAGGTATTTGGCGGCCATGGCTATATTCGTGAGTGGGGCATGGAGCAACTGGCGCGCGATGCGCGGATTGCGCCGATCTATGAAGGCACCAACGGTATCCAGGCCCTCGATTTGCTGGGGCGCAAAGTGCTGGGTAGCCAAGGCAAATTGCTGCGCGGGTTTACCAAGATCGTGCATAAGTTCTGTGGCGCGCAGGCCGAGCATCCGCAATTCAGGGCTCATGTGACGCAGCTCAATCAGCTCAATCAGGAGTGGGGTGAGTTGACCACCAAAGTCGGGATGGCGGCGATGAAGAATCCTGACGAAGTGGGTGCGGCAGCAATGGATTACCTGATGTACAGCGGCTATATCATCCTGGCTTACCTGTGGTTGCGCATGGCGATTGCCGCCCAGTCCCAGGACGATGCCGCGTTCACCCAGGCCAAGCTGGCCACCTGCGATTTCTACTTCAAGCGTCTGCTGCCGCGTACCACCACCCACCGCGCCGCCGTGGAAGCGGGCAGTGAATGCCTGATGAGTCTGTCCGGGTCGGCATTCCAGCTGGAGTGACTTAAAAATACCTGTCGGTCACAAGTGGACCCTATGTGTCTGAAAAGTTGTTCGGGTACACTCGGAGCTTGTAAAACCGATCCTATCGAATCACTTTTCACGTTCTCACGAGGTTTGCCATGGCTGATTACAAAGCGCCGTTGCGTGATATGCGCTTCGTCCTCAACGAAGTTTTTGAGGTCGCCAAGACTTGGGCCCAGTTGCCGGCGTTGGCAGACAGCGTTGATGCCGAAACCGTTGAGGCGATCCTCGAAGAAGCCGGCAAAGTCACCGCCAAATCCATCGCGCCCCTCAGCCGCGGCGGCGATGAGCAAGGCTGCCAGTGGAAAAACAGCGCAGTCAGTACCCCGGACGGCTTCCCCCAGGCCTACAGCACTTATGCCGAAGGCGGTTGGGTGGGCGTGGGCGGCGACCCGACCTATGGCGGCATGGGCATGCCCAAGGCGGTGTCGGCGCAGGTCGAAGAAATGATCAACTCGTCGAGCCTGGCATTCGGCCTGTACCCCATGCTGACTTCCGGCGCCTGTGTATCGATCAACACTCACGCCAGTGAAGCGCTCAAGGCGGCCTACCTGCCGAAGATGTATTCCGGTGAGTGGGCCGGTTCCATGTGCTTGACCGAAGCCCATGCCGGCACTGACCTGGGGATGATCCGCACCAAGGCCGAGCCTCAGGCAGACGGTTCCTACAAAGTCAGCGGCACCAAGATCTTCATCACCGGTGGCGAACACGATCTGACCGAAAACATCATCCATCTGGTGCTGGCCAAGCTGCCGGATGCACCAGCCGGGCCCAAGGGCATCTCGCTGTTCCTGGTGCCGAAGTTCCTGGTCAATGCCGACGGCAGCCTGGGTGCGCGTAACCCGGTGACCTGCGGTTCGATTGAACACAAGATGGGCATTCAGGCGTCCGCGACCTGCGTGATGAATTTCGACGAGGCCGTGGGTTACCTGGTGGGCGAGCCTAACCGTGGCCTGGCGGCGATGTTCACCATGATGAACTATGAGCGCCTGGGGGTGGGGATCCAGGGCTTGGCTTCCGGCGAGCGCTCTTATCAGAACGCGATTGAATATGCCCGTGATCGCCTGCAGAGCCGCTCCCCGCTGGGGGCACAGGCCAAGGACAAAGTGGCAGATCCGATCATCGTGCATCCGGATGTGCGCCGCATGCTGCTGACCATGAAGGCGGCGAACGAAGGCGGCCGGGCGTTCTCCACCTACGTGGCGACGCAGCTGGACATCGCCAAGTTCAGTGACGATGCAGCTGCTCGGGAGCGCGCGGATAATCTGGTGGCGTTGCTGACCCCCGTTGCCAAGGCCTTCCTTACGGACCTGGGCCTGGAAACCACCGTGCTCGGACAGCAAGTATTCGGCGGCCATGGCTACATCCGAGAGTGGGGCCAGGAGCAGTTGGTGCGTGACGTGCGCATCACCCAGATCTACGAAGGCACCAACGGCATTCAGGCTCTGGATTTGATGGGCCGTAAGATCGTTGGCAGCGGCGGTGCTTTCTACACCCTGTTCGCCGATGAGATCCGCCAATTCGTCACTGAGTCGGGTCCAGAGTTGGCCGAGTTCACCAAGCCGCTCAGCGCTGCGGTGGATAACCTGGATGAATTGACGGCGTGGGTGCTGGATCGCGCTAAGCACAATCCGAATGAAATCGGTGCGGCGTCGGTGGAATACCTGCATGCGTTCGGCTACATGGCCTACGCCTACATGTGGGCGCGCATGGCCAAGGCCGCGTTGGGCAAGGAGACCGAGGAAGCGTTCTACGCCAGCAAACTGGGTACCGCACGTTTCTACTTTGCCCGCTTGTTGCCGCGTATCCACTCATTGAGTGCGTCGGTAAAAGCCGGTAGCGAATCGCTGTTCCTGATGGATGAGGCCCTGTTCTAAGGGCGGGGAGGCCGTGTAAGCATTCTCTTACATGACGTACTGCTATTCGTCCTCTATCGCCAAATTGGATCCATGGCTAATCTACTTCACATGGACGTCGCGCAGGAAGCGCAAAGCAACAACACGGACACGTAGGATTCTGCCAGGACGGCGGAGTGAAATGGATGTCAGGGAAACAGTCTGCAAAGCCCCGCTTCGGCGGGGTTTTCTTTTGCCCGCGAAAAAGTCAGGCGCTTGCCCGAGGGGCATTCATCACGTCTTCGAGCAAGGTGCGCAGCAACGCCACCGTCGCCTGCTGGCGCTGCACATCGCGGCACACCAAGCCTACTTTCAGCGCCACCCTGGGTTCACTCAAGGGTTTCCATAGCAGCGCCTTGCTGTTGTGTTCGTCCTGGGAGCGGCCCGGCAGTACCGTCGCCAGCCGGGTGTGGGGCAGGCTGTCGAGAATGCCCACCATGGTATTGAGTTCGGCCTGCACCTGCGGACGCCGCCCCAGGTTAGCCAACTGGCCCTGCCAGATCTGCCTGACTTGAAACTCTTCCCCCAGCAGCAACATCGGCAACTCGGCTGCCTGTTTCAACGAGACTTTCTTGAATTCGCGCAGCGGATGGTCCTCGGGAATCACCACCTTCAACTCATCTTCGTACAGCAACACGCCGTGCAGGCCCGGCTGACGTGGCGGCAGGTAGCTGATGCCAATGTCGAGGGCACCGTTGAGCAACCGGCGCTCGATCTCAAGCCCAGTCAATTCGTAGATCTGCACCACCAGATGGGGCTGGGCCTTACGCACGCGCTCGAGCATCTGCGGCACCAGGCTGGTGTGCACGGTTTGCAGCACGCCGATGGCCAGGGTGCGCATGGCCTGGCCCTTGAAGTTGCGCAGCGCCTCGACGGCTTGCTGCATGCCATCAATGAGCGGCAGTGCATGGTTGTAAAGGGTATGCGCCGCCAGCGTCGGTAACAGGCGCTTACTGCTGCGTTCGAACAGACTCACGTCGAGGTTCTGCTCCAGTTGGCGAATCTGTTGCGACAAGGCTGGCTGGGAGATCGACAGGCGCTCCGCGGCGCGGCCTACGTGGCCCTCCTCATACACCGCGACGAAATAACGCAGTTGCTTGAAATCCATAAGATTTACTTATCAAAAAAGCTGGAAAATCGAAATGGCCGTTGGCCCCGCAGACGCCTAGTCTAGCGCCTATTCGCAGGGCTTACAGGGCCGGATCGGACAATGAACAGCGTTTGTATTGATAGCGTTTGCATAGGCAAGGCAAAAAACCTCCATGTGGATTGGCCAGGCTATTCCGACCAAGGTCTGGTTGCCATCGGAGCTGACTTGTGAGCCTGTTCAACATACGCCGGCCGGTGCCGAGTCTTGACGATCTGATCCTGGATCCGCCGCACGACAACCGTTCCACTGAATCTCTGATGCCCACCGTGGCGCGCCCACCTCAGGTGTTTGTGCGTGGCCAGGGCTCGTGGCTGTGGGACAGCGAAGAGAGTGCCTACCTGGATTTCAGCCAAGGCAATGCTGCCAATAGTCTCGGCCATAGCCCACAGGTGCTGATCAAGGCGCTGGGCGAGCAAACCCAGGCGCTGATCAACCCCGGCAATGGCCTGCACAATAGCGTCCAACTCAATCTCGTCGAGCGTCTTTGCCGGCACACCGGCAGCGACCAGGCTTACCTGCTCAACAGTGGCGCGGAAGCCTGCGAGGCGGCGATCAAGCTGGCGCGCAAATGGGGGCAGCTGCATCGCGGGGGGGCCTATCGCATTATCAGCGCGAGCAACGGTTGCCATGGCCATAGCTTCGCTGCCCTGGCGGCTTCGGCAGGTCTATCGGATAACCGTTTCGAACCACAACTGCCAGGCTTCAGCCACGTCCCTTTCAACGATCTTCCCGCCCTGCATGCCGCGGTGGATGCCCAGACGGTGGCTATCCTGCTGGAACCGATCCAGAGCGAAGCCGGCGTGATCCCTGCGACCGAGCACTACCTCAAGGGCGTCGAGCGGCTGTGTCGCGAACTGGGGATCCTGCTGATCCTCGACGAAGTGCAAACCGGTATCGGTCGTTGCGGCACATTGCTCGCCGAACAACAGTACGGTGTACGCGCCGACATCATCGCCCTGGGCAAAGGCCTGGGCGGCGGTATGCCATTGGCGGCGTTGCTGGCGCGGGGCCAAGCCTGTTGCTTTGATGTGGGGGAATTGGGCGGCTCCCACCATGGTAATGCGCTGATGGCCGCGGCTGGGTTGGCTGTGACCGATACGGTGCTGGGACACGGCTTTTTAGAGCACGTACGTGAGTCGGGCTGTTACCTGGGCGAAGGTCTCGCCCGCCTTGCCTATCGCTACGGCCACGGCCCATTGCGCGGAAATGGCCTGATGTGGGGGCTGACGTTATCGGATGATTCTGCGGATGCGGTGGTAAAGGCCGCCTTGCAGGAGGGACTGATCCTCAACGCGCCGCAACCCGACTGTTTGCGCTTCACCCCGGCACTGACGATAAGCAAAGGCAACATCGACGAAATGCTCCAGCGCCTGGCCCGCGCCTTTTCACGGGTGCGTACTGCCCAAGTGCAATGTCGCAAGGGCATTGCCGTTTAACCCTGTATTTCAGAACCGTCTCGCGGCATACGCGGCGCCCTCAGCCTGATTCTTTTGGCTGGGGGCGTTTTTTTGTCTGCGTAATTTTTGGATTGAAAAGGGCCCTTGAGCTTCCTGTAAAACCCTGGCTTTTTAGCGGACGTCGGCATGGACTGCCGATGGGGCGCGAGATGCGCCACTTCTAATCTATACCACTGAGTGGTATGTTTCAGGAAAGGGATATCCATGAGGCTGAGGTTATTCAAAACGCGGCACTTTGCTGATGCTGCCAGCAAGGCCTGGATCTGCGATTCAGAGCTGAGGGAGGCGTTCAATGAAATGCTTAAAGGCCAGGTTGATAATTTGGGCGGCGGTGTTTGGAAGAAGCGACTGAATCGAAACCGGCATCGCTCAATTGTATTGGCCAAGGGTAGGCACTATTGGGTTTATCAATTGCTGTTCGCCAAGCAGGATCAAAGCAACATCAGCCAAAGCGAACTTGCTTGGTTTCGGACGCTGGCTAAGTCTTATGAAGGCTTCAATGAAGCACAGATTCAGCAGATGCTGGATATCAGGGAGTTTGTGGAGATACATCATGACCAAGAAATACAAAAGTGAGGCTTTTGAGTCCATTCATCACTCTGCTGAAGCGCTATATGCAGTAGGCGCCATTAGCAAAACCACCCTTCGTGAGTTCGACGAGGCATGCCTTGCGGATATCCCGGCGCAAATCCCGGCCGAGCAAATTAAGCAGCTACGAGAGCGTAACCATGTCAGCCAGCCAGTATTTGCCCGTTACCTGAACACCAGCGCCTCCACGGTGAAGCAGTGGGAGTCAGGCGAGAAACAACCCAGCGGCATGGCGCTCAAGTTGCTGAGCATCGTGCAAAAGCACGGGCTGGAAATCCTGGCCTGAAGCTGGCCCGATGCCAGATCCCACTGAACCCTCACGAACCCCCAAGGTCGATTAGCTACACGGCTCACAGGAGCCGATTTTTATGGAGCTGACCCATGGACATCATTCGTATCATCATCGCCATTCTGCTGCCACCACTGGGTGTGTTCCTGCAAGTAGGTTTCGGCGGCGCCTTCTGGCTGAATATCCTGCTGACCCTGTGCGGTTATTTCCCTGGCATCATTCACGCGGTGTACATCATCGCCAAGCGTTGAGGCCCTCAGCCTTTTGCAATGAGCCGTGAGTTGCGCTCATTGCGAAAGGCCAGTTGCTCGATGGTCAGGGTGGCGTGTTCGGCTTCTTCCCGCGCCTGAAGGATGATGCTGTGCTGCTCGGACTTGCTGCACACCGGGTCGGCATTGCTGGCATCACCGGTAAGCATGAACGCCTGGCAACGGCAGCCGCCGAAGTCCTTTTCCTTTTCATCGCATGAACGGCACGGCTCGGGCATCCAGTCGTAGCCACGAAAGCGATTGAAGCCAAACGATTCGTACCAGATGTGCTGCATGCTGTGGTCGCGCACATTGGGAAATTGCACCGGCATCTGTCGAGCACCGTGACAGGGTAGGGCAGTGCCGTCCGGTGTCACGGTCAGAAAGATGCTGCCCCAGCCGTTCATGCAGGCTTTCGGGCGTTCCTCGTAATAGTCCGGCGTCACGAAGATCAGCTTGCACGGGTGCCCTTCGGCTTCCAGTTTGGCGCGATATTCGTTGGTGATGCGTTCGGCGCGCACCAGTTGTTCCCGGGTCGGCAACAAGCCCACGCGATTGAGCTGCGCCCAGCCATAGAACTGGCAAGTGGCGAGCTCGACAAAATCTGCCTCCAGCGCAATACACAGCTCGATGATGCGGTCGATCTTGTCGATATTGTGCCGGTGGGTAACGAAGTTCAGCACCATGGGGTAGCCATGTGCTTTCACTGCGCGGGCCATTTCCAGCTTTTGCGCGAAGGCTTTTTTCGAACCGGCCAGCAGGTTGTTCACCTGTTCGTCGCTGGCCTGGAAGCTGATCTGGATGTGGTCCAGGCCAGCTTTCTTGAAGTCGCTGATCTTTTGCTCGGTCAAGCCGATGCCGGAGGTGATCAAGTTGGTGTAGAAGCCCAGCTTGCGAGCTTCAGCGATCAGCTCGGCCAAGTCCTGTCGCACCAGCGGCTCACCGCCGGAGAAACCCAACTGCGCGGCGCCCATCTCGCGGGCTTCGCGAAACACCTTGATCCATTGCTCGGTGCTCAGCTCCTTGCCCTGCTCGGCAAAATCCAGCGGGTTGGAGCAATACGGGCACTGCAATGGGCAGCGGTAAGTCAGCTCGGCCAGCAACCACAGCGGTAAGCCGATCTCTGGTTTTTCAGGCAAGGGTAATCCAGTGCTCTGCACGGGCGACCTCCATGAATTGCTCGATATCTTCACCGAGCTCAGGCACACCGGGGAATTGCTTGTCCAGTTCGGCGATGATCGCTGCCACGTCGCGCTCGCCATCGATCAGGCCACCGATCAATGCGGCGCTGTCGTTGAGCTTGATCATGCCTTCAGGGTAGAGCAATACATGGCCTTTCTGCGCGGGTTCGTACTGGTAGCGATAGCCCTGGCGCCAGGTCGGTTTCTTGCTGCGATCAAAGCTCATAGGGTGATCCCTTTATGCCAGACCCGCTGCTCGGTCACGCTGTGATAGGGCGGGCGTTTGAGTTCGTAGGCCATGCTCATGGCATCGAGCATGCTCCACAGGATGTCCAGTTTGAACTGCAGGATTTCCAGCATGCGCTCCTGGCCTTCACGGGTAGTGTAGTGCTGCAGGGTAATCGCCAGGCCGTGTTCCACGTCGCGACGGGCCTGGCCCAGGCGGGTGCGGAAGTATTCGTAGCCGGCCGGGTCGATCCACGGGTAATGCTGCGGCCAGCTGTCGAGGCGTGACTGGTGGATCTGCGGTGCAAACAGCTCAGTCAGTGAACTGCTGGCGGCTTCCTGCCAGCTGGCGCGGCGGGCGAAGTTGACGTAGGCGTCCACTGCGAAGCGTACGCCGGGCAGCACCAGTTCCTGGGAGCGCAGTTGGTCCGGGTCGAGGCCCACGGCCTGGCCCAGGCGCAGCCAGGCTTCGATACCGCCGTCTTCACCCGGGGCGCCGTCGTGGTCGAGCAGGCGCTGGATCCACTCGCGGCGGATCTCCCGGTCCGGGCAGTTGGCCAGGATCGCGGCGTCCTTCAGCGGGATATTCACCTGATAGTAGAAGCGGTTGGCAACCCAGCCCTGGATCTGTTCGCGGGTGGCACGGCCTTCGTACATCGCCACATGGTAGGGGTGATGGATATGGTAGAAGGCGCCCTTGGCCCGCAGGGCTGCTTCGAATTCAGCCGTGGTCAACGCTGTATCAGTCATTTCGGTCGCTCCTACAATTCAATGCTCATGCCGTCGTAAGCCACTTCGACATTGCGCCGCACCAGCTCGGCTCGTTCGGGGGAGTCTTCATCGAGGATCGGGTTGGTATTGTTGATGTGAATAAGCACCTTGCGCTGCTTGGGCAACTGCTCCAGCACTTCCAGCATGCCGCCGGGGCCGTTCTGGGCCAGGTGGCCCATCTCGCGGCCGGTGCGGGTGCCGACGCCGCGGCGCTGCATTTCGTCGTCATCCCACATTGTGCCGTCCACCAGCAGGCAATCGCTGCCGGCCATGATTTCCAACAGCGGCGCGTCGACCTTGCCCAAACCCGGGGCGTAGAAGAGCTTGCCACCGGTGCGCAGGTCTTCGACGATCAGGCCGATATTGTCGCCTGGGTGTGGGTCGAAGCGGTGCGGCGAGTAGGGCGGTGCAGCGCTGCGCAACGGCAGCGGGGTAAAGCGCAGGTTGGGGCAGGCCGGGATGGTGAAGCTGGCGTCCAGCTCGATGCGGTTCCAGGCCAGGCCGCCGTTCCAGTGGGTCAGCATGGTGAACAACGGGAAACCGGTGCTCAGGTCTTCGTGAACCATGTCGGTGCACCACACTTGGTGTGGGCAGCCTTCGCGCAGGCTCAACAGGCCGGTGGTGTGGTCGATCTGGCTATCCATCAGGATGATCGCGCTGATGCCGGTGTCGCGCAGGGCGCGGCCGGGTTGCATGGGCGCAAAACCCTGGAGTTGCGCACGGATGTCCGGCGACGCATTGCACAGCACCCAATTCACGCCATCGTCGGAGATCGCGATGGACGACTGGGTGCGCGCATGGGCCCGCAGGCTGCCATCGCGAAAACCTGCGCAGTTCACGCAGTTGCAGTTCCACTGCGGGAAGCCACCGCCGGCGGCGGAACCTAGAATCTGGACAAACATGTTCGCTCCATCAGGCAAAGCTCAAAACAAAAACGCCCCGGGCAAACCGAGGCGTTGTCTTACTCAGCCAATCAACGGCTGGCGAAGTACATGGTGACTTCAAAACCGATACGCAGATCAGTGTAAGCAGGTTTGGACCAAGTCATATTCTTACTCCTATCAAGGGATGGGACGTTCACTACCAAGTAATACATATAGTCCACCTCCCATTGGAGATGTTCAGATATTGCCAGGGAATATTACGCAATTCTTTTCAAGTTAGCGCTGTCTGGGTGGAAAAAGCCTGTTGCAGGGTTGGCAATGATCACCGCGCCGCTTGCCAGCCATCGTTGCTGCACGGCCCGTTCGCCACGCAGCGCCAGCCGCCTGCAGCGTTATTGAGTTGTTGGGCTGCGTGTTGCAAGTCCTCGCGTGTGCGGCTTTGAATCAGCTGATGAAGTTGATCCAGGTATCCCGACGAATGACCCGCCCGGTGCGCGTGCCAAAGCAAGTCGGCGGCTTGGCTGATGGGCAGCGCCTGGGCTGTGAACTGCTGCGCCAGGGCCTGGTTGCCCAAGTCTGGACTGCGTTCGAGCAAGGACGGCAGTTGCCCCAGGAAGGTTTGCAGCTGCTCGACAATCCCGTCCAGGGACATGCTGGGCGATTGCACGCCAAACAACAGGCCGGTTTGCCCATTGATTTGTCGGATGCCACTGAACACGGCGTAGCCGATTTGCAGCTCGACTCGCAAACGCTGATAGAACGGCGCCTGGAGCACATGCCCGAGTAACCGCCATGTGGCTTCATCGGCCAGGGATAGACTCGGCGTTGGGCAAAATAGCAATAAGGCGGCTTCGCTGGAGTCGGTGTTGATCTCGTGCCAGAGGTGTTGGCCTTCGATTGGCTGAGGTGTGAACGGGATGTTCGCCGGCTGCCCTGGTAAGTGGGCGGCTGCGAGTTTGATCGCTGCTTGACTTGCGGTGGACAGGCCAGAGCCCAGCCCCTGCCAGCGTGCGCCAGACCACGACGCTTGTGCTTCCAAGGACTCGGGTTGCACCCCGGCGCAGCAAGCAGGCAACGCCTTGAGCAGCTCCCGAATGGCGATCAGCGGTGCCTCTTCGGACGGGGATAGAGGTTCATCGCACCTGTTCAGGCAACGTGCCAGCTCTTCGAGCACCGCTGGCATCGGTTCGTGAAGACCGTGCATTTTCACCAGCCAATCATTGGCAATGGTTTCACAAGACAACTCAATGCCTGCCTGGCGAGCATGTTCGCGCAACGGCTGCAGCGCGGGTTCGAGCCCGGTGGGGACGCCAGCGTCAAACCGCCAGTGCAGGTACAACGCGCCTTCGTCGGTGTCATCCGCCAACGCCTGGCTGAATATCAACGCCGATAATTCCTTTCGACCCCTTGAGCGATCCTGGGCAAAGCTACGCAAGCCACGGTGGGCGCTGGTTTGGCCACGGATCAGGCCGGCGCGTTCTTCCTTGGCCGGAGGACGCAGCAGGGGGTTGTTCGGTGGCAGCTGCCAGTTGTGCTCAGCGGCGGGCAGGTGCAGCCCGTCGAGCATGGCCTTGAGGGCTGTGACGCCTTGCTCCGAAAGGTCTTCGCTATCGTTGCGAGCCAATGCCAGGGCGCCTTGGACCTGTTGTTGACGAGCGTTGAGCAAGGCGAACTCTTCGCGTAAGGCTGTCCAATCGCTGCGTGCGAAAAAACTCAGCCAGTCGTACAGCAACGCTTCAACCTGCGTGGCCGATTCACTCTTGGTATGAAGGGTGAAGTGGATATCCAGCACCGCTTGGCCCGCGTAGTGATACAGCACGGACGCGTGCAGCGCGGTGGCCAATTGTCGTGCTTTCAGCAGTGCGAGCAACCCGCCTGGTGCCGAAGCGTTGAGCCAGATGCAGAGGAACTCCAGCGCTTCGCGTGGGGCGTTACAGGTGATGATCTGGTGCAGGTGCTGATTGGCAACGTGTTGATAGCTGTGTGCTGGGCCCTGCATCAAGGCGGGGGGAGCGGCTTGCGGATGCAGGGGGCCTGGGGTCAGTTCGTCACTGAACTGCTGGGCCAAGGCTTGCAGGTCTGCCAGCGATTGTGGGCCGGCAAGGCTCAAGGTCATCTGCCCACTTTGATAGAAATGCCCGTGGAAGTCGCGCAGGGCTTGCTGGAAGGCGTCGCTTTCTACCGGCAGGCTGTCGCGGTTGCCGGCATGAAAACCTCGCAGCGGATGATCCGCCGCCAGTCCCTTCATCAACGCCACTTGCAGTTGAGCCTTGGCATCCTGGGACCAGGCCATAAACTCCGCGTCCAGCACTTCGCGTTCGCGCCGTTGATCATCAAGTGCCAAGCGTGGATGGGTCAACATGTCCGCCAAGCGTGCCAGCCCATCTGCAAAGGTCGACACCGGCAGTTCAAAGAAGAAATCGGTGGTGCGCTCACGGGTGCTGGCGTTGACGTGCCCACCGTGGCGCTGCACGTAGGCCATCAGCCCCTCGCCCGCAGGAAAACGCTCAGTACCCAGAAACAGCAGGTGCTCAAGAAAATGCGCCAGCCCCGGCCAGGCCAATGGCACGTCATGACTGCCGGCAGCCACCCGTAAAACCGCGGCGCAACGTTTCAGGCGCGGTGCATGGCGCAGGGCAACCCGCAGGCCATTGGCCAGGGTCAGGTGAATAGGGTGAGGGTGAACCGGCGCAGGCATGGGCACTTCCGAGGCATGGGAAGTGCCTATGCTAGCAAACCCACCGGGTCAGGGCTTGTGCAGTGCGCCGTAGAGTTCGGGGCGACGGTCGTGCAGGTAGTGATTGGCGGCGCGGGCGTCGAGGATCGATTGACGATCCAGCGTGCCGACAATCAATGCTTCATCCAGGCCGGCCTGGGCGAGTCGCTGGCCATCCGGCGCGGCAATGCTGCTTTGCCCGCAGTACTGAATATCGCCTTCATGCCCGCAGTAATTGGCGTAGGCAACGAAACATTGGTTCTCGAAGGCTCGTGCGCGCACAGTGACGTCGGCGACAAAGTCGAACGGCACCATGTTGGCGGTGGGCACCAGGATCAGTTCGGCACCGGCCATGGCCAGGCGCCGGGTGTTTTCCGGAAACTCAAGGTCATAGCAGATCAGCATGCCTACCTTCCACCCGTTCAATTCCACCACTGGGAAATCATCCGGACCGGCACTGAACATCGAGTGATCCAGGTCGCCAAACAAGTGCGTCTTGCGGTAGTTGCACAAGCGCTTGCCCTGGGCGTCGATCAACTGCACGGCGTTGTAGACCTGGCCATCTTCGGCCCGCTCCGGGTAGCCGTACAGAATCGCCAGCCCGGCACTCTGCGCCAGTTCGGCAATTGCCTGTGCCGACGGTCCATCCTGAGCCTCAGCCAGCGCGCCAACGGCTTCGGTGCCGATGTTATAGCCGCTGAGAAACATCTCCGGCAGCACCAGCACATCGGCGTCGCACGCTTCATGGGCCAACTGGTGCAGACGCTGGAGGTTGGCGGCCACATCCAGCGGCAGCGGCGGGCATTGGTACAGGGCGACACGCATGGTCAACTCCTTACTCGGCGAGGGCGATTGGCCCGATTTCATCGAACACATCACCTGGCCCCGGGTTCTCTGGGTGGGTGCTGCCACCGAAGTGGGTCATGATGCCCCAGACCGCATTGAGCGAGGTCTGCACCGCGCCTTCCACCCAGGCCGGGGTCCAGGAAACATCATCGCCGGCGATGAAGATCCCACGTTGTTCGGCGGGCATGTCCTTCTGCATGAAGTGCGCATACATGCGCTGGTTGTAGCGATAGTGACCGGGCAGGGCGCCTTTGAACGCGCCGAGGAAATGCGGGTCGGCTTCCCAGGATACGGTAATCGGGTCGCCGATGATGCGCGCCTTGATATCGACTTTCGGGTAGATCTTATTCAGCGCGTCGAGGGCCAGCTTGACGCGCTTATCGATAGGCTGGGGCAGCATTTTCAGCGCATCGCTCATCCACGAGTAGGACAGGCAGATCACGCCCGGCTTGTCGTCACCGTTATCGAACAGATAGGTACCGCGGGTCAGGCGGTCGGTGAGGGTCATGCTCATCAGGTCGCGACCGGTCTGCGGATCTTTGTCTTTCCAGAATGGGCGGTCGACCATCACAAAGGTTTTCGATGACTGCATGTATCGCGTGCGGTCCAGGGCCATCC
Organism: Pseudomonas sp. rhizo25; assembly: GCF_031931935.1. Lineage (NCBI taxonomy): Bacteria > Pseudomonadati > Pseudomonadota > Gammaproteobacteria > Pseudomonadales > Pseudomonadaceae > Pseudomonas > Pseudomonas sp. rhizo25. Next base: position 698,106 of record NZ_JAUJXA010000002.1, read on the forward strand.
ACATTTTTTGCGAGAACAGGGTTTCGTCGCATTCGATCTGGGTGGTCAGCAGCCAGCTTTGGCAAGTGGTCAGCACTGCGGCATATTCACGGGTGTCGCCGTAGTTGTCGGTGACGGCGAAACGGCCGTCGGCGGCGTGGGCAATGCGTTTCACGCCTGCCCGCGGTGCGCCTCTATGCAGCGAGCTGAGGCTGGTGCCGGCCGGCCAGTGGGCGCAACGCTCCGGCACGTGTCGCCAGATGCCCATGGGTACTTGCGCCACGCCGCCGACGACCAGGTGTTGATGGTCATCGCAATTGGTCATCACCACACGGAAGATTTCCAGCATGGAGTTGGGGAAGTCCGAGTCCCAGCCACCCGTGCCGAAGCCGACCTGGCCAAACACTTCGCGATGATGGAATGACAACTTGGCAAAGGCCTTGGAGGTGGCGACGAAATCGTAGAAGGTACGGTCATCCCACAGCGGCACCAGCTTGTTCCACAGTGCCTTGAGGCGCGGCACGTCGCGATCGCGGATCGCCTGCTGGATATCACCGAACTGCGAGCCGGCTTCCAGGGCATCGGCCCAGGCATCGGCCACTTCCTGGAACAGTGCCGGCAAATCCGAAAGTTTTTGTGCGTAGTGGGTCTGGCCTTCCAGATCGATCACGGTACTGCCGGACGCCGGGGTCAGCGGGTTGGGGAAGGGTTTGGTCTCCAGGCCCAGCTTGTCCACGTAATGGTAGAACGCGGTGGACGACACGGGAAAACGCATGCCACCCAGCTCGGCGATGATGCCCTCGGCGCCTTCAAAGGCCTGGGAGCGCAAACGCCCACCCATTTTCGAAGCTTCATACACCACCGGCTTGAGGCCCAGCTTCATCAGCTCGTAGGCCGCAACCAGGCCCGCTATACCGGCCCCCACGATCGCCACCTCGGCGCCATGGTGGGCGGCGGGAATACTGCCCAGCCCGGCGGGGTGTTCGATCCAGTCATCAAAGGCAAAGGGGAAATCCGGACCAAAAATGGTGATGGGTTTCTTGCCGTCTGCGGGGTGGCGATTGGTCTTGCTGATGGTGCTGGACGGAATGCTCATGGCTGACCTTACTGACGGCTCGGCGGGATATGGCCCGTTGAGTATAGGAAAAGATGGCAGCCAGTTTAGGGAGCGTTGCGCTCGTTAATAAGACGCAATGTGTCGTCGGATTGCACTGATTTTTGTCAATATGACGAATCCAGTGGTCAGATTGGTTGGCCGCGATCCAGTTTGTTGCTGAGGATGATCGAGGTGGTGGTTTTTTCTACACCGTCGACAGTGCCGATCTGGTCGAGCAACTGGTCCAACTGCTCCGGCGAATCGGTGCGCAGCCAGGCCACATAATCGAACTCGCCACTCACCGCGCACAACTGCTGTACTTGCGCCATGGCACTCAGCCTGCGCAGCACTTCTTTACCGGAGCGCGGTTGTACGGTAATGCCCACATAAGCCTGCAATCCCCCATCTGCAACGCGTTGGCCCAGGCGCACGCCATACCCGGTGATCACCTGGGTTTTCTCCAGGCGCGCCAGACGCGACGTCACCGTGGTACGCGCAATGCCCAACTGCCGGGCGAGCATGGCCACGCTTTCGCGAGCGTTGAGCTGCAGGGCGGCGATAAGCTGGCGGTCGATTTCGTCTAGGGGGGGCAAGGGGGGAGGCTCCAGTGCGGACGGCAATGAGCAAGCATGGTACAGGCTTGGTCCGGCTGAAAGAACCGCTACGCCAGACACGCAAAAGCCGCGCAATGCGCGGCTTTCTTGTTTGGTGGGCCCAGTAGGACTCGAACCTACGACCAAAGGATTATGAGTCCTCTGCTCTAACCAACTGAGCTATAGGCCCTCAGTAGGTCGCGGATTATAACGATGGTTTCTTCACTGTGCCATCCGAAAAATCCTCCTGCCTTGTACGAAGGAAGTTTGCGGCAAAAAGCGCCGGTGGCAGGGGCAGGCTGACGATGTAGCCTTGCATCTGTTCACACCCTTCGGCGGCGAGGAAGGCCTGCTGTGCGGTGTTCTCCACGCCTTCGGCGATGATGGTGAATTGCATGCTGTGGCCGAGGGCGATGATGGCGCGCACGATGGCGACGTCGTGGGGGTCATCGGGCAGGCCGCGGACGAAGGATTGATCGATCTTGAGGAAGTCCAGGGGCAGGCGCTTGAGGTAGCTGAGGGACGAATAACCGGTGCCGAAATCGTCGATAGCCAATTGGACGCCCAGGCGCTTGAGTTGATGCAGCACCCCCAGGGCTTCTTCGGCCTGGCTCATGATGAAGTTTTCGGTGATCTCCAACTGCAGGCAGCCGGGTTCCAGGCAGTAATCGCGCAGCAGCTGTTCGATGCGTGACAGCAGCTTGGGGTGCCGCAGTTGAGCGCCAGCAAGATTGACCGACAGTGGACCGAAATCGTCGAAAGCCTGTTGCCATACATGCAGCTGGCGGCAGGCCTGTTCCAGTACCCAGTCGCCAATCTGCAGGATCATGCCGTTCTCTTCGGCCAGGGCAATGAAGTGTTCGGGCGGGACTTCGCCCAAGGTCGGGTGGTGCCAGCGGATCAAGGCTTCGGCGCCGATCAGTTCCTGGGTCACCAGGCTGCGCTTGGGTTGGTAACACAGGCTCAATTCGTCACGTTCGATGGCGCGACGCAGTTCGTGTTCCAGCGCCACGCGTTCATTGGCCTGGGCTGTCAGGTCGCGGGTGTAGTGTTCGACCCGGTTGCGGCCCTTGGCTTTGGAGCGGTACATCGCGGCATCGGCGTTTTTGACCAGGGTGGCAACGTCGGTGCCGTCCTGTGGATACAGGCTGGTGCCGATACTGGCGCTGATAAAGAACTCATGCTCTCCGGCCTGGAACGGCGGTGTAAAGCAATCGAGCAGTTTATTCGCCAGGTGCTGGGCATCGCTGGCCTGTTGCAAGCCGGGAAGCAGGATGATGAATTCATCGCCGCCCAGGCGGGCCACGGTGTCCACGTCCCGCAGTTGCTCCTTGAGGCGTACGGCGATGTCTTTGAGCAGCAGGTCGCCTACCGGGTGGCCGAGGCTGTCGTTGATGTGTTTGAAGCGGTCCAGGTCGAGAAACAGCACGGCGCCCTGTTTGCCGCTGTCCTGCTGGCCGTTGAGGGCGGCCTGCAGTCGATTTTCAAACAGAGTGCGGTTGGGCAGGCCGGTCAACGGGTCATGGTGGGCCTGGTAGTCCAGGCGTGCCTGGGCCAGCTTGAGGCTGGAGATGTCAGCAAACACGGCCACGAAGTGTGTGATCAACTGGTCGTGGTTACGCACGGCGCTGATGGTCAGCCAACTTGGATACACTTCGCCGTTTTTGCGGCGGTTGGAAATTTCGCCTTGCCAGTGACCGTGGGCCGTCAGTTGGTGCCACATCGCCGCGTAGAACGCGCTGTCATGCAGGCCGGAGGCAAGCAGGCGTGGGGTATGGCCGAGGGCTTCGGTCTCGCTGTAGCCGGTAATCTCACTAAAGGCGCGATTGACGGCGCTGATGTTCTGTCGGGTGTCGGTGATCAAGACGCCTTCGGCGGTGCTTTCGAACACCGTGGCGGCCTGTTGCAGTTTTTCCTGCATTAACTGGCGTTCGGTGATGTCCCGGGCGATGGTCAGCATGCAATCGTCGTCGCCAATGGGCAGCGGGCGGCTGGACACTTCGCAGAGACGAATCTGGCCGTCAGCGCGGCGGATATGGCAGACGAAATCGCGGACAAAGCCGTCGCGATGCATCAACTCCAGCATGTGCTTACGTTCGTTGAGGTCGACCCAGATGCCCAGGTCCGAAGCTGATTGATCCAGTGAGGTGGCGCTGGTGAAGCCGGTCAGATGGCTGAAACCTTCGTTTACCTCAATCAGCAGTCCATCGCTCTGGCGGCTCAGCAGCAAGCCATCAGGGGAGGCGTGGAACGCCTTGGCGAATTTCTCTTCGGAGGTTTGCAGCCGCTGTTGGGTTTCCTTGAGTTGAGTGATGTCGCGCACCACCACCACCAGCGCTTCGGTGGTGTCGAGTTGGAAGGGCTCAGCTGAGATCAGCCCGGTAAATGCCTGGCCGTTGCTGCGCAGAAATTGCATTTCCAGGTTGCGGATACTGGTGGTCTGCACCCGGTGCAGCAAATCCGGGCCAATGCCTTGAACGTCCCATATATTCAGCTCAGTGGCGGTTTTGCCTATGACCTCGTTGGCGCTCAGGCCAATCTGGTCCTCGAATGCCTTATTGACCTCCAGCAGGCAGCCATCGGACAGCCGCGCAATCACTAGGATGTCCGGGCATTGCTGAAACACTGAGGCAAACTTCTGCTCGGACAGTTGTAGGGCTTCTTCGGTGCGCTTGGCTTCGCTGATGTCGATCATCAAGCCGCGTAGCACTGGTTCATGGCCATGTTCGATCAGGCTGACGATATCGCGGACCCACAGGCAGCGGCCATCAGCGGTGATGACGCGATAGTCGACGCTATGATCACGATTGGCACGGGTTTCCCGGTAGCAATACGCCTCGGTGTGGGTCAGGTCAGCGGGGTGGATAATATTGCGCCAGAAGCCTGGAATCAGCCAATGGGCGCGGGGATAGCCGAGCAGATCTTCGGCATGGGGTGACACATAGCTGTAGGTGAAGTCGCTGATGCTCGCTTCCCAGGCAATGGCAGACAAGCTCTCCACCAGGCCACGATAGTGGTACTCACTGCTACGCAGTTCTTGCTCAAGGGCGACCCGACGGGAGATTTCCGAGCTGAGCCGGCGATTGATCCGAATGACCACCGCCAACACGGTGCTCAGTAGCAACACCGCTGGCAGGCCGTACATCAGCAGGTCCGCCCAGAGCGTGCGGTGATCCGTGAAGCTGCCCACCCAGTGTTGCTGGATCGCTTCGGTTTCGGCTGGGCTGAGGTCGGCGAGGACTTTGTCCAGGATACCCACCAGTATTTTTTCATCTCGCGGGACGCCCATCGCCAATTGGTAGCGGTAGGGCGTTTCACCGCTGACGTACAAGCCATCGAGTTTGAGTTGGCGCAGGCTCCAGACACTGGAGGCCAGGTCGCCGACTACCGCATCCACTTCGTCGGTGGCCAGCGCTTGCAGCGTCGAGCTGACGTTGGGCATTGCGACGAGGTTCAGGTCCGGATGGTGGGTACGCAGCAACTCATGGGGCGCGTAGTTTTCCACCACGGCAATTTTCAGTCCGTACAAATCCCTGAGGTTGCGTGGTTTTGCGCCGCCTTCATGGGCAAGGATGATAATGGGAAAGTCCAGGTAGGGACGTGTGAAGGCCAGGAAACCTTGGCGCTCCGGGGTGGACATGATGCCGGGTAGCAGGTCGAGCTGGTTGCTCCGGGCTTGTTCAAGCGCAGCGGTCCAGTTGGCTGGCTCGATCAGCTTGATCCGCACACCCAGGCGGTCCTGGATCAGGCGTACATAGTCAGCGGCCAGGCCCTGGTAACGGCTGTTTTCATCACGGTATTCGAAAGGTGGCCACGACGCATCCACACCGAGGCGCAGCTCCTGATGGTCCGCCAACCAGCTACGCTCATCATCCGTAAGAGTCAACGCGCCAGCCGTTGCGGTCCAGGTCAGCAGCGACAGTAGTAACACGGTCGGCAATCTGGGCATAACGGTCTCGTTATGGCACGGGGAATGAATCGAGTGTAGACGGGCATTTCAGGGGAGGGAGGTTGCGACGAATTTTATCTATTCAAAACAAAACCCCCGGCCTGGGCCGGGGGTTCTGGTATCACTCGTCGAGGAAGGAGCGCAGATGCTCGCTTCGCGTCGGGTGGCGCAACTTGCGCAGCGCCTTGGCTTCGATCTGACGGATCCGCTCGCGGGTCACGTCAAACTGCTTACCGACTTCCTCAAGGGTGTGGTCGGTATTCATGTCGATGCCGAAACGCATGCGCAGTACCTTGGCTTCACGGGCAGTGAGGCCGGACAGCACGTCGCGGGTTGCTTCTTTGAGGCTCTCAACGGTGGCGACATCGATTGGCGACTGCATGGTCGAGTCTTCGATGAAGTCACCCAGGTGGGAGTCTTCGTCATCACCAATCGGCGTTTCCATGGAGATCGGTTCTTTAGCGATCTTCAATACCTTGCGGATTTTATCCTCAGGCATTTCCATGCGTTCACCCAGCTCTTCCGGGGTCGGTTCGCGACCCATTTCCTGCAACATCTGCCGGGAAATACGGTTGAGCTTGTTGATGGTCTCGATCATGTGCACCGGGATACGGATGGTGCGGGCCTGGTCGGCGATCGAGCGAGTGATCGCCTGACGGATCCACCAGGTGGCATAGGTCGAGAACTTGTAGCCGCGACGGTATTCGAACTTGTCCACCGCCTTCATCAGGCCGATGTTGCCTTCCTGGATCAGGTCGAGGAACTGCAGGCCACGGTTGGTGTACTTCTTGGCGATGGAGATCACCAGGCGCAAGTTCGCTTCAACCATCTCTTTCTTCGCGCGGCGGGCCTTGGCCTCACCGATCGACATGCGACGGTTGATGTCCTTGATCTCGGCAATCGTCAGACCGGTTTCGGTCTGCAACGCGATCAGCTTCTGCTGGCAACGAATGATGTCCGGCTGCAGGCGACCGATGGCTTCGGCGTATTTCGCCTTGCCCTTGGCCAGTGCGTCGGTCCAGCTTTCGTCAACTTCGTTGCCCGGGAACTGGCGCAGGAAGTCGGTACGCGGCATACGCGCATCACGCACACAGAGCTGCATGATTGCACGTTCTTGGGCACGCAAACGCTCAAGAGCACTGCGAACGCGCTCAACCAGGCCTTCGAACTGCTTGGGCACCAGCTTGATCGGCATGAACAGCTCAGCCAGGGCGACCAGCTCGGCAATTGCCTGCTTGTTGCCGCGACCGTGCTTCTTCAAAGCCTTGCGGGTGATTTCCATTTGATCGGAAACCGCACCAAAACGCTGGGCCGCGACAACAGGGTCCGGGCCGCTTTCGACTTCATCTTCGTCGTCGCTGCTGGCTTCAGCCTCGTCGTCGTCGGTGTCGTCGTCCGCTTTCGGCGCTTTCGGGTCGACCGGCGGCGGCACTTCGGCGGCAGGCGGCGCAATGCCGTCGTCCGGGTCGATATAACCGCTCAGGACGTCGGACAGGCGGCCACCTTCGGTGGTGACGCGGGTGTACTCGGAGAGAATGTGGTCAACCGTGCCAGGGAAGTGCGCGATTGCGCCCATCACTTCACGGATGCCCTCTTCGATACGCTTGGCGATTTCGATTTCGCCTTCGCGAGTCAGCAGCTCGACCGTACCCATTTCACGCATATACATGCGTACAGGGTCCGTCGTGCGGCCGATATCGGTCTCTACTGCAGCCAGCGCGGCAGCAGCTTCCTCAGCGGCGGCCTCGTCGGTATCAGCGTCGGCCAGCATAAGGGAGTCCTTATCTGGCGCGACTTCGAATACGTTGATCCCCATGTCGTTAATCATGCGGATGATGTCTTCCACCTGCTCTGGATCTGAAATATCCTCAGGCAGGTGGTCGTTGACCTCCGCGTAAGTCAGGTAACCCTGCTCACGACCTAGTGTGATCAACTCTTTGATACGAGACTGCTGTTGCGCTTTTCCGGACATAACACCCTATCCACTGAAGGTCTTGGCGGGCAAAAAACAAGCCGAGGATTATACCCGAGCTATGACCTCACACGCCAGCTGAGGTCGGGTTTGATGCGGAAACATTCTGTTTTAAGAGGTCGCGCATCTGTTTTGCTATCTGAATTTGCTCTTCAGCCGACAATCCCGGCTGCCTGGCTCTCTTGATGAGCTCATCGAGGGTCTGCGTATGCTGACCCGCGGATAACCTATTAATGGTGTCTAAAAACTGTTGTTCAAGGTTATCGCCGTCAATTAGCCACTCCTTTTCCGCCAGGGCTTTCAATAAACGGCCCTGTTCCGTGCCATGCCAGCGAGCCATAAGCTGAATTGAGTTTAGCTTAGGATTTTTTTGCACCGCCTCGATCAGGGCAATCAGCACCTGGGCATAGGTGTTGCTCTCGTTGGCAAAATGGTCGGCACTTTCAACCTTGCCGGCCAATTGCGGGTGGTGAATCAATGTACGCAGCGCAATAAGTGTCGGGGCTTCTACCGCCACCGGCGTGCGTGGAGCGTAGGCTTCATCGCGATCGCCGCGCTTGCCGTTCTTGCTCCAGGGCTTCTTGTCCCATTTCTTGCCGCCGGCGCCGGGTTTCTTTGGTGTCCACTCCTGCTGGGGCGCAAATGCCTCCTGGGGTTGGTGGAAGTCGGCATAGTCCGGCATGGCGTCGTAATCCATGCCGGGGTCGTAGGCCGGCGGTGCATCCTGTGGTGCGCTGTGCACCAGCTGACTTACGGCTTCGCCGCTCAAACCGGTGATCTCCAGCAGGCGTTGGCGCATCAGGGTGCGCAAGTTGGCGCCCGGGACCTTGTCGATCAGCGGTGCGGCGAGGGTGGCCATATGGGCCTTGCCCTCGAGGGAGCGCGGGTCAGCCTCTTCGGTCAGTTGCTGGAAAAAATAATCTGCCAGGGGCTGCGCATGTTGATTGATGCGCGCACGAAACGCGTCAGTGCCTTCCGAGCGCACCAGTGTGTCCGGGTCCTCGCCTTCGGGCAGGAACAGGAAGCGTGCACGGCGCCCGTCCTGCAGGCTCGACAGCGTGGCCTCTAGTGCTCGCCAGGCGGCGTTGCGGCCGGCCTGGTCGCCGTCGAAGCAGAACAGCACGCTGGGCACCACGCGAAACAGGCGCTTCAAGTGTTCTTCGCTGGTGGCGGTGCCGAGGGTTGCCACTGCATTGCGCAGGCCTTGCTGGGCCAGGGCGATTACGTCCATGTAGCCTTCAACCACGATGATCTCGTCGAGGTTGCGGTTGTTCTTGCGCGCTTCGAACAGGCCGTAGAGTTCCTGGCCCTTGTGGAACACCGGGGTCTCCGGGGAGTTCAGGTACTTGGGCTTGTCGTCCCCGAGTACACGGCCACCAAAGGCGATGATACGGCCACGGCTGTCGCGAATCGGAAACATCACACGGTCGCGAAAACGATCGTAGCGCTTGCCGGTCTCGGCGTTCTCCACCAACAAGCCGGCATCGATCATGGCTTTTTGCTGGAGGGTATCGCTGCTCAGGTGCTTGTATAGATTGTCCCAGCCCGGCGGGGCGAACCCGAGGCCGAAGTCGCGGGCGATTTCACCGGTAAGGCCACGGCTCTTGAGGTAATCGACGGCGGCCTTGCGCTGCGGATGGCTCTTGAGCGCTTGACGATAAAAATCAGCAGCGGCCGTCAACAGCGGATAGAGCGGCGAGTCGGTGGGCTGCCTGGGTTTGTGCGGGCGGCCGCTTTCTTCGCGGGGGATTTCCATGCCGGCGGCTTTGGCCAGGTCCTCGACGGCCTGGGGGAAGTCCAGGTTGTCGTGGTCCATCAGGAAGCCGAGGGCATTGCCGCCGGCGCCGCAACCGAAGCAGTAATAGAACTGCTTGTCGGGGCTGACGCTGAACGATGGAGTTTTTTCTTTATGGAACGGGCAGCAGGCGGTGTAGTTCTTGCCGGCTTTTTTCAGTTGTACGCGTGAGCTGACAACATCGACGATGTCGGTGCGGTTCAGAAGGTCGTCAATAAAGCTCTGGGGAATCAGCCCGGCCATGGCGTTCTCGTCATCACTGCGTGTAAATGAGGGCCCGTGAAGTGTTCAAGCGCACGTATCGAGTGCTCGATCATCATCGTCTGCTTGGGTTGTCAGGAAAGTGTATCTGCCGAGCATTCACTGACGGTAGTTTCTGATCAGTCTTCGGCATGGAAATGTTGCCCGGGCGTCCGGTCTTGGCCGATGAAGGCCTCGGAAACGCATCGATGGGCACAGCCGACACAGTTGATCGCCTGCTTGAAGAATAGGTGTGCTCGTCAGTAGCCTTGTTAGGCTCGTCAGAAGAGACGTGCACCGCTGGCAAAAGAGCCAGCCCTGACGTTTGAAGCAGTGTCTCGGTCGCATGTGCGGCGTCGACGGTGAAGCATCAAGCGATATCCGCAAATGCCAACAGCCCGGCTGAGGGCCGGGCTTGGCAGAAGCTTGCTACGAACGTCTGTGTATTAGTACAGACGAACGGCGCGGCGCTGTTCGCGCTGAACTTTCTTGGCGTGACGCTTAACAGCGGCTGCTGCTTTACGCTTACGCTCAGAAGTTGGCTTCTCATAAAATTCGCGGCTACGAACTTCAGCCAGAACACCGGCTTTTTCGCAGGAGCGCTTGAAACGACGCAGAGCTACGTCGAAGGGTTCGTTCTCTTTTACTTTGACGGCTGGCATCCAGAGCTACCTTCTTTCATTACCGGGAATCAACGTTCTCGTCGCAAAAAATTCGCGGCTGAGGTCGTCGGTTTTTAAGGGTTGCGGATGTTAACCCCTCATTGCCCGGAATGCAAAGCCTCTGATCGAAAACCGCTAGTCGGGAGGGGGAGCGGGGACTATCATGCGCGCCTTCGAATTCAGCCTCTACAAGGCGCAAACCCATGCTAGTACTGGGACTTGAAACCTCCTGCGACGAAACCGGCGTCGCCCTATACGACAGTGAACGCGGGCTTTTGGCCGACGCGCTGTTCAGTCAGATCGACCTGCACCGCGCCTATGGTGGCGTGGTGCCGGAGCTTGCCAGCCGTGATCACGTCAAGCGCATGCTGCCGTTGATTCGCCAGGTGCTGGACGAGGCCGATTGTGTGGCGACCGAGATCGATGCCATCGCCTACACTGCGGGCCCTGGATTGGTTGGAGCCCTGCTGGTTGGGGCCTCTTGCGCCCAGGCGCTGGCTTTTGCCTGGGGCATTCCGGCTCTTGGCGTGCACCATATGGAAGGCCATTTACTGGCGCCCATGCTGGAAGAAACACCACCGCAGTTCCCGTTCGTCGCTTTGTTGGTTTCGGGCGGCCATACGCAGCTGGTTCAGGTCGATGGTATCGGCCAATACACCTTGCTGGGTGAGTCCCTGGACGACGCCGCCGGCGAAGCTTTCGATAAAACTGCGAAGATGATGGGGCTCAATTATCCAGGTGGCCCGGAAATCGCCCGTCTTGCCGAGAAAGGCGTGGCCGGGCGCTACACCTTCCCGCGTCCGATGTGTGATCGCCCTGGCCTGATGTTCAGTTTCAGCGGTTTGAAAACCTCCGCCTTGAACACCTGGCAGCAGAGCGTCAGTGCCGGGGACGACGGTCAACAAGCCCGTTGCGACATCGCTCTGGCGTTCCAGCAGGCCGTGGTGGAGACTTTGACCATCAAGTGCAAGCGCGCCCTGAAGCAGGCGGGTATGAAGCGGCTGGTGATTGCTGGCGGCGTCAGTGCCAACAAGGCACTGCGCGTGTCCTTGGAGAAAATGCTCGGCGACATGAATGGTCATGTGTTCTACGCACGCCCTGAGTTCTGCACTGATAACGGCGCGATGATCGCCTATGCCGGTTGCCAGCGCTTGCAGGCCGGACAGCACGAAAGCCTGGCGATCAGCGTGCAGGCACGTTGGCCAATGGAACAGTTGCCGCCGTTGTAAGAGCCGACGCAAGGGCGGATTTAAAAATGCCGTTCGCGCCCGGCAAACAGGTCGCGTAGATTGCCGCGGTGACGCCAGACGATCAGCAGGGTCAGCATGCTCATCGGCAGCAAGGCCTGCGGTTCCTGCCAGGCCAACAGCGGCAGGGTCAGCGGGGTGGCGATCAGCGCGGCCAGCGAGCTGGTTCGGGTCAGGTAGAACGTCAGCAGCCAGGCGAGCATGGCCAGTAACGCGGCCGGTGGGTAGATGCCCAGCAGCATACCGGCCGCTGTGGCAACGCCTTTACCGCCGCGAAAACGGAAGTACAGCGGGAACAGGTGGCCCAGGACGGCGCACACGCCCACCCAGGCTTGCTGTTGCAAGGAAAGGCCGAGGAGGCTGGCGATCAGCACGGGCAGCAAGCCCTTGCACACGTCGCCCAGCAACGTCAGGACGGCAAGTTTCTTGCCGGCCAGGCGCAACATATTGGTGGCGCCGGCATTGCCTGAGCCACTCATTCGCGGGTCGGGATTTCCCGTCAGGCGGCTGAGCAAAATGGCGAAGGACAGCGAGCCGAGCAGGTAGGCGAGAATCGCCAGTGACCAAAACATGCTAACTATTCCGGGCGAGGATGCCCTGATTCTAACGGGGCATCGCGCCCTTGTCGTGCTGCGGAGAAGAGTACTTGGACAGAGTGTTTATCGAAGGCCTGGAAGTCGACACCGTGATTGGGGCCTACGACTGGGAGCGCGGGATCCGGCAGTGCTTGCGCCTGGACCTGAGCTTCGCCTGGGATAATCGCCCGGCCGCTGCAGGTGATGACCTGGCGCTGGCGCTGGATTACGCCAGCGTGTCCGCGCGTATCCAGGCTTTTGCCGAGCAGTCCCAGTATCAGTTGGTGGAAACCTTCGCCGAGCGCTTGGCCGAGGTGCTGATGAGCGAATTCCAGATTCCCTGGCTGCACCTCAAATTGACCAAGCCAGGCGCCGTGCCGGCTGCCAAGGGCGTGGGCGTGGAGATCGAGCGCGGATGTCGTTGACTCAGATTTACCTTGGGCTTGGCAGCAATGTTGAGCGCGAAAGCCGTCTATGCGCCGGCCTGGATGCGCTGGCGGGGTTCTTGACGGATATGCGCTGTTCAGCGGTGTTCGAAAGCCAGCCGGTGGGGATCAAGAGCGGGCCATTTTTCAACTTGGTGGTGTCGGCCTATACCGACCTGCCGTTGTTGGAGTTAGATCGCCGACTGAAACTCATCGAGGCCGATAATGGCCGTTATGCGCCCAACCGCAAGGGCCTGCCGCTGGATATCGACGTGTTGCTGTATGGAGATTTGGTGGGTAATTTCGATGGATTGATCCTGCCACGGGCAGAAATCCTGAAAAACGCTTTTGTATTGTGGCCGCTGTCGATGATGGCGCCGGATCGTATGCACCCTGAGGCAGGCAAGACAATGGCCGAGCTGTGGCGCGATGCGCAGATCGACCAGGTGCTGGCGCCTGTCGGCTTTGAGTGGCAAGGCCGACAACTGACGCCGCAAGCTCTCTTGTAGGAGCTGAGCTTGCTCGCAAAAAACCTGAGGGCGCTGCCTTATCATTGACGTTTTTCGCGGGCAAGCTCGTTCCTACAAAGGCTTGTATTGTTCCTTGTAGGCTTTCAGCGCGTTCAGCCGTTCGCGCTTGAGTGCCGCTCCCAGCTCTGGGCCTTTGAAACCTTTTTCCAGCAATGGTGCAACCGGTACTTCGCGTGCGGCCTTTGCCGCGCCGCGCAAATAATCTGCCTGTGGATAACTGCGTTGTTCAAAGCCTTTGCGGCCCCGGGCATCCATTTCGCAGGCTACTAGAAACTCTTCGAAGCGTTGCGGCCGCCGGTACAGGTCAAAACTCTGCAGTAATTCCAGTAATGTCGAGGCTTTGAGTTCCAGTGCGCGATGGCCGTGGGTATGAAATTCGCCCACCAGCAATGCCAGTTCCTGGCAATCCCTGGGCACCTTGAAGCGCTCATTCACCGCCTTGATCAGCCTTAAGCCGCGGTGTTCGTGGGCAATATGCTGCGGCAACTTATCCACAGGCGTCAGGCCTTTGCCCAAATCGTGCAGCAGGCAGGCCCAGCGCACTGTCAGCGGTTGTCTGTGCAAAGCGGCTTGTTCCAGCACGCTCAATGTGTGAATGCCGGTATCGATTTCCGGATGATGAGCCTCGGGTTGGGGCACACCGAACAGCGCGTTTACCTCCGGCATCAGGGTTTTCAGTGCGTCGCAGTCGCGCAGTACCTGGATAAATACCTGAGGGTGATCCTCCATCAGCGCCCGTGAGATTTCTTTCCAGCTGCGTTCGGGGGTAAGGGCCTGGAGTTCGCCGCAATCACTGAGTTGACGCATCAGCTCGAGTGTCTCGGGTGCGACCTTGAAGCCAAGGTGTGCATAACGCGCGGCAAAGCGGGCAACGCGCAGCACGCGGAGCGGATCTTCGGCGAACGCGGGGGAAACATGACGCAATATACGCGCTTCAAGATCGCGTTGGCCGTGATAAGGGTCGGTCAGGTTGCCATCGTCATCTTCCGCCATGGCGTTGATGGTCAGGTCACGACGGATCAAGTCTTCTTCCAGGGTGACCTCGGGGCTTGCGTGAAACACAAAGCCACCGTAACCCCTGCCGCTCTTGCGTTCGGTGCGGGCAAGGGCGTATTCATCACCATTTTTCGGATCGAGAAATACCGGGAAATCGGCGCCCACCGGCTTATAGCCTTTGGCGAGCATTTCTTCGGTGGTTGTGCCGACGACGACGCGGTCGATATCGGTGACCTTGATGCCCAGAAGGCGATCACGCACGGCGCCGCCGACTTTGTAGATTTTCATGAAAAAGCCTCCATTAGCGCCACAGGATAACGCCTGTGCCTGGCCAATGGAGGCTTTGCTGCTTCAGAGATGAACGACGGCCATGTCCAGGCGACCGTAGTCATTATCGTTGTGATCGCTGCGTGGCGGCACATGATGGGTTTTCATGACCTGATCGCCCTGTAGCGTTTCCAGGTGGATGTCGAAGCCCCACAGCCGATGCAGGTGCTTGAGCACTTCCTCGGTGGATTCGCCCAAAGGCTTGCGATCATGCTGCTGGTGACGCAGGGTCAGCGAACGGTCGCCGCGCACATCGATGCTATAGATCTGCACGTTAGGCTCGCGATTGCCCAGGTTGTACTGGGCGGCCAGGGTTTCGCGGATGATGCGGTACCCCGGTTCGTCGTGGATGGCCGGGACCACCAGATCGTCCTTGAGGTCGTCATCGAGGATGCTGAACAGCTTGAGGTCGCGGATCACCTGAGGTGACAGGTATTGCAGGATAAAACTCTCATCCTTGAAGCTGCTCATGGCGAACTTGATGGTCGACAACCAGTCGCTGCCTGCGATTTCCGGGAACCAGCGGCGATCTTCTTCCGTGGGGTGTTCGCACATGCGGCGGATGTCGCGGTACATGGCAAAGCCCAGGGCATAGGGGTTGATACCGTTGTAATACGGGCTGTCGAAGCCGGGTTGGAACACCACGCTGGTGTGGGAGGTAAGGAACTCCATCATGAAGCCGTCAGTGACCAAGCCTTCGTCGTACAGATCGTTCATCAGCGTGTAATGCCAGAAAGTCGCCCAGCCTTCGTTCATCACCTGGGTCTGGCGCTGTGGATAAAAGTACTGGGCAATCTTGCGTACGATGCGCACAATTTCCCGTTGCCAAGGCTCTAGCAGCGGAGCATGTTTTTCCAGGAAATAGAGGATGTTTTCCTGGGGTTCGACGGGGAAGCGCGCATTGTCCTTGTCGTTGTTTTTGCCGGCACGTTTAGGGATTGTGCGCCATAGGTCGTTGATCTGTTTCTGCAGGTGCTCCTCACGCTCCTTTTGGCGCAGGCGTTCCTCTTCGGCGGAAATGGGGTAGGGGCGTTTGTAGCGGTCGACCCCGTAATTCATCAGGGCATGGCAGGAGTCCAGCAGGTCTTCCACTGCATCGATACCGTGGCGTTCCTCACACTGCATGATGTACTGCTTGGCAAACACCAGGTAATCGATGATCGAGCTGGCGTCGGTCCAGGTGCGAAACAGGTAGTTGCCCTTGAAAAAACTGTTGTGCCCATAGCAGGCATGAGCCACCACCAGCGCCTGCATGCAGATGGTGTTTTCTTCCATCAGATAGGCGATGCACGGGTCGGAATTGATCACGATCTCGTAGGCCAGGCCCATCTGTCCTCGCGTGTACGACTTCTCGGTACTGAGGAAGTGTTTGCCATAGGACCAATGGTGGTAACCCAACGGCATGCCCACGGAGGCATAGGCATCCATCATTTGCTCGGCGGTGATGACCTCAATCTGGTTGGGGTAAGTATCCAGGGCATAACCCGCCGCAATACGGCTGATTTCCCGGTCATAGGCCTGGATCAATTCAAAGGTCCACTCGGAACCGGTGGAAATGGGTTGACGCTTGTTCTCTTTTTTGGCGGTCATGTCACTAACCTGCGCTGGAAGAGTTCACGGAAGACCGGGTAGATATCGCCGGCCGAGACCAGTTGCTGCTGGGCGAACGTATCGGCAAAGGCTTCGCCGATGCGCTCGTACTCGAACCACAGGGCCTGGTGCTCACGGGGGGTGATTTCGACATAGGTGTAGTACTGCACAAACGGCATGATCTGGTTGATCAGGATGTCACGGCAGATCGGCGAGTCGTCGTTCCAGTTGTCGCCGTCGGAAGCTTGGGCGGCGTAAATGTTCCAGTCGTTGGCAGGGTAGCGCTCGGCCATGATCTCCTGCATCAGCTTCAGTGCACTGGAAACGATGGTGCCGCCGGTTTCCCGCGAGTAAAAGAACTCTTCTTCATCCACTTCCCGGGCGCTGGTGTGATGGCGAATGAACACGACGTCGATTTTGTCGTAATTTCGTTTCAGGAACAGGTACAGCAGGATAAAGAAGCGCTTGGCAATATCCTTGGTCGCCTGGGTCATGGAGCCGGACACGTCCATCAGGCAGAACATCACCGCTTTGGAGCTTGGGTTGGGTTGTTTGACCAACAGGTTGTATTTCAAATCAAAGGTATCGAGGAACGGTACGCGGTGGATGCGTGCGCTGAGTTTCTCTATTTCTGCCTCGATTTCCTGGATATCGCCGAAGTTATCCGGTTCTTCACGCTTCAAGCGCGCCAACTCCTCCTTGGCCTGTTTCAGTTTGGCGCGGCTGCTGCCGGACAAGGCGATGCGCCGTGCATGGGCTGAACGCAAGGTGCGGATGATATTGATGCGCGATGGATTACCCTCGTTGCTGATCCCGGCGCGCACGGTCTTGAAGGTGTCGGTCCCGGTCAGGTTGCGCTTGACCAGGTTTGGCAGTTCCAGATCCTCGAACATGAATTCGAGGAATTCTTCCTGGGTGATCTGGAATACGAATTCATCCATGCCTTCCCCGGAGTTGCCGGCCTTGCCCGGACCTTTACCGCCACCGCCACCTTGTGGGCGCTGGATGTGTTCGCCGGTGGTGAATTCCTTGTTGCCGGGGTGCACGACGGTCTGTTTGCCGCCGCGGCCGTGGTGAAGCACCGGCTCGTCAATGTCCCGCCCCGGGATACTGATTTGTTCGCCGTGCTCCATGTCAGTGATGGAGCGGCGGCTGACGGCTTCTTCGACGGCCTTTTTGATGTGGTCACGGTAACGCCGCAGGAAACGCTGGCGGTTTACCGTGCTCTTGTTCTTGCCATTGAGGCGTCGGTCGATCACATAGCTCATAGGGAGCCCTCCGGGCAGCTTCACGTTACAAGCTTCAAGCTGCTAGCTGGAAGCTTCGGGACAAGCGGTCGGCTGCCAGGCCAACGGCCTGGCAGTGCACACTTGTCGCTGCCTTACTGCGATTTGCGCACCCGCAGATACCACTCGGAGAGCAGCCGTACCTGTTTGTCGGTGTAGCCTCGCTCGACCATTCGAGTAACGAAGTCGTTGTGTTTTTGTTGGTCCTCCTTGCTGGCCTTGGCGTTGAAGCTGATGACCGGCAGTAGGTCTTCGGTGTTGGAGAACATTTTCTTCTCGATTACCACCCGCAGCTTCTCGTAGCTGAGCCAGGTAGGGTTCTTGCCGTTGTTATTGGCCCGGGCGCGCAGTACGAAGTTGACGATTTCGTTGCGGAAATCCTTCGGATTGCTGATGCCGGCTGGTTTCTCGATTTTTTCCAGCTCCTCGTTGAGGGCCACGCGGTTGAGGATTTCGCCGGTTTCCGGATCGCGGTACTCCTGGTCCTGAATCCAGAAATCGGCGTAAAGCACGTAGCGGTCGAAGATGTTCTGGCCGTACTCGCTGTAGGACTCCAGGTACGCGGTCTGGATTTCCTTGCCGATAAACTCGATGTAGCGCGGTGCCAGGTATTCCTTGAGGAATCGAAGATAGCGTTCACGGGTTTCGGCCTGGAACTGTTCCTGTTCAATCTGCTGTTCCAGTACATAGAGCAGGTGCACCGGGTTGGCGGCAATCTCATGCGGGTCGAAGTTGAAGACCTTGGACAGGATCTTGAACGCAAAGCGGGTCGACAGGCCGTTCATACCCTCGTCCACGCCGGCGGTATCGCGGTACTCCTGGATCGACTTGGCCTTGGGATCGGTATCCTTGAGGTTTTCGCCGTCGTATACGCGCATCTTAGAATAGATATTCGAGTTCTCCGGCTCCTTGAGGCGCGACAGCACGGTGAACTGGGCGAGCATCTTCAGGGTATCGGGCGCGCAATGGGCCTTGGCCAGGGAGCTGTTGAACAGCAGTTTGTCGTAGATCTTGATTTCATCGCTGACCCGCAGGCAGTACGGCACCTTGACGATGTAGATCCGGTCGATGAAGGCTTCGTTGTTCTTGTTGTTGCGGAAAGTGTGCCATTCCGATTCGTTGGAGTGGGCCAGCAGAATCCCGGTGAAGGGAATGGCCCCCAGGCCTTCGGTACTGTTGTAATTGCCTTCCTGGGTCGCGGTGAGCAGTGGGTGGAGCACCTTGATCGGTGCCTTGAACATCTCCACAAACTCCATCAGGCCTTGGTTGGCCCGGCACAGCGCGCCGGAGTAGCTGTAGGCGTCGGCGTCGTTCTGCGGGAATTCTTCAAGCTTGCGGATATCGACCTTGCCCACCAGCGCCGAAATATCCTGGTTGTTCTCGTCGCCCGGTTCGGTCTTGGCGACCCCGATCTGGTTGAGGATCGACGGGTAGAGTTTTACTACGCGGAACTGGCTGATATCTCCACCAAACTCGGCCAGGCGCTTGGTAGCCCACGGCGACATGATGGTATTGAGATAGCGTCGAGGGATACCGAAGTCTTCTTCAAGGATCGCGCCATCTTCCGTGGCGTTGAACAGGCCCAGGGGCGACTCGAAGACCGGCGAGCCCTTGATCGCGTAGAAAGGCACCTTCTCGATCAATTGCTTGAGTTTTTCGGCCAAGGACGACTTACCGCCACCGACGGGGCCGAGCAGATAGAGGATCTGCTTCTTCTCCTCAAGCCCTTGGGCAGCATGGCGGAAGTAGGAAACGATCTGATCGATGCATTCCTCCATGCCATGGAAGTCTTCAAAGGCCGGATAGCGGCGGATCACCTTGTTGGAGAATATCCGCGACAGCCGCGAATTGTTGGCGGTTTCCACCAACTCCGGCTCACCGATCGCCAGTAGCAGGCGCTCGGCCGCAGATGCGTAGGTGCTGCGGTCCTGCTTGCACAGCTCGAGATACTCTTGAAGGGTGAGTTCCTCCTGCTGCGTGGACGCGAAGCGTTGTTGGAAGTGGCTGAAAATACTCATGACGTCGTCACCTCGCTCGATACGTGGAGCCGACGTCGGATCAATCAGTCGATGCTGGCAGTCATTGACGGACGCCAATGGCTGTTTTCCCCCCAGAACACCCTGAAACGCTACCGATGACCCGTACGCCGGTGTACCGGCTCTCCCCTGATTCGGATGGCCTGCGCTTAAGGATAGTTCGGAATCCGGGAGGTAAAGGGGGGATGCGCAATTAGTTTGGCTGCGCCGTTCGTCAGAAACGGCGCAAGCCCAAGCGTCACGCGGGGTAGCGGGGTGTGAAAAAAATTATTGCGAATCGCCTGAGGAAATTTCCGAAGGGTAAGTCGCACGCCACAGCTCAAAGCCGCCGTCCAGGCTGTAGACGTCGGAGAAGCCCTGGCTGACCAGGTAGGCGGCCGCGCTTTGGCTGGAATTGCCGTGGTAGCAGGCTACGATCAGGGGCGCATCAAGGTCGGCGGCGCGGATGAAGTCGGCGATATTGACGTTATCCAGGTGCCGGGCGCCGCTGATGTGGGCGGCTGCGTAAGTCGGCTGGTCACGGATATCAACCACCACTGCACCTTGCTCGCGCAAGGCCTGGGCTTGTTCGGGAGGGATACGTTTGAATTCGCTCATGGCGGGCTCCTAAGGCTTGGCGGTGGCCGGCTGGGTAATGGGAAGGGGGGCTTGGCACTGGCAGTCATGACGCTCGCCGGTGTCGATGTTCATCAGGGTCATGGCGCCGCCCCACACACAACCGGTGTCAAGGGCGAACACGCCGGGCTCGTCGCACTTGCCTTCCAGGGCGGCCCAGTGACCGAAGATGATCCGAGTGTCACGGGTCTTGCGTTCCGGGTGGGCAAACCAGGGCTTATAACCCGGCAGCGCAGTGTCGGCGCCTTCCTTGCTCTTGAGATCCAGCTTACCCTCGGCGGTGCAGAAACGCATGCGCGTGAAGTAGTTGGTGATCACACGCAGGCGGGTCACGCCGGTGAGGTCGTTGTCCCACTTCACCGGGTCATTGCCGTACATGCCGTCGAGGTACGCCGTATACAGGTTGTCGTCAGCAAGTGCGCTTTCGACTTCGGCGGCGCACTTGAGGGCTTTCTTCAACGTCCATTGGGGCGGGATACCCGCATGGACCATGGCGATGTTGCGGCCTTCGTCGTAATGCATGATTTTTTGGCGACGCAGCCAGTCGAGCAGCTCGACGCGATCGGGCGCATCAAGGATTTCCCGCAAGGTATCGCCCTTTTTCAGACGCTCGATATTATTGCCAGCGGCCAGCAGGTGCAGGTCGTGGTTGCCCAGTACGCACACCAGGGAATCACGCAGGTTATAGAGATAGCGCAGGGTTTCCAGGGACTGAGGGCCACGGTTGACCAAATCCCCCACCAGCCACAGGCGATCCTCAGCCGGGTCGAAGGCTACGCGCTCCAGCAGGCACTTGAGGGGCTCCAGGCACCCTTGCAGATCACCGACCGCGTACGTCGCCATCAGTGCAGGGCTCCGGGCACCGCGAGGCGGAAGGGCTTGATGGTGGCGTCGAACAAGTGGCCGTCGGTGGCCTTCATTTGATACGAGCCTTGCATGGTGCCGACTTTGGAGGTCATCACCGTGCCACTGCTATAGGTATGGCTGGCACCGCTGTCGATCAAGGGTTGCTGGCCCACCACGCCGGCGCCGCGCACTTCCTCGACCTGGCCATCACCGTCAGTGATCACCCAGTGCCGTGACAGCAGCTTGGCCGGTACCAGCCCGTTGTTTTTCACTGTGACGGTGTAGGCAAAGGCGAAACGGTTATGTTCAGGTTGCGATTGGTCCGCCAGGAAGCGGGTGACGACGCTGACGTCGATCTGGTAGCGAGGATCGGACATGCAAGAGGCCTTAAAAGCGGAGGACAGCAGATGCGGCTCAGTCTAGGCCATCAGGTGGGCACTAGGCCAGACATGCCGTCTGGGATGACGTGATCCAGAATGTGGGAGGGGGCTTGCTCCCGATAGCGGTGTGTCAGTTGAAAATGTATCCACTGATACTCCTCTATCGGGAGCAAGCCCCCTCCCACATTTGGATCATGTTGTCCTTTTGTCTTATTCCGCCGTCGGAGCAGGCTGGATAGCCAGCTGGTCGGCCAGGCGTACAAATGCGGCCAGGTCCAACTGCTCGGGGCGCAGGCTGCCATCGACGCCGGCGGCCTCGATTTCAGCGGTGCTCAGCAGAGCCTTGAGGGTATTGCGCAGGGTCTTGCGACGTTGGTTGAACGCTTCGCGTACCACGCGTTCCAGCAATTTATGGTCCTTGGCCGGGTGCGGCAGCACGGCGTGAGGCACCAGGCGCACGATGGCCGAATCGACCTTCGGCGGCGGGTTGAACGCGCCAGGGCCCACATTGAACAGGTGCTCCACACGGCAATGGTACTGGACCATGATCGACAACCGGCCCCAATCGCCGCCGCCAGGCCCGGCAGCCAGGCGTTCCACCACTTCTTTTTGCAGCATGAAGTGCATGTCGCGGATGATCCCGGCGTTGTTCAGCAGGTGGAAAATCAACGGCGTGGAGATGTTGTATGGCAGGTTACCCACTACCCGCAGGCTATTGGGCGCGGCGTTGAGGCTGTTGAAGTCGAACTTCAGTGCGTCGCCCTGGTGCAGGTTGAAGTTGGGCTTGCCGGCAAATTGCTGGTTGAGGATCGGGATCAGGTCCTTGTCCAGCTCTACCACGTCCAATTGCCCACCACTGGCCAGCAGGCCCTGGGTCAGCGCGCCCTGGCCCGGGCCGATTTCCAGCAGGCGGTCCTCGGGTTTGGCATGGATGGAGCGCAGGATGCGGTCGATCACGCCAGCGTCGTGCAGGAAATTCTGCCCGAAGCGCTTGCGCGCCCGGTGTTGGTAATGCTCAGTCATATACGGGTCTCGGCCATCTGATAGGCGGTTTCCAGGGCCACGTGCAGGCTGCCGGTATCGATTTTGCCGCTGCCCGCCAGGTCCAGGGCGGTGCCATGGTCGACGGAGGTGCGGATGATCGGCAGGCCCAGCGTCACGTTGACTGCGGCGCCGAAGCCTTTGTATTTCAGCACGGGCAGCCCCTGGTCATGGTACATCGCCAGCACTGCGTCGCAGTGCTCCAGATATTTGGGGGTAAACAGAGTGTCTGCGGGCAATGGACCGCGCAGGTCCATGCCTTCTTGGCGCAGGCGCTCTAATGTCGGTTCAATGATGTTGATTTCTTCATGGCCCAAGTGACCGCCTTCACCGGCGTGGGGGTTGAGCCCGCAGACCAGGATACGCGGTTGGGCAATGCCGAATTTCTGTTGCAGGTCGGCGTGCAGGATGCGCGTGACACGCTCGAGGCGCTCGGCGGTTATGGCGTCGGCGATTTCACGCAGCGGCAGATGAGTCGTCACCAAGGCGACGCGCAGGCCGTGGGTGGCGAGCATCATGACTACTTGAGCGGTGTGGGTCAGCTCGGCGAGGAATTCGGTATGGCCGGAGAAGGCGATGCCGGATTCGTTAATCACGCCTTTGTGTACCGGAGCGGTGATCATGCCGGCGAAGTCACCGTCGATACAGCCTTGGCCCGCACGGGTCAGGGTTTCCAGCACAAACGCCGCATTGGCCTTGTCCAGTTGCCCGGCAACAACCTTGGCGTGCAGCGGGGTATCCCACACATACAGGCTGCCTGCGGGCGCCGGCAGGTCAGGCCAGTTGCCCGGCGCCACGTCCAACAGGTTGACAGCCACACCCAGTTGCGCGGCCCGCTCGAGGAGCAGGTCGCGACTGGTGATGGCAATCAGGGGGTGTGGCTGGAGTTGCGAGGCAAGCAGCAGGCAAAGATCTGGACCAATGCCGGCCGGCTCGCCGGGTGTCACCGCGAAACGCTGGGGTTTCACTGGGTGGCCTGGTCGGTGCCTGTTTGCTCGGCGCCTGGCAGCTTGTTTTCTACATAAGCCTCGTCACGGATCTGACGCAGCCAGGTTTGCAGCTCTTCGTCGTATTTGCGGTTACGCAGTACGGTCAGGGCTTGCTGCTCGCGGGCCTGGTTAGTGTTGTCCGTGGCGCGACGGCCAAGGACTTCCAGTACATGCCAGCCGTATTGGGTCTTGAAAGGTTTGGACAACACGCCTTGCGGGGTATCGGCCATGACCTGTTGGAACTCCGGCACGAGGGCTTTTGGGTCGATCCAGTTCAAGTCGCCGCCGTTGAGGGCAGAACCTGGGTCTTCCGAGAAGCTTTTGGCCAGGGTGGCGAAGTCTTCGCCGCTTTCGATGCGGTCGTAGATCTTCTGCGCCAGCTCCTTGGTTTGTGCCTCGGTGCGGATCTCGCTCGGTTTGACCAGGATATGACGAACGTGTACTTCGTCTTTCAGCGAGGTCTCGCCGCCGCGCTTGCCCAGCAGCTTGAGGATAATGAAACCGCCTGGCGTACGTGCTGGCTGGGTGATGTCACCCACGTTCATGGCGCTCAGTTCACGGTCGAACGGAGGTGGCAGTTGCGCGGCTTTACGCCAGCCCATGTCACCGCCGTCCAGGGCGTTATCGCTGCCGGAGACGGCAATCGCGGTCTGGGCAAAGTCAGCGCCGGCCTTCAGGCGGTCGTATACCGCTTGAGTCTTGGCGGCTGCGGCGTTGAGTTGCTCGGCGCTGGCGCTGTCTGGCGTCGGGATCAGGATATTGGCCAGGTGCAGTTCTTCGGAGAGCTGCATCTTGCCAAGGTCCGAGGCCAGGAAGTTCTTCACTTCCTGTTCGGACACCTGGACTCGTTCGGCCACGCGGCGCTGGCGCACACGGCTGATGATCATTTCGCGCTTGATCTGCTCACGGGCGTCCTCATAGGACAACCCGTCGTGAGCCAGGGCGGCGCGGAACTGATCGATGCTCATGTTGTTGCGTTGAGCGATGGTGCCGACGGCCTGGTTCAGTTCTTCATCCGAGATTCGGATACCGGAGCGTTCGCCGATCTGCAGTTGCAGGTTTTCGACGATCAGACGCTCCAGTACCTGGGGTTCCAGGACACTGGTCGGCGGCACGCCACCGCCACGCTTGGCGATGGTTTGCTGTACTTCCTTGACCCGTTGGTCCAACTGGCTCTGCATGATCACGTCGTTATCGACGATGGCCGCTACTTTATCCAGCTGTTGGACCGCGGCGTGTGCCGTAACAGTACCCAGGAACAGCGCGCCCAGCACTAGCGGGCGCAAACACTCAGAAAGCTTTGTCTTCACGTTCACGATAACCTTCAATGCCTTTGTCGAGGAAGCTCTCTACCTTGGCGCCGGTCAGGCCGCCGAGTCCTTTAAGGACGATCTGGAGGAAGAGCCCGTGGTCACCCTTTTCGTTCTGCGGGGCGAGCTGCGTGTATTCGTCGTTGGAAACCCAGTAACGGTTGATGACGCGAAGCTTCCAGCAGCAGTTGTCGTACTCGAAACCACCAAAGGCTTCCAGCGTGCGGTTGCGGGCATAGTCATACTGCCAACGGGTGATCAGGTTCCACTGCGGAACGATCGGCCACATCATCGAGAAGTCGTGTTGCTGGATTTTGTAGTAATCCTTCACGAAGTTCGGGTCACCTTCCTGGCCGAAGTCACCCCCAAACTGCCATTTGCCGGTTAACTGGTTGTAGATCACCTGGTCGTTACGATAGCGGTAGCCGAGGTTGACGACCTTGTTCGGGTTGTCTTCTGGCTGATAGTGGAACATCGCACTGCCGGAGCGAGGGCTGTGGCTTTCGGTATCCCAGTTGTAGTCGGCCGTTGCACGCCAGTCGCGGTTGAAGCGGAATTCGTATTCCAGAGCAATTGGCGAAACGTTCGAGTGCGCATCATCACGGGTCTTGGCATCGATGCCGGGCAATTGAACTTCACGGTCCTTGAAGTACACCGCTTGGCCGATGGATGCACGCTGGCGTTCGAAGCCGTTCTCTTCGATCCAGCGGCTGGTAAGGCCAAAGGACAGCTTGTTCTCGTCGCCGATGCGGTCGGAGCCGCTGAAGCGGTTATCCCGGAACAGGGAGGAGTAGCTGAAGGAGTTCTCGCTGGTATCGAAGACCGGAATCTCGGTTTGGTCTCTATTCGGGACGTACAGGTAGAACGCACGAGGTTCGAGGGTTTGATTGTAGTCTTTGCCGAACCAGTTGGTTTTGCGGTCGAAATACAGACCGCTGTCGATGCTGGCAATAGGCACGGAGCGATCTTGA
This sequence comes from Pseudomonas sp. rhizo25, assembly GCF_031931935.1. NCBI lineage: Bacteria > Pseudomonadati > Pseudomonadota > Gammaproteobacteria > Pseudomonadales > Pseudomonadaceae > Pseudomonas > Pseudomonas sp. rhizo25. The sequence continues at coordinate 723,556 of NZ_JAUJXA010000002.1, forward strand.
GAACTGTCAAATGTCTGGCCGACTGGCAGTTGCGACTTGCCTTTACCATCAAGATCCAAATCGTACTTGGTATAGACGTACTTCAACTTCGGCGTGATAAAGCCGTAGCTCCAGTTCATCGGGTAAGAGACAGCTGGTGCAACGTTCAAACGAGTACCGTTTGCACGGGTAAGGCCTGCGACATTGCTGTCGAGGCGATCTGTCACAGCGCCGTTCTCATCGGTAAAAGTACCGTTTTTCAGATCACGATCAAATCGAACAGCTTCAGTCTCATAGCTGAAGTTCAAGCCGCCAGGATGAAATGGCAGTTGACCATTGAGAGTGAGCTGCGGCAGTCGGTCATACGGCGTGATTTGAGAGATTGTCGCCAGCTGGTAGGACTGAACATTCAACCGAGCCTGATAGGAGTCGCCTCGGTACGTCAAGGAGCCTTGCTGGTTAAGGAAGTCCTGGCTCTCAACCCCTTCCTCATAGGACTTCAAATCCTGGAAGTAGTAAGGGTCGCTGATCCTGGTGTAATCCACCTGGGAAGTCAGACGTGAATCCAACCCACCCTTATGCTGCCAGTTGAGCATATAGCGGGTTTTTTCGTAATCGGTCTGGTTCTTGCGCTCGTCGTTGTCGTCGTTCAGATACGCCCCACCAAACTGCCCTTCACTCGACTTGGTCAGGTAGCGGAATTCGCCTTCCATCAACAAGCCGCGCTTGGTCATGTATTGCGGGTACAACGTAGCGTCATAGTTCGGCGCCAGGTTGAAGTAGTACGGCGTCACCAGGGTGAAGCCCGTCTCGCCACCGGTGCTGAAGCTCGGCGGCAGGAAGCCGGATTGACGACGGTCGTCGATCGGGAAGTAGATGTAAGGGGTGTACAGGATCGGGATGTTCTTGACCCGCAACGTCGCGTTGGTGGCTGTACCGAAACCGGTTGCCGGGTTCAACGTGATGTTGTTGCCCTTGAGCTGCCAGGCGTTGCTGTCTGGCTCGCAGGTGGTGTACGTACCGTCCTTGAGACGGATGATCGCGTTCTCGGCACGCTTGGCGTACAGCGCGTTACCGCGGATGCGTGACTTGTGCATCACGTATTCGGCGTTGTCGATCTGGGCGGCACCGGTGTCCAGCTGCACTTCGGCATGGTCGCCGACAATCAGCGCACCGTTGTCGCGCAAACGCACCTTGCCGTTCAGCTCGCCACGGTTCTCGGCCTGGTACAGGCTGGCTTCGTCCGACTCCAGCTGCATGCTGCCCTGGCGCATGACCACGTCACCGGCCAGGGTCGCAACCTGCTGCTCCTGCTCGTAACGAGAGGCCTTGGCACCGATGAAGGTCGGCGCGTCGCTCTTGTTCGTCTTGTCGTTCATGCCAGGACGAACAGGCTCGATGTAGGCACCACTGCAGTAAGGACCGGTTTCGGCCAGCTGTGCTGCGGTCAGCTTCTCGCGAGGCACCCAGTCCAAGTGGCTGTAGTCGGCGCTGCGCGAACGCAGGCCACGGCCCTTGGCTTCGGTGACCAGCATGGTCTTCGGCTCTGCGTCGACCTTGCCGCCGGCTTCGCCTTGCGGCGTACCGTTGGCCGAGCTGACGGCGGAACCGTCATGCACCGGACGCGGCGGCAGCGGGGCGGCGGCGGTCTTCGGCGCACAATCCCAGGCACCCGAAGCGGAGACCGAGCAGTCATACTGCTCAGCGGCGACCACGTGTGAAGTGGCGAAAGGTTGCATGGCCAGCAGACTGCCGGTTACCAGCAACGGAAATTTTCTACGAAACGCGGGGGATTTCAATGCCATCTTATTAGTCCGGGCTTCCTGCGTGCCATCTGCCCGCGGTTTGGGCCGCACGCCTCTCGATGGTCTGAAAAAGATGCGTGATAATAAAGCATGCCCCGCTTGACGGCTAGCGCCGTCGGAGACCTCTGTAATGCCCGAGCAAGATCTACGTTTACAACAGCTGGAAGTCTGGCTGGATGAGCAGTTGCCAATCCTATTCAACGCTCAGGATTGGGGCGTCGTGCCCCCGGCCACATTGACCGCGGCCAGCAGTGACGCGAGTTTCAGGCGTTACTTCCGCTGGGAGGGCGGTGACCATACGTTCGTTGTCATGGACGCGCCACCTCCCCAGGAAAACTGCAAACCTTTCGTCGATATCGCGCATCTGCTGGCGAAATCCGGAATAAATGTGCCGAAAATTTATGCAGAAGATTTGCCCCGTGGCTTTCTTTTGCTCAATGACCTGGGCAGAAAAACCTATCTGGACGTGATTGACGGTGAAAACGCCGATCAGTTATTTGCCGATGCCATCGATGCGCTGCTCGCGTTTCAACAACTGCCGATGGACCAACCACTGCCCAGCTATGACGTGGCCTTGTTACGCCGCGAGCTGGAATTGTTCCCGGAGTGGTACGTACGCCGACACTTGGGAATCGACTTTGACACCGAGCAACAGGCCCTCTGGCAGCGTGTCAGCGAGCAGTTGATCGACAGTGCCCTGGCGCAGCCCAGGGTGCTGGTGCATCGCGACTATATGCCGCGCAACCTGATGATCAGCGAGCCCAGCCCTGGCGTGCTGGATTTCCAGGACGCGGTATACGGCCCGGTAACCTACGACATTACCTGCCTGTTCAAGGACGCCTTCCTCAGCTGGCCCCAGGCCCGAGTGAGAGAATGGCAGCGTGGCTATTGGCAGCGCGCCGGGCAGCTGGGGATTCCCGTACAGGATGACTTTGAAGATTTCCTGCGTGCCAGCGACCTGATGGGCGTGCAGCGCCACCTCAAGGTTATCGGCATCTTTTCGCGCATTTGCCACCGCGACGGTAAGCCACGCTACCTGGCGGACGTGCCGCGCTTCTTCGCTTATATAGACGCCGTGCTCGCCGACCGGCCTGAGTTGAGCGAACTGGGCGAGCTGCTTGCCAGCCTTCGCCAACCCGCCGAGGCGAGTGTATGAAGGCCATGATCCTGGCGGCGGGCAAAGGCGAGCGGATGCGTCCGCTCACGCTGCATACGCCCAAGCCGCTGGTGCAGGCCGGTGGCAAGCGCCTGATCGAATATCACCTGGAAGCGCTGGCCAAGGCCGGCTTCACCGATATCGTGATCAACCACGCCTGGCTCGGTCAACAGATCGAGAGTTACCTGGGCGATGGTGCGCAGTTCGGCCTGCGCATCCGCTATTCACCGGAGGGCGAACCGCTGGAAACCGGCGGCGGGATTTTCCAGGCCCTGCCGTTACTGGGGGATGAGCCGTTCCTGGTGGTCAATGGCGATATCTGGACCGACTACGACTTCGCCCGGCTCAAGCAACCGCTCAAGGGCCTGGCGCACCTGGTGATGGTCGACAACCCGGCGCATCACCCCTCGGGTGGTGATTTCCATCTGGATCATGGTGTGCTTCATGATGCGGCGCCCGGTGCCGATAACCTGACCTTCAGTGGCATATCAGTGCTAGACCCTCAATTGTTCGCGGGTTGCAGCGCGGGTGCCTTCAAGCTGGCCCCGCTGTTGCGGGCGGCCATGGCTAAAGGGCTGGTAACGGGGGAACACATGACAGGACGTTGGATTGATGTCGGCACGTTGGAGCGCCTGGCACAGGTCGAAACTCTGCTGACAGCGGGGCAGTAGGATGTTGTGGCCAGGGACGCTGATTGGCGCGGGGGCTGGCTTTGCCATTGCCAGTATCCCGGGGGCATTGTTGGGTGCATTGCTGGGGCAGGCATTGGATCGTCGCCTGCAGCTGCACAGTTGGGCGCAGTTGCGCGAACGCCTGGGCGGGCGGCCGGCATTGCGCCACGACGAATTGTTGTTTGTGCTGTTGGGGCGGCTGGCCAAGAGTAATGGACGGGTTGTCGATGGGCATATCCAGCAGGCGCGTCAGGAAATGCGTTCGTTGGACATGAGCGAGCCGGCCCAGCGCCGCGCCATCATGGCATTCAACCGTGGTAAATCCGGCAGTGTCCGTGTACGCAGCTACCTGCGTGTACTCAAGGCCCAGCCCCATGCGGCGGAAGGTGTCTTGCGTGCTTGTTGGCGCATGGCCTGGGCGGACGGCCGGGCGGATGATGCCGAGCGCGACCTGATCGACCAGTGGGGCAAGTGGCTGGGCTGGACACCGCAACAACTCCAGGCGCTGGCAGTCGATTACGCGCCGGAGCGTAAGCCATTGGCGAGTCGTGGCGGGGCTTATCAGGAGGCGTTGCGGATTCTAGGCGTGACGGCAACTACCGAACCTTCAGTGATCAAGCGCGCCTACCGCCGCCTGCTCAGCCGTCACCATCCGGACAAGATCGCTGGCAGCGGTGCCAGCCCCGCGCAGGTACGGGAGGCGACGGACCGCACCCGGGAGCTGCATAACGCCTATGCGTTGATTCGCGAGCGGCGGGATTTTCGCTGAGGCGATTGGCCTGAAAACGCAAGCTAATGTGGGAGGGGGCTTGCCCCCGATTGCGAGCTGTCAGCCAATGAATATGTTGACTGATACACCGCTATCGGGAGCAAGCCCCCTCCCACATTGGTCTATATTGATTTCGAATTTGTGATCAGTTGGCGCCGGCCTGCGGGCTCAGCCACCCACGAACCCGCCGATACAACTGTTCCTGCTCTGCTGCGCTGTTGCCTGGCAAAGCCGTAAGCGACACCTGTTTGTAGCCGTCATTCTTCGCCCGCTTGGCCGCCTGGATACGCTCCTGGGCGTTTTTACGTTCCGAGGCGCCATCTTGATAGAACACATCCGCCGTAGGCACCTTCAAGCTCGGCGCCAGTTGCTGCAGGTCTGGTTGACGCGCAGCGGGCGTCTTCCCGGCCACCATGACCAATTTCTGCACCTGCGAGGGCTGTTTCTCGCTCAGGTAACGTGCCGCCCACCAGGCGCCGGTGCCATGGCCGAGCAATACCACACTGCGGGCGCTCTGGGTCTGGGCAAAGGCGACGGCGGCATCGATACGGTCGAAGATGCGCTTGGCGTCGGTCTTGTCCTGTTCATCCGCGCCCGGTACCACCGCCGGGTCAGTACCTTCGGCCTCGGCGCTGGCGGCCTGTTCGACGGGTTTGGCGGCGGTGCTGCCCTCCTTGCTGCTGGTATCGACCGCAGCCTTGGGCGGCTCGATAACGCGTGGCGGCAGAGTGTCCACATTCACGTCCGGCAACGACAGGCTCAGGGTACCCCAGTGAGCGTCCGGTAACTTGCTCCGCAAGGGGGCGATGGCTTGCGGCCAGTCAGCGTTCTCCCCGGCCCCAGGCACAATAATCACCACACCTTCAGCTTCGGCACTGTTGGCGGGTTTCCAGAGTGCCAAAAACGAATCGCTGCCAGCCTGTAACTGTTGTTGTTCCTGTGGCGGAACCTGCCGCTCGAGCGCGCTGGCTTCTGCCTGGCTACGCTCGGGCAGGGGGTGGCGTTCAACCGGTTTTTCGTCTGCAGGCGCTGGCGCTTCGGCGGCCTGCACGGACGGGGCGCTGGTCAATAGTAGCGATAGGCACAATGCTGACAGTGCCGAGCGGTGAAGAAAAAGCATCGTTAATTCCCGGCCAGAAGTGATTCCAGCAGCCTAATGGGTTGGTCGGTATTTGTCAGTGGCGTGAGGAGTGGTTTTCGCGTTCAACTCGTTATCGGCTGTTTATAGTTCGCCTTGAAGAGTAGAGCGTCGTCTGAGCCCTCTGACCATTCAGCCAATGAATGGCAGACAACATCCTGTGGGCAGCTATTCTTGTGCCAGCCCAACATTAATAAGAGGCCGCGCACATGAGTACTTCCTCATTCAAGATCGCCCACAAACTGCTGACCGGCGCGGGCGCCATTGAACAACTGGCCGCTGAGCTCACGCGCTTGGATGTCGATAACCCGCTGATTGTCACCGATGCCGCGCTGGTCAAGTCCGGCACCGTAGCGTTGGCCCTGGAGCACTTGGGTGATCGCGCCTACGAAATTTTTGATCGCGTGCTGCCTGACCCGGAAATCGCCATCGTCGAGGACTGCATGCGTGCGTATCGCGAGGGTGGGCATGACGGTCTTATTGGCGTGGGCGGCGGCAGTGCCATTGATATTGCTAAGAGCGTGGCAGCCTATGCCGGCTACCACGGCGCGCTGGCGGACTTGTTCGGCGTCGACCAGGTGCCGCGTAAGGGCCCGCCGCTGATCGCCATCCCCACCACGGCCGGCACCGGCTCGGAAGTGACCAATGTGGCGATCCTCTCCGACAAGGCCGCACAGCTGAAAAAAGGTATCGTCAGCGACTACCTGCTGCCGGATGTGGCGCTGATCAGCCCGCAAATGACCCTGACCTGCCCGCGCAGCGTCACTGCCGCCAGTGGTGTGGACGCTCTGGTGCACGCCATCGAATCCTACCTGTCACTGAATGCCTCGCCGATTACTGACGCCCTGGCCATCGGTGCGATCAAGTTGATTGCCCGCGCGCTGCCCAAGGCTTACGCCAACCCGGCCAACCTGCAGGCTCGTGACGACATGGCCACCGCCAGCCTCATGGCCGGCATGGCCTTTGGTAACGCTGGGGTCGGCGCCGTGCATGCGCTGGCGTATCCGCTGGGTGGGCGCTTCAATATCGCCCATGGTGTGAGCAATGCGCTGCTGCTGCCCTATGTCATGCATTGGAACAAATTGGCATGTGTTGAACGAATGCAAGATATTGCTCAGGCCATGGGTGTGAACGTGGCCGGCTTGAGTGTCAACGATGCTGCCGACCGTGCCGTGGAGGCCATGACGCGCTTGTGTGCCGCAGTGGAGATCCCGGCGGGGCTGCGAAGTTTCGGGGTGCCCGAAGATGCCATTGCGTCCATGGCCACGGAGGCGGCGGGTATCGAGCGCCTGATGCGCAATAATCCGCGTCAGCTCAGCGCGGCGGATATCGAGAAAATCTACCGGGCGGCTTATTAACCATTGAGATAGGTCACCGTGCGCGCAGCAAAGCATGAGGTATACAATGCGCGCCATCGTGATTTAGCTCAAAAAGGTGCGTCATGCAGCCCTTCGTCATCGCTCCATCGATTCTCTCCGCCGACTTCGCCCGCCTGGGTGAAGAAGTGGACAAAGTGTTGGCCGCCGGCGCCGACTTCGTGCACTTCGATGTCATGGACAATCACTACGTGCCCAACCTGACCATCGGCCCGATGGTCTGCGCCGCGCTGCGCAAGTACGGCATCACCGCACCGATCGACGCGCACCTGATGGTCAGTCCGGTGGACCGCATCATCGGCGACTTCGTTGAGGCCGGCGCGACCTACATCACCTTCCACCCGGAGGCGTCTTTGCATGTCGACCGTACCCTGCAACTGATCCACGAAGGGGGCTGCAAGGCCGGCTTGGTGTTCAATCCGGCCACCCCACTGAGCGTGCTTGAGTACGTGATGGACAAGGTCGACATGGTCTTGCTGATGAGCGTCAACCCAGGCTTCGGCGGGCAGAAGTTCATCCCGGGCACCCTGAACAAGCTGCGCGAAGCCCGCGCACTGATCGATGCGTCCGGCCGCGATATCCGCCTGGAAATCGACGGTGGGGTTAACGTCAACAACATCCGTGAGATCGCCGCTGCTGGCGCTGATACCTTCGTGGCTGGCTCAGCAATCTTCAACGCCCCGGACTACCAGGCCGTCATCGACAAAATGCGCGCCGAACTGGCGCTGGCGCGTCCATGAGCGGCTTTGAGCAGTTGTTCCCCGGCAAACTGCCACGGCTGGTGATGTTCGATCTGGACGGTACCTTGATCGATTCGGTGCCCGACCTGGCGGCGGCGGTGGATGAGATGCTGCTCAAGCTGGGACGCAAGCCGGCGGGGGTCGAATCGGTGCGTGAATGGGTGGGCAACGGTGTGCAGATGCTGGTGCGCCGGGCCCTGGCCAACCATATCGACGCCGAAGGCGTAGATGACGTCGAGGCCGAACACGCCCTGGAGCTGTTCAATGCGGCCTATGAAAGTGGCCATGAGCTCACCGTTGTCTACCCCGGTGTGCGTGACACGCTCAAATGGTTGAGCAAGCAGGGTGTGGAAATGGCCTTGATCACCAACAAGCCGGAGCGTTTTGTCGCACCCTTGTTGGACCAGATGAAGATCGGTCGTTATTTCCGCTGGATCATCGGTGGCGACACCTTGCCGCAGAAGAAGCCTGACCCGGCTGCGCTGTTCTTCGTGATGAAAATGGCCAATATCCCGGCGTCCCAATCGTTGTTTGTCGGCGATTCACGCAGCGATGTGCTGGCGGCAAAGGCCGCCGGAGTCAAGTGCGTGGCCCTGAGCTACGGCTACAACCATGGGCGGCCGATTGCAGAAGAATCGCCGGCCCTGGTGATTGACGACCTGCGACTGTTAATCCCCGGTTGCCTGGGAGCTGGCGCTGAGATAACGTTGCCCGACATTGATCCGTCCCCTTCTGGAAACGTCATCGTGGTGGTCACTCGCAAACTCTGGATGAAAGTCATCAAGGCCCTGGCCCGCTGGCGTTGGCGCGCCTGACTGATCCTCGCCGCGCTGCGGCACGTTTGCCTACCTGACCGTTTGTCCCTCATGCCACGAGGCACCCCATGATCCGTGAAGAATTCCTGCGTTTGGCCGCTGCCGGCTATAACCGTATTCCCCTGGCCTGCGAAACCCTGGCCGACTTCGATACGCCACTGTCGATCTACCTGAAACTGGCCGACGAGCCCAATTCCTACCTGCTCGAGTCGGTGCAGGGCGGCGAGAAGTGGGGCCGTTACTCGATCATCGGCCTGCCATGCCGCACCGTGTTGCGGGTACACGACCATCATGTGAGCATCACCCATGACGGCGTCGAGATCGAAAGCCATGACGTAGAAGACCCGCTGGCCTTTGTCGAAACCTTCAAGGCACGCTACAACGTGCCAACTATTCCTGGCCTGCCGCGTTTCAACGGTGGCTTGGTGGGGTATTTCGGCTACGACTGCGTGCGTTATGTGGAAAAGCGCCTGGGGAAATGTCCGAATCCGGACCCTTTGGGTGTACCGGACATTTTGCTGATGGTCTCCGACGCGGTGGTGGTGTTCGACAACCTTGCCGGCAAGATGCATGCGATTGTTCTCGCCGACCCTGCCCAAGAGGCCGCCTTCGAGCAAGGCCAGGCCAGCCTTGAAGCGCTGCTGGAAAAACTGCGCCGGCCGATCACCCCGCGTCGCGGCCTAGACCTTAGCCGTCCACCGGCGGCCGACCCGGTGTTCCGTTCCAGCTTTACCCAGGCCGACTACGAGCATGCGGTCGACACCATCAAGGAATATATCCTTGCCGGTGACTGCATGCAGGTGGTGCCGTCGCAACGTATGTCCATCGACTTCAAGGCTGCGCCGATTGACCTGTACCGGGCGCTGCGTTGCTTCAACCCGACGCCCTACATGTACTTCTTCAATTTTGGTGACTTCCACGTCGTGGGCAGTTCGCCGGAAGTGCTGGTACGTGTCGAAGACAACCTGATCACCGTGCGCCCGATCGCCGGTACTCGCCCGCGCGGCGCGACCGAAGAAGCGGATGTGGCGCTGGAAGAAGATCTGCTCAGCGACAACAAGGAAATCGCCGAACACCTGATGCTGATCGACCTGGGCCGCAACGATACCGGGCGAGTCTCGGAAATCGGCTCGGTGAAACTGACCGAGAAAATGGTCATCGAGCGTTATTCCAACGTGATGCATATCGTGTCCAACGTCACCGGCGAACTGAAAGCCGGATTGACGGCGATGGATGCGTTGCGGGCGATCTTGCCGGCGGGCACGTTGTCGGGTGCGCCGAAGATCCGCGCCATGGAAATCATCGATGAACTGGAGCCGGTCAAGCGTGGTGTCTATGGCGGTGCCGTGGGGTATTTTGCCTGGAACGGCAATATGGACACTGCGATTGCGATCCGTACCGCGGTGATCAAGGACGGCGAACTGCATGTGCAGGCCGGGGGCGGGATTGTGGCTGACTCGGTGCCGGCTCTTGAATGGGAAGAAACCCTGAACAAGCGCCGGGCGATGTTCCGTGCCGTGGCGCTGGCAGAGCAAACCCCGCAGGACTAACGGCGATTCAGATCTAAGTGTGGGAGGGGGCTTACTCCCTCCCACATTAGTTTTGCGTTGCCTTGAGTCTGCGTCAGAAATCCAGGCTCACCCCGACATTGACCCCTTGCTGGGTCAAATTGTCATCCTTCCTCAGGTTATACGCCGCCCGTAACGCCAGCTCTTGAGTCAGTTTATGGCTGACCCCAAGGCTCAAGCGATCGGAATTGCTGCGAGGCGTATACCCGTCCAGCTTGAAGTCGATTCCCTGCACGCTGTTGAGCGAAATATTCACCTTCTGCGTGTCATTTTCGAACTCGTGTTCGTGAGCCACTTCGCCGAACACCTGGGTTTGCGGTGTGATGCGGTAGCTGCCCTGCAGGCCGACGCCAAGACGCTTGGAGTCGCGTTGTTGATCATCGAAGGTCAGTGCGGTGGAGCGACTGTTTTTTTCCGAATAACCATTCACTTCGACGCGTGCATAGTCGGCGCTGATGAACGGCGACAGGTGCCAGTCGCTTCCCGGTGCAGCAAGGTCATAGCCCAGCCGGCCGCTCAAGGCCCAGAGCCAGCCTTCGGTATCGCCTTTTTCGGACGCTTCGTTAACGCCCAGGGCGAACTTGCGCTTGAGGCTGTCGAAGTCCAGTTTGCCGCCGGTCAAGGCGGCATCGGCCCACCAGTGATTTTGCTGGTATTGAGCGAAGGCCGTGCCCATGTAGCTGTTGAGTTTGTAGTCCGAGTCGTTAGTGCCGGCTTCGAGCGTCTGTCGATACAGGCCAGCGGCAACACCTACACGCCAGTTTTCATCGAGCCGGTAGCTGCTGCCGATATTCAGGTTGTAGCCGCTGCCGTCGCCACTGGCCGAACTGCTCTGGTCGTCGAAATCCAGACGCTGCCCACCACCGGCCACGATTGCACGCCATTGACCGACGGCTTGCCAGTTGCCGTTGTCTGCTTGCCATTGATTGCGTAGCTCGTCCTGGTGGGCGCGCAATGTGCCTTGGGCCATTTCCGGCAGCAAGGTCAGCTCCCAGGGCGCCGCCAGCAGTGAATAGGCATAGTCGGCAATCAACCGTTGTCCCGCCACCGTGGGGTGGACCGAGTCGTTGTAGATCAGCTTGGTCGGGTCCGGGTTGGTGCCGCCGATGCCATAGGTTGGGTTGGCGGTACAACTGTTTCCGCTGAAACAGGTACCGGTCAGATTCTGCCCCGTGGCCAGGCCGAAGCGCGCTGGATCGGCGAAGGCTTCCTTCAGCAACAACGGGATATTCAAAGGGATAACCTGGGCGTCGACGTACGACAGGCGCTGGACCAATGACTGGTTGAATATAGTGCTCAGGGCCGAGGTTGCGGCCTGCTGCGGGGTGCCATTGATGGCCGGTGTCAACCCAAGGTCGGGCAACATCCACACCATGATGTAACGCGCACCGGCTTGTTGCAGCGCCTGGGCGCTGTCAGCCAGGCGCCCGCCGGCGGCGATGGCTTGTTCGGGGCTCAGTACGCGGCCTTGGAGGAAGTCATTGCCGCCGCCGGAGAGAAAATACAGCGCATTGGGGTCGGCACGTCCGCCGTTGGCTGGCAGATATCCCTGGCGGCTGCGCAAAACTGTACCCGCACCAGGGTTGCCGGCTGGGATGGCGGCATCTGAAACCGAGGTAATGGAGTCGAGGATATCGTCGGTACGGTAGCCACCGACGGCCCAGTTGTTGCCATCTGGCAACCCCTGGGCTGCGCGAACCGGTGAGGTGGAGGCGTTCAAGTCGTTGGGGGCTACTCCCAGTTTCGCGCCCAACAGGGTCGATGAAACCAGGCCGTATTCACCCTGGAATGTCGGGCCTGTGCGGTTGGTAAAGCGCAGCGTGGAGCCATTCGAGCCATCGGGAAACTGGCCCGCATCGGCCAGGCTGTCACCAAAAACCACCATCGTTGAATACGGTGACGGCGCTGCGAACGCCTGGGCGCATGCCAGTGACAAGAGACAGCTGGCAAGGGGCGCGAAAAATGCTGGTCTGAACATGCAAGGTTCCATTTGGTTGTTTTTGTATCGGAACTCAAACACTAGCAAAACTTCTGGCATTTTCTGTAGGGATATACCGAATTCGCCTACGTTCCCCCCCGTATTTACTACTCCATATTGCACCGCTGGCTAGGCTACGTTACTGTGCCTGAACGTATGAATGAGACCCTCCCCGTGTTGATCATCAGCAAACTCTTGATGCGAGTAGTCAAGGCACACGCCCGTTGGCGTTGGCGCGCCTGACATTTTTCTCCGCCGGCCCGGCCGGACCTGTAACGATTTGCCTTCTTCACCCGTTGTCTGACGCCCCTTGCCGGCTACCCCCGGCAATCGGAACGTGCGTCTGGCAGCGGGTCACTCTCTAGGAAGGCCGTCATTTGAAATCAGTGAATTCAAGAGGCTTGAACCCCACATGTTGCTGATGATTGATAACTACGACTCCTTTACCTACAACGTTGTGCAATACCTTGGCGAGCTCGGTGCCGAGGTCAAGGTCGTGCGCAACGATGAACTGACCGTCGCCGAAATTGCCGCCCTGAATCCGGAGCGTATCGTGGTTTCGCCAGGCCCTTGCACGCCGACCGAAGCGGGCATCTCTCTTGAAGCCATCAGCTATTTCGCCGGCAAGCTGCCGATCCTGGGCGTATGCCTGGGCCATCAGTCCATCGGCCAGGCGTTTGGCGGTGACGTGGTACGGGCGCGCCAAGTCATGCATGGCAAGACCAGCCCGGTGTTCCATAAGGATCTGGGTGTGTTTCATGGCCTGAACCTGCCCGTGACGGTGACCCGTTATCACTCGCTGGTGGTCAAGCGCGAAACCTTGCCCGAATGCCTGGAGTTGACCGCCTGGACCCAGCTGGAGGACGGCTCGGTCGATGAGATCATGGGCCTGCGTCACAAGACACTGAATATCGAAGGGGTGCAGTTTCACCCTGAATCAATCCTGACCGAGCAGGGCTACGAGCTGTTCGCCAACTTTCTCAAGCAGAGCGGCGGCACGCGCTAAGGACTTTTCATGGATATCAAGACTGCCCTGAACCGTATCGTCGGTCATCTGGACCTGAGCACTGCCGAAATGAGCGATGTGATGCGCGAGATCATGACCGGTCAATGTACCGACGCGCAGATCGGCGCCTTTATGATGGCAATGCGCATGAAGAGCGAAAGCATCGATGAAATCGTCGGTGCGGTGTCGGTGATGCGTGAGCTGGCGGACAGGGTCGAACTCAAGACCCTCGACGGCGTTGTCGATGTGGTCGGCACCGGCGGTGACGGTGCGAATATTTTCAACGTGTCGACAGCCTCATCTTTTGTGGTGGCTGCCGCTGGCTGCACCGTCGCCAAGCATGGTAACCGTGCGGTATCCGGCAAGAGCGGCAGTGCCGATTTGCTGGAAGCGGCGGGTATCTACCTGAACCTCACGCCGGTACAAGTAGCACGCTGCATTGACAGCGTTGGCATTGGCTTCATGTTTGCCCAGTCCCATCACGGCGCGATGAAGCACGCTGCCGGCCCACGCAAGGACCTCGGCCTGCGTACCCTGTTCAACATGCTTGGCCCGCTTACGAATCCGGCCGGTGTGAAGCATCAGGTGGTGGGTGTGTTCAGTCAGGCGTTGTGCCGGCCACTGGCCGAAGTCTTGCAGCGTCTGGGCAGCAAGCATGTGCTCGTGGTGCATTCCAAGGATGGCCTGGACGAATTCAGCCTGGCGGCGCCGACCTTTGTCGCAGAGCTGAAGAACGATGAGGTCACTGAGTATTGGGTCGAGCCTGAGGACTTGGGTATGAAGAGTCAGAGCTTGCACGGCTTGGCGGTGGAAAGCCCGGCGGCTTCTCTGGAACTGATTCGTGATGCTCTGGGGCGCCGTAAGACCGAAAACGGTCAGAAGGCCGCGGAGATGATTGTTCTGAATGCTGGCGCGGCACTTTACGCGGCCGACCACGCCTATAGTCTTAAGGAAGGTGTCGCCTTGGCCCACGATGCGCTGCACACTGGTCTGGCTCGTGAGAAGCTCGAAGAGCTGGGAGCCTTCACTGCCGTATTCAAGATGGAGAATGAAGGATGAGTGTGCCGACCGTTCTGGAAAAGATCCTGGCCCGAAAGGCCGAAGAGGTGGCCGAGCGCCGCGCCCGCGTAAGCCTGGCCGAGCTGGAGGCGCAGGCGAAGGCCGCCGATGCGCCACGGGGTTTTGCCAATGCCTTGATCGCCCAGGCCAAGCTCAAGCAGCCGGCCGTGATCGCCGAGGTGAAAAAAGCCTCGCCGAGCAAAGGCGTCATTCGCGAAAACTTTGTACCGGCTGAAATCGCCGCCAGCTATGAGAAGGGCGGGGCGACTTGCCTGTCCGTGCTGACCGATATTGATTACTTCCAGGGTTCCGACCTGTTCCTGCAACAGGCTCGTGCTGCATGCAAGTTGCCGGTGATCCGCAAGGACTTCATGGTTGACCCTTACCAGATCGTCGAAGCCCGAGCCTTGGGCGCTGACTGCGTGTTATTGATCGTCTCCGCACTGGATGACGTGAAGATGGCCGAGTTGGCGGCGGTGGCCAAAAGCGTCGGTCTTGACGTACTGGTCGAAGTGCATGACGGCGACGAGCTTGAGCGCGCACTGAAAACCCTCGACACGCCGCTGGTGGGGGTCAACAACCGTAACCTGCATACGTTTGAAGTCAGCCTGGAAAATACCCTGGATCTGTTGCCGCGTATTCCCCGTGATCGCTTGGTGATTACTGAAAGTGGCATCGTCAATCGTGCCGACGTGGAGCTGATGGAAATCAGCGGCGTCTACTCGTTCCTGGTGGGCGAGACGTTCATGCGTGCCGAGAACCCAGGGGCGGAATTGCAACGCCTGTTCTTCCCAGAGCGTGGCGTGACAGTCAGCGCTTCGACATTAGACTGATCCAAATGCGCTATAAAATATGGGAGGGGGCTTGCCCCGATAGCATTCCTTCAGTTGATGATCAGTCGGCTGACGGTTCGCTATCGGGGGCAAGCCCCCTCCCACATTGGGCCTTGTGTTTAATCTGAGAGGTAGGTGTTCGATGACTCAGCCCGTGATCATGACTGTAGAAGCGGGCCTTGCCGCCGAGCAGCAGCTGTTGGCAGCCGTTGGCGCGGGCGAGCAGGACTTCGGGCTGTTGTTCTGGCAGCCCAGCGATCAGGCGCTGGTCATGCCGCGCCGTTTGAGTCGGCTGCCGGCATTTGCGGTGGCCAGCCAAATCTCGGCGGATGCTGGTTGGCCGGTGTTGCTGCGGGAAACTGGGGGTGAACCCGTGCCGCAGTCCGCTGCCACGGTCAATATCGCCTTGGTGTATGCGCCGCCGCGCAGTGAGGGCGACCAAGGCCGCATCGAAACCGGTTACCAGCGCTTGTGCCAGCCGATCTGCGATTTTCTGCTCGAGTTGGGCGGTGATGCCTCCGTTGGCGAAATCGACGGAGCTTTTTGCGATGGTCGGTATAACGTCAATCTCAATGGCCGCAAGATGGTCGGTACCGCCCAGCGTTGGCGCCAAAGTGGCGGTCGTCCGGTGGGCTTGATCCACGGCGCCTTGTTGCTGGATAACGATCGTGAAGAACTGATCAATGCGGTCAACCGCTTCAATCAAGCCTGTGGCCTGGAACAGCGGGTGCGTGCCGAGAGCCATATCGCCCTGCACGAAGCGTTTCCCGCACCGGATGCGATCAGTCGGCTCGACAGGTTGTACCGTCAGATGCTGGCCAGCTTCCTGCCGGGTTAGCGGGTGCCGAATACCACCATCGTCTTGCCTTTGACATGTACCAGATTGCGCTCTTCCAGGTCCTTGAGCACACGGCCGACCATTTCCCGTGAACAGCCGACAATACGCCCGATCTCCTGACGCGTGACCTTGATTTGCATGCCGTCGGGATGGGTCATGGCGTCGGGCTGTTTGCACAACTCCAGCAGGCAGCGCGCTACACGACCGGTGACATCGAAGAACGCCAGGTCGCCGACCTTGCGCGTGGTATCACGCAGGCGTTGCGCGATCTGACCGCTCAGGGCATACAAGATATCCGGATCATGCTGAGCCAGTTCGCGAAATTTCGCATAGCTGATCTCGGCGACTTCGCACTCAACCTTGGTGCGGACCCAAGCACTGCGCTCCTGTTCCTTGCCCGCCTGCTCAAACAGCCCCAGCTCCCCGAAGAAATCTCCAGTGTTCAGGTACGCAATGATCATTTCGCGACCGTCTTCATCCTCGATCAGGATGGTGACCGAGCCCTTGATAATGAAAAACAGGGTTTCTGAGCGCTCGCCGGCGCAAATGATGTTGTGCTTGGCCGGATGACGTCGACGCTGGCAATGCATCAACAGCTTGTCGAGGTTCTTGATCTTGGGTGTGGGAGTAAGAGCAACCATGGTTGTTTCCCGAAAGACTGCGCGGTGTGGTTGGCGTTGTTTTTATCCAGTGGTCTCAATATTGATACGCACTGTAAAATCATGGCAATGCGCCATTGATTTGGCGCCAGCTTACCAGACACATTCTGCCTCGATTAGCGAAATTGCTTGGCAAACGCTGTCATTTATCAAATTCAGCCAGAGCGCTGCGGTTTTAAGGCCCTGTGCTAAGCTGGCGACCCTTTTTTAGCAGTGGAGTCTGGGCGATGAAGGCACGCATCCAATGGGCGGGCGAAGCCATGTTCCTCGGTGAGTCGGGTAGCGGCCATGTGGTGGTCATGGACGGCCCGCCGGAAGCCGGTGGCCGTAACCTTGGGGTGCGGCCGATGGAAATGTTGCTGCTGGGCGTCGGTGGTTGCAGCAATTTCGATGTGGTCAGCATCCTGAAGAAGTCGCGCCAGGCCGTGGAAAGCTGCGAAGCCTTCCTGGAAGCCGAGCGCGCCACTGAGGATCCCAAGGTATTTACCAAGATCCATATGCATTTCGTGGTCAAGGGCCGCGCGCTCAAGGAAGCCCAGGTCAAGCGTGCCATTGAGTTGTCCGCCGAGAAGTACTGCTCGGCGTCGATCATGCTGGGTGCCGCAGGTGTGGTCATCACTCATGATTACGAAATCATCGAGTTGGGCTGACTGCTGGAATCGCAGGCAAGAGAAAGGGCGCTGCGAGCGCCCTTTTTTCGGTTTGAATTTGACGCACTTTTAGATTCTATAGGTGCTTTTGGTCATGACCTTGGCCATCAGGCTCATTCCGAACTTCACCGGTGCTGGAAAACGGAAGCCGCCGGCGTCTAGAGCGCTTTCTGCATGGTGTTCTTCATCGATGCGCATTTGCTCAAGAATCGCCCGGGACTTTTCGTCTTCGGCCGGCAGCTGCTCCAGATGTTCATCCAGGTGCTTGCAGACCTGATGTTCGGTCGCGGCGACAAATCCGAGGCTGACTTTGTCGCTGATCAACCCGGCGGCAGCGCCGATACCAAACGACAAGCCATAAAACAGTGGGTTCAGAACGCTGGGGTGGCTGCCCAACTGGCGGATACGCTGTTCGCACCAGGCCAGATGGTCGATCTCTTCCTCGGCTGCATGCTCCATCGCTGCACGTACCTGCGGCAACTTGGCGGTCAGCGCCTGGCCTTGATACAGCGCCTGGGCACAGACTTCACCCGTATGGTTGATACGCATCAGGCCGGCCACGTGACGGGTATCCGTTTCGCTCAGCTGCGCATCGGGCTGCACGATGGCGGGCGATGGGCGGTAGGGTTGGCCGCTGAATGGCAGCAGTGTGCGCATGGCCATGTCGGCTTGCAGCAACAGACGGTCAATCGGCGAGTAGTGACGTTGGGTAGTCATGCTGACCTCCGGGAAGAATCTCGACGGCCAGTTTACCGCAAGAGAGAGCGAAGCGTTTGCGCTGAGTCAATTCGACTCCGGCCCTCAGCCTGGCGGCCAGTTCATCTGACGCTGACCAAGCACATGCATATGGATGTGATAAACGGTCTGCCCGCCCAACTCATTGCAATTCATCACGACCCGAAAACCCTCTTCACAACCTAGCTCCAGGGCCAGGCGTTGGGCTGTAAAGAGGATATGGCCGGCCAAGGCCTTATCATCTTCAGTCAGATCATTCAGGGTGCGGACGGGCTTTTTCGGAATAACCAGAAAATGTACCGGCGCCTGCGGGGCGATATCATGGAAGGCGAGGACTTGATCATCTTCGTAGATGATCTTCGCGGGTATTTCTCTGTTGATGATCTTGGTGAACAGAGTATCCACAGCTGTTTCTCCATTATGAAAATGCAGGGTGAGTGTACCCAGGCGATCAGCGCGGGCAATAGGCCTTGTTGATGGCGCCGGCAATCTTGCGGGTCAGCCAGCGCGGGCTGAGGCGTGGGCTGAATGCGAGCCAGCGGTTGCGGCGCCCGGGAATGATGATGGCTTTGTTCTTTTCCAGCGCGCGCACGGTGTAGAGCGCGACTTCTTCCGGGCTCATCAGTTGCTGGCTGTGGTCAAGTTTCGCCGTATCCATTTGCGCGGTGCCGAAGAAGGCGGTGCGCGTAGGGCCCGGGCAAAGTACCGAGACCTTGATGCCACACGTCTTCAACTCTTCGCGCAAGCCTTCTGAAAAGTGCAGTACATAGGCTTTGCTGGCGTAGTAGCTGCTCATCCATGGGCCCGGTTGGAAGGCTGCGACCGAAGCAACGTTTAGAATCTGCCCGCCACCGTGCAGCGCCATGGCATTGCCGAGGGCATGGCACATGCGGGTCAGGGCCAGGATGTTGACTTCGATCAGGTCCTGCTCGGTCATCCAGTCCTGGGCCAGGAACGGCCCGCTGGTACCAATGCCGGCGCAGTTGACCAAAAGATCAATCTGTCGCTCGCCCTCTTCAAGCTCCAGCAAAAAGCCGGACAAACGCAGCGGTTCGCCCAGGTCGCAGGCACGAAACAACACCTCGACGCCGAAGCGTTGAGTCAATTCCAATGCAATGCTTTCCAACTGATCACGCTGGCGGGCCACCAGAATCAAGCTGCGGCCGCGTCGAGCCAGGGCTTCGGCCAAAGCCAGGCCGATGCCGCTGGAGGCACCGGTGATCAGAGCGTAACGGGTCATGCCTTTCTCCATCGCAACGCCGCCGACCTGTGACAGTGGCATCACAGGTGGCGGGCGTTTCTTCACTGTTCTGGAGAGTCTACAGGTTCGGCCGCGTCGTCAGCACTTTGCGCTGCGGCTTCATCCACAATCACGCTTTGATCGACGTCTTCATCGGAGGTGATGGAGCTGCTTTCGTAACTGCTGTCCATATTGGCTTCAAGTTGGTCCAGATAACCGTTCATGCCCAGGGTCAGGCCGATGATGAGCATCAATGGAATAAACGCCAGCCACAGCGAGGCCAGGATTTTCACCGCAGTAGAGTTCGGTGGTGGCGGTGCGCCGTATTGGTTGGCACCCGCGTTCCCCGGCAATACCAGCAACAGGATAGGGAAAACGCTATTGACCAGTGGAACCAGGTTCAGCAAGTACAGCCAGCCAGACCAGCCCAGGTCGTGCAGGCGCTGCACACCGATTTGCACGCTCACCACGACGAGTCCAACAAATAGCGCGAAACCCAGCAGCGAGCCGAGAATGATGGCGATTGTTGGCGAGGCAGTCGCCACCGCGAAGCCGACGGTACTGATGATGCCAGCAGCCACCAGCATCGCGACGGTCAGTGCCAGCGTCCAGGCCAGGTAGCGCAGGCGGCCGATGCGCCCGTTTATGGTGAATACCTTGAGGGTGGCGAACTCCGGCAAGTCATCGCCAACCGCAGCGCGTGGCGGGGCATATGGTGAAGCTTCGGAGCGGGAAAAGTCGGAGCCAGGAGAGCTCGTCTCGTGGGTTTCGGCCAGGCTGAATGCTACGGGTTGTTCGGCTTCGATACGTGCGTCGACCCCGGCGTTTTTCAATGCCGTCAGATAGGTTTCGGCATCGGGGCGGGAAAGGTCGCGTTTGAGCGCGACCGGGCGGCCGGTAAAGAGTTTTTCAATCGCCTCGACATCACTCTTGAACAGCTCGGCGAGGTTCAGCTTGGCGGTGGTGCTTTCGACACCCGGGAGCAAGGCTCCGTCAAACACAATCTTGAAACGGTTGTCGCTCATGCGGGCATCCTTGTCACTTAATCAGGGAGGGTGTGCAGGCCCGTCCAATCGGCGGGCCGTGCAGTGGGTCAGCGTGGCCAGCGCAGTTGCGCGGCATGCTCGCGTGCTTTGCGGTATTCGGCATCCAGGCGGGCGACGAGTTCATCGACGCTGGGTAAATCATCGATTTCACCGACGCCCTGACCGGCGGACCATACAGTTTTCCACGCTTTGGCCTCATCACTCAATGGTTTGAGTTTGGAACCGAAATTGACTTCACCTTTGCCTTGCAGCGCGGCGAGGTCGAAACCGGCATTTTCCAGGCTCTGGCGCATAAAGCTCGCAGGTACGCCGGAGACTGCCGGAGTGTGCACGATGTCGGCGGCGCGCGATGTGAGCAGCATCTCTTTATAGGCATCTGGCGCGTGGCTTTCGGTAGTACCGATAAAGCGCGTGCCGAAATACGCCAAGTCGGCTCCCAGCAACTGGGCGGCGAGAATTTCGTGGCCGTGGTTGAGGCAACCGGCCAGCAGCAGGGTTTTGTCGAAGAATTGGCGAATTTCGGCAATCAGCGAGAAGGGACTCCAGGTGCCAGCATGGCCGCCGGCACCAGCGGCTACGGCGATCAGGCCATCGACGCCCGCCTCAGCGGCTTTCTCGGCATGGCGTCGGGTCGTGACGTCATGAAACACCAGGCCGCCGTAGCTGTGGACGGCATCTACCAATTCCTTCACCGCACCGAGGCTGGTAATGACGATGGGCACCTTGTGCTCCACACAGATCGCCAAATCGGCCTCCAGCCGTGGGTTGCTGTTATGCACGATCAGGTTCACGGCATAGGGTGCTGGGTTGTCCAGCTGCGCCAGACCCGCTTCGATTTCTTCCAGCCAGGCCTTGAAACCGCTGCTTTCGCGTTGGTTGAGCGCCGGGAAGCTCCCGACCACCCCATTGCGGCAGCAGGCCAGAACCAGTTGCGGGTTGGAGATCAGAAACATCGGCGCAGCCACCACGGGCAGGCGCAGATGTTGTTCCAGCAAAGCGGGCAGCGACATTGGAGGTTCCCCGAGTAATTGAAGTTAGAACGGTTTGACCACGACCAAAATTACGATAGCCAGCAATATCAGAACCGGCACCTCATTGAACCAGCGATAAAAGACATGGCTGCGGGTGTTCTCGCCACGGGCGAAGCGTTTCACTTGCGCGCCGCACATATGGTGGTAGCCGATAAGTAGCACGACCAGGGTCAACTTGGCGTGGATCCAGGCACCGGATTGGAAAATGCCTGGATTGAGCGCCAGCATCCAGATGCCGAAGACCAGTGTGGCAACCATCGCCGGCCCCATGATGCCTCGGTACAGTTTGCGCTCCATGATGCTGAAGCGTTCTTTGCTGACTGTGTCTTCGCTTTGGGCGTGGTAGACGAACAGGCGCGGTAGATAGAACAGACCGGCAAACCAGCAGACGATGCTGACGATGTGGAAGGCTTTGATCCATAGATAGAGCATTTTTAGTTATTCCCAGGTTCACGGTAGCCAAGATAGTAGTGGCTCATGCGCCCATACGTCACGTTGACGGTTGTCGCAGGACGATGCGGCCCCTATTATCGACGGCTTTCCAGTGGGTTCGTTGAGGGCAGGTTTATGGTCAAGGTCGGTATCGTCGGCGGCACGGGTTACACCGGTGTCGAATTGCTGCGTCTGTTGGCCCAGCATCCGCAGGCTGAGGTGGTGGTCATCACTTCCCGATCCGAAGCTGGGCTGGCCGTGGCCGATATGTACCCGAACCTGCGAGGCCACTATGATGGCCTGGCGTTCAGCGTGCCGGATATCAAGACCCTGGGCGCTTGCGATGTGGTGTTCTTTGCCACGCCTCACGGTGTTGCCCATGCGTTGGCGGGTGAGTTGTTGGCGGCCGGTACAAAGGTCATCGACCTGTCGGCGGACTTCCGCCTGCAGGATGCCGATGAGTGGGCCAAATGGTACGGCCAACCCCACGGTGCGCCGCAGTTGCTGGAGGAGGCGGTCTACGGCCTGCCGGAAGTCAATCGTGAGCAGATCAAGCAAGCACGCCTGATTGCGGTACCGGGTTGCTATCCGACTGCGACGCAACTGGGCTTCCTGCCATTGCTGGAAGCTGGTTTGGCGGATGCTTCGCGCCTGATCGCCGATTGCAAGTCGGGTGTCAGCGGGGCGGGGCGGGGCGCGGCGGTAGGTTCTCTGTACTCTGAAACGTCGGAAAGCATGAAAGCCTATGCGGTAAAGGGGCATCGTCACTTGCCAGAAATCCGCCAGGGGCTGCGTCGCGCTGCCGGCAAGGACGTGGGCCTGACCTTTGTGCCACACCTGACGCCGATGATCCGTGGGATTCACTCCACGCTGTATGCGACCGTTACTGACCGCTCGGTAGACCTCCAGGCATTGTTTGAAAAGCGTTATGCCAATGAGCCGTTCGTCGATGTAATGCCGACGGGCAGCCATCCGGAAACCCGCAGTGTGCGTGGCGCCAATGTGTGCCGTATTGCAGTGCATCGCCCGCAGGATGGCGACCTGGTCGTGGTGCTGTCGGTGATCGACAACCTGGTCAAGGGCGCGTCGGGCCAGGCGGTGCAGAACATGAACATCCTGTTCGGCTTGGATGAGAAGTTGGGTCTGTCCCATGCGGGCATGCTGCCTTAGCGCTGATAGGCCGTTACATAAAAGGCCCGTTGATCGGGCCTTTTGTGTTTTTAATGGCGGCTGTGCAGATTGATATACCGTAACAATAGTTGACCGCTTTTCTAGGAGAAGCGGATAATACCGGCCATTACGCATATGACGGCGCTACGCCGGGAGATTATCAGCATGAGCGTTGAGTCCTTCACCCCCACGGCTTTGCAATTTACCCACGGTGCTGCGCACAAGGTGAAGAGCCTGGTCGATGAAGAGGGTAATGATCGCTTGAAGCTGCGCGTATTCGTTACGGGCGGCGGTTGTTCAGGGTTTCAGTACGGTTTTACCTTCGATGAAGATGTGGCCGATGACGACACCATCGTCGAGCGCGAGGGCGTCAGCCTGGTCGTGGACCCGATGAGTTTCCAGTACCTGGCAGGTGCCGAGGTGGATTACCAGGAAGGTCTGGAAGGTTCGCGTTTCGTGATCAAGAATCCTAATGCCACCACTACTTGTGGTTGCGGCTCTTCGTTCTCGATCTGATCGGTAGCCTCGCGCGCAACAAAAAAACGCCGCTTGGCTTGATTAGCCACGCGGCGTTTTGCTGTCTGGGATTCAGGCGGGGTAGATCGCGCCGAGTACCCGAAGCCCGCGAGCACCGGTGACGCTGGGGCGGTTGGCCGCGATGCCTTCCAGGCAGCAATGTGCCAGCCAGGCGAAGGCCATGGCTTCGACCCAGTCGGGATCTACGCCGTAGATAGCTGTACTGCTGACGTGGGTGGTGGGCAACAGTGCTGTCAGTCGATCCATCAGTGTTTTGTTATGGGCGCCGCCGCCGCAGATCAGCAAGGTCTCTGTGGTTGGTTGGGCGCTTTGCAGGGACTCGACGATGGTGAAGGCCGTCAGTTCCAGTAACGTGGCCTGTATGTCCTGAGGTTCAAAGACAGGCAAGCGGGCAAGGTGCTCCTGCAGCCAGGCAAGGTTGAAGACTTCGCGACCCGTACTTTTTGGGCCTTTGGTCAAGAAGAACGGATCGCTGAGCAATGTGTTGAGTAGCCGGGGCTGGACCCTGCCGCTGGCAGCCCATTGCCCGTCGCGATCAAAGTGTTCGCCGCGCTGCAGGTGAATCCAGGCATCCAGGAGGACGTTGCCTGGGCCACAGTCGAAGCCGGCGACAGGCTTGTTCGTTTCAATCAGACTGAGGTTGCTGAACCCGCCGATATTCAATACCGCGCGGTTGCCGGTGTGTTCGCCGAACAAGGCTTCATGAAACGCAGGAACCAAGGGCGCACCCTGGCCGCCAGCGGCAACATCACGGCTGCGGAAGTCGCTGACTACGGTGATGCCGGTCAACTCAGTGAGCAGGGCAGGGTTGCCGACCTGTACGGTAAAGCCTCGGGCGGGTTCATGGCGAATCGTCTGGCCATGGCTGCCAATTGCACGAATGTCCTGAGGCTTCAGGTTGTGCTGATCCAGCAAGGCGTGAATGCCTTGGGCGGCCAGCGTGACCCACTGTTGCTGGGCAATAGCAGACCGGGCGATTTCATCTGGGCCGCTGGCGCACAGGCTCAATAGCTCAGTGCGCAATGTGTCGGGCATGGGAATGTAGCGGGTGGCGATCAGATTGATCGCCGTGCCTTGTTCAATGAGGGCGATATCCAGGCCGTCTAGGCTGGTCCCGGACATCACACCGATATAGAGCGGCATACCTTAACGCTTCGCCGAAGCCAGTAACGTGGAACGCTCTTGATCCATTCGCGCCATCAGCGGCTGGCTCTGTTGCATGAAGCGTGCGCGTTCGGCCTTGGCGATCGGGTCGGCCATTGGCAGCTTCTGGCCCAATGGGTCAACGTGTACGCCATTGACTTGGAACTCATAGTGCAAGTGCGGCCCCGTGGACAGGCCAGTAGTGCCGATGTAGCCGATTACTTGGCCCTGTTTCACGTTGCCGCCAGTCTTGACGCCCTTGGCGAACCCTTGCATGTGGCCATACAGCGTGCGGTAGGTATTGCCGTGCTGGATGATCACTGTATTGCCGTAACCGCCGCGACGTCCCGCCAACAGCACTTTGCCGTCGCCAGCTGCCTTGATAGGCGTACCGCGCGGAGCGGCATAGTCGACGCCCTTGTGCGCGCGGATTTTGTTCAGAATTGGATGCTTGCGACCCATGGAGAAACGCGAGCTAATACGGGCGAAGTCCACAGGGGTGCGAATGAAGGCCTTGCGCATGCTGTTGCCATCAGCGGTGTAATAGCTGCTATTGCCTTGTTTGTTCGTGTAGCGCACAGCGGTGTAGGTTTTGCCACGGTTGGTGAAGCGTGCAGAGAGGATGTTGCCGGTGCCTACTACTTTGCCGTTGGCGACTTTCTGCTCGTAGATCACGTCGAATTCGTCACCCTGGCGGATGTCCTGGGCGAAGTCGATGTCGTAGCCAAATACGCTGGCCATGTCCATGGTCATGCTGTGCGAAAGGCCTGCGCGGGCGGCCGATTGCGACAGGGAGCTGTTGATCACGCCGTGTACATAGGCTGAACGCATGACCGGCTTGGTGGTGATGCGGTTGAAGGCAAAGCCTTTGGCGCCTTTGCTCAGGCTGATGCTTTCCAGGTCGCTGATGCTGGTGTGCAGGTTGTTCAACTGCCCGTCGGGCGTCAGTTCGAACTCAAGCTTTTGACCGTGTTTGAGCTGGGTGAATTGCTTGGCTTGCTTATCGCTGGCCAACACCTCGGTGACGGTAGCGGCAGGCAGTCCGACCTTTTCGAACAGCGTTGATAGCGTGTCGCCTCTGCTGACGATGACCTCGCGATGCTGAGGGCTCTTGGCTGCGGCTACCACAGGTTGGTCCTGGGTGGCTTGTTGGGTATCTTCGGGAGTGCTTTCGATCTGTGCGAAAGGCGATTCGGTCGGGGTATTTGTGGCTTGTTGGGCGTCGGAAGCGTCTTGATCTTGTGTCAGTTGCTCAACAGGGCTTTCCAGGTCAAGGCTAAGGGATGTTCGTTTGGCTTCTACGTCACTGGAAGGGAATACCAGGAGTGCCAGGCTGAGAAGGGCGGCGATACCACTTGCGGCGAGCAGGTGGGTCTTCGGGTAAAGCGGCGGCGCTTTAGACGGTTCAGTGGTCATAGGTAATTTTGACTTTGAAGATGAAATGGAAAAGATGAATGACATGATGAAGATGAAATAACTGTATAAAATATAACCAAATCATCTGTGGCGCAAGCTCGCGAATGCTGGGCTCGCTGAACGGTGTCCGTGCGCAGGGCAAAACTTGTAATTAGTCCCTGATCTTGTATGGTTGGTTCCCTTTTGAATCTGAGCCTTGCGGGTCTGTTATGAAGTCGGTTGAAGAGCAGCTAGCGCTGATAAAACGTGGTGCGGACGAACTGTTGGTCGAGTCTGAGCTGATTGAAAAGCTCAAGCGTGGCCAGCCCCTGCGTATCAAGGCTGGCTTTGATCCGACCGCGCCGGATCTGCACCTGGGTCACACCGTGCTTATTAATAAGCTGCGTCAGTTCCAGGAGTTGGGTCACCAGGTCATCTTCCTCATTGGTGACTTCACCGGGATGATCGGTGATCCGAGCGGTAAGAGCGCGACGCGCCCGCCGCTGACTCGCGAGCAGGTACTCGACAATGCTGAGACCTACAAGACGCAGGTGTTCAAGATCCTTGATCCGGCCAAGACCGAGGTGGCGTTCAACTCCACCTGGATGGACAAGATGGGGCCGGCAGACTTCATTCGCCTGACCTCCCAGTACACGGTGGCGCGCATGCTTGAACGTGATGACTTCGACAAGCGCTACTCCACCAATCAGCCAATCGCGATCCATGAGTTCCTTTACCCACTTGTTCAGGGGTATGACTCGGTAGCGCTGCGTGCGGATGTTGAGCTGGGCGGCACCGATCAGAAATTCAACCTGCTGATGGGACGTGAGCTGCAGCGTGCGTATGGTCAGGAGGCTCAGTGCATTCTGACCATGCCGTTGCTTGAGGGGTTGGATGGCGTCAAGAAGATGTCCAAGTCCTTGGGTAACTATGTTGGCATTCAGGAAGCGCCGGGTGTGATGTACGGCAAGCTGGTTTCCATTCCGGATGCTTTGATGTGGCGTTACTTCGAGCTGTTGAGCTTCCGCTCGATGGACGAAATTAACGCGCTGCGTGCGGATGTAAAGGCAGGTGCCAATCCTCGCGATGTTAAGATCAAGCTGGCAGAAGAGATTGTTGCGCGCTTCCATGGTGAGCAGGCTGCGGCCAATGCTCATCGCGCTGCGGGTAATCGTATGAAGGATGGCGAGCTGCCTGACGATCTGCCGGAGATTGAGTTGACGGCTGTTGAGGCGATGCCGATCGCGGCTGTCCTTAATAAGGCGGGCCTGGTAAAGAACTCGGCGGTCGCTCGTGATCTCTTGGGGTCGGGCGGCGTGCGTATAGATGGTGAGGTAGTTGATCGCACCTTTATATACGAGCTGGGCGCTGCCCATGTGTGCCAGGCAGGAAAGAAGGCATTTGCGCGCATTACGCTCAAATCCGAATAAGTCTGAAATTAGGTGTTGACGGCGAATTATATCTGTCTATAATTCGCCCCACTTCCGGCGCAGTCGAAACGGAAAACTCCTTGGTAAACAATGAGTTATGAAGTTTTCGGTAGCGAGTTGCTTCAGTTCATCGAAGT